>JAGXRM010000046.1 GCA_018335855.1 Clostridiales bacterium
GCCCTGTATGATGCGAAACAACGGGGACATGACGTTATTGAGGAGTCCCATGTTATTCGGGTGTTAACCGACCTTGACCGCCAAAGAGGTATTATTGCTTAAGGCTAGTATTTTAACTAAAAACGAGTGACGGCTGAATTCTCACCATGCTTGAAGGTTGTCGTTCAAGCTACAACGCCATTGTCGGTGAGAATTCCGCCGTCAGAATTCGTGAGCGGTGACACCTAGGTAGCCATATGAAGGCTGAGCTAACTCAGGTTGATCTAATCGGAGATAATGTTGTGTTAACTTTTTCTCGGGAAGAGGTTCCTTCAGGTGGAAATTTTTTACCAATAATTGAGTTGCCATTTCATTATCCAGTAAGAGGTTCAACTGGAGTTATTTTGACTAATGTGTTTACTATAGGATTACCAAATATCACTGCAAATGAGAGCATAGTATATCAACTGGAAAAAATTAAACAGCACACACTTATAACTAATGCCTATATAGAACAGTACAATGATTGTTTTAATGAGACCGTGCTAGTTATATTTTTAGAATTTAAACAACCCGTATTATATAGTTGTAATGCAAGCATAAGTAATAATGATACTGCTATTGTTTCACTTCATTTTAAGTAAGTCACTAGTAAGCTAAGTTACCTATATTAATGAAACAAAATTACCTACCTAGGGACTGCTTAACACCCCAGCATTTTTCATTAAAAGGCTAAAAAACGAAATTAATGAGATCAAATACTACACCGAAAAAATGGGCAAAAAGAATCCGGAGCCTGCGTTCCAGATTCATAACCAATAATTGCATGGCAATTACAGTCTCACTGGTTTCCCGGAGACGTGCCATGATTCTACCCAGACCGTAAAGGCGTTTCCCTTCACCGAATATCGCCTCAACACGATTTCTAACTTTGGCATCTAGCCTTTCTTCCCGTCTTTGTGCTTTTAGTAATTCAAGATCCTTTGCTGGACGCCCTAGGGGCGGACCTGAAAGGCGAATACCTAGTGATTTGCAAAAATTAATATTTTCCCGGTTGCGATAGATCTTGTCCACTACTACCGCTTTTGGACAGAAACCAAACCTATGATAATAGTTATTAACTGAGGCAATAAGGGTGTTCGCTTCATTGAACGCATCAAAGCTTAAGTGTTCCATGAAGCAAAATCCGTTAACCGTACTGATTGATTGCCAGCTTGGCTCCAAACTCTACGTCAGCAGTTGCCTTGCCCCGTACAATGGGGCGGACAAAGGGCATATGTAGACTAACGATTCGATCTTCTGTTTTATGTATATGGTTCCTATACATCTCTAGTTGTTGACGGTATACTTCATGGCAGACCAGAAGGTCTTGATACTGTCGATTACTAAGAAGAGATAAAGGACTTTTAAAGCACAGCCTCTCGATGATTTTTAGGTCTCTTTTGATGTAGCGCAGCTGCTTACCAATACCTTTGCGAATTGCCTTAGCTGTTTTATGCTTCTTCTTATCAATATTCAAATAGCTCTTTCTAGCACTTTAGTGATATGTACGGGGCTTCATGCTTTGGCCAATGTGTGGTTCGTGTAAAACATCTATGATTTCTTCCAGTACTTCACGGGTTTGGTTTAGCAGCCATAAATCCGTTGGATAGTGGATATCTGCCGGAGCACATGTGGCGTCCAGCAACAGAGTACCTTGGTTTTCAAAAAGATTTTCTTGGCCACTGGACTCCTTTTCTGGCTTTGACATTTTCCCGTCAGAACCGTCATTGTCGTCATCTTTTGATTTAGCCGCAGCCTCTTTTGCTATCAGGTCATTGATTTCGTTGATAATATCTTTGCCAAGACGTTTCCGGAAATAGACCATCATGGCAGGGGCAAACGGAAGACATTATAGGACCCACATCTCCCCCGTCTAATCCGGCAGGGCCTGTAGAACCCACCATCCCTGAAAGTCCAGAAGAACCCGGGGATACGACTCCCCCCGAACCGATAAACTACACCTTTGAGGCACACTTCATTGGCCGGGTTTTTCTGTGCAGAGAGTGACCCAATCAACCTTGTGAGCGTGGAGTTGGCTGGCGATTACCCCGGCAATAACGGCTCATACATCATAATTGCGTGATTCTCTACCACATATTCATCATTAACTTCGGTATTGTTATCATCCAATACTTTACGGCGCAGGATATTGTGGCGCATATAACCGCCCCACCATTCGTGGGAAATACTATGTTCCGCTTCATACACCTGATAGGTATGGGGTTGAGAATCTGCAGAGAGTAAACGGCCGTGCAGATGGGTTTCATCGAGCCAAAGCAGAAGCTGATATGTATTCGTTGTATTATTTTCAATCTGCAGGTCTATGTAGTTATAGGACACAGTGGCACCACTGCCAAAGGGTTGTGTTCTGTTATTGTCCGGGAATACATCGTAACTATGGCGCCAGCGTTCTTTGATGGTTAGGGGAGTGTGGAGTGTCATCCAGTAAAGCAGATTGGCCAATTGGCAGAGGCCACCGCCTGTTCCCGCATAAAACGAACCTTCACTGAGAATCATCCCTTTCCGATAACCTTTCTTGGCCGTGGGCTTCCCTAGTAGGCGCCAGAAAGAGAAGGTTTCACCAGGACGGATAAGCACTTGATCCAGGTGTTGTATGGCAAGCCGCAGGTTATGGACTTTATTCTCCTGTACCCACATATCCACATTGCGCAATTTCCTGTATAACGGGGTACTGTGCTCTGCCACAAGAAAAGGCAATGCGTTCCCCTGTTTCGTAAGCGCGAATTTTGTTCCGGTGAAATGCCAGTGCAAGAGACGCCGCCATATAAAGTAACGGCTGCCAGCCCAACGACGTATGCGGGAACGCTTTTTCGGTTTCTCGCTCAGCATAAAAAAGCTCCTCCCATATGGAACTACTACCTTATATGCCACAACCTGGATAATATCCTTTGTTCTTAAGAAAATTTAAATGATAAGCCTATTGTTAAAAACGTCATTCATAACTTTGATAAAAGGGAATCTGCCTGCCAAGCTTTTTCGTAATATATGAAAGGAAAAAACATCCAGCTTATCGAATTCAATGTACAAGATACCATGCTTTATTTAGTTGTTTCTCCTGACTACAAGTCTCGTATCGTCTGGAAGGAGCTGCAGTGTTGAATAATACACTCATGGACGAACAGGCCCGAAATGCCATCCGCCAAGACCTGGACAAAACGTTTTTGGTAGAGGCCGGCGCAGGCTCTGGTAAAACGTCAAGCCTGGTTGACCGCATGGTAGCATTGATTGCCGAGGACAAGTGCCGAGCTGAAAACATGGCCGCTGTTACCTTTACACGCAAAGCTGCCGCCGAACTCCGTGAGCGCTTTCAGCTTAAGCTGGAGAGCGCTAGTGGCAACGCTCATAAAGCAGGAGACAATATAAAAAAAGAGCGGCTCTCCCAAGCGCTGTCCCACTTAGACCGCGTCTTTATCGGCACCATTCACTCCTTTTGCTCCCGACTTTTACGGGAACGTCCCGTGGAAGCGGGCATGTTCCCCGACTTCACTGAAATCGAGGGGCTGGAAGAACGCCTCCTGGAAGAAGCTGCCTGGGAAGAATATCTGCTCACCGTTCGCCTGGAGCAGCCGGAACACCTGAAAAACATTTATGGTTTGGACGTTACCCCCCAGGAACTAAAAGTGGCTTACCAGCAATTGGTTCTCTACCCCGATGTGGAACTTCCCTCGGAACCGGTGGCCTACCCTGACCTGACAGAAGCTCGCAAAGAGTTGGCTAATTTGTCCACTGCGGCCAGAACCATGCTCCCTGCCACCGCACCAGACAATGGCTGGGACAAGCTGCAGCTTCTATTAAGACAAGCGCTTCGCTGGCAGCGCTATTTCGATATGGGCCAAGATCGCTTTTTACTTCGTCTCCTGGCTCGGCTAAATAAATCTGCCGAACCCACACTCAATAGATGGGAAAGCCGTGAAACGGCCAGAGAAATGGAGGCACTCTTCCATGACTTTCGCGAGCAAATTGTCCAACCTGTGCTCTGTCGCTGGCGAGAGTACCGCTACCATCATCTGCTGAGTTTCCTTCTACCCGCCGTCAGTCATTATCAAACCGTCAGGGAGCGGGAAAACAAAGTAAACTTCCAGGATCTCCTGATGCGCACGGTCCAACTTCTCAAAGACAAAAGCGAAGTCCGGACGTATTTCCAAGATCGATTCAGCCATATCCTGGTCGATGAATTCCAGGATACCGACCCCATCCAGGCGGAGATTATGCTTTACCTCACCGGTAGTGATACCACCGAAACAGACTGGACGAAACTTACGCCCAACCCCGGTTCTCTCTTTGTGGTAGGCGATCCCAAACAGTCCATCTACCGGTTTCGCCGCGCCGACATTGACATCTACAATCACGTCAAACAACAAATTAAGGCAACAGGGGGGGAAGTATTACACCTAACTGCCAATTTCCGCTCCCTGCCCGCCGTTATCGACTGGGTCAATCCTGCCTTTTCCCATGTGTTCTCCCAGGATCAACCGCCCTACCAGGCATCCTACTTTCCCATGCAACCCCATCGTAAAGATACCACCGGTGGCATCGTGAGGCTGCAACTTCCTGTGGTGTACCGCCATAAACAAGAAGAAATTGTCCACCATGACGCCAGACAAATCGCCTCCTGGATTCGCTCCTGCCTGGACGGCCAACTCACCTTGTCCCGTACTGAAGAGGAGGAAAGAGCCGGGTTATCCCCCGTACCCGTTGCTTCGGACTTTATGGTTCTCATCCGCTATAAAAGCAACATGGCCCATTACGCCCGGGCACTGGAAAGCTACCAGATTCCCTTTAGCTTATCTGGTGGCAGTGACATTGCCGCCTCCCGGGAACTGCAGGAACTCCACATCCTTTTGCAAACCATACTGGACCCGGATAATGCTGTCTTTCTCGTTGCCGCCTTGCGCGGCTTATACTTCGGCATCAGTGACGACACGCTCTACCGCTATAAAATGTCCGGCGGTCGGTTTTCCTTCCTGAGTGCCATTCCCCAGGATGCACCGCAGGAAGTGGTCACTGCCTTCACCCCTGTCTGGGAAACACTGCGGCTATACCACCGCTGGTCCCGGGAACTGCCTGCGGGCGCCGTATTGGAAATGATCATGGCTGACCTGGGCTTAATCCCGTATACACTTTCCGGCAGCATGGGAAAAGGACGCGCCGGCTACATCCTGCAGTTGATTGAACTCATCCGACGCCGGGAAGAGAATGGCCAAACAGGCTTTGCCTCCGCCGTTAGCTATTTCTCACAGCTTCTCGAATCGGGTCTGGAAGAAGAACTGGACATGGAAGGAGGCCGGTCCCCCGGAGTCCGGATCATGAATCTGCATAAAGCCAAAGGGCTAGAAGCGCCGGTTGTCATCCTGGCCAATCCCGGCAAATGTGTGACCCGGGAACCAGACTTTCACGTTAACCGCACCACCGGTTTCCCCCAGGGGTTTATCCAAATCATAAAAAAAGGCAAACACACCAGCGAAACGCTGGCCCAACCCGTCAACTGGACCATCCACCAACAGGAAGAAACGCGCTACCAAAGGGCAGAAGAAAGTCGCCTGCTCTACGTGGCTGCTACCCGAGCCAAAAACATTCTGCTTATCAGCACCTATCCCGCCAAGGAAACCATTAGCCCCTGGCAGCCCCTCCATGCGTACCTGGAAAACACGCCAGTCCTGGAGATTCCCGAGATTCCAGTTCCCACTAAAAAACCGGGCCAACTGGTTACTCCAGGTATGCTGGCCCAGGCAAAAGAAGAAATCAAAGGAAGCATGAGCCGGCTAATTACGCCCACCTACAGCCGTCACACCGTCACCGAACTGAGCAAAAAAGAAGACGCCCCCCACAGAGTTCATACCGGCCGCGGCATGTCCTGGGGGAACGTTATCCATAAAGCTCTGGAAGTTCTGGTAAAGAAAAAAGAGAAGGTAGACCTGGACACATTAATCCGCACTTTACTGGAGCAGGAGATGCGTCCCGCTGAAGAGCTAACCGAAGTAACCAAATCACTGGATGAAATCATGTCTTCGTCATTCTGGCAGCGAGTCCGTTGCGCCGCGGAAAAACAGGCGGAGGTACCCTTTGGCATCTGGGAAGGCGACCGCTACCTGACCGGCACCATGGACCTGGTCTTTAAAGAGGAGGAAGGATGGATTCTGGTGGACTACAAAACAGATACCGTCCATGACGAAGACCACCGGTCACAACTAAGGCAATATTACCGCCCTCAACTTGAAGAATACGCCCGCCGCTGGCAGGAAATCACAGGAGAGACTGTACGAGAATACGGCCTGTTTTTTACAGAGAGCGGAAGATATTATCCGTACTGAGCTACAGGTTAATCCGCCTCGCTGACAAACCATAAAAATACGCATCAATAACACATCAAATATGCAAACTTCCTGCTTGACGGGGAGTTTGCATATTTACTCGTAATGAAAAATTTCATCTTGACTTTGCTATAACAAACCGTTAGAATTTTAATAGTCAGATTTCAAACTAATGGTGGTGTCATATGGAAGATAAAATTAAACAAATAGAAACACTTTTTCTGGAGTTTTTACCGTTATACCATCAAAACTTCGGAGTGGTGTTCCGTGATCAGGACGGATTGAGCACACGCTGTACCAAAAATCAGAAGCGAGCTATCCTTCTGATTAAAAAGAGGCAGGGGGTAACATCCTCGGAACTAGGCCAATGCCTTGACATGCGCAAAGGAAGTTTAACAACACTCCTTGACTCCTTAGAAAGCATGGGGTTGGTGGAGAGATGTCCGGATGTAATCGACAGGCGTCGGACACAACTTTATCTTACACCAGACGGAGAAACCTATTTTGATCGCATGATGGCCAGACACGGGCAACTCTTTCATTCATTATTCTCCGCACTATCCGACGACGATCTGGACAAATGCCTGACCGGCATGGCCGATATCGTCACCATCATGAAAAAATTGCAGCAGGAGGCCCCACATGGTATCCACAAAACAACTTGAAGACGGCAACATCGCCGGTTTAATACTTAAATTCTCCGGTCCTGCAGTGGTGGGCATGGTGGTCATGGCCATCTACAATGTGGTGGACCGGATTTTTATCGGACAGGGAGTGGGCCCTTTAGGCCTGGCCGGTATTACAGTTGGTTTCCCCATGATGCTATTAATCATGGCCGTGACCATGATGGTGGGCATCGGAGCCAGTGCGCTGGTTTCCATCCGTCTGGGTGAGAAAAATCAACCGGAAGCAGAGAAGATCATGGGCAACGGGGTTACCCTGCTCGTTGGTCTGGCACTAATCCTCACCGTATTTGCTCTGATTTTCCTCACACCGCTTTTGCGCCTTTTTGGCGCCAGCCCCAATGTTATGCCATATGCCGCAGGTTACATGCGGATTATCTTAATCGGCACCGTTTTCCAGGTATTCAGTTTTGGCGCCAATAACTTTATTCGGGCAGAGGGAAATCCAAAAACAGCCATGCTAACCATGCTCATCGGGGCCATCCTGAACACAATTCTTGACCCCATCTTCATCTTTATCTTCGGTATGGGTGTGGCCGGAGCGGCTCTGGCCACCATCATCTCTCAGGCCGTTTCCGCTATCTGGGTTCTCTACTACTTCCTGAACGGCAAAAGCCTGCTCAAATTCCGCCTTCCCAATTTCAAGCCGCAACGTGACGTCGTTGCCAACATTATTGCCGTGGGCACACCATCTTTTGTCAAACAGTTAGCGACCAGCCTGATTGTTATCATCTTAAACAACAGTCTGCTCCACTACGGCGGCGACATCGCCATTTCCGCCATGGGCGTGATTCACAGCGTTCTCACCATGATGATGATGCCAATCTTCGGCATCAGTCAGGGAGCCCAGCCTATTATCGGTTATAATTACGGCGCCAAAAAATATAATCGGGTCAAACAGGCTCTATATTACTCCGTCTTTATCGCCACCGCGGTTGTTGCCCTGGGGTATATTGCCGTTATCTTCTTCCCGGAACCTTTCATCCGGCTCTTCTCCAGTGATCCCGAATTGATTGCCATCGGTATGCAGGGAATGCGCACTGCTCTGGCACTGCTGCCCATTCTGGGCTTCCAGATTATCGCTGCTAACTACTTCCAGGCTGTTGGCAAACCCAAACAGGCGATCTTTCTCAACCTGGCCCGCCAGGTATTGCTTCTTATCCCCGCACTCCTGATTCTCCCCCGTTACTTTGGCCTTCTTGGTGTCTGGCTGGCCATACCTGTAGCCGATTTCGGCGCCACAGTACTCACCGGCATCTGGCTGGCCATGGAAGTACGCTACCTGGACAGCAAAGAAATTGAATATACACTTGAATTAGAACCGCAGTATGAGAGCTAATGTAAAAATGCAAGAATTCGGCGCATGTGGTAATGCGCCGAATTTATTAATTCCTTAATGATATTCTCATTTCTTTTTACATGGTACTATAATAATAATATAGAGAGGAGGCAACCATGAAAAAGACCATAATCATCATGTCTTTTGCTGTCGTTGCCCTGGCTGCCCTTGCCATGCTGCAAGGCGGCACAGCTTTTGTCATGCAAGGGGTTCTTGCCGGCGCCTTCATGCTGTGGAGTGTCTTGCCTCTTCTTGTGGCAGCCTTCGCCCTCAGCGGTCTGGTCCAGGTTCTTATCAACCCGGAACAGGTCGGCCGCATTCTTGGTAAAGGTTCCGGAGTGAAAGGAATATTACTGGGCTCCGTAGCCGGCGGCCTTCTCCCCGGCGGCCCGTACGTATACTTCCCCATCGCCGCTTCGTTTGCCGCCTGCGGTGCGGAAGCGCCCACAATCATGGCCTTCGTTATCGCCAAATCCCTCTGGGACCTTTCCCGGATTCCCATGGAAGTGGCCATTATGGGCGGCCGCGTTGCCGCTATCCGCCTCCTGGTCACCTTCCCCCTGCCGGTTATTATCGGCCTGCTAACCCATTGGCTGTACCCCAACCTCACAGAAACACTCCTGCCTGTGAAAAAGGAAGGTGAAACAGAGTGTTAATAACCGTGCTGATTCTCACCGCCCTGGCGCTTGCGCTGTTCTTTGTCGCTCTAAAACGCCGGGACGACAGTCATAAAGAAGGCGTTATCATCGGCGCCAAGCTCTTTTATAATTATCTGCCGCTATTGCTCCTGGCCTTCCTAGCCGCCGGCCTGCTGCAGGTGGCTCTCCCGGCCGGGGTGGTCCGCAACTGGCTTGGCGCCGAAGCCGGCTTCCGCGGCATCCTGATCGGCAGTGTGGCCGGCATGTTTATTGCCGCCGGTCCCTATGTGTCCTTTCCCATCTTTGCCTCTATCATGGTAAGCGGCGCCGGCATCGGCACTGCCGTTGCCCTGCTCACCAGTTGGTCCTTGATGACCTTCTCTAAGCTCCCCTTCGAAATCGCCCTCCTGGGCCCCCGCTTCACCATCGCCCGCTATTCCCTGGTCATTATCATGCCTGTTATCGCAGGCTTTATTGCCCATTTCTTTTTTGCCGGCATAATTTAACTACAAAAACGCTGCTTATGTTTATTGCCATACTGCTGTTAGTTTGGGAGAGGAGAATCCCTATGGTGCTACGTAAATTACTGTCATGCGGTATTTCTTTTAAAACGCATGAACTTTGTGTTATATTTCACTATTTTTCGACATGCGAAAATATTTAAAAAATATTCAGATAATTCAAAAAACTTATTGCAATTCAATCCGTACCATGGTATAGTCAGTACATTATTATTTTTAACAGAGAGGAGGCGGTGTGAATGCCGTTTATGAGTTTGTTGGAACGTATTGCAAAAGCAAACGAGAAAGAGTATCAAGGGAATCGGCTTTCAACTAGCAGATTAAACCGTCCCTGCAGGAAGAAGAAAGTACTCACCCCCTATCTTAACATCCGTCGTAAATGTGATTGATTAGGCAGCAAACTATAATCAATAATTCCACGAAAAGAACCGTGCCCCTCCCTGCACGGTTCTTTTCATATAAAGATTGTCTTAGCAGGAATATGGCTCATTTCTATCGAATTCAACAGTAATTATTACTATAGGATTTCTTCCCCAAAAAAATATTCCGACATCGCAGGGATAATTGCTCTTCACGCATAATATTCTGACAATAAGAAAAGATTGTATTTGAGCCTGACAATAAGAAAGGTGGTCCTCAATGAAGAGCAAAACACAGTATAGGTTATTGATCGTTCTGTTATGTACCATTGCTTTTTTCCTTATCGCCTGCGGGGACCGCAGCAATACAGAAAAACCCGAAATAAAGCCCACCATCGATTTTTCCACCGTTCCCGACGGAACCTATCGCGGCCGATTTACCTACGGCGCCTTTAACTACATTGTTGACGTAGTCGTAGCCGATGGCAAAGTAACAGAAATCATTGCCATCCAAAACAAAGATAACGAGCCCTCCGAAATGGCAGAGGGCGTGTTCGATAATATCATAGCAGCACAGTCGGTAGACATCGACGGAATCTCCGGGGCCACAGCATCCAGCAAAGCACTAATTAAAGCCGTGGAAAACTCAGTGAAACACGCACAGCAAAAATAATCGCTCTAAATAAAGAAACTACGGATTCCGTAGTTTCTTTTCTAATCTATCTCAACACCGTTTAGAATGATTTTATACTCAATAGCAGCGCGAAGCGAATTAGCCACAACGCTGTATTTTTCATAAGAACTCCTTACAGCCTTTAACGCCTGTTCTGCACTGGTCTCCCCCTCAATCCGGTACACTGCTGTAATGTTGGTAAAAGATTTCGGATGTGTTTCCCTCTTTATCCCTTCCAGTTCCACTTCAAACGATGTCGGAGGAGCGCCAAACTTCCTCAGCAATGAAAGAATATCCATCGACGTACAACCACCCAAGGCAGTCAGCAAAAGCTCGCTTGGCATAAAGCCCTTCCCCTGTCCGCCTACAGTCGCCCCCGCATCCAGTGAGACAGAGTGCCCAGATGATGCATGCCCTTCCAGGTGAAGCCCGTCAATCAATTTCAGTTGTACTGGTTTCATTCCAAACACCTCCATCTTTCTTAAAAACGTAGTAATATTATGATATAATGACCGCAAAGATATCATTGTACTCTGAGCTGGCAACTCACACATATCTATTTACATGGTATGGGGCAGCAGTGCTAATATATATCCTGAAAGGAGACTCAAAATGAACTTCGAAGAAAGCATTATAAGAGCCGTGGAGTTTATGGCCATTTCAGCCAAAACAGCCCCCAAGGCCAAAGGAAGCGATTATGTAGGCATAAAAATTATCACCGGTCAGGAAATCATTGAATTGGCAGATGCCATGGTAGAGTATGGCCCGTCGGTAAACAAAAAAGACTTTGACCGTGACGGTGAAAATGTCAGAAATTCAACGGCAGTATTACTACTCTCATTGGAAAACCCCCAAGTTCTCGGTCTCAATTGCGGCGCCTGCGGGGAGGATAAATGCGCCAACCTCATATCCAAAGAAGGTTCTGAGTTTACCGGACCCCTCTGTGCCTGGCGCCTCCTGGACCTGGGCATCGCCCTGGGTTCCGCAGTAAAAACAGCCAGCATGTTTAACCTGGATAACCGCATCATGTACCGTATAGGAGTTGTCGCCAGAAAAACAGGCTTAATGGATGGCGAAATTGTCATCGGTATCCCTGTTTCGGCAACCGGCAAGAGTATATACTATGACAGGTAATTCCCCCGAGGATGCCGCCGGCATTGCCTACCAGGCTTTCGTGGACTCCCGAACCAACAGGGTGGCGGAACTAATATTGACTGTATCCCCGGGCAAATGCTCCTGCAACAAAGCAATGATTCTTTCATAATCCTTTTTTTCATAATAGTGAGTTGCTTTTTTTACACCTGGGTTTAGTATTCCTTTATCAAGCTGTATTTCGCAAATAAAAAGCTGGGGCAGCAGGACATCGGGCAAATTCACGCTTTCCCGCACTACACTGAAGAGAAACCGGTCCGGCGGGGTGAAGCCGTCAGAAGAATTAAATAAATTATTAATTTATAAATCCCCTGCCTGATTTCCAGGCAGTCATCTAATACTCTGTATTTTGCCAGCAGCCTCATTGAGAACAGCCAAAACCAAAATACAGAAAACAGGAGGTACAGCAATTGTATCTTCAGCGAGTCCGCAGTCACTGTCAGGTATATTGCAATACTAACCGTTACTATCAACAGCAATAAAAGCAGCGGTGATATTTTTGTCAGAAAGTACATGCTACACCTTACCTCCAGGCGGAAACACTCTTTCCAAGTCCAAATCAAGGCCCGGAAACGCGGGATGGGTAAATTTATCACCCGGGCCCCCCGCGGCAATCAGCGCGTAATTGCCATGCTGAAGCATAAAAGCTTCCAGCGTGTTTTCCTCAGGGTCTGCCAGCCAGTAGTGGGGAATTCCCGCTTTGCGGTAGATTTCCAGCTTGCGCAGGCGGTCTTTTCTGCGATTTGACGGCGACATTATTTCCACAACCAAATCGCAGGGGCCGTCGATGCGTTCTTCGCGCATAATATCCTTTCGTGCCCCGGACACAAACAAGATGTCAGGTTGCAGCACATTTACGGGTGTTAAAGTCACATCTAGCGGAGCAAAAAAGAGTTCTCCCTTAGGGTCAAAATTTTCAAAATAAGTAAGCAACTGACGTACCATCTCCCGGGATATACGCTGGTGACTCATGGTCGGCGACGGTTCTTTTACAAGTACCCCTTCGAGGATCTCAAACCGCCAGCCCGGTTCTTCCGGGATTTCCAAATAGTCCTCGTAGGTGTATTTGCCTTGTTTCAGATACACCGGTTGTTCCTCTTTCACAATTAGGTTTTCCATAACCAAAGCAACCAGCACTGCTTCTTTTTTATACCTGTATTGTTTTTTGCCCAACTCAATGACAGGTATTTTCTTTTGCCGGGTATACCTCCAGATTGTTTCCACAGATAAGTTTAAAATATCGGCTAGTTCCTGGGCTGTCAGCAGTTTCTCCATGAGATCACCCCTTTGACGCCATTGTATAATCAAACGCAACTATAGTCAACAAAAAACAAGTTGAACATTAGAAAAATCACCCCTTCTGGCTGTAAATTTTGTGAAACAAAGAATTGTTGGCACCGGCAGGTAAGCCTCCTGGCCAAAGAAAGCATTAAAAAATGCGCAATCTGGGGTTAGATGTTCAGGCCGGGGATTTTGCGGAAAACCTGACAGCAGAAGGGATTGACCTGGTTTCCCTTCCCGTCGGTACCAAACTGCGCATCGGCAAATCGGTATCATGCAAAAAGAAATCCTCTTTCGCATAGAAAGTCAATATATCCTGTCAGTTCCGGACAGGGTCTTTATCTTTAGCTGCTTTATTCTCAAACTGCACCATATATTTAAAGGAAAATGCATAAAGATTGCGAAAAGTAAAAGAACAAGGAGGTGGCAATATGTCCGGATACTGGAACAAAATCCTGCGTATCAATCTATCTGACCGCACCTTTACCTGGGAGGAAACAGACAGAAACGTACAGCAAAAGTATCTCGGCGGGAAAGGCTTTGGCCGCAAGTTCATCTACGATGAGGTCAATCCTAACATCGATGCCCTCGGTCCGGAGAATAAACTGTTTTTCTTCACCGGTCCGGCAGCCGGCACTATATTACCCACCACCACCCGCACATCACTACATACTTTATCCCCACTAACAGGCGTAGCCGTAGACTCCTACTGCGGCGGCAGCCTGGGAATCTTTCTAAAAAAGGCCGGCATCGACGGCATGGTGATTGAAGGCCAATCCTCGTTACCCATCACACTGTTTATTACAGAAAAAGGCGCAGAGTTTCACTGCGCCAAGCATCTCTGGGGGAAAGACAGCTACGAAACAGAGCTGCAGGTAAAAAAAGACCTGAAGCAGCCACAAGCTCGTGTTCTCACCATCGGACCTGCCGGTGAAAACCTGGTTCGCTTCGCCTCCATCGGCCACGATCTGCACCGCCATTTCGGCCGTGGAGGCGGCGGTGCCGTGATGGGAGCAAAAAAAGTAAAGGCTATAGCCGTCTACGGCAACCAACGAATACCCGTAGCGTTCGTCAATGACTTAAAGCAATACACCAAAGACCTTGCCCGCCGGATCAAGGAACATCCCGGCACAGGCAAAATTTTCCCCATCATGGGCACACCGGTAGGTGTGGACCTGGGCAATGCCATGGGTACGTTCCCGTCACACTACTGGACTGACGGCAGAGTGGATCACGTTGACAACATTAATTTCAACGCACTGCAAAAACATACACTGGTGAAAAACGCAGGCTGTCTGGGTTGTCCCATCCGCTGTGCCAATATTAACCACATTCAAGACGGACCGTATGCCGGCGTCCGCCTTGACGGTCCCGAATTCGAAACAATATATGCCTTTGGCGGTCTTTGCGGCATCAACGACATCCGCGATATTATCAAACTCAACGATACCTGCGACCGCTTAGGTCTTGACACAATCTCAGCCGGCAACCTGATCGGACTGGCGATGCACGGGTCAAAGCAAAATAAACTACCACTGCAGCACCAAATCCATTACGGCGATACCGAAGCTGCACTGCAATTACTCTCCGACATAGCATACCGGCAACAATTAGGCGCTACCCTGGCTGACGGCATTCGTGAAGCCGGCCGGCAACTGAATATGACAGAAGAAACCATCGAGGTCAAAGGACTCGATCCTGCCGGGTATGAACCCCGCGCTCTTAAAGGCATGGCTCTCACATATGCTGTCTCCACCCGCGGAGCCACACACCTAAGCTCCACCGTATACGCCAGAGAGTTAAAAGGGGTAGCCCGTGACATCGAACTGCCTTCCGGCGAACCAGTCAACCGTTTTGACACAATAAACAGAGCGCCCTTAGTGCATGCCATGATGAACCTCAACACCATCGCCGACTGTTTTATCTTCTGCCGCTTTCTCAACCGTGACCTGCTTACCTGGGAAGACTATACAACATCCTATGAATTGGTCACCGGCATCAGCCGCACCAAGGATGAACTCATCCAAACGGCAGAACGCATTGCCACCATCTCCAAGCTCTTTAACATCAAAGCAGGATTGACTCGTCAGGACGACCGGTTGCCCCAAAGGTTCTTAACAGAACCGTTAGGCAAAGGAGCCTCATCCGGTTATTTGATCACACCCGAGGAGCTATCTGCCATGATTGACGATTATTACGCACTACGAGACTGGGATAAGGAGGGGTGCCCCACCAAAGAAACGTTAGCTAAACTGGAATTATAAAAACAATCAGGGATGTTATGTTTATGAGTAATCTGCAAGGGCAGAAGCTGCCGATGGGCAGATTCCCGCTTCGCAAGCGGGAGTACGGCGGAATTCGGCCATTTTTTCCTCTGGGACCTTTTAAAGTGCATCCTACTGGGGCGGTGTTGGCACCTTCCGCGCTGCCACTGTCATTGCAGTCATGCTAATGCCTCTGGTTACCCTGATCCGCCCCGCCTTTGGCATCTTCTTCGCCCTCACCATGGTGGTGCAAGCATTCGCCTGCGGCTATATCGGCATAAAAATGCTTACAGATAACCAGCAACGCGGTATCGCTCTGGCCATGGCCGCCGTACTCGCCATTAAAGGTGCTAGTATCGGCCTGTTAAGCGGCGTCGTCCTGTATTTTGTCATCGAGCACAAATTTACACCCAAAGTGGTTGACCATGATGTTCCCAAAAGCGTTAGCTGCGGCTAAATCAGGGGGGCCCTTATGCACGTAATCGTCAAATCTACTCTGCTTTCACATCCAAACGTCAAAAAAACAACCCGCGTCCCGCTTGAAACAGGTGCTACAGTCCAAACACTCCTCCAAGTACCAGGCATCACCACAGAAGCACACCTGTTCATCATAAACGGCAGAGTCAGCCAACTATCCGACCCCTTACAGGACGGAGACCAGGTCGGAATCTTTCCCGCACTTGTCGGCGGTTAAAACAATGCCCCCGGATTGCCCGGGGCATCCTATATTCCAAGGTATTTTTTTTTAAGCAAATGTAGGATATGATGGACATAGATGGAATGTCAAAATTCAGGAGCGGTGTAATGAAAGAGCGTACATTGAAGGTAGGCAGCAAATATAAGCACTATAAAGGGAACGAATATATCATTCTGCATCTGGCCAAGAATTCCGAAACACTGGAGGACCTGGTCGTATATCAGGCTCTCTATGGAGAAAAGAGAGTATGGGTGAGACCGCTTTCCATGTTCCTTGAACAAATCGAACTCAACGGTAAAATCGTGAACAGATTCAGTATAGTCAACGATGATATGGGAAAGTCCTAGCCATGAAACTAAATACAAGGATGGTATGATATGGACAAATATACGAAACCCAACGACGAACAGCTAAAAAAATCCCTCTCCGACACCCAATACAAAGTAACACAGCAAGACGGCACCGAAGCACCTTTCGCAAACGAATATTGGGATAACCATGAGCGCGGCATCTATGTTGACATCGTTACCGGCGAACCGCTGTTTCTTTCCAGCGATAAATTTGACTCCGGTACCGGCTGGCCCAGCTTCACCCGCCCCGTTGACGACAGCGCTATCACAGAAAAAAAAGACCGAACTCACGGCATGACCCGCACAGAGGCACGAAGCCGCGTAGGAGACAGCCACCTCGGCCACATCTTCGAAGATGGCCCCAAAGATAAAGGCGGCCTCAGGTATTGTATGAACAGCGCATCCCTGCGCTTCATTCCTATAGAGGAAATGGAAGCAAAGGGATACGGCGAGTATGTTCCGCTTGTAAAATAAGCCATAGGTTGCTTCTACCAAAACGGTTATGTACTATACTAATCGTCCATTACTGATGATCACACTCCGGTGAGGGGTGAAGTGGACGAATTAGTTTCACTCTTCAAGAGCACCTTATGTTAAAGGGGACAAATAAAGAAATTAATCTACACTCCTACACCAGTTTTGAATATAAGGGACCCAGTGGCGAATTTCCTCCTTGGCCCGTTCTCCAACCTCATATGTTTTATCGCCATCTTCCTGTATACGAACATCTCTTGGTGTATTGGCAAATATCCATTTTGTCCCGTCCCTGAATACCCAGTTTGGATAATATCCTTCTGGATCGTAGCCTTTACCCCACCCCTGGGAATCAATATCGTCCGGGTCATTGGCAAGATAATATCCTTTTTCCAGAAGATCCTGGGAGAGACCTGCCACATCCAGTGAACCGTCCAAGACGGTCCGAAGCTGTCCGTCTTCAATCCATATTTTATTGGTATCATGATTTGTTTCTTGCTGTTTCATTAAGATGCTACCTCCTCGGTGGAATTCGCTGTCTATAATCTATGGTGTCCTACAAATAACAAGTTCCTCCATACCAACCCACATCCAGGTGCAAAACGAATTAATCAGTCATTGGAGGGTATGTATGATAAGAAAATGCACTGGGCTGGATTTCCATACAATCCACGCTATCATTAACGATGCTGCACAAGCTTACAAAGGAGTAATTCCAGCTGACCGTTGGCATGATGAGTACATGACAAAAGAAGAACTCCGTCACGAAATTGATGAGGGAGTAGAGTTCTGGGGATATGAGGATCATGGCGAGCTAGTTGGAGTAATGGGCATTCAGCCTGTTCTGGATGTTACCCTAATCCGGCATGCCTATGTTCGTACAAATCTAAGGAACAAATATATCCCTGTGGTTCGAGTTTTCTTGACTTAGATTGCTAACATATCTATATTAGCAATTGTATTGTGTGGTAGCTTTGTGTTGTTTCAGGATGGCCTATTGCGTTGATATGTGGCAACAACAATGCTATAATGTGGCTACAGGAGGTGATTAGCATGAGAGTAGGAATCAGAGAGGTGAAGAATGGCTTAAGCCGTTACCTCAAATATGTAAAAAACGGCGAAAGTATTATTATTACCGAACGCAACAATCCAATCGCAAAAATAATACCTATAGATGATAATTTGCTGCCTGAATACGGCGTTCTCATAAAAGAAGGTACACTTTCGTGGAGCGGTGGAAAACCGCAAGGATCTGCGGAGAAGAAAAGTAATACGGATAAGCAGATTGCTGAATATGTGACGGAGGACCGGCGGTGATACTGTATTTGGATACAAGCGCGTTAGTGAAGTTATATGTGGATGAAGAAGGAAGCGATATTGTTAGAAGCTGTAATGCTTAAGCTGGACGACAAAATACGCTCCCTCAGTAAGCTCCTTTCCTCTTTCCCCCAGGTGCAAACTGTTTTTTTGTTTGGCTCCTATGGCACAGAGTATCAGAGTCAGCACAGCGACATAGACTTTGCTGTCTATTTTGACAGGGACATGACCGTGAATGAAGAAGCGGCTTTTTTGAATAAGCTGTCAATCGCACTGGATACTGACCGCGTCGATTTGCTCAATTTAAATAAAGCGCCACTAATCCTTCAGTTTAACGCTGTTGCCGATAGCAGGATAATCTATGAAAGAGATTATTTCACCACGTGTGATTATATTGAACGGGTAGTCAGCCTTTATCAGGATTATGTCATTACCCTCAGCAAATTTCACAGGGATTATGACCTTTCGCTGAAGGAGGCCTATCTGGATGGTCAATAAAGAAGTGCTCAGACAAAAGATACAGATTCACTTCGAATTCTGCAGGAAAAAGGCTACTTTTCAAAAGAGGAAGAAGACCTGTTCGGTACCATGATAAAATTCCGTAACAGAGTTGTACATCTATACCACAGTGTCAACGAGAAAGAAGTTTACAGGATATTACAGGATAACACCCAGGATTTCTCCCGGTTTATTAAAGCAATTGCCAAGAACAATTTTAATAATACCAATTAGTAGATATCACAATGAGTCGTTGCCAGGAAAACAGGCTTAATATAGGCTTTTTCACATTAAGAGTAACACAAACTAAAAAAGCCACTGCAGCCATGCAGTGGCTTTTCTGGCCTGTTTTTTATAAACTATCTTGTGGCAGAATTTTTATTGCCAGCTGGTCTGTTTCCTGCATGAAGAAGGATTTGATATGCTCCCAATCGACAGTGTAAATCATTTCAAGCGGAGGGGATTTTTCTGCATCCTCAAAAAACTGTAAGCTACGTAAAATGTGGTAAAGTGAATACTGATGGCCTGAATATTTCTTTGCGAATAAATCTAATAGTAGCTCCTCAAGAGAAATTTCCGTCTTGCAGATATAATACAGGTCGACAAAATCTTTATTGGTACCTCTGTTTGCAATGGCAACAATTTTCATCAGAGCAATGTCTTTAATATCAGCCAAAGGAACACCCATAAATGTTTGTGTGGCAAAAAGTAGCGGGTATGGATATAACAGAAAGCTTATTTTTACATTGTTAATAAATCCATGCAGTGAGCCCGCAGTCGAGGATGATATCTGAAATGGTTCCCGTGCGGCTAAACTGTTTGCTAATGTTTCCGGATGCAACTGATCAGAGAAGAAATCAAAGTCTTCTGATTTTCTGTGACCAAGTTGTAAAGCAGCAGCGGTGCCTCCGGCCATGTATAATCTATGTAGCAAATTGTAATCAGTTAGCCTTGCCAGTAGTGTAATTCGATCTTCTGAGAGGACGTTTGCAAACAAGTGATTTCCTCCTTATTCAACCGGAAATAGTTTTTCCAGAAGTTCGCTGTTTTTCTGGAAAGGGAGCGACTGTCTTTCACCACATTGATAATATCCGAATCAGTGTAATGACGTAAAACCCAATGTATTGCTTCATCATTACCAAGTTCCAAAAGCCGCTCAATAATAAAAAAACTGTGCGTGTCTTCATCAATCTGTTTAACTGGGTGATCCCAGAAAAAACGGTGCAAGAAGTCTGGAAGCATGGGCTTTCCTCCAAAGTTTTATACCATTATTATACCACATAATAGAAAAATTTAACAGAATATCTCTGACGCCATACCAGTAAATCCTCTTAAGCAGTGGTCAGTATAGAGTGGACTTTTTTCCCGAAATCATCTGCATAAAAAGCAATCTGCTCCTTTGAAATTTGTCTCCCTGCTTTCATGTACTGCAAATGATCATCAAATGTTTTCACCAGCAGCCTGTTTAAAGCACCAGAGGTACTGTGATTCTGTTGTGTGGCTCTGCCGCTCCAGATATCATCCATGCTGATAAAAATAATGTTTGTCATTTGGCGCATCAGTTCAGCCAGTACCGCAACCTGAGAGTTTTCAAACGAGGGAACCCCTTCATATGTGGATGCCGGCTGGACGGCCAAACGTCCGGCGCTTTGCAGCTGCCGGTACGCCGGCGTGCCTTTAAGAACAATCTGGTTGTGATAAAGTACATTGGCAGTAACAGAAAGATTTTTGAGCAAGTTGTTTCGTTGCAGGAACTCAAAATTAGTACGAAGATCATCAAGGGATGAATCGGGTTCAAACATAATAAACCCAATATTGGGCTCCATGCCGTACTTACGCAGAATTTTTATTGCTTCTTCGTTCTGGTTGACGGTGGTCAGTTTATTCATGCGTTTTAATGAACTGTCTTTGCCGCTCTCCAAACCGATGAGGATATGGCGAAGGCCTGCGTCCGCCAACGCTTCGATTGTCCGGTCATGAATATCGTTAACACGCGCCTCAATGCCAAAGTGAATATCGCGCATCCTAAACAAGGCTGCCAATTGCAAGGCTCTGTCCTGTCCCCGTTGACCCGGGCCAAAGAAATTGGGGTCGGTAAAGTAAAAGCTCCGGATTCCCCGCTCAGCGATAATCCCGTCAATCTCTGCGATAATGTTTTCCGGGCTGCGCCCCCGCCACAGAGACCCCTGTCCATAAAAGGGATTGATATAACAAAACGTGCATCCCCCATAACATCCACGACTTCCCAGGATGTTAACCTCACCCAGTCTATAAAGCGCCTCAGTCCGGATGGGAAAAGGAAGCGTATTGAGGTCGGCAATAATCTCTCGTCGCTGACAACCCACCCGACTCCTTACGGCCAAACCGGGTAAATTGTCCGGATACACTCCGCAGGCAACCGCTTCAGTCAGTTCCGCAAACGTTACTTCCGGCTCACCAACAATCACAGAATCCATAGCCAAACATTTTTCCAATAAATCCTCCCAGGCAATGGTGGGATAAAACCCAAACGCTGTAATATAAGGCACATCGTACTTGATCTGCTGCAAAAAAGCGTAAAGATCATGATCGTCCTGCCAGTGGTAAACCATGTGCACCCCAAGGATATCCGGCCTGAAATCAGAAATAATCGTACTTATCTCCTGATACGAGAGCTGATCCAGATAGCCTTCCACAATCAGCACTTCATGTCCCTGAGAATCAAGCAACCCAGCCACATACCCAGATAACAAACAAGAGGCAAGAGGAGTATTGGCAATATCATTACAGCGCCCCGGGTTAAAACTTCTGGGGTGCTCAAGCAATAGAATTTTCATCTTGCACCCCCTGCCACATAAAGATATTTTTACAGAGATGAAGAGTTTCCAGTTTGTACCGTAAACTCTCAAAAGGCCTTGGGTTATAGTAAACAGGATAAAGCAGGTCCGTCTCCGGTGTAGTCACACCATTAGCCAACGCCTTTGCTGCCATGGGTGTATCCGGGAGAATACGGATATTGTTTAAGACAATGGTGCCCAGATTCTTTTTCTTACTGTGCAATTGAAAAATCTGCTCTATGAGGTTTATCCCCTCAGCAATGGTTTGTTCATTCTCACCGGGAACATTGACCATAAAATGATAGACACTCACAACATCTGTTTGCGCAACAAGGCTAGCCGCCCTGGTAATATCTTCAACCCGAAGATTTTTACCCAAAACATCAAGGGATTGTTGGCTAAGCCCATCCGGTGAAAACGAAAAACATTCACAGCCCGCTTTTTCAAACAGGAAAACATTCTCCTGATTCAAATACTCTTCACGCATAAAACCATCCCACCTGATGTTTAACTTTCTGCGTAAGATCTCCCGGCAGATTTCCTCTAAGTGTCCATGAGGAATATTGATCACCGGATCGGTGAAATGAAAGCTTTGCACACCATATTCCCTATGCAAATACTCCATTTCATCCACCACAGCAGCCGGTTGACGGCAACGGAGCCTTTTGCCCTGCAGTTTGGGATACACACAATAAGAACAGTCAAACGGACAACCCCGTTTCGTTTCAATCCCAATGGAGGGAACATAGCTGTTCATTGTTAAGTATGGTGCAGGATCCAAAAATAAGCGCTGCGGCGGCTCATACCGGGCCATGTCAAATTCGGTGGAAGGCGGATTCATTCGAATGTTTTCCCCGTCCCTGAGACAAAGGCCTTTGAGTGACGGCGGATGATCAATAGATGCGAGTAACGCAGGCAGGGTTTCTTCCGCTTCGCCCACAATACCATAATCGATTTCCGGTAATTCCTGCATGAGCCTCTTGGGGAAAAGGGAAAAGGCCGTACCCCCGGCAACAATCCTGGCTTGTGGAAGCAGACGCCTGACCAAACGCACAGTGGCAGTAAACGGGGGGACCAGTGAAACAGTCTTATTGGCCAATGGATCAATATTACGCAAAGACAAACCCACCACATCAGGCTGGTACGCCAAAAGCTTTTCTTTTAATGCTCCATAAGAGTCGGTTTCCAGATTCATATCCAGCACAGCTACTTCGTGGCCGCTTTTCTGCAACAAGCCGGCCAGCGCCACAATACCGATGGGATAGACTCGCTCCTGTGAAGCATTTTCCACAGCAATACACTGAACCATTAATACGCGCATCATTTATCACTCCAATAGCAGTAAAGCAAAGTATTTGACAAATTCATTAGCCTCTTCTAAAGTCCGCAGCTTCAGTCCCGCCTGCCTCACCGTTGCAAAAACATCAATCCCCGCTCCCTCCATAGACGGCCTGCTGGTTTTTGGGCTATGACACGTTTTGTCACTGTTGCAGGCAGGACAGAGGGAGCACGGGCCGGCCCAGTATACAAAGGCCTTATGGAAACCGCTTTTAAAAGCTTTCTTTTCCGCTTCCAGAACGTTTTGCTGAAAGGAACGGGTCGGCGGTTCCCCCTCAAGCAGCAAGGCCTGGGTGTAATCGGCCAGAACGGCCCTGGTTTGCCCGGGACTGGGACTATGAGGCGGACAATTACCTGCACCATAAGAGCTGCAGCCAAACTGACATTTCAGATTGGTCCAGTCAGCAACATAAATTTGATCTGTCCGTACCGGATACACCTTAAAACCCTGTTCCCGAATACCGCCCATCAAGATACTTTTTTTGTCCAGCCTCAGATTCACTAACGGCTGCTCATCGTTTGCAGCAATGATCATTCCGGTGTCTGTTTCCAGCGGAATAAAATCAGTAGCATGAAGCCCAAGCCTGGCAAGCTCCTCCTGAACCCAGTGATGGGAAAAAACTTTACCGTTATAGGTGTTAATCATCATATTTAAATCAAACAGAGCCGCTTTAGCAGGATGATGCTGCAGGAAGAAGTCATGAATGAGCACATACCCATCTGTTTTCAAACACTGTGCCGCCTGCGCAAGAACATGAGAGATCTCTGTTTCCGAACAAGCATGAACAATATTCGAGAGAATAATAAGATCAAAACTGTCCTCAACCGGCCAATCTTCCAGAAAATTTGCCTGACAGCAGGTTACTCTGTCGGCAAGACCCACATCTGCCATCAATTCCTTGGTGTAATCCAACGTCCAGGGAAGATCCATCAGCGTCGCCCGCGTGCCGGGAAACTTCCTGAGAAACCCTGCGGCAATTGCGCCGGAACCGGCACCAACATCAAGGATTTGCCCTTTGATGTTAACATTCGTGAATAGGGGGAGCATCTCCAATACTTTTGTTTTAGCCACACAGTCCATGGCTTTAATATATTTGCGAACCCGTTGCACCAACTGCTGTTCATCATCCGGAGAATATTCCACCCTGCCGCCGTTTTTAAGGCAACTCTGTAAATCCCGCCAGCCGGAGGTGAGCGTCTTTCGCCAAAGGATGGAATCCCCCTGATAATTCTCCCCACCCACCACAAGATAAGCAGAAGAGAGGGCAGAGTTATAGTAATTGCCATCTGTACAGCTTACAAGGCCAAGGCTTAACAGAGCCTGCATAAACCGCTTCAACCCGTCAACGTTTACATCTAACGCCTCACCCAGCTCAACTGCACTCATGCCGCCAGCTTCAAGGAACGTGAATATTTCCATTTCCACAGCGGTAAAAAGCACTTCTGAAAACCAGTAACCCGTAGCCAGATCTTCAAGATATTGCGGGTTCAGTTCCTGTGGATTGTATTCAAAGTACGATAAACTCATAACGGACAACTCCTAATCACGCGATACCAAAATATTTAGCCGCCACCTGCGCCGCACATCCCGGCCCGCAAACAGCACAGTCATTGTTCTTTTTCCCACCGCCCAGCGCCGCTTTCGACTTCTCCTGATCAATAGATAGCTCAATTTGTCTGTCCAGATCCAATGCCACCCTGGCACGGGCCATTTGCAAATCCCGTTCCCAGGCCTGTTTATTGCCCCGGGCCAGATCAGCCACATGGGCCGCAATCCTGGCCGCAATGGCACCCTCTTTAACATCCTCCTCATTGGGTAACCCCAAATGCTCAGCCGGAGTGACATAGCAGAGAAAATCAGCGCCGGCCGCAGCCGCAAGCGCACCGCCAATCGCAGACGTAATATGGTCATAACCCGGCGCCACATCGGTGGACAACGTCCCGAGAATAAAATAGGGAGCACCATGGCAAAGGCGCTTTTGCAGCAGCATGGTTGCTTCAACATGGTTCATCGGTACGTGCCCCGGCCCTTCCACCATCACCTGGACACCCGCCTCCTGCGCACGGGCCACCAATTCACCGGCAACAATTAAGCCCTGAAGTTGGGCACCATCCAAAGAATCCGCTGTAGAACCCGGACGGATCGCATCCCCCATACTTAAGGTCACATCATACTTTTTCAAAATAGCCAACAAACGATCATACTCTTCATAAAGAGGATTCTCCCTGTTATTATGGAGCATCCAACCGGTAAGAAAAGCACCTCCCCGGCTGACCACATCCGTCACCCGCCCGGAAGTCTGTAAGCGCCGGATCACATCAAAGTTCAAAGCACAGTGGATTGCCATAAAGTCCATACCATCGGCCGCATGTTTCTCAATGGACGCAAACATATCTTCCACCGTCATATCCACAATACTGCCCCGTTTTTCCACCGCCTCAATGGCCGCCTGGTAAATAGGCACACTACCCACAGCAATATTGGCAGTATCCAAAATCAGCCGCCGCATGCCGTCAATATCACCCCCGGTACTTAAATCCATCATGGCATCACAACCGGTCGCCTCCACATGGGCCAGTTTTCTTTTTTCCATGGCCCAATCCGACCGGTCACTGGATGTACCGATTAACGCATTCACCTTTACACGTAAATCCTGACCAATCCCGCAATAATTAAATTCCTTACGGTTACTATTTCTCGGAATCACAATGGTACCCTTAGCAAGCCCTTCCTGAATCACACTCACATCCACATTCTCCCGATTCGCTACCCATTCCATTTCCCGTGTAATCTTACCAGCCCGTGCTGCCAGCATAAGTGTCATAGTTATTCCTCCTAACAGCTTAGTTTTGATGTCCCCAAATATTTTGAAACCACATCCATGGCACAGTATTTTCCACACATGGCACATGCCTTTGAAGATTCTTCACTTCTTGTTTTTCTCATATGTTCCGCCCTCTGCGGATCAATAGCCAGCTCAATTTGCTTCTGCCAGTCCAATAACTTCCTCGCCCTAGAAAGCTCCAAATCCCAATCCGCAGCACCGGGATGGCCTTTTGCCAGATCCCCGGCATGAGCCGCAATCCTCGCAGCCACCACACCTTCCCGTACCTGTGCAACATCAGGCAAGCCCAGATGTTCGGAAGCTGTAACATAGCAAAGAAACGCCGCACCAGCCCAGGCACTGATGGCACCACCAATAGCAGCACTAATATGGTCATATCCAGCCGCAATATCCGTCACAACCGGTCCGAAAACAAAGTAAGGCGCTCCCTTACAAAGACTTTTCTGCAGTGTCACCGTTGCCTTCAAATGATTAAGCGGCACATGTCCCGGCCCCTTCACCATAATCTGCACACCTGCTTCCCTGGCCCGCCGCACCAATTCGCCCAGAACCACCAATTCATGCACCTGTGCCCCATCAAGAGAATCAGCCAGACAACCAGGCCGCAAACCATCCGCTAAACTAATGGTAACATCATATTTTTTCGCAATCTCCAAAACCTTGTCATATTTCTCATACAACGGATTCTCTCTCCCGTTATGGACCATCCAGCCGATTAAATGTGACCCGCCATAACTAACCAGAGGATCGATCCGTCCTTCTTTTTTAGCCCTCTCCACAATATCCATGGTAGTCCCACAGTGCAAAGCAAGAAAGTCCACACCATCAGCCGCCTGCCGCTCAATCACTTCAAACAGCTCATCAATCTTCATCCTCACAGAAGAACCATATTTCTTTGACGCCTCAGCAACCGCCTGGTAAAGAGGCAGCGTGCCAACAGGAGTAGAGCTCACGTCCAACGTCGCCCTGCGCATCCCATCAATATCACCACTCACACTCAAATCCATAATCGAATTAGTTTCCGCATCCACCGCCACCCTGATTTTCGCAACCTCGGTATCCACATTCGCCTGTTCACCATACAAACCAATACTGGCACTGACCTTTGTCCGCAGTCCCGCACCGATACCCACAGCACTGAAATTCCCACGCATCCTATTACGCGGAATAACAATCGTACCGTCTCCAACCCCCTGTCTCACAAAATCAGCGCCAACACCTTCCTGACTGGCCACATGCTCCATCTCCGGCGTAATCACACCTTGCAACGCACTCTCTACCTGTGTCAACTCAATTCCTCCTTTTTTAAAAATAAAAAATCCACGCGATTAGCGTGGATTTTTCCATCATCCAGACTCTGTCATCCCTCACCACGAGGAGACACGTAACTATTACAGGCAGGTCTCCTGACTCAGGTTCATCGCTACCTGCCACCTTCCCCCAGATTCGGAGTGGTATCCGGCATTAGCTCACCATTACAGTGACGGGTTCGTCCGGGAATCTCACCCGGTTTCCTATTCTCCCTTACGGGCACCTGTAATAATACTATTCTTTGTGGTCATCATAACCAAATTTATATATGTTGTCAAGATAAGTTTATGAAGGAATACAGTAATTACAAGAAGAATAAATAATAAGTCTACAGTTAGTGTAGACGCGGAAAAAGGGAGGGGGAGTTTTGGTGGTTTGCGGCCGGTACACTGACATTTGCAAGAAAACGCGCATGAGAAATGAGCATTTCCCAAGCGGTTTCCGTAATTTTTACCGTATAAGGCTTATTCTTTTCCGCCATTGGAAACCTCCGCGACAGCCTTGCGCATGGTTGAAACTGTTTCCTCTACGGAATAGGTCCGTCCTTTTAGGATATCAAGTTCTGATTGCATCAGCTTTTCCTTTAGCTTCAACATACTTTCGCGCCGGGTAAACGCCTCTATATCCATCACCACAAGGTCGCCGCTGCCGTTTTTGGTCAGATAAACCGGTTCGCCTGTGCGTTTGCAGAGTTCGGAAATTTCATTGTAGTTCTTGCGGATTGCTGCGGAAGGCCGTATATTCATCATTGCTCACTCTCCCATAGAAATAGTAATATTGTAGTACTATTGTATTCTAATTGTACTGCTCTATGCTGAGATTGTAAAGTCTTAGCTTCAACAGTCAGGGATGTAGCGACGTGGGAAGACTTGGATATATTAGTTCCGTATTATTATAAGGATGTGCACTACATGGAAAAATTAAATGATGCCTCCATCCCTACAGGTATATGAGGAAAGAGGGGCAAGAATATTAAGTAAACGGTTTGAGACTTTTTGTTATGGGATACAAGCGCGTTAGTGAAGTTATATGTGGATGAAGAAGGAAGCGACATTGTTAGAAGCTCTGTAAAGCAGACATCTGTTGTTGCGACGGCAAAAGTTGCCTACGTAGAAGCGCGTTCAGCATTTGCCAGAGCAAAACGGGAGGGACTGTTGAGCAATACAAGTTATCGTCACATTATAGAACATTTGCGTTATGAATGGAGAAGATACCTGGTCGTTGAAATATCGGACGGACTTAACGAGACTGCAGGAGGGTTGGCAGAAGAATTCAGCTTGCGCGGATTTGATGCACTTCACCTTGCGTCTGCTCTTTTTTTACAGCATCAAACTGGTCAGTCAGTTTTAGCTGCTTGTTGGGATGCCAGGCTATGGGAGGCGTTTAAACATTCAGGGTTAGAAACTGTACCCGTTAAACATCCAGGATTGTAATGAAATAATGACTTAAAGCAAAAGAGATGCTTCATCGTGAAGTGTCTTTTTAATGGATATTTATAAATTACAAACAACCACTGACTGTTTCAGAATTGTATAACTTGGAAAGAACTGTTATACTGGCATCAAAGATATTAGGTAGGTGAAAGCATGTCACTGTATGGAGTCGTCATTTTTGATCTTGTTGGCTCAAGGCGAAGTGGTAAGAGAAATGAACTCCAACTCCGCCTCAATAATAATATTATTAAATTTAATGAGCGTTACAAGGAAATACTTGCTGCCCCAGCGGACGTCACGCTTGGAGATGAGTGGCAGGTAATTACTCATAAGCCAGCCAAAATCTATGACATTGTAGAAACCTTTCAACATATGTTCTGGAATGATGGTATTGAACTTTATGCGGGTATGGGTATAGGGTCATTGTCCACTTCACTGGTCAATGACATTCGAAATATGGATGGACCTTGTTTCCACCATGCCAGACAAGCAGTCGAGTCTGCGAAAAATGTTACAAGTAAAAGAAATAAGGTTTATTTTGCTGTTGATGAAACAGGTCGGGATTCTTTTAAGCTTGAAATAGCAGCCACTTCGGAAGAAGTGGCCGCAGATATAAACTTTCTTAATTCAATTACACTCAATGAATTAGTAAACGTTATTATTGAAAACAATGAAATTTTAAAAAGTAAAATGACATTTAACCAAAAACAGATATACCTAGCTTACTTAAAGTATGGCTCATATCGAAAAATAGTGGAACAAACAGAAAAAAAATCTATCAGCAATATCAGTAAAAGATTAAATAGTGCTGAAGTATTTACAATTAAGAGAAACGGAGAAGTGATTGAAAGCCTGTTGGCGTACTACTGTCTCCTGGAAAGGAGCTAGATTATTGACGTACATAGCGCTGGTCTTATCACTATTACTAGCTCACCTTTTGGCTGACTTCCCTTTTCAGACAACAAAACTTTGCAACATGAAGTTTTCGAATAAACCGGATGAAAGAGAATGGGGTTTGCAACTGCATATACTCATTCATTTTTTAACTGGTTTTTTTGCCATTATCCATTATGTATGGACGCCTTTTTTATTGGTTTTCCTGGTCATTATTTCAGCTACTCATTATTTGACAGACAAGATGAAAACACGTTTTGAAAAGGATAGCCTTGTTTCATTTTTCTTTGACCAGTTACTGCATGTCGCGGTAATTATGCTTTTAGTAATTACTCTAAAGCAAAAATTGATACCTGCTCCATGGCTGAATCCTTTCATACATCAACTAGAAAGTCTGGCCGGCACCGGAGCCTTTATCCAGATACTTGTTGTGTTCAATCTCCTGGTAGTCGGGATTTGGGGAACAGGTATATTTATTCGCATATACATAAAAAAACTGAGAGGAAGCCAAATTGTAGATGCGGGCGCTCCAGATGGTGGATACATTATCGGCCTGTTAGAAAGACTCCTGGTAATTACCGCAGTAGCTACCAATAATGCTTCCTGGGCTGGCTTAATATTAGGTGTAAAGTCAGCAGCAAGATTTCGCAAGTTTAAAGATGATGCGTTTGTAGAGTATTTTTTAATTGGTAGCTTTATTAGTATCTTTGTTGCCTTTTTTATTGGCTTTATCATTCAGAGATATTTAATTTTTATTTAATCAAAACAAGAGAGTAGTCATGTTGCTTCGCGACTTTTATCGCTTTCCTGGCTTTATGAAAAGAAGGTCCATCCAACTGGTTTACAGTTAGCTCAAAGTTAGATATTGTAACCTCACCGATCCCAATCCCAGTATAAAACGTAATGTCAGGCATTCTAGCCTGAATAAACGCAATAATCTCTTCGTAATTACATTCCACATTCATTAACCCCTGCCATTCATCCCCCAAGGTAATAATAAAAGGGGAAGCTATAACATGGGCATACTGTCTGTTTAGTTCTTTAAGAGTATTAATCAGTTCTATCTGAACTTCTTCCCGATTATTCAGTCCACATGAGTTTTTTATATCGCAGGTAATCGTCATGTATTCCATAGAATCCCCTCCTCTCAGCAATCAATGTGTTCGCTCCTAGACACGAACACAGCAGAAGTTCGCCTCTCAAAGCGAACGTCTTACGTAATAATTTTCCCAAGTACTGCCAATTGTATGTATATCGAAGAAGAAAATGCACTATATCATATGCAGTGATGTGCTTCCTTGCTTCAATTGTTACCAAGCAGTCTCCGAGCTACAAACAGCCGGCATCCTAACTGTCGATTGGCTTGCCGGTGAAAAAGGCAACCTGTTAAAGCGTGTGATCCTGAATCTGGATAAACTGGACGCAGCCTATTTACTTGCAGAACGTATACCGAAAGCGGACCAGCTTACTACTTCCGCACAAATGCTCGCCACCACCCTGGCAAGCGTCCACACTCCATCTTTCACCGCTGGCCTTCGGTGCCGTCATCGACTCACACCGGGCATCCCGTGCAAAAATAATATCAATCCAAGCAGATAATATCATTCTGGTAGAAAACAAAACAAACTTTCACGAACTTATCCGCCAGAACGTCAGTAAACATATCCTCGTTATTTACACCGGTGGTTTTCCCGGGTTAGACCACTTTCCATGTTCCTGGAACAAGTTGAACTAAACGGAAAATTAGTTAACAGGTTCAATATAGTCGACGACGATATATAACCAGCTTCCCAATAGTAATCATTGTATAGGAGTTGTTATTATGAAAGTCATTTTCTTTGGCGGTACCGGCAGCATGGGGGAGAAGGCAATATGTGAGCTCTGCAGTTTTCCTGAAATTAAACAAATTACAGCAACAGCCAGAAGCCGCAGTAAGTATGAAAAACTCTTGGCAAAGGTGGAAACCGGGGGAGAAAAACTACGCTATCTGGAGCTGGATTTAGACAAGGCTGAGGATATTGCCGGCATAATCCGCGGACATGACGTGGTGGCCAATACAGCCGGTCCGTTTTACCGGTATGAAATAAAACTTGCACAGGCCGCCGCAGACGCAAACGCTGATTATGTCAGCATCTGTGATGACTTTGATGCAGCCCAGCAGGTCTTTGGCTTGGACGCTATGGTACGGGAGCGGGGACTGCGTGCCCTGACAGGAATCGGTTGGACACCGGGTGTTTCCAGTCTTATGGCCCGGGCAGGCGCTGATTCCCTCGATACGGTGGAAAAGATCAATGTATCATGGGCCGGCAATTCAGATGACTCTGTGGGAGCAGCGGTAATTCTCCATGTCCTACATATCTTTAACGGCCTGGTTCCTTCTTTTCTAAAAGGTACGCTGAAGATGGTTCCTGCCGGCTCAGGTAAGGAAAGCTTGCATTTCCCCGGGTCAATTGGCGGCATTAATGTGTATAATGTGGGCCATCCCGAGCCTGTAACCATGCCGCGCTATTTTCCCAACATCAAAGAAGTAACCCTCAAAGGCGGCATAAATGAGGATCTATTCAATAAACTAGCACTTTTTATGGCAAAGCTTGGCCTCTGCAAGAACGAGACTTCCCGCAACATGCTCTCTTCTTTGTTTAGAAAGACCCTGCCACTGATGCGAAAAACAGTGGGGCCAGCATCGGACCAATCGGGAATCAGGGTTGACATTACAGGCTCCGTAAACGGAGAGCCCTGCCAACTAACCTACAGTGCTGCGGGACCTATGGAAATTCTCACCAGCGTCCCCATGGCCATCGCCATCAGGGAACTGGCCAGAGGCAATATTAAAACCACCGGTGTATTTGCACCGGAAGCCCCCGGCATCCTTGACCCACAGCTTTTCTTTACCGAACTGGAACAACGGGGTGTTAAGATTATCCGCGAAGAGAAGTAAAATATGCCCCCGGGGTAACCCGGGGGCATACCTATTGCCACTACAAGAGTAAGCACTTCATTAATTAACTGCAATAAAATAATTTAGAATCCATTGAATACCGTACTTATCAACTATTTCTGCGTGTAATGCACCGAAAAACGTTTTCTGAAACTCAATTAATACTTGTCCATTATCCTTAAGTGCTGTGTATGCTTTTTTAATTTCATCTTCGCTCTCAAATTGTACAATAATTTTTACATTCTCACCTTTAGTAAATTCATTACCCCAAAATGGATAAGGGAACTGCCAAAATGGAACTCCCTTCATGTAACAGTTTTATTATTTCAACTGTCTACAACGCTTTTGGGCATCGGATACGATACCGACGTGGTTGTCGAATATGGGCGGCCGAGAGTACAGACCAAGGGGATGAAGCTGGCAATTTTTGATGTGGCAGACGTGAATAATCCCAAAGAACTTTTCGTAGAGATTATTGGAGGCCCGGGAAGCTACTCTGAAGCTCTGTATAATCACAAAGCTGTGGTATTTCACCAGGGAACACTCGTCCTGCCTGTTCATGTTGTAGGCAACAATGCCAAAACCGTGTTTCAGGGAGCAATGTCCTACCGGGTTGACAAACAAACAGGTTTTTCCTCGATGGGTAACGTATCACTTTTAAAGACGGTAATCCGATTAATAATAATTGGACCGTTAGTCGGGAAATTAGACGCTCACTGATCGTTAACGATGTGCTTTATTCCATCTCTGACGCCTATGTTACCGCAAATCAACTAACGACTGGTCTGCCAAGCCTAGCCAGTTTACCGCTAGATTAACTTTGTTTGGGAGGCTGCTATGAAGAAACCTACCGTTAAAAACATTACCCTTTTACTTTGTTTGCTACTAACATTAGGTGTGGCAGGCTGTAATAAACAGGGGAAAACACAGATGAAACCCTACCCACTTGTACCCGATGCAGTCAAGGAATTACGTTATGACTCTATTTATCCTGAAATAAATGACCCACTGGTTTTTCAGGATTGTTACAGATGACACTCTGTACTTTGTTGTGATCAATATCCAAAGAAAGAGAATTTGCAGATTATTATAGGGCAGGCTCGTTAAAACTAATGGATAGAGTAAATGAAACGTTTGAGGAAATATCGCCACCATGGATAATGATGCCTCCATCCCTACAGGTATATGAGGAAAGAGGGGCAAGAATATTAAGTAAAAGCCTGTGGCAAACAAAATGCTTTAAATGTATTTGGGCAAACATAGCCAATGTTGAAATTCAATGGGACTTTGACAGAGATATTAAAAAATATCGGTTTGAGACTTTTTGTTATGGCCCCAAATCATGTAAATATTATAAAATGGGCAGGGCACGTACAGTTCCATATAAGAATAGGGATTCGGCCCTTGATGATGGATATTTAGATGAGCTTTGTACTGAAGGTAGAGATGAAGACGAATAAAAATACAATGGAATCTGCTTAACATGAGAGTGTAAATCGGATAAATGATTATAATCAACCCTATATACACGTAGGGTTAGATTAATAGCCGTGCTGTCGCCCACAACTGTGCATCCCAGTATGAAAGCCTATGTTCCCGAACACCTCGTAGTGCCTCATTGACAATCATTTCATTGATCTCAAATACCGGCCACATCTGACAAAAGCGTTTTATTCTTTCTTGCGCATCTTCTTTTGTTAGTTGAACCTGTTTTCTCGTTATAGCCACAAAAAACTCACCCAACACCTGGGTACTAATTACCGCGATCCGAAGTGTTATCAATTCATTCAATAAATGTACAGCTGCTTTTTGTTTCTCTTCTTCTAAACAGTCATACGCGTAAACCAGAATATTGGTATCTATCATTACCTTAGCGTTCATAAAGGTCGTCTCTTTTCCAGTCCCGCTTGCCCTGTAAATCACCCTTACCCATCAAACTATTTATAAATGCTGAT
>JAGXRM010000047.1 GCA_018335855.1 Clostridiales bacterium
CACTTCCAGGCGGTAGATGGCTTCCGGTCCTAATTCAGGGTAAGCCACAACTTCCGCTTTTTTTATTGTTCAATCCCCTCCTTGTTTATCTTTATTAACCGGTAATTTCGTATTCTTTGCGGCCTTCTTCATAGATATCGTTGCCATAAGCGTCGTTAACAACCGTTGCGGGAAAATCTTCCACTTCCAGGCGGTAGATGGCTTCCGGTCCTAATTCAGGGTAAGCCACAACTTCCGCTTTTTTTATTGTTTTGGCGAGAAGTGCCGCGGCACCGCCGGTTGAGGCCAGGTAAAGGCCTTTATGTTTTATTAGTGCATCTTTAACAGCCTGGTTACGGCTACCTTTGCCAATAGAACCTTTTAGACCGTGTTCCATCAGCGTGGGTTTATATGCATCCATCCGCCCGCTGGTCGTGGGTCCTGCTGAACCGATAACTTTACCGGGTTTCGCTGGAGAGGGCCCCACATAGTAGATAAGCTGTCCTGTAAAGTCCACAGGAAGTGGTTCACCGGCATTCACAAGATCTACGAGTTTTTTATGCGCTGCGTCCCGTCCGGTAAAAATCACACCAGTTATTAAAACGGTGTCACCCGCTTTCAATTTCATCACATCATCGTCAGAAAGTGGCGTGTTAATCTTCTTCATTGTCATTCATAAAACCTCCCTTCTCATAATACCGGGTGTTAAATGGTTACTTCTTTATGGCGTGCCGCATGGCAGTTAATGTTTACCGCAGCGGGGAAGCTGGCGATATGTGCAGGAAACACTTCAATATGAACGGCTAATGCTGTGGTGCGTCCGCCGAAACCCTGCGGTCCGATCCCCAGCTTATTTACTTTTTCCAGGATCTCTTTTTCCATCGCGGCGTAGAACGGGTCGGGGTTTGACGAACCCAGTTCTCGCAGAAGCGCTTTTTTGGCTAGGTACGCCACCTTCTCAAAGGTGCCGCCAATCCCCACTCCCAGGATAATGGGCGGGCAGGGGTTGGAACCGGCTTTGCTGGCGACATCCACTACAAAGTCCACCACCCCTTTAGCCCCGTCTGAGGGTTTTAGCATTTTTACAGCACTCATGTTTTCACTTCCGCCGCCTTTTGGCGCAATCGTCAGTTTTACTTTGTCTCCGGGAACAACATCAACATGTATGATAGCAGGTGTGTTGTCCTTTGTGTTAGCACGGGTTATCGGTTCACATATGGATTTGCGAAGATATCCATCACCGTAGCCTTTACGCACTCCTTCGAATATCGCCTCATTTAAATCACCGCCGACCAAGTGGACGTCTTGTCCAAGCTCAACAAAAATGACAGCATAACCTGTGTCCTGGCACATAGGAACCTGTTCTTCTTTGGCGATATTAGCGTTTGTAATCAGTTGCTCCAAAACATTCTTACCGGTAGGAGACGTTTCTTTCTCCAAAGCATCATAAAATGCTTTATAGACGTCATCCCCCAGATTGTAGTTGGCGTCCATGCTTAGTTCGGCGATGGCGGCTGTAATATCCGCCACATTTACTTCACGCATCCTTTTCCCCCCTTTAAAATGGTTTAAAACCTTACATTGCTCACTTTCTCGCAATTTTGCATTACTTGTGCTATTCATCTATATTCTCAGCACCCAATAAAAATCCTGCCGAAAAATAAAAAAATCAAATAATTGATTATAATATTTAAAGAAATTCTAATTATTGTATTTGTCAGTCAATTGTGACAGAATGGTACAAAGTCCCCCATGTTCTACTTTAGTGATACATGCCGATGTATCGGGAGTTTTTCCTGTCCGAAGTAAGCGGTTCCCCAGACTCCCAGAACTATCATAACGGTACCTACAGCCTGAAACCAGGCGAACGTTTCTCCGCGGAAGAAAACTCCCCCAAGAATAGCCACGACTGTTGTCAGGTTAATATATGTGGCAGTTTGTGAAGCACGGATTCGGGACAACATAAAATTCATCAGAAAAAAAGCAACCACAGAAGACAAGATTCCCAGGTAGATAACAGCAACCAGTATCCGCGGCTGCCCCAGGGGAATGAACATCTGCGGCAAAGTACCGGCTGCCAAGTGGGATACAGAAGCCATAATATTAAAAAGAACAGCCCCGATCCACATCATAATATACGTTATTTCCACCGGCGTAAAGGAAAGGGACGATTTTTTGGAATAAATATTATACATGCCCGCAGAAACAACTGCACCTAAAAGCGCCAGCGTTCCCAGATAATTATAGCCCAGTTCCACATTCCCTTTCATAACAACAATAAAAAAGATTCCGGCCACGGAAAGCAGAATTGCGCCTAATTGCTTAGCCGAAGGAGCAGATTTGAAAAAAGGTATTTCCAATAGCACAACGACAACAGGAATTAAGCCCATCATCATTCCGGCTTCAGAGGCAGACGTAAGCTTTACACCAGTCGTCTCGCAAAGAAAATAAAAAAACGGCTGAAAGATTGCCACCAGCAACAGACTGCCTATATGTTTGCCGCGTAAATCAACGCGGATTAAACCAACCCACTTCAGCAAAGTTAACGCCAGCGCAGCCAAAGCAAAACGGAATCCCAAAAGCTCAAGCGGTGCCAGTGTATCCAGCGCATCCCTGGTAAACATAAACGATAGCCCAAAAAAAACAGAGACTGCCACCCCGGCAATCACAGGAAGCCACTTATCCCGGTTCATAACATCCCTCTTCACTACAACATTTCATTCTAAAAGGATTATAGCTGATGTATAGAGATTTTGCCAGATGGAAAATGCCTGCTTGCCTGCTGCAAAAAATGCCTGCTGTTCAGTTTGACACAGCCTGATAAGCATGGTATAATAATATTTGTGCCGCGGGGTGGAGCAGTTGGTAGCTCGTCGGGCTCATAACCCGGAGGTCGCAGGTTCAAATCCTGTCCCCGCAACCAAATAAAAACGCACGCATCTTCTTAAAGAGGATGCGTTTTTATTTTCCGCTAGGGGTTGCACCCCTTCGGCGGGTCTGAGGACCCTGAGCACCCCGCAAGCCATTATTTTTTTATCTGTAAGAATTTTTCCAGTCGGTTCATGCCTTCTTCTATGTTTTCCAGGGAGTTGGCGTAGGACAGACGGATATAGCCTTCACAGTTAGATCCGAAGTCGATGCCGGGCGTTACGGCCACACCGGCTTCTGCCAGGCATTCAAAAGCAAACGAATATGAATCATCGGTATATTCCTTCACATTGGCCAGCATATAAAATGCGCCGGTAGGCGGCACTGTGGGTGCGATGCCCATTTGAGTGAGCCTTGCTAGCATGTAACGGCGGCGTTTATCGTAGACGGCTACCATTTCAGCCACGTGGGAATCACAGTCACGCAACGCGGCAATGCCTGCTTCCTGGATAAATGAACACGCACTGATAAACAGATTCTGCTGTAAAATTTGCATCTTGCGCACAAATTGTAACGGCGCTATTACATAGCCAAGGCGCCATCCGGTCATTGCATATTTTTTGGAGAAACCATTAATTACAAAGGCACGGTCGGTGAATTCCAGGATGGAATGATCCTTTCCTTCATACGTCAGGCCGTGGTAAATTTCATCAGAAATTAAATACCGGTTTTCATCTGCCAGAGTTGCCAAGTCTCTCAGTTCATCTGCGCTAAAGACGTTACCGGTCGGATTAGAGGGTGAATTAATCATAATCGCGCGGATACGGTCTGTCAGCATCGGCTTAATTCCGTCTTTATTAAACTTAAACCCATCTTCTTCTTTCACTCCGACACAAACCGGGTTCCCCCCGGTATAACGGATAAAATTCGGGTAGCAGGCATAATACGGGTCAGAAATAATCACTCCATCTCCCTGCTTAAGCAGTGCTGAAAAAAGCAGGAGCATAGCCGGAGATGTCCCTGATGTGACCAGCACCTGCTCCGGGACTATATCCACGCCGTAAATTCTTTTATAGTATGAGACAACTTCATCCCGAAGTCCTACCTTACCCAGGCTGTGGGTATAGTGGGTATCGTTGTTCGCCAGCGCCCGCAGGGCAGCCTCTTTAACAGGCTGCGGTGTGTCGAAATCCGGCTCACCTATTTCCAAGTGAATAATATGCCGGCCGGCCTTCTCCAGCCGCTGCGCTTCTTCCAGGACTTCCATTACTATAAAAGGCGTTATCCCGCAAGAACGGGTTTCTTGATTTGTCATCAGTATCACATCCCTGTTTAGAAAAACTCTACACTTTATTCTACGAAACCGGCCTGATTCCTGCAGTATGCATGCCAATGAATCTGTACAATTTATTACTAGTTTCCCAAGAATACGTTCGTTTATAAAGTTCAAGAAGGGTAGCGGAATCCGCTACCCTTCTTGAATTTCTGCCGTGTTGCTCCTGTTGAGCAGAGCCTGCCAACTGCGGTCTATGGTTGCCTGAATTTTACTGATGTCTTCTGCGGACAGCGTAGAAAACCGGCGCTGAGAGCCCAGATAGTCAGCCACCGGGCGCAACGTTTGCGGGGTTACATTCAAAGTCACTTCCCCGTTTTCAACTTCATAGAGTGGAAACACACCTGTTTCCACTGCCAGGCGGGAGAGTTCAACAGTCTGGTCGCTTTCCACGCCCCACCCTGGCGGACAGGGACAGAGGATATGAAAGAAGCGAAATCCCTTAATCGTCTTTGCTTTCTGAAATTTGGCCAGCAGATCTTTGGGATAGGCAACGGTGGCCGTGGCTGCATATGGGATAGCGTGGGCCTCGATAATTTTCATGATATCTTTTTTCGGGTTCTCTTTTACTTTCGGCGCGGGAGATGTGGCGGATTTCGAACCGAAAGGGGTGGCGGAACTGCGCTGCATCCCTGTATTCATGTATGCTTCGTTATCGTAACAGATAAAAATAATGTCTTCGTTGCGTTCCGCGGCGGCGGAAAGACCCTGAAGGCCAATATCAAAGGTGCCGCCGTCCCCTGCCAGTACCACCACTTGGGTAGTTGTATCACCCATGGCCGCTAATCCTCTTTTTAGGCCGCTTCCGGTAGAAGCTGCGCTGGGGAAGGGACAGTGGAAGACATTCAGTTCAAACGTCCGCAGTGGCAGTTGACCGGATATAATACTGAAACAACAGGCTGTAATCACAAAAACGGTTTCTTTACCCAATGCTTTTGTAGCATGCCGAATGGATAAAGCGGCGGAACAACCGGGACAGGCCGTGTGACCGGAAAGCATGTATTCTTCCTGGGGAATATCATTAAATACCTGCTTCATAAGAGGTTCACCGCCCAAATCATTTTTTCTCCTTCTTGAACTGCAAGGAGTGCTTTTGACAGAAGCTCCGGTGTTAAATCAAGCCCTCCGGCCAGGTTCAGCTCCACCATCTCCGGCAAACCGGACAATCCTGCCAGAGCTGCCCTTACTTCCTGGGCAAAAATTCCGCCTACTCCCATGCAAACATTTCTGTCTACTAATATAATCCGTTCAACATGAGATTGTGCCAGGTAACGGCGTATATCTTCCATCGGGAAGGGCCGGAACATCTTAATTCGAACAAGTGCCTCTTCTCTTTCCGTAGATGAAAAAAAACTTTTGATTGTCTGTGCCATGCCGCCGGCTGTTACAAAAAGTGTCTTGGCATTTTCGGGACCGGAATATTCAACGGCGGGATAGCTGCGGCGCGTTATTCCGGCATACTGTGTGTTGAGCAAATTGTACCGGTCAAAGACCCGGGCCATCGCCTTAAAACGGACTTGCATCAGTTGGGACATAGCTTCGGAACCTACGAGTCCGTGATGATTTGTTGGGGTTTGCAAATCAAAAAGGGCCTGGGTACGGGGATTGGGTAAAAATTGACTGATAACTTCCGGAGAAGGTATATTTACCGCCTCATAGGTGTGAGATAAGTAAAACCCGTCATAGCAGACCATTACCGGAGTATGAACTTCTTCGGCCAGTCGGAATGCCAGGATCACTGTATCTAAGATTTCCTGAACGTTGGCACAGTAAAATTGAATCCACCCTGTGTCACGCTGAGAGAGACTGTCAAGCTGGTCGGATTCAATACACCAGGGGGCACCCATAGCCCTGTTGGCGTTAGTCATTACCAGCGGCAGGCGGGCACCCGCTGCCCAGTGAATCAATTCATGCATATACGCCAGGCCGTGGGCTGAAGAAGCTGTAAATGCCCGTGCTCCCGCGTAGGCGGCACCAATACAATACGACAGCGCTGTGTACTCCGACTCCACGTTGACGTACTCGCCAGTATATTCCCCCGCTGCCCACATCTCCGCCAGTGTCTCCATCACCGTCGTCTGGGGTGTAATGGGATACGCGGACACAACCTGGGTTTTACTGAGACGGACAGCATGGGCCACAGCCTGGTTACCTGTGATGATTTTCTGTTCCACTGTCAATCACCCCCATTTCCAGAACGCCACCAGGGCACTCTTTGGCACAGATACCGCAGCCTTTACAGTAATCCAGGTTGATGTCGAATTCAACACCGGCGACTGCCATATCAGGACAGAAAACCCAACATACGCCGCAGCGGTTGCATCGTCCGCAGGAGAGGCAGCGACCTGCTTCCGTTTCGGGAGAAACGGCACGCCCCTGCTTGGGAAATATAGAAGGATTTAATGTTTCATACTCAGCAACAGGTATAGAATCATTATAAATAGAAGCAATTATTGGCCCGTCCGGCGTTGACTGATCAATCTCAAGATACGCCGCCATGGCGCGGGCAGCTTCACGGCCAGCGCCGATTGCCGCGGCTACTGTGGCAGGCCCGCTGATCAGGTCTCCTCCTGCAAAAACACCGGGCAGATTCGTGATTAAACTTTGCCCGTTAAAGCTAAGGCTTTCTTCACCTGCGATAGATAAATCAGCATCCTGCCCCGTAGCGACAATGACTAGGTCACAAGCCAAGTTGAAGGAAGAATTTGGTACAGTACTAATCCGCTCTCCACGCCGGGAACTTTGCGTGCGCGATAAAACAACGGTTTGCGTGCCGCTTTTGCTGTAGATTTTGTCAGGCTGTACCTGAAACAGGAATTGCACACCGGCCTCTTCGGCAGAGCGAACCTCGTCGTCATGGGCGGGCATTACATCCCTCGTACGGCGATAGGCCAATGCCACCCGGGCACCGTTCATCCTTGCGGTACACGCGGCGTCTACCGCTGCATTCCCACCGCCAACCACGAGGATGGAATGGAAATCAGGCAATTTTTTCCCTAAATGGACCATGGCCAAATATTCTAGTGCCCCGATGACTCCGGGGTTTTCCTCTCCGGGAACATTCAGTTTTTTTTCTTTTCCCGCCCCCGTTGCCAAAAAGACTGCCTGGTAATCTTCACGAAGCTGAGCCAGGGTTATATTTCGTCCCAGTTCAGCACCGTTGCGAAACACCACTCCCAGCGATCGCAATACAGCTAATTCTTGTTCCAATACATTCCTTGGCAAACGGTATTCGGGAATCCCCAGGGCCAACATCCCGCCGGCCACAGGTTGTTTTTCCAGAACTGTTACTTCAAGGCCGAGCATTGCCAGGTAATACGCACAAGCAAGGCCGGCTGGGCCGGAACCAACCACGGCTACCCGGATCGGCAGTTTCCGGCCGACCGGCAACTTCTCTCCTGATGCAAACTTCCGCAGGCGCCATAAGCCGATTTCCTTCTCCAGTTCGCCTACGGCAATTGACTGGTCGTAATGGTTACGGCTACAGTCATTTTCGCAAAAATGATAACAAACATGGCCGGTGATGGCGGGAAACGGGTTATAACGGGAAACGGCTGCCCACGCACCTTGCCAATCGCCCTCTTTCACTCTGTCAATCCAGATGGAAATTCCGCTGTGCAACGGACAAGCGCTGGCGCAGGGAGCGTTCTTCTCATGCCTGGAAGGAGTGAGGAAACGCCAGTCCCCGGTTTTATTGACCAACACAGGGACGGTACCGCTACCAATTTTATAGGGAATGGCGACCGTTTCACTACAACGCGGTAGCATAACACTCCAACTCCCTTACCCCGGCGTATCCACCACGCGCCGCTGCCAGGTTCTCATTCATATGACGAGGAATTTTATCCTGCAACACCGATGTTAAAGACTCCAGGGAACAAACTCCGCTGACCTGAACCAGTGCACCCAGTATCGCTGTGTTAATGACCGGGATGCCTACGGCACCCAAACCGCTTTTCACTGCGATTTGCGATGCGTCCACCAGGCGGACAAGATAGCCCCTCCCGCAAAGATCCCAGCCTTCACTGCTGTCAGGGCAGTTTAGCAGCAACATCCCGCCTGGCTTTAAACCCTTTAGCACCTGTTCTTTTGGCAGATTGGTGTCAAACGACACAACAATGTCCGGCTGTTGAATCTGGCAACGGGGCATTTCAGGACGGTCGCCCACCCTGACAAAAGCCGTTACCGGTGCTCCCCGCCGTTCTGCTCCGTAAATGCCGAACGCCTGCACAAACTTTCCCTCACGATAGGCCGCCTCGGCCAGCGCAGTGGCGGCAAAAACGACACCGTGCCCGCCGCGCCCATGAATACGAATTTCCTTTAACCCGTTTGCTTTCATCTCAAGCCCCCCTTTAAAAAACGGTTCTCAATGTTAACAGACCTCTAACCGCTTCAATTCTCTCTATTGCCAGCATATTTGTCACTTCCAAAGGTGTTTTCTTTTCCTCTGCCGCCCTGGCTAAAATATTACGCATTCGGTCCCCAATCCGGCCCACAATACCCATGATTTCCTCAGGGAGATATGGCGTGCGCTCATAAGCAATATAAATCAGTCCGCCGGCATTAATGACATAGTCCGGAGCGTAAAGGATTCCCCGATTCTCTAAAGCGACGCTTAGTTCACTGTTCTGAAGCACATTGTTTGACGCTCCGGCGATCACCCGGCAATTGAATTCGTGGATGTTATCTGCCGTCACTACATTTCCCATGGCACATGGCGCGAAAATATCACATTTAATTTTGTGAAAATCTTTCGGAGCCGCACATTGCACCTGCCACTCCTGTGCCAGGGAGTTGGCTTTTTCGCAGTCCGTATCACCTACGATAAGTATTGCGCCTTCCCTGCTCAGGTACTCACAGAGCACCTTGCCCACACTACCCAACCCTTGGACTGCCACCGTTAATCCTTCCAGCGAGGCAGACCCGAAGGCCGCTTCCGCACATGCTTTCATTCCCTGCCAGACACCATATGCGGTAGCCGGTGAAGGACACCCGCCCCTGCCTCCTGCTGCTGTGCCGCCCAATGCATATGCTGTTTCCCGACGGATACAGTCTATGTCATACTCGTTGATTCCTGAATCGACTGCAGTTATGTAGCGGCCCGACAACCGTTCTACAAAGCGGCCATATGCTCTGAGTAAGGCTTCGTTTTTCGTAGCAGGGTCCCCGATAATCACCGCTTTACCGCCGCCTGTGTCCAATCCCGCCATTGACGCCTTATACGTCATGGCTTTTGCCAGTCCAGCCACTTCAACTAACGCTTCCGCTTCACTGGCGTAGGCTTTCATCCTTGTTCCGCCCATAGCCGGCCCCAAAGTTGTGTCGTGGATGGCAATGATTGCTTTTAAACCGGTCTTTCGGTCGTTACAGAATATTACTTCTTCCAAACCGACCTGATCCATATTCTCAAAACAAAACATCTAATTCACCTCCGCTGTCAGAATTATTTTGCAATTTTCTTCATACCATGCAATTTGTTGCAGGCAATATGCTGCAGGAATAAAATACTCAGCGCAACAACACTATGTTTTGTCATAGCAAACCAGTCGTTCTATACCTTTCTGCTATTATAATACGCAATTTCCATGCCAAATGTTTGCCAAAAAATAACCCCTGCTACTTCGCTGAGGTTACTATTTTGATTCACTTATTCGTCTTTTATACCGTACTTCTCCAACTTATTGTATAGATTTCGGATGGAAATTTTAAGCCTTTTGGCAGCTTCTGTTTTGTTGCCTCCCGCCGAACGTAACGCATCAACAAGAATGCCTTTCTCCCAGGTTGCCTGCAGTTGCGCCAGCGTTTCTCCGTTATAGTTACATACATCGGGTACAGCCCGACTTTCTCCGGTCGGCCCTCTCATTCCCAACGAAAACATCAGATGTCGTACCTCAACGGTGGTTTCATCCTTCTTTAAATTAATCAGTGCCCGGGAAATAACATTTTTTAGCTCCCGCACATTGCCGGGCCATTCATATTTTTGCAGCATGGACAGCGCCTCATCGGAGAGTTCCGCTCCAATTCGATTGTAATCCTGCCCCATTCTCTTTAAATAATAGTGTGCCAAAAGAGGGACATCTTCCTTGCGCTCGCACAGTGGTGGAATATAAACAGGAAACACGTTGAGACGATAGTATAAATCCTTACGAAATTTACCGGCAGTAATAAACGCTTCCAAGTCGGCATTCGTTGCCGCAATAATCCGGACATCTACAGAGATGGGCCTGGTCTCACCAATCCGGACAATTTCCCCCTCCTGCAACACACGGAGGATTTTGGCCTGCAGGGAGACTTCCATAGAACCAATCTCATCCAGAAAAATGGTGCCGCCGTTAGCTTCCTCGAATATACCTTTCTTGCCCCGCTTCCTGGCACCGGTAAACGCTCCCTCGGTGTAACCAAAAAGTTCACTTTCCAGCAGTGTCTCCGGTAAAGCGCTGCAGTTTACCCTGATAAATTGTAATTCACGACGGGGACTGGCATCGTGAATGGCATGGGCAAACAACTCTTTTCCCGTGCCGCATTCACCCCGCAGCAATACACTGGCCGGAGTTACCGCTGCCACCTTGGCCAGATTGATAGCTTGCTGTATTGCTTCACTTTCACCGATAATATCATCAAAGGTATACTTCGCTTCCAATTGTCTGACCTTTTGCCGGGTCCGCTGCAGCTCATCCATTAACGCACGGATTTCCGAGACGTCATGGATAATTCCCACACTACCCTTTAATGTATCGTTTAAATAAAGTGGTGCGCATGAGACAAGGACATCACGTTTATAAGGGCCCACCTTCATCGGCACCCCTTTAACCGCCTGCCCTGTTTTCAATACCTTCATATGTACACTTTCGCCTTCTGCAATATCTACCGCCGCAGGCTTATTTAGAACATCACTTTGCTTTAAGCCGGTCAACCTGCAGTACGCCTTATTAAACAGAATGCCGATACCTTTTTCATCCACTACAGAGATGGCATCCTGGATAGAATTAATAATCGTCCAAAGTATCAGTTTAAGTTCATCCTGAGGCCTGTCCTCACGCATACCCAACCGGTTTCCCCCTTCCCCTTACACCTGATTATACCATATTTAAGACCAATGAAAGGGTAAAAAAAACCGCCCAAGGCTGTACTCAGGCAGGGAAATCTTTAAACATCTCATTTTTACTTATTAATCCGCCTTGTAAACGGGAGGTGTTTCCAGCCATCCTTTTAGTTTGCCGTATTTACAAAGATTGTTAAAAACAGCTACCTCATCGTTGAAAAAATCTATAAACTGCTGCCGCAACGAGTCGTTTGTCACACTTGAACCGATAGCTGTAGCCACGTATATTAAAAAATGCTGGCAGCCCTCAAAGATCTGCTTGAACATATATTCATCGTCAAAGAGCTCCGACCCGTCTTTTTGCCGAAAACTCTTTCTGGACCTACCGGGCAGGGGGATTCCGTACAAGTCCATCTGCTTCTCTATTTTTTCTGACTGATACTGTAACAAATCCAACCCAATCCTATTAATGATTTCCTTAAATTCAGCATCATGGGCAAAATTGTGGTAAATACTTGTCTCCTCAATACACTTGTATCTTGCGAGTAAAAAATCCCAAAGGATTGTCGCCTCTGCGATAGAAACAGTCGGTACCGCAGCTGTTTCCGATTTGCCAATATGGAAGTTTCCAATTTCCATATCTCTCACCTCACATTTTTTTGCTTTGATCTACTTTAACTGTACAGCAGCATAAATCTTCCAACTGGCGTAGTTCTTCTTGTAAAAATGCTATAATCACAGAGCGAAGCTGATTATTCGTTACCATAGACTGCAAACTGGGTCATATATTATCTCTGCTTTTTTTGTGTTATTTATATTCTTTATCAGTGATTACCGAAATATTCCGAGGAAAATAGAACAACCCGGTGCATTTACGATGCACCGGGTTGCTTAAAATATCTTATTTGCTAAAAAGGGTTAAATATATTATATCATCATGCTTTTGGGCTTTTAGTAGCTCACAATGACGAAGGACGGCAAACTCTCTTTCCAACTCCCATGCCGGCAATTCAAAATGTTTCCCCAGTTGCTCCTTTGTTACTTTCCCTTGTTGCTCAATATAATTATAAATTTCCTTCTGTCGCTGGGTCAGTCCGTCCGTTCCCGTTTGTCCCGTGGCTTCCCGGTGTTTTTTTGCCGCATGCACTGCAGCCACATCACACGTCTTAGGTGGCTGCACCGCCCCGATAAAACAGTCCTCACAAAGCACTTGCCCGTGGAAGTTGCACTCTTCCCCTTCCGGAATAACATCCTGACAGCGTGCACATTGCATATTCGCGCTACCTCCTCGATGTTGATCATTTACCTATATTTTAGTATGAATAATGAAATCACGCAACCACTTTAAAGTAACGCTAACTTTGCCGTAAAATGTCTCAAAACTTGGGACTCTTCCACAACTTTCACTCCCCGTACTTCATGTCGGCGCTGGTATATTCGAATCAGTGCGTCCGCCACAAAATCCATATGGTTGAATGTATATGTCCGGCGAGGTATTGTCAGCCTTAACAGTTCCAGCGGTGAAACTAATTGCTCCCCGGTCCGCGGGTCTCTTCCGAGCAGAAAGGAGCCCACTTCCACCCCGCGCACTCCCGCCTCCCGATACAGTTCAATCGTCAACGCCTGCCCGGGAAACTCATTATTATGAAGATGGGAGAGGAATTTCCCCGCATCCACAAAGACAGCATGTCCGCCAACCGGTTGCTGAATAGGGATACCGGCAGCCAGCATTTTTTCTCCCAAATATGCCACTTGGCCGATCCGGGACTCCAGATAGGGTTCTTCCACCACTTCCCGCAAACCGCGGGCCAGCGCTTCCAGATCACGGCCAGCCAGGCCGCCGTATGTAGGGAACCCCTCAATCGGCACCACATTGGCACGTACCTTGCTGTATAACACCTCGTCGTCTTTTATGCCGATGAGTCCGCCAATATTAACTAAGCCATCCTTCTTGGCGCTCATGGTAAAACCGTCGACATAGGCAAACATTTCCCGCACGATTTGAGGAATACTCCGGTTTTCATACCCTGGTTCCCGTTTTTTAATAAAGTACGCATTCTCGGCAAACCTGGCTGCATCAAAGAATAATGGCAAATGATATCGGTCTGCCACTTCCCTTACTGCCTTAATATTTGCCATAGACACCGGCTGCCCCCCCGCACTGTTGCAGGTAATGGTCAGCAAAACAAAAGCGACCTTTTCCACACCATTTTCTTCTATTGATCTTTCAAGACAGGCAATATCCATGTTCCCTTTAAATGGTGAACAGTTAGCGGTATCAAAGGCTTCCGGCACAATACAGTTAACGGCTTCTCCGCCTTTTAACTCAATATGTGCCTTTGTCGTATCAAAATGCATATTACCCAGTACGACTTGTCCGGGTTTAATTAATAGAGGGAAAAGAACGTTTTCCGCACCGCGACCCTGATGGGTTGGCGCAAAATATTGATGGCCGAACGTCTCTCTGCATGCATCCTCCAGCCGGTAATAGCTGCGGCTTCCCGCATACGATTCATCACCAGTCATGATTGCTGCCCACTGTGCATCACTCATTGCACCGGTTCCGCTGTCTGTCAACAAGTCAATAAATACATCCTCGGCCCGGAGTGCAAAGACGTTGTAGTGCGCTTCAGCCAATTTCCTTTCCCGCTCTGCCCGTGGGATTAACTGTATCGATTCCACCATTTTTATTCTGTACGGTTCCGGCATCTTCTGCATTTTTTACCTCTTTTCCTGAAGTTACAAAACATAATTCATCCATCTAAACTTTAGTTAACCATAATATATAGACTTTGCCGCATACGTAAACACCCAAATATATTCTACACAGATACTGCTTTTCCTTTGAAGTGATCTATTGTCCAAACATCTAAAAAAAGAGGTGCGTTATCTGGCGCACCTCAGTCATATGGTGATTTTTATCCGGCCTGAAAACAAGCCAGACAAGCAATCCAACAGGCCAACTAAGAAAAAGCCTGCTATTTTCACTACTCCCTCGCTTTATTCTGAATTACTTTGCCTTCCCAGATATTACTTATGTCAACTCGATTGGTAATTTAGTATAATAACTCTATATTTACCTACTTAAAAACTGTGCTTAAATCCAGGAGGAAAACAACTTGAAAAAAGAAGCAGAGCCCAGGTTCAGGAAACATTACATAAAGCTAGTTATTCTTTTAATCGTGTTCTCCGGCATTTACAACATGTACGGACAAGTCTCACCCTCTCTCGTAGACAAGCCCGATACACAGTTAACCAATGCAATAGTTTTGCCCGACCCCTTTCTTATCACCAGGATGGTTACGGAAGTAAGCGAGGAACCTGAACTTGTGGGGTCAGAAAACACACTGCAAATAGAAACAACTGACGACAAAAAAGTTGGCCCAAATCCAACTGGAACCCCGGGAGCCGAATCCGCTAAAAAAGCAGTACAGCCTCAACAAGCGCTTACTTCTCAGGCTGACAATCAGCAGGTAAAATCTGAATCGGTTGCGGAGAAACCTTCGCCCGTAACAGAACCTGCTATACAAGAACAGGTAGAGGAATCGATGCCTCTTTCACAAGAACTCACAGAAGAAAAAGAAGAGTATAGTCCGGATCTAAACAGTTTTGTGTTAGACGTTATCAGCACATACGAAATCGGCAAGTATCCCTATCTGCTAAACAACGACTATGCTAATTATAATGGTGTTACAACCAATATCGTTTATCAAGGCACTCTCTTGGCCAAAGCCCACCCCAGTGGTAACCGTGCAAGCCATTGCGTGGGCATAACCTTTGAAGTGTTCGTCCGGGCCATGCGGGAAAGAAATAAAACGTTAGGCATATCGCAAGATGATTTTAATGGTATGTCAGCAGATGACTTGCGCGAATTCATGTTGACATGGTATGTGGCAAACGGCTCTAAAAATATCAGTAATATTGTTGTTGCAGCGGAAAAATACGGTGTGGGAACTGGCATTACCCGCTTGGAAGACGCAAAGCCGGGAGACTTTGTAGACATCTCCCGGGAGAACGGAACCGGCCACACCACAGTATTTATTAACTGGGTAAAAGAGAACAACAAAATAATCGGTATTAAATATTGGTCCAGCCAGGGTGCAGGCATTAACTATAAAACAGAATATTTTAATGTAGCAGACAGCAACGGCAGAAAATATGGCAACGTCCGGATAGATCTGGTCTATATCGCCAGAGTTCTGAGCGTCCAGGATTACAAAAGATTTTAATCGTCTAGTATTTGGAGTTGTCTTTGGTTTTCTATTTTATGCTATACCAACCTTGTTTCAATTGCCAATTCTGAAAGAACACTCGTTTGCAACAGTTATTTCTAATCATATAGGAGGTCTGTTCTGGGGATTAAAGACAGCCCAAACACTTCGCTGGTTAGACAAAAAATTGCCAGCTAAATAACACGGGATTATTGAGTCTTTCAACGCGTAAAAATGCTAAAGGGGCGCTATATTGCACCCCTTTAGCATTTCCTGCAATTTTCTCCTCATATCTTGTGTGGCTTTTTAAAAGCTTTAAGTTTTTTCTTCACCGATAACTTTTTCATAGGGACAGGAGTTGAAATTTTAAAGCTTTTAACCAACTCACTGTTTTTCAAATCATCATTGAAGGGAATCAATTTTCCCGCCAAAAGCTTTGTAAAAGCCGCCAATGATAAACCATATAAAAAGTGAGCTGCAATTGTTACTAAGATACCGGATGATTCCGGAGGAATTGTGTTCCGGATTAATTGTTGTAAAAATACTCCAAACATACTCACCCAAACTAGCAGGCCAAAACCTATGCCTTTAATCCATAAGTTTTCCTTACCTGTGTAATATATAAAATAAATAAATACTACCCCTAAAAACGATGCTACAATTATATCGGCAGTTCCGCCAATGAGTAACCCCGCAGGTGTGAAAACATCTTCCTTAGTAAGAAAGAGTGCAGCAATAAGCTGCCAGAAAACAGCTGAGGTAAAGCCTAACCGAAATGTTATATAGTTAAATGTCAGCTTTACTGTGTCTGCCAGTATACCAACAAGTATTCCAACCATCATTTTATTTTTTAACACGAGAATCACCATCCCTTTGCATATTCTTTCCCGTATATTATTATTTTTTGCACTTAACATTAAACCAATATATGGGAATGCGGGACATGATTATTTTGTCTGTATTGAATTCCCGTACGATAATGTTTGTGATAGAATAAGGTATCAATCAACGAGCATTCTGGTCATGGAGGCAATATGCAGATATTTGAATATGGAGAAAAGGAATTTTTTGGCATGCTTATTAGTACGCGCCTGTCTGGAAGCTTGCCTCAAGTACAGTCAGGAAAGGGAAACCTTTGGCAAGCCTATTTCGCAGCACCAACTCGTAAAAGAAATGCTGGCTGAAATGGTTAAAGATTATGATGCCGCCCGTCTCCTTTATCTTAGGGCCGGTTGGATGAAGAACGAAGGGTTGCGCCACACCCGGGAAGTGGCTTTGGCAAAATGGTATGCCTGTGACGCATCTGAAAAAGCAGCGGGTAATGCTGTGGAAATACACGGTGCTTATGGTTATTCCAATGAATATCCTGTTGAGCGCTACTACAGAAACTGTAAAGGCGCAGTCATTTACGAAGGAACAAGAGAAATCCAGAAAATTATTCAGGCAGACTATGCGCTGGGGCTGCGCAGTGATAAGCCGGTACGGAAAAGCCTGCCCAAGTGGGAAGGATGAATTTGCAAAACTGACATTGGAGGAACATTCATGGCGCCGCTTATAAATGCTGGCAGGTCGGAGCGGCGATTGTTCATATACACGGCCGGGACTGGGATATTCTCTTGTCAATAGCGGGCTTCGTTTCTGTCTTTTATATCTTCATTGAGTATGAAGAACTGGTGAGGCGGATAGGTCAACCCAACACCCTCGATTTAGTTATGAGAGTTATTGCAATCCTGCTCATTCTCGAAGCAGCCCGCCGGGCTTTTGGTTGGATTTTACCCGGAGTAACCATCGTTTTTATTGCCTATGCCTTCCTCGGACCCTATCTCTTCGACGCCATAGCCCATCGAGGATATACTCTGCGCCGGGTTGTGGGCCATCTCTACCTCACAGGAGAAGGGATTTTTGGTATACCAATTGGAGTCTGCGCTACCATTGTTTTTGGGTTTGTTCTTTTTGGTGCCTTCTTCCAGGAAGTGGGGGCAAGTATGTAGTCATGGCTACCCTGGTAGCCCCCGCTATTCTTTTTGTAGAGCCTACATTGCCTGTAGTGGCCGTACACCTATTTATCATCTATACGCCATACTGGCTGATGATACACCGCCTGTCGGTGTTGCTGCCTATGCTGCCGCTGTCATTGCCGGTGCTGACCCGATTAAAACCGGCTTCCTTGGTTTTAAGTTTGATTTGGCAGCTTTTCTTTTACCGTTTATGTTCGTCTACAACCCGTCACTGCTGCTGATTGATACAACCTGGTATAAGGCGATTTTAATTGCCGCCACGTCCCTGTTTGGTATGTACTGCTTTGCTGCCGTGATTCAGCGCTGGTTATTTACCCGGCTAAAAATCTGGGAGCAAGTGGTATTGCTGGCTATTGCCGTCTCGATGGTCTGGCCCAATGTAGTCAGCGATATCATAGGTCTTGCTGTTTTCTGCCTCATCTATTTTAGCCAAAGAGCGAGGAAAGCACGGGAGGATCAACTGAATATCTCCTATATCAAGGCATAGCAGCAACAGATTTGGAAAATAACATACATCCATTTTTTGAGGGGGGAACCAGTTGCGCAAAAAACATTTGTTAATACTGTTTTCCTCCCTGCTATTTTTGGGCACAGCCGTTTTTCTCTATCCCTGGCTTTATCCCTGGCACCTGACTGTGTTTGCACCAAAAGAAGAACAGCTTCTTCATCGGTTTTCGCTACAGAAAAACGCTTCTTTTTCTCTGATATATATACACTCCGTGACCCAGAGAGAAGTGTCGGGTACGTTTGCCGTAACGAAAGGCGGTAAAATTAAACCCCTGACCACCACGTTTGATGCTTACGGTCCGGGGTTACCTTATCTGGACGGTTCTCTTAGCTATATTCAGCAAGGAAACGCCTATGTTGTCTCCCATGAAGAGGAACCCCGGGATAAAATAAGCCTCTTCGTTTCCCCCCTGACCGGGGAACGCCTGGTATGGGAAGACGGAGAATTGGATATAAGCGGATTCCAGGAAAGTCCCCAGCTTCTACATATTTATCCAGAAAGAAAGTTCCGCTATAATTTACTCAAATAGCGTTAGGAGAGGATATACGATGGCCAGGATAGATACTTTTTTAAACGGTAAATTCCTACCCGTGCATGAAGCTAATGTCAACATTGAAGATCGCGGCATTTTGTTTGGTGACGGAGTCTATGAAGTCATTCAAGTCTATCATGGCCGTCTGTTTCAAGCCAACGAACACCTGAACCGACTATGGCGAAGCGCAGCAGAAATAGAACTCCCCCTGCCATATGACAGAGGGGAAATGCTGCAGTTAATGGTAGAGTTGGTTCGTGTAAGCAACGTCTATGACGGCGGACTCTATCTGGAGATAACAAGAGGTGTGGCGGTTCGCGTCCACCAGTTCCCCGAGAATTGCAAACCAACATTTTTTATGATAGCCAGAGATGCCAAGCCGCTTGAAGATTCCGTATATACGCAAGGTGTACAAGTAACCCTGCTGCCAGATGAACGCTGGAAACGTTGTGACATTAAGACATTAAATTTATTGCCCAATGTTTTGGCAAAGGAGAAAGCAGTCCGCCTGGGCTTTTTTGATGCCTTTTTTTTCAGTGAACGGGGAATCACAGAAGCCACCAGCAGCAGTGTATTAGTCGTATTTAACGGTGAGTTGGTCACAGCACCGCAGGGATACTGGATTCTACCCGGAATCACACGTGATACGGTCATAGACCTGGCCCGGCAACTGAACATCCCCGTAAGACGTGATTTCATCAGCAAGGATGAGATCTTCAAAGCAACAGAAGTTATGCTCACGAACACAAGAGTAAACATTGTCCCTGTAGTCAGTATTGACGGCGTTACAATCAACAATGGCCAGCCGGGAGAAATTTATAAACAACTGGCTCACGCATTTAAAGCCTTGTTAGAAGCTACCTAAAACCCAGGCTTTTTATTCTTCCAGAACGGTATAATATCCCTTTTTTACTTGGGATACACGTGGCTTTTGATGTTTTATCATCTCATCTGAAAGCAAAACGTTCAATTTGTGTTTATCGAATGTATAATGAAATATTTCTGGATGAAGCCTCTTCATATTACTATATTTTCTATATTTCAATCCAATTTCCCTTTATCTGTTAATAGTTTAGACTTTTATTACACTACATCTTTTTTAACCTGAAAAATAGTGGAACAAAACCTGTCCTGCCTGTTGAGCGTCCTCGCAGAGGCCCCCTTGTCCCGCGGGTGACGCAATTTTGCATGCTTATAACCCTGTGGACTGGTATCCCTGGTGGGGGGATGAGGCGTTTGAGAAGGCGCGGCAGGACGACAAGCCTATCTTTCTTAGTGTGGGTTATTCGACGTGCCATTGGTGCCGTGTGATGAACTAAACCCCCTTCATTTGCCTTATACGCAGAAAAAACACACTATTGTTTGTCTGCTTATTGATAAAAAACCGCAAAAAATCATAAAATTAATTAGACAAAATTTTCTGTAAATAAAGATAATGATTAAATTATAACAGATGCCCAATTAGTATAGCAGTGTCCGCATAATTTTCCGTCTCTCTACGAACATTAAAAGCAGATTAGTAATTTTTCTGTACCATAAGCAGCGAAACTGCCAGAGACGGTTTAAGCCAGTTTTATTGCCGCTGTTGTAGGATTAGAGCGCAATGCTCAAGGAGGAAAGAGATATGAAAATTTCAGATAGATTAATGCTTGGTTTTGTGGCAGGGTTAGGTGGAAACATTGCAAAGCTGGCTATTGGCACTCTTGCTCAGAGGCTGAACATTTCAGAAATAGACGGGCCTGGTATTGCCGCCGGCATGTTGACGCCAGCTTACAAATTAATCTCTCCTGAGGGAAAGGCAGTAGGTATTCTTGCAGATTCGGTGATTGCCGGTTTACTTGGTGTAGGAACCGTTTACATGCTCTCAATAACAGGAAAGGATAAGGCCCTTTTAAAAGGAGCTCTTACCGGTCAGGTTATGTGGCAGTCACTTTACGGCGTAATGGCTACAATGGGTGCAACAAAAGTCCAGCCATTCTCCCCCAAAACAGTGTTAACGGAATTTGTTAGCCACACCGCCTACGGCACAGTTGCCGCGGCTATTGCCGTTAAACTCGGCGATGACAAATTATTCACGGGTGCAGCGCCTTTAAATGCGAGTCCGTTAAAATCAGTAAAAAGGGATGCCGCGCAACCACAATCTCAGTTTAACAGGCTACAAAAAAATAAGATAAGGAATAAAGGAGATAAAATAACCATGACAGCCGGTTCGTGTTGCGCTGATTTAACTTGAGGTATCCGGGCCGCAATTGTGACTGGCACTTGGCAGTACTGAGATTAGGGCCAGGCTTGTAGAGGATGTGCGGATTCAAACGGCTTTAGTCACTGTGTGGAATGTGCCAGTAATTTATGGTAGCACTGCAACTAAATACATGTTCGTGGTAACATAGTTTTGAGGTTTTGAGAATAATAAATCTATGGATAAAAGACAAAGGTGTGAAAATTCTTGAGATTGCTTTTTCCGTTCAGGAAAAAAGAAGCAATTGAAAAAATGGGAGAAAATGTGGTTATCGGCCAGTTGGGCGACACTTTTCCGAGGAACAGCGCCCGTGTGAAAATCGACGGAATAGTTAAGAGGTATCTTCCGGAAAATGTTGAGATTCCGGAAGAGCTCCCCGGGCCTTATTGGAATAATAGCCATAATATCTTGCCATCTGCTCACCTTTATTGGGGATATGGGTTATCAGGTGAGCAAGCCAGTCCAAGGCTAGAAAAGTTTTAGTGGTACTGCCGTCTTTGGCTTTGTAAATAACCCTGGCTAACCCGTCTGCAGGCCGGGACGTAAGTCATCCGTTCCTGCGAGATAGGAGCCCGGATGATATACTGAGCCAGCCTTTCCAATCCGTTATGGTCAAAGGGGCTGATCGCATTCCCGCAATGGACGTTGAACCCGCTGTGATACCAACTCAACATATTTTCTATGACCAGGTCGGTAATCTTACCTTCAGCCTTCAGCAGCTTAAGCACTTCCCGGCGGAAAGCATGTTCAAGTTCTTTAGGGTTAGGCTCTGGCCCAACCATAAAGCGCCCGCTGTTATCAAAACAACCGTCTGTAGCAATCATATGTATTTACTTCACAATCGTAGACAAAAGCACATCCCCTTTTAATTTTGCATAATTTAATATAATTCAAATAGTGGAGGTGAATATATGGGAAAATGTATTTGCCCTCTAGGGCCCCCAGGGCCGGAAGGGCCGCCCGGACCTGAATTCAGTGTTTGAGATTGTTGTGTCTCTCCTATGCAGAATGTATTAGAACAACTAAGACTGACCCCGTAGGATCAGCCAGCCAAGCTATGTTATAATTTGTTTTTATATACCGTATCCGATTCCAACCAAGGTAAGAATCTCGCCTGTTAAAGCATCGATAAAAAGAATAGTAACTTTATTCTTTGAGGTTACTTCTTCATCAGACGGTGCCAAAGCGTGACCCCTCCTGGGTGGAAGTACGTCGTTCATTGTAACAACCCATGCTAAACGGTCGTTTATATTAAGTGATTTATCAGTGAATAATACAAGTTCTGCATTTATAGTAGAAGCTTTTTCTGCAAGGTCAGGTCGATAAACTGTGGCTTTATCTAGTGCTTCATTTTTTGTAAAGTTTACCTGCTGTAAAACAGTAGTAATTTTAATATCTATTGTGGAGTCTTTGAGTAAGAGGATAAAATTTTCATTAAGCACTGATATAATCTCCGTTTCTGCTGCTTGATTATCAGGTGGCAACTTGGTTTCGGCACTAATCGCACCAAAGCCAAGAAGAATTAAAAATAGAACCAAGCCAAAACTTATAAACACTTTTTTGTTGTTGTTCATTTAAAAATAACCTCCTTAAATTAGTATCGGCTATCATATTGTTCAAACGACGTTTTTGTTCCCGTCACGTTATTTTTTTGGTGTGGTAGATCAGTATACTTTGTTAGTGAGACTGGATCCCAACTAGATTTTTTTACCCTTAGTGTACCCATAGTAATAGGATCCAGTGTAGAATTTTTTTAGTAAAACCTTTCATTATTTATTACTCCTTTCAGTGACTGTTGTTAGTTTTTGCCTTGTATTAGCGTGCATTATTAAAGTAAATATCACCTCCGGTTATTTCATAATTGTCATTTTTAACCATGTACCTAATTTTCACCTCCGCATCGTACAGACCAGACTGAGAGGGGCGGGGGAAAGAAACCTTAAATGACGCTGAATCTCCAGAACTAAGGGATAGCCCCGACATCTCAGGCAGATTAATTGTAAAAACAGTAGTTTCGGAATGTTCGCTCGCCCGAACTTGAATTAAAATTGTATCATCTATTGTTAAATCGCTGTCTGCATGGATAAAAATTTCTAAATATATTTCTGAATTAGTTAATTTAATAAGTGCTACTTTTAAATCGGCATGCTTTAATAAGATTCCCTTTCTAATCGGTCTTGTTTCACCAGGGATACTAACTGTTGGTTGATTTGTTTGGTATGTCTGCTTCTCTTCAATAGGAAGCTCTTGGTTTGGGTCTAAATTCCAGACTGCTAATGTAAGGGCTAATACTACTGCTGCAGTGAGTGCTAATGTTCTAATCTTTTTGGACCAAGGCTGAACTTGTTGTTGGAGATGTTTTTTAATGTTTTGCCACATTTGCTCAGTTGAACCTTCCCAAGAGTTCTCAGATAACGATTCTTGCAATGCTTTTTCTAGTTCATCATCAATATTTCTGAAATATGTCAATTAACAATCCTCCCCACTTTTCTCTAAAATATCTTTTAGTTTTTGACGGGCTTCGTATAAACGCGATTTAACGGTAGAAACCGGAAGGTCAAGGACAGTGGACACCTCTGCCTCTGTTAATCCTGAAAAGTATTTTAACAGGATCGGAATTCGATGTGTCTCTTTAAGGGAATGAACAGCCTGTAGTAAAATGCGCCGTTCGTCTCGTTCTATTGCCAATTCATCCATTGATTTCTGAGATATATTTGCAGTTTCAATATTGGTAAGAGTTACGAAGTGCCGAGTTTTTTTGATATTACTTTTGGCCTGATTAACTACAATCTTGGTAAACCATGGTTTAAAAGGTCTACCTTCTTTGAAAGATTTGAGATTACGAAAGGCTCTTATAAAAGCATCCTGTACAACGTCTTCAGCAGTTGTCCAATCTTTTGTAATTAAAAAAGCGAGGTATACAGCCTTATCTACGTAAATTTTAAAAATTAGTTCCATTGCCGCCTGATCACCTTGACGTGCAGCACGGATTAATTGTTTTTCATCTACTGTCATTGTTGTCCTCCTGTAATCACCTATCTAATATACTCACACTGACCGAAAAAAGTTGGAAAAACAATAACTATTTTAAAGAAAGATAGGAATTTGCTTTTTTTGATGATTCAATAATATCACTTAATATCACTTAATCAGGTGTAAGACAATCTGTTATTTAGCATAATATTCCATAAAGACGTATTTGCAATCCGTTTTCCTCCCACATAGACAAAAAACAACAAAAAATAAATACCTAAAGATTTAAGCAAAGAACTGGTCACAATCATCACCATCATAAAAAACTGAACTTCATCAGAAAACTGTGGCTCTTCCGGAATCTCAACACTTTCCGGAAGATACCTCTTAGCTGCCTTTCCCAAAGGCGGGCCATGGTTTCTTACAACCCATAGATCCAGGTGAAGCAAAATATCTTTTATTACACTCGCATCCTCAA
>JAGXRM010000048.1 GCA_018335855.1 Clostridiales bacterium
CATATGAAGTTTTGAATGAAATGATGAATTTTTTTGAAACCTGGTTCCCAATGGAAGAATCAGACACAGAAGAAGATATTGAGCTGTACAAAAAAAGATTCGCCACAACTAAGCTATGCCTAGAATTGGGAGAATATACTAGAGAAGACTACGACTATCTCTTTTTAGTTCGTGAAATGGTGGTTGATAATAGAAACTACTATAAGGCAATCGGCGTGTACATTGAGGCGTTATCTGAGGAATATGGCTGGATATAAGGAGCTTTGAGTGAGAAAAAAACAGGAAGTTAAGGTTACTATTGACAGTTTACGTTACCTCCCGTAGAATGTTAGTAATCACTAACATTCTACGCAGGAGGCTGACACCATGCAAAGGTTTTTTTTATTTTTAAGCGAAAAAGTTGGGAAGCGGCCTGTCTTAACCGTGTTTATCGCTATTCTCGTTACTATTGTTCTGGTTTCGGGCGTTACACGAAACCAGATGGCCACAGGTAATGAGACATTTATTAAGACAAGTACGGACATTTACCAGAGTAATCTTCATCTGGAGGGCATGTTCGGCGGTGAAAACATCGTCATCCGCTTTAAGTCGGAAGATATTCATAGTTTACTGACGGCAGATAACATGGTGCCGCTGGACCGGCTTGAGCGTGCCCTGCTGGAAAACGATAACGTGTATTCTGTTATTGGCTTGACCACAACACTCAGGCATATGACAGAAAAGCAAGCCGAAGCAATCCGGGAAAATGTTGGCGAGATCCGCGACGGACTGTTGGAGATGAGTGAAAAACTGGCTGATATCTCTGTCAATATCACGGAGATGACCGACAAGGCGCCTGAAATGGACCTCTCGCAAACCACCGGACTGTTCCGGCAGTCATCCGAGGCGATCAATAAACTTATCTTAGGGCAGAACCAACTGGGGGAGGGTATTGACAGACTGGGCAGCGGTTATAGTGAGTTTGGTACCATGATTACAAGTATGGGGCAAAACATCGGCCAAATCGGCAGCGGACTGGAAGAAACGTTGCAAAACCTTGATTTGCCGGAACAGGAAAAACAAGTGCTATTACAAAAAACGGCCGGCTTAAAGCAGAGCGCCGCAGCGCTGGATCAGGCCGGCAGCACCATGCTAAGAATCAGCGGTGAAGCGCAGATGCTCAACCAGGTGCCGCTGCAGACAGCCGAGGGGCTGACTGCTATGGAGAAGAAACTGGTAGCACAGTCCGGTCAACTGCAGGTCATGCAAAACGGGCTACCGGATTTTAGCGATCTTGGCAATCTGGGTGAAGGACTGGCAACGTTCTCGGAAAAGCTGCAAACGATCTCAGAAGGATTGGACATTTTGCTTGCACACAGCAATATCATGTCTCCGGGAATACCAACAAGCCAGGATACGTTGGATATGATGCTTTATGACGACGGCGAGCTCAGGCCAATGTTTGCCCAGATGGTTATTAACGAACAAAATGCGGTCATGATAATCCGTTTAACCGGGAATGCCTCCGATAGCCAAATTGAAGAGGTGGTTGGTCTGATCACTGGTTTTGTGCAGAAGAATCCTCTGCAAAACACGGAGACAATCGTAACCGGCAAACCGGTTCTGGACATTGCCCTGCGGACCGAAATGAGAAGCAGTATGCAAAAAATGGTCATCAGTGCGCTGATTCTGATGGTATTTATTGTATCTGTCGTTTTTAAAGTCCGCTGGCGGCTCTTCCCCCTGGTTGTTAACTTTGGGGCGGTTGTTGCCACAATGGGTCTAATGGGCCATTTAGGAATACCCATGACCATGGTATCCATGGCAGCATTTCCGATTCTGATTGGCCTTGGCATCGATTATTCCATTCAGTTTCACAGCCGCTATGAAGAAGAGTTTATGTCTGAGGAGGCTACACGCTCATGAGATATGACAAGATATTTAAAACCACGTATAAGCATATGGGGCCGTCTGTTCTCATTGCCATGGTGGCAACTATTCTTGGCTTCACAGCCCTGTTTGTATCTCCGGTGCCCATGATTGCCGAATTTGGCAAAACTCTGACCCTGGGCCTAGTGGTCAGTTTCCTGGCAGCGCTGATTATTTTAACAACCAGTCTGCACATTAGAGACAAATATTTTTGTGACCACACTGAAACTGGCAGCTGCGAAATCCCCCAGGAGACTAAATGGCTGGAGATGGTACTGTCGAGGATTACAAGGACAGTACTTGCCCGAAAATACCTGATTCTTGGTTTGTGTCTGGCGGTTACAGTCTGGGGGTTTATCAGTGATGGGAAAGTAGGTATTCAGACAGATATTGAAACATTTATGCCCCAGGATACTGCTGAGCTGGTGCAAATACGGGAATTACGAGATCTGATGGGTTCCACAGACCAACTGTCTGTGATGATTCAGGGAGATGACCTGCTTTCCACTAAAAGTCTGCTCCGAATTGAAGAGATAAGAGCAGGTGCAGAGTCAGATTTTCCGGATATTGTACAAAGCGCAGTATCGATAACCGGCCTGTACCGGGAGGCATTACCGGATGGCGAACTCTCCCGGGCAAATATGTCTGACTTTCTTGACAATCTCCCCATGACACACAGAAAACTATTTATTGATGAAACCCGGCAGACAACAATTATGACACTAAATATTGCCCGACTGGAAAACGGTCCTTTGCGAGATTTTATTGCTGATTTGAATCAGTATCTCGAGAGCAGTTCCCTTATTGATATGGAGTTAACTGTGACAGGCAAAGCCGTTATCGATGCGGAAATGATGACGGCTCTTACAGGGGGGCGCCTGGAAATGACACTGATTGGCATCGGGTTGGTGTTTTTGGGCCTGTTGTTTATTTACCGCAGCATCCTGAAGGCAGTCGTTCCTGTCTTTCCCATTAGCCTGATCATCGGCTGGTCTGGCGGGGCCATGTATCTTCTTGGTATCGACTACACACCGCTGACGGCAACGATGGGTGCGTTGATTATTGGAATCGGTACAGAGTTTACCATTCTGCTGATGGAACGATACTTTGAGGAAAGAGAGAAAGGGTTGTCTAAAGAAGAGGCCATGATCACCACCGTGGGTAAAATCGGTAAACCAATCCTGGCCTCGGCCCTGACCACAATCGGCGGTTTCAGCGCGTTGGTTTTTTCAGATTTTCTTATCCTGAGAGAGTTTGGTATTGTCACGCTGCTCAATATTACATTCTGCCTGATCAGCTCTTTGATTGTTTTGCCCCCCGTTATTGTCATGCTTGACAGAAAGAAAACGCAATCTGTCTTACCCGTGAGTTCTGCTTAAATATGGCTGGAATACTAAAAGCATCACCCCGACTTGAGGTGATGCTTTTATGCTTAGCGACAAGCTTTACTTTAAAATGCCTTATTTTTTGGTTATTCATTAGGGCCGGCCGTTAATGATTCTCTTCACAGGTATCACTACTGTCTTTTTGCCCAAACCGCTCTAGAAGCGGGTAGACCGCATTCTGCAGGAAGAGTTCCAGGCCATCATTATGGTTTGCTTTTTGAGGCATGAAAATACCGCTTAGAATAAAACCCGCAATCACTCTGACCAGCAGTTCTCTCTGATGTGGCTCAAACAAAAAAAACAATTCCTCTACCCGGGCCATCACATTGGGAATCGGGTTTTCACTTCGTTCGGCAAGAAAACTCTCCATGACCACCAGCCGGACAAGATCCCTTTCCTCCAGCAGAAAACGAAGCCGGTTTTCCATCAGGTCCCTGACCGTTTTGCGCATGTCGCTCTGGCTGTTGACGTCAAGATTGTCAAGGAAAGAAACAAGCGGATGTATTACGGTAAGAAAGATCTCTTCCTTGGACGGAAAATGCCGAAAGAGAGTCATCTCGGAAATCCCTGCTTCTTTAGCAATCTGAACTGTGGTCGTCCCCTTATATCCGTTTGTAATAAACATCTTCTTAGCCGCACTCAGGATAGCCTGCTGCGTTTCTGCTTTCTTCATAAGTTCCTCCGCGTTAGTGTCAACTAACTTTAGCTTACGCAAGCTTTGTATGGATGTCAAGGCAAGTTATAAAAATAACTTGACAGAATATATTGACAATTCAGTCAACGTCTATTATACTTAAAATACATATTTATATTAGGTTATATCCGATGATGGGGGTTATCGGTGAAACGCTTTTAGTATTATGAAAGGGGTGTGCAGATGGGTATTCTAGGGTATTTAGTCATTCTGTCAATCTTTTTAGCTGTATCGTGGTTTGTAAGAGTCGTAGTTTCCCAGGATGTTACACGGAGGGTTGATTTGAAAGTTGCAGAAGATAGTGCTGGCTTTTGCACATGGCCCCGGGAAATTGCGGAATAAATAAAAGAATTAAGCAGATTATCCTCCGCTTAGCGGAGGATTTTATTGTTGGGGGTGTTGCTTTGCTTTATCCGTACCTTGATTACAGACCACAGATTGCTGAAGATGTTTTTATAGCACCGGGAGTACATATTATCGGCAGGGTGTTTATTGACCAGGGGAGCAGCATTTGGTTTAATACTGTGATAAGAGCAGATATAAATAAAGTTCGAATCGGTAAATACACGAATATTCAGGACAATTCCGTTGTTCATGTTGATCCTGGCTATCCAACTGTTATTGGTGATTATGTTCTTGTAGGTCATAAGGCTGTGCTTCACGGATGTACCGTGGGCAACGGAGCTCTGATTGGCATGGGGGCAATTTTGCTCGACGGTGCCCGGATAGGTGAAAATGCGTTAGTTGCTGCCGGGGCTGTGGTTCGGGAAGGCGGAGAAGTGCCTGCCGGTACCCTGGCGGTTGGTACGCCGGCAAGGGTGATTCGTGAGCTAAAGCCAGAAGAAATAACCCGCATTCGACAGGTCACTGAAGATTATGCAAGGCGGGCACAAGAATATCGTGCTACGCTTGTCGGGAAAGTTTAACCACTGATAGCCCTATTTTTGGGGCTTTTTTTATAGGCAAGGAAATTACTTGCCGTGGGGGTTGTAAGGGGGTGTTCCCCCTTACTCTTGCGGGGTGCTCAGGACCCGCAGGTCCGTCGAAGGGGCGGCAGCCCCTAGCGAACAAGAAAAACGAGTCAGTTGAAAGAATCGCGTAGCGTTTTTCTTGTGCTCTAATATTACAGATAAGTCTTACTTCACCTTTGAGCAGGAATATATATGTAATACGCGAATAGAAAAGTAGTGGGAATATGCGGCTTTGCGTCGGAGACAAGGAGAAAGAGGGTGATTTGGTGCGAGTCGGGATTCCTAGAACCTTGTCATTTTTCACGTATTATCCCCTATGGAAACCTTTTTTCGAGGCTCTTGGTGCGGAAGTCGTAGTTTCGCCTATATCAAATAAAGCGTTGCTTGACGAAGGGGTCAGGGAAACGGTAAATGATGCCTGTGTTCCAATTAAGCTTTTTCATGGCCATGTGGCTGCTTTAAAGGATCGGGTCGATATCCTTTTTATTCCGCGTTTGGTTTCAATAGATGGCAAAGTGACTCTGTGTCCGAAGTTTTTGGGACTTCCTGATATGGTTCGTTGTTCAATCAGCGGTCTGCCGGAAATCATTGAGAGCAGATTGGATTTAAAAAAGGGGAGATTTGAGCTATATCGTTTTATGTTCCGGGTCGGACAGCGAATTACGGATAATAAGCTCCGGATTATCGGGGCTATTTGGCGTGCGAGGTATAGTTTTTATTGTTATCGGAAACTATTATTGCATGGCTTTACACCGTTGGAAGCGTTTCCTCTTTTAGAGAAAGGGATTATACCGCCGCCAAAAGTTAATAACGGTGAAATAAAACTGGCGGTGCTGGGCTATCCGTATGCGCTATATGATGATTATGTCAGTGTAAACTTACTGAAAAAGTTGGAAGGGCAGGGCGTATCCGTTGTAACACCGGAAATGGTGCCTGAACAGATGATGAAAAAGGCCAGTAAAAAGCTGCCAAAAAATCTGTTTTGGTACTACAGTAACCGTGTTGTATGGGCCTCTATTCATTATCTTCAGGATAAAAGTATTGACGGTATTATACATGTAACGGCTTTTGGGTGCGGTCCTGATGCCATGACCAACAAGCTGGTTGAACTGGAAGCAAAACAACAGGGTAAGGTTCCTTGCATGTCCATAACCATCGATGAGCATACCGGAGATGCCGGTGTGGATACCAGGGTGGAAGCGTTTGTGGATTTGTTAAAACGAAAGAAGGGAATCTTATGAAAATTTCATTTCCGTATATGGGAACATCTCATATCGCCATCAGTTATTTATTGTCCGGACTTGGCCATGAAGTGATTTATCCGCCTGCTCCGACCAAAAAGACATTGTCGTTAGGTGTGCAATACGCTCCGGAATTTGCTTGTCTGCCGTTTAAGATCCTTCTTGGTACATACCTGGAAGCAGTAGAGGCAGGAGCAGATTCGTTAGTCACATCGGGGGGCTTTGGCCCGTGTCGTGCAGGATATTACGGCGAGTTGCATAAACGTATTCTCCATGATCTTGGTTACCCTGTGGAGATGCTTGTCCTGGAACCGCCGCTACGGGCACCTGTAGATTTCTATCGAAGAGTATCCCGTTTAGTGCGGCCCCAGACATCATGGTCTAACTTTTACCGGATTTTTAGGATTGGCTGGGAAAAGCTACGAACGTTGGATAATTTGGAAGCAAGGCTTCATGAACTGCGGCCCTTAACTCTTTCTCAAAAGTACTTAACTGCTGCCTATGAGCAGGGGCTCGAAGGTGTGAGAGCGGCTCAAACAGTTGACACTGTGAAGGTAGCCGGTGCAGAAGCGATCGTTGAAATGGGCAATGTTCCTCTTGATATGACGAGGAAGCCTCTCAGGATTGGGATTATAGGTGAAATCTATGTTGTGTTAGAGCCATTTGCCAATCATGATATTGAAAAAATTTTGGGAGAGATGGGTTGCTATATCCACCGCTCCATCTTCCTTACCAATTGGACCCGGGACAATACCCTGATTGATGGGGAGAAAGATGTACGGGCGTCAGCAGTTCCGTATTTAAACCAACTGGTGGGCGGTCATGGACAAAACAGTATTGGTGAAACGGTACGCTATGCGGAGAACGGGTATGACGGAGTGATCCAACTGGCGCCGTTTACATGTATTCCGGAAATTGTTGCCAAGAGCATTATGCCGACCATAAGTCGCGACAAAGGAATTCCTGTTTTAACGCTGTTTTTAGACGAGCAAACAGGACGTGCCGGAATTGAGACACGCCTGGAGGCTTTCTTAGATTTACTACGACAGAAACGCATGCAGCAGGAGGCGAGTTAATTGAAAGGATACTTAGGAATAGACGTAGGTTCAGTCAGCACCAATCTTGTCGTTATTGATGAAGAGGGCCGTGTGCTGGTTAACTTATACCTGCGAACCCGTGGTCAACCTATTAAGGCTGTTCAGGATGGGATGCGGCATGTTGAGCAGGAATTATCGGGCAGCGATATTGAGATTTGCGGGGTCGGAACTACCGGCAGCGCGAGAACGTTAACCGGGGTAATCGTCGGTGCTGACACGGTTAAAAATGAGATAACAGCCCATGCGGTGGCTGCATCTCACCTGGTACCGGATGTGCAGACAGTGTTGGAAATTGGCGGGCAGGACTCTAAAATAATTCTGCTCAGGGACGGGATTGTTGTTGATTTTGCCATGAATACTGTGTGTGCAGCGGGTACCGGATCTTTTCTTGACCACCAGGCAGCACGTTTAAATATAGCTATTGAGGAGTTCGGAACCTTGGCATTGCAGAGTACAGGCCCGGTCAGAATTGCCGGCCGTTGTTCTGTCTTTGCAGAGTCAGATATGATTCATAAACAACAAATGGGACACACCTTTCCCGATATTATCTCCGGTCTTTGCGATGCTTTGGTGCGCAATTACCTAAACAATGTAGGTAAAGGAAAAGATATTCTTTCACCGGTGGTTTTTCAGGGGGGCGTGGCTGCGAATGCTGGAATTCGTGCCGCTTTTGAAAAAGCTCTGGGTCTAAAAGTGATTGTGCCTGAATATTTCAGTGTTATGGGTGCTATTGGTGCTGCCATGCTTGCTAAATCTGCTGTCAGGGAAAAGCAGGAGACCTTGTTCCGGGGCTTTGCCATCTCGGAAATGGAGTACCAGGCCAGTAGCTTTGAATGCCAGGGTTGTCCCAACCTTTGCGAAATTGTAAATATTACAGTAGATGATGAAGTTCTCGCCCGCTGGGGCGGACGCTGTGGCAAATGGGAAACGTTGCGAAAAACAGGATAAACCAGGAAGTCCGCTAATTTAAAAAATACATGAAAATACCCCCGTTTCTCGGGGGTATTTCTTAGGCTCCGTCAAGTTGAGGAATTTTTCGCCAATGGTATAGATAAACCGGAAAGGCTACTGCTAGTTGAGCTAAACCACGCAGGATTTGCAGCATCGCTTGATTAAAAACGTTGTTTCGTTCTCTTTGACTATTATATTCTTCCTGTTTAATAATTTCGCTCTCAATAATTTCTGCAGGCAATTGGGACTTATCTCCACCGCCTGTGACTGGCCCGAACTCACGGACTGGTTTGCCAAAGGTTGTGTCAGGCACAGGAACGATTATGTCTATGCCGGCGCGGACGAGGCCTGTAATTCCAATAATGATGGTTATCAGCATTACAAAGCAGACCAGATAAAAATACAGTTGATCAATACTCCACTTTAATCTCATGCGGGGATATCTCCTTTCCGGGGGAAAAGCTCGTACTGGATTTTACGCCAATGGTAGATGTAGAAAGGGATAGGAATCAACCAAACAGTCAAAGAACCGATTAAATCTCTGAGAAGGTAGGCTCTGTTTCTGTTTTGTTCTGACGTAATTCTTTCGTCCCGGATTTGTTCCAATTCTGAAACAGGGGGGACTTCTCTGTTGTTGTTCGTATACTCACGCTCAATATCCATCAGTGTCTGATAATAGCTATAGTCCACAGGAAACGAAGCGCGGGCCAGATTATGAATAAAGGAAATCAAACCGAAAATGATCATCATGAGTGTAACAAATGAAACAAGGTAAAGGTAAATATTTTTTAACTGCCATCCCTGAGTCATATCAGTGCCTCCAAAATATATTTTATTAGGAGATATTCCCGATAAAAATAAAAACTCCTTCTTGTCAAAAAATACTCAACAAAGCAGGAATTTTTTTACTTCTTGTCGAATTAAGTTCATAAATTTGGAAATCTTGACGGGGGAGGGGTTCGCGTGTCGGAGTTATTAGGCCGTCGGCTGCGTGCCTTACGTAGGTTAAAGCGTTATACGCAACAGGATTTAGCCAGTGAAGTCGGCATTTCAGTCAGTATGCTGTCTTCCATTGAGCGGGGGGGGAAGTATCCCAGGGTGGATTTGCTAAGGAAGATTGCCCGGGTGCTTAACGTCCCTGTCGAGGAACTCTTCGTCTTGCCGGAGATTGTACAAAAACACTCGCTCTAAGCGGGTGTTTTTTATTCCCTTTGTCGTGCTATACTAAATTCAATAAAATAGGTAAGGGGAATGGGATGCGAATAGGTAATGTTCTATTAAAAAATAAAGTAGTCTTGGCGCCTATGGCTGGAGTTACGGATAGCCCGTTCCGGTTGTTGGCCAAAGAGATGGGTTGCGCTCTGGTATTTACAGAAATGGTTAGTGCTAAGGGGATTATTTGTGCTCCGCGGGAAACACTAAGGGTTGCTTCTTTTAGCAGAGATGAGAAGCCTCTGGGGCTCCAGCTATTTGGAAGTGACCCGGAGATTATGGCTAAGGGAGCAGTGATTGCTGCAGAGCTGAACCCGGATATGATTGATATAAATATGGGATGTCCCGTAAAAAAGGTAGCTGGAAAAGGTGAAGGCTGCGCCCTGATGCGTGATCCCAACAAAGCATTTGCTATCACAAAAGCGGTCTGCGAAGCAGTTAGTATACCTGTCACAGTAAAAATTCGCAAAGGATGGGATAACTCCTCTGTTAATGCCGTCGAACTGGCCCTTGCTTTAGAAGAAGCCGGCGCTTCTGCCGTTTCTGTTCACGGCAGGACAAGGGAGCAGGGCTATAGCGGTCGTGCGGACTGGTCGATTATTGCTAAGGTTAAAGAAAATGTACATATACCGGTGATCGGTAACGGAGACCTTTGGCGTCCGGAAGATGGCGCAGCCATGCTTGCTGAGACGGGTTGTGACGCGATCATGGTGGCGCGGGGGGTACTTGGCAACCTCTGGTTGATAAAGCGTACAGTCCATTACCTGAAGACAGGAGAATTGATGCCTGAACCGGACATGGGGGAAAAGGCGGCGTTGGCCCTCCGGCATCTGGAGATGATTATCGAAGCGAAAGGCGAGTACATTGGTGTTCGTGAGATGCGAAAGCATGTTGCCTGGTATTTAAAAGGTGTACCGGGAGCAGCAAAGATTCGCAACCAGGTTATGCAGGCATCATCACGGGCAGAAATGAAAGATATTTTATTGGGCGTCAGGCAGAATTAAGCCGGACGCCTCTTGTGTTATTAGAGAATTAATGGTAAAATTTCTTGTATACAAATCTGTGCACAATATGGGTGAGGGAATGGATTTAATTCGTATCGGCGATAAATTAATCCACGTGACTAAAATTGATGAAACAGTACGACAGGTTCTGAAAATGCGCAGTGAGGGCTTATCGCAGCAGGAAGTTGCAGCTAAGCTGAATCTGGACAGAACCTTTATCTCCCGGCTGGAAACCATCGGCTGCATCAGAAAAGGCGGTCAGATTGGCTTTCTTGCTTTCCCCGTTGCGAATAAGGATGAGCTACTGGTGCTTATTGAACGTTACGGTATAGAACAGCACCTTATTCTCAATGACCGGGAACGTTGGCAACTGGTAGAGCAACGCAGCGGGCTGGACTTTTTTAATCAAGTTATGGCCATTGTGGAGAGGTTCAGGCAATGTGACACAGTGATTATGTTTTGCTCGGCAAAGTGGAACCGATTGGCGGAGGCACTTTTGGACAGTGAGGTGTTTACCGTTGAAATAGGTGAGACGCCTATTCAGGGGGATATCCATCTTCAATTGCAGATCGTGGAAGAAGTATTATCACGATTCATTAAATAATCAGGTATCGGAGGTGGCTTACGTGAAGCGTATTGTCAGCATCAGCCTTGGTTCGTCTAAGCGCAATCATGCGGTTGATATCAACGTTACGGGATTTGATTGCCGGGTTGAACGTATCGGTACTGACGGGAACATGTCAAAAATGATAGAAATGATCTCTGAGCTTGATGGGCAAGTAGATGCCTTTGGCCTTGGTGGCATGGACCTTTATGTTTATGCAGGGAAGAGGCGGTATACTCTCCGTGAGGCGAAGAAAGTGGCTCTTGCAGCAAAAAAGACGCCCATTGTCGATGGCTCAGGATTAAAAAACACGTTGGAACGGAAGGTTATCCGTTACCTGCGGGACAATACGGACATCTTACAAAACAATCCCCATGTATTAATGATGTCCGGAGCAGACCGCTTTGGCATGGCGGAGGCGCTGGAAGAGGCTGGTTGCCGGCTGACGTGCGGCGACTTGATTTTCACTGTAGGTATACCTGTCCCCCTTTACTCATTAAAATCGCTGGATTATGTGGCTCGTGTCCTGGGACCGTTTATTTGCCAGTTACCTTTATCCATGATTTATCCAACGGGTAAGAAGCAGGATGAAAATAAACCAAAAGCTCCTAAGCTTTTCGAGGAAGCAGATATTGTTGCCGGCGATTTTCATTTTATCCGACGATACATGCCAGATAATATGGATGGAAAGGTTATTATTACAAACACTACAACGGCCGATGATGTAACGCTGTTAAAATCCCGGGGAGTTAAAACTTTAATTACAACCACACCGGAACTAAGCGGCCGCTCTTTCGGCACGAATGTAATGGAAGGCTTGTTGGTTGCCATCTCCGGTAAGAACAGAGAATTATCGGCAGAAGAATATGAAGATCTTCTGGGCATCGTTAACTTCACCCCAAGAATTACCTACTTAAACACATAGGAGGGCATAATGGGCGACTTTGCATTTATTATTCACCCGATTGAATTAGATGACGTATTTCGTAAGCTGAAGTTTATGCGTAACTGGCCTGTTCCCGTTTCAGAGGCAGTTGTTAAGGCATTGCCCCCATTTAGGGTGTCAGATATAACCGGTGTTCGATCGGCGCATGCGGAAACGTTGGGGCACTTTGTTTCCTGCCCGCTGACCTCAAAGCAAATGGTGACCATGCCGGAAGATAAAGTGATAAAGAAAATTATCAAGGCCGGAAAAGTTGCAGAAAAGCTGGGCGCTAAAATTGTTGGTCTTGGCGCAATGACATCGGTTGTCGGAGATGCGGGTATTACGGTTGCGAAACATTTAAACATAGCGGTCACTTCCGGGAATAGCTATACGGTTGCTACAGCGCTGCAGGGCACAAAAAAGGCTGCACAGATGATGGGAATCGATATTCAGCAAGCCGAGGTATTAGTTGTGGGAGCCACTGGATCTATCGGCAGTGTTTGTGCCCGAATACTGGCCAGGGATGTACGCTTCCTTACTCTTTTAGCGAGGGATAAACATAAATTAGATCACCTGGCAGCTCGTCTTCTAAAAGAGAACGGCCTTGCTGTTAAGGTTTCTTCTGATGTAAAGCGTTGTGTTCAGAGCGCGGATATTATTATTGCAGTCACAGGTTCCGCTGAAGCTGTTATTGATGTAAAGGATTTAAAGCCGGGCGCCGTTGTCTGTGATGTGGCCAGGCCCAGGGATGTTTCAAAACGTGCGTCCGAATTACGTGACGATATTTTAGTTATAGAAGGCGGAGTTGTTGAAGTTCCCGGCGATGTGGATTTCGGCTTTAACTTCGGCTTCCCACCTAAAACCTCTTATGCTTGCATGGCGGAGACAATGATCCTCGCTCTGGAGGGTAAGTTTGAGTCGTTCACCCTTGGCAGAGAGCTTTCAGTTGCGCAAGTTGATGAGATTTCACGTTTGGCAGACAAACACGGGTTTAAGCTGGCAGGGTTCCGTAGTTTTGAACGGGCTCTTACAGAAGAACAAATTACCCTGATTAGAAGAAACGCGAAACGGAATGAAGGGAAGATACTGTCATCTGGTTAAGCCGGGCGTTAGCCCGGCTTAACCTTTGTCACGTTTCCTTGTTTTGTCAAGGGTTTGACAAAGGCATGAACCTGTTTTATAATGGACTAGAAAAAATTGCAAGTTATAACAACTTATATTTGCGGCACTACAAGCCATAATAGGAAAAAGAAAAACATATTTTTATATTGAATCGCCTTGCGGCGATTCGTTCTCGTCTTAACTATAGAATGTGTTACTTCTAGCAAAACGCGTGAAACAATTTTATTTTTAAGAATATACTGGAGAGTATAGCGTTCAAAATGCGTCAAAGGAGCGAAAAATAATGGCTACTAAAGAAGTAATCCTCACTCAGGGGGGCCTTGAGAAGCTCGAGAAAGAATTGGAACATTTGAAGTCTATTAAACGCCGTGAAGTCGCAGACCGGATTAAGACAGCCATTTCTTTTGGGGATATCTCAGAGAACTCTGAGTATGAAGACGCCAAAAATGAACAGGCATTTATTGAGGGCCGAATTATTACCCTTGAAAAAATGTTGCGTAATGTACGCTTGATTGATGATAGTGAAGTGGATTCGGAAACGGTGGGCATCGGCTCTACTGTTCTGCTTAAAGACATTGAGTATGATGAAGATTTTCATTATACGATTGTAGGTTCTGCAGAAGCGAACCCAGCTGAGAATAAAATATCTAACGAATCACCGGTGGGCAAGGCTATTCTGGGAAAGAAAATCAGTGATATCGTCGAAGTTACTGTTCCGGCTGGTGCCCTGAAATATCAAATCGTAAAAATCCTTTAGATAGTTTTATAGTTAAAGTTTGGTGGTGTTATAATGGAAAATTATAGTGAGCAGGAAATTATCCGTCGACAAAAGCTAGCCAGGTTAAGAGAACTAGGTGTAGAACCGTACGGTGAAAAATATGATGTCACTCATTATGCGGCCGATATTCTCGGTCGTTTTGACTCGTCTGAGGATATCCCTGAAGGCCAGCAAGTTGCGTTATCAGGGCGCTTGATTACAGTTCGAGCACATGGCAAAGCTTCTTTTGCAAATATACAGGATGAGAGCGGTCGTATTCAAATCTATGCCAGACAAGACGATATTGGTGAGAGAGAATACGAAATATTTGAACTGCTTGATATCGGTGATATTATCGGTCTTACGGGGGAAGTGTTTCGTACGCGCCGCGGTGAAATTACGGTAGCCGTAAAAATATTCCGACCGCTGGTTAAAGCACTTCGTCCCTTACCCGAAAAATGGCACGGCCTTACTAACGTGGATTTACGGTATCGCCAACGCTATTTAGACTTAATTGTTAACCCGGATGTTAAAAAAGTATTTATCTTGCGCAGTAAGCTTGTGCAGGAAATTCGCAACTATCTAAATAACCAGGGCTTTCTTGAAGTTGAAACTCCGATGATGCACTCTATTGCAGGCGGTGCCTCAGCACGCCCGTTTATTACACATCACAATACCCTGGATATGAATTTATATCTTCGGATTGCTACAGAGCTACATTTAAAGCGCCTGATTGTCGGCGGGATGGACAAGGTGTATGAACTGGGGCGTATTTTCCGGAACGAAGGGATTTCTACCAAGCATAACCCAGAGTTTACGTCTGTGGAAATCTATCAGGCTCAAGCTGATTATCAGGACATGATGCACCTAACGGAAGACCTTATCGCAGCTGTCGCCCAAAAAGTCCTGAACACACAAACCGTTACATATATGGAGCAGGAGCTAAATCTAACGCCGCCCTGGCCGCGTTTGACTATGATAGAAGCGATACGCAAGTACGTAAATGTAGATTTTGATGAAATCTCTACTAATCAGGAAGCTCAGGATATAGCCCGGCAAAAAGGCCTGGATGTTAAAAAGAATGCTACCCGCGGTGAGTTAATGAACGAGATGTTTGAAGAGTACGTGGAAAAGCATTTGTTCCAGCCTACATTTATTGTAGATTATCCTATTGAAGTATCTCCCCTGGCTAAGCGGAAGACGGACGATCTGACTATGACCTACCGTTTTGAAGCCTTTATGGCCGGGAGTGAAATAGCCAATGCATTTACTGAACTGAACGACCCCGTGGATCAGCGGGAACGTTTTGAACAGCAGGTCGCAAAAAGAGAAGCCGGTGACGAGGAAGCGCAGATGTTGGATGAAGATTTTGTTTTGGCGCTGGAGTACGGTATGCCTCCTACAGGTGGGCTTGGCATCGGGATTGACCGCCTAATCATGATGCTGACCGATTCTCCATCCATCAGGGATGTCATTCTTTTCCCAACCATGCGCCCCCGGGAATAATGTATACTTGTCCTTTCCTGCGAAATACTTAGAATGCGTGTTATATTTTATAATATTACGTGTTAAAAACATTTAAATCCACGTATTCTTGCTAATCGCGCCTTGTTTTTCTCCGATAAGGATGGTATATTTATATTCGCTGACTTACAGCACAGAAATTTTGGCACAGTTGGTAGAAACTAACGCTAAAAAGGCGCTGGACAAACCATGATGAATGTGTTAAAATAATCAAGTCGCCTAAAACGAGCGACTAACATTTTTCCAAGACGCTCTTTGAAAACTGAACAGGAAACGCCAAGCGAAGTACACATCGTAAGATGTAAAAAACGTTTCGTAAAGGCAAACGCTTTCGAGTGTTTGAACCGGACGAACAACGCTTCAAGAACAAAATTGGAGCCAAAGAAAAACTTCTTTCAATAAGAAACAAATTGTTCAAAATCGAGCAGAACTAGGCGCAAGGGGTTCCGACACCGGAGACGTATTCGTATACGTTGAGGATGGCGGG
>JAGXRM010000049.1 GCA_018335855.1 Clostridiales bacterium
ATTAAAATTGTTTAACCCGTTAATCTTCATGTATTTCATAAGCCCATTTAGAATACCTCGCTGAACTTTAACTGTATTCTGTGAATACATTTGATCTTGCAGCGCTTTTAGTACCGCTTCGATAGCAGCCTGAACATCCGGTAATTCATTCATAATAACCATCCTCTCATTTTTATTCTGATAGGATAATTATAAATAATTATGGTGAGTGTTCCACAAAAAAAAGCCCTTAAATTGGGCATAAATTAGAATCACTCACCATAATCTAACACTCTACATAATGACGTAGTCCATGGAATGTTATTTTATCGGAGCGCGGCTTTAAGTCAAATTCTTCTCTCATCTTTTGTACTACTGGTTCCCAGCGGGACTTGTGCTCACGGGAATTGTCCATGAATTTATCTCTGTGATTAACTATCCAATTTTGAATACTTGTTTTCTGATTCAGCACACCATGCTTCCTGCTTTCACTTAAAAAAGGCACTTGTCCACTGCGCCCCTTCGTTGCTGCATAAGCAATACATTCTTTCAGTAGTTGTCGCTGCTCGTTATTGACAACAGGTACACACCGTTCTTTTCCACCCTTTTCTTTAAGTCTGACTTCGTTGGTCCACAGAAGTGCATCTTTAAGGTCCTTAACTGTAACCGTGCAAACCCCTTCAATCCTAGCCCCAAATTTTTCGGCAAAAGACATGGCAAGGCTAACATCTTTCCTTCCCATGTCTTTTGCCAGTTCTTTAGCTCCCTTGATTTCTTGCTCTGTCCAGCTCTTATCTTCTCTGCCAAGATGTCTTATTTCAAGGTCAAGCTTGGAGTTCTCTGGTAAAGCGTGTCTGGAACCGCTACGCCCATGAAAGTAACGGATACCTGATAGGTCGGTTTGGACAGTGCTTGAAGAAGCTCCAATTTTCTTTAAGTGCTCAACATACTTTACAAAATGCTTTTCTTGCACATTGGCAAACTTTTTTAGCCTGAATTCATCAGCCAGAAAATCGCAAAACCGACTTGTTGCTTCAAAGTATCGGTCTCGGGTTCCATAACTATTAACTCGTGTGCTTTTATGGATTTTATTAATTTGTGCTTCTAAATTATGCTTTGTACCATTATTCATTGGCATCACCCCTTTGTGGTTAATTTAAAAAAGGGCAGAGTACGCCCTATGTATAGCAATGCCATTTCTCCCATTTTCCTTAATTATTAGCTTCCAAAAAATCTATGCCAAGCCCCATAAATAAAGGGATTTTTTTGAATGTCCGCGCCAGGCCGTCTCTATTTTATCTTTGGTAAAAATAGAGACGGCCTAATTTATATCATGGCTGATGCATCTTAAATCAATATTCTGCTGTAGATGTTGAGTACTAGGGTGCGCATTCCTCTTTAATAGCAGGTGCAACCAGTCTGTTGTTGGCTTGACAGGACGCGGCGCGTGTCATGAACTCCAACTTGCAAGCTCCATTACGGAATGACGTCGGCAATTTTTTATCAATGTTTTGCCAGAACATTGCCCAATTTTTGCCCTTAGGGTTGGGTTGGACGAATTATGAAGCAGTAACCTTACTTCATCCAAAAAGAACTATATTTTCTTAGCTGTAGCCTCCATTCAATATTATTTTCTCTATGCATTGAATAACCTGCATCTTTAGTAAACACTCCATATTGGAACTAACCTAAAGATATTAAAAGACAAATCATCATGTCAAGTTGGGTTATAGGCCTTTTTTCTTACTAGAAATCAATGGAATACATCTACTACCTGATTGCTTTAATACCAATAGAACCGACAGAGATAGTCAAGGTGCCTCGTTAAAGAACTTTGAACGGGAGTTTACTAGAGGGCAAAGCTTGAACTCGCACACGGGCATTTTGTAGCCTCTGTGGAGCAGCTATTCCTTGGGGAAGTTTTTTTTGTTTTTGCCAGAAAAATAGGAAATATCTCTTAACAACCGAACACATGTTTGCTATAATATGCATAAGACGTAAATGGAAGAAAAATACCTTGTTGACAAGGATTTCTGAAGTTTGCGGCGAAAATACTTTTGGAGGTGGTTTCTTCTATGACAGATTTTACTTGCGTGGATTTGTTCGCTGGTGCTGGCGGACTGTCGGAGGGTCTGAGGCAGGTTGGGTTTAATATACTGGCTGCAAATGATTTCGACTCACATGCTGCAAACACTTTTAGATATAACCATCCTGAAGCTACTTTTTTTGAGGGACCAATACAGAATGTTAGCGCTGAAGATATTTTTGAATCTACTGGAATGAGTAGAGGAGACCTCTTTTGTTTGGCTGGGGGGCCACCGTGTCAAGCATTCAGTATTTACAATCATCAGCGCGGTATGCATGATGAACGCTCTGGACTATTCAGAGAATACATACGGTTAGTGGAAGGACTATTTCCTAAATGGATTGTAATGGAAAATGTAACGGGTATAAGTTCTGTTGAGGGTGGATTGGCCATTAAGGAAATATCAAGGTTACTTGGCGAACTGGGATACAATGTTGAGAACTATACATTAAAGTCAGAACAGTTTGGTGTCCCACAAGAAAGACGGAGAATATTTTTCATAGGGAACAGGCTTGGTCTTCCAAACACCTTCCCATCTGCTACGTATGATGGTATAAAAATTAAGTTTACCACTGTAGAAGATGCCATTATGGATTTGCCTCCACTTGGTGTAAATGATGGTATAGAAAAGGCAGAGTATTTAATTCCACCTATATCATCATACCAAAAATTGATGCGAGAAGGTTCAATAAAGCTTTATAACCATGTTTCACCGAACCTAAATGATATTAATTTAAAGCGATTAGCACATATAAGTCAGGGCGGCAGTTGGCGAGATATACCGTTTGAACTACTGCCTGCTGGTATGCAACGAGCAAAGAGGTCTGACCATACTAAGCGTTATGGCCGATTAGCATTGGACGGCTTAAGCAGTACCATTTTAACAAAGTGTGACCCACATTGGGGAGCGTATTTCCATCCAACACAAGACAGAGTAATCTCCGTTAGGGAAGCTGCCCGTTTTCAATCTTTTCCAGATAGGTTCAGGTTTTTAGGTCCACGTGGCGAGCAGTATAAGCAGATAGGTAATGCAGTTCCTCCTCTACTAGCAAAAGCTGTGGGAGAGGAAATAATTAAAATAACGAAGCACTGCATGGAACATGGAGGAAAATTGCTTGAAGTCAACAGATTTCATTGTAGAGTTGCTGGGGTGTCCTGCTGATGAGATGTATGAGCCAGTAAATGCAGATTATATATGCCCGTTTATTGAACAAAAATGTATAAAAAGGGGCCACTATACTACTGACCCTTTTCCTGTTTGTTCACTATGGAAATACACTGGTAGTGGAAAGATGCGTATTCGTGAAAGACCTGTAATTGTTTGCCCTAAACGGTTTTTTGATACAAACGTGGTAGATGATATTCTTGAACATTGCTGGACAACGCCTTACAATCGTTCTAATATAAGGGCAGTTCGTGAAATCAGCTTGGGAAAAGCAGGAAATGTAGATATGGTTATATGTGATATGACCAGTTTGGCAGATAATTTTATTTCTGTAGAATTGCAAGCTGTTGATATTACAGGGTCCGTTTCTTCAGCATACACAGCTCATATGAATCGGGAAGAATTACTTGTCCCACCGAAGTATAATTTTAATACAGCGAACGTTTTTAAAAGATACATAACCCAACTTATTAAAAAGGGTTATGTACATTCTACATGGAGAAAAAAAGTTGTAGCAGTCGTTCAAGATTTTCTTTTCGAAGATATGCGAAGACGGGTCAGGTTTGCTGCAACAAATCCAAAAGACGAGAACACCAGTATTGTTTTTTTATCATACGCCCTCGATACCTCAGCGAGGACAGAAGAAGGGTTTTATCCTCTTAAACTAAAGGAAGTAGTGGGAACTGAGCACAGTGCATTAATGAGTGCTGTTGTATATGAGCAGCCACCAGATAAAGAAAAATTCTTGAACGCAATTAGAAGACAATTATAACTAAAACAAGCTATGTATTAAAAATACATGGCTTGTTTTAGTTATTGACAAAATTTTCATAATATATTATTCTATTGCCAAGGAACATATGTTCGAATTTAATGAGAGGGTGTGGGAGTGTGTTAAGAGTACATTTTTTGAATGTAGGTCATGGCGACTGTACTTTTATTGAGTTTCCTAGTGGTCGTAAAGCGTTAATCGACATCAACAATTCAAAAAAGCTAGATGAAGAAACCGCAAAAGAACTATATAAGGAAGCTGGTTTTTCTGAGCAAGAGGCCAGTATTTTCTTCGAAAAATTTGGGTTTTTAAGGAATTATGTAAAAGAGGGAGTTAATTTTGTGGACCCTATTGACCCAATTGAAGACTATCTCAAGCCACAAGGATACCTAGATGATAACATATTCAGGCTTATAATAACGCACCCAGATATGGACCATATGTCAGGCCTGAATAGATTATTACAAGAGGGTACCCCTATAATTAGTTTTTGGGATACGAGTAATTCAAAGTCAGTATCCAAAGAAGATTGTGAGAAGTCTAATTATGATTACGATGACTGGCTTACGTATCAAGAATTACGTAAATCGGAAGCAAATCCAAATTGTCTTCACAATTTTAAAGGATATGACTCATATTTTTATGGATTTCAAGAACTACATTGGGATAAAATCAGAATTCTCTCACCAACACCTGAAATTGCCCTTGACGCTAATGAAACACAAAATTGGAATGCTCATAGCTATATTTTGTGTATAGAATATGCGGGTCATAAAATTATGCTAGGTGGAGATGCAGAACAAGAAATTTGGGACGACCTTGCTGTAAGTGATTCAGATTTATTAAAGGATGTTTCAATACTAAAAGCACCCCATCATGGTCGGAAAAGTGGATATAGCAGTAAAGCCGTTAAAATCATGAATCCATTATGGACAGTCTGTTCTGTAGGAAACAAGGCGGACCTAAAACAAAAAGATGGGTCTTCTTGTGATGGTCATCAAAATTATCGTTACTACACACAAAACATGGTTCTTTCCACGCGTTATAGAGGTAATATAGTAGTCGAGATTACGCCAGCAGGAGAGTTGACGGTGAAATGTTCTCATAATGCGGAACCTGATAAGGAGTTGTATCAATTATAATGAGTCTGCCATTGCAACTCTATGATTTTATCAGCATACTTTTCCCTGGCATTGTTTTACTGACTCTTGTAAAAATTGAATTTTCTGAACTGCTACTATTTAATAGTACAAATCAGTATGAAGATTTGGCAATCCTGTTCGTTTTTGCATATGTCTTAGGCCATTTATTACAAGGTATTATAAGGACTAAACAGGCAAAAAGAATACTCAAAATATTTGAAAGCAAGAATAACGTAGAGGCTAGTAAACTTATCGGTAGGCATTTCGAAATAGGAGTGTCAAAAGAAGTCAAAGACCAAGTAGACGATGCAATAATAAACTTTTACGGTGTTGATATACATGCCCTACAGGATTCTGAGAAATTTGACCTTATTTATAGTCCTGTTGTAGACAGAATGGGACAGCGGCAAATATTCGTTGCAATTGCGAACTTTCTTCGCGCAATGGGCGTTATTGCTGGATTTCTTTTTATCGTAATGTTCGGAAAAATCCTCAGCATTACATGGACGCAGAGAACATTCGCTTTTACAGAAACTATAATTTTATTTATTGCACTACTCGCATTCAGAGTTTTTTCAAGTGATGCAATGTACTTCAAACGATTTACTGACACCATTCCATATTACGCATTTTTGGCATGGTACAAAGAGAAGAAGCTATAATTAAAAAGGCTTTTGTCGGAAATAATCACAATCAACTCTTCAATATACTATAATGATTATTTCTTCTGTTTCAGGGGTGACACCATGCATGCAAATATTATTATAAGGTCCGCAGGGATTTGCTTCGGTTTGAAAATGAAACTTTAATGATAGGAGAGAGAAGTAATGGAAGATTTTGAATGCACGGGGCTATGGTGGCTACCTGAAGGGGATGACCAAGTATCTGGTACACTAAGGTTTAATCAGGGCGAAGGTGCCGTGTTGGAGCTTATTGGTTCATTAAAGGATGATTTTGAGTTTGAATATGTTCATCACGAAATTATTTGGGGTGTTACGTCTAAAGGTAAAGAGATAACTCTTTATAAATGCATTGAGAGGCATTGCTCAATAAATGCGCCAGGGCTGACTTGCTCTTCATATAAAGCTCAGATTGTTTTTGTAGGACACCATTTTTTAAACTGGGATGTTATAGAGTTTGAAAGCATTACTTTTGAATTTCCCTTCTTACAGCAATGGCTAAAAATTACAGGACTTACATATACAATTAAACAAAAAGAAAATAGAATTCTTGAAATACAGGCTGGTTATCAACCCCCAAATGAGATAGTACTACGTCTTCCTGAATTTACAATTACATTTGACTGTGTACTTTCTTATAGTATGAATAAGTTTGAAAGCATAAATATGCAACAAACTTTTATGCTGAAGGTGACTCCACATGATACTCCGCGAGACTACAACTTTTTCATTGAGTATGTTGGAAACAATTTACGAAACTTTTTTACATTTGCAATAGGAACCACTGTGAGGCCTACTAGCATAATTGGAACAATCAAAGAAGAAACGACTGATGAAAACTTTGGGGCAAAATCAAAACATGTTTACATTTTCTATCAGTCTCTAATTAGCAATCCAAGCAAAAACATTGACTTCGACGATATGCTCTTTACATACCCTGATGTAAAGCAGCATTTTGATTTATACTTACTAAATTGGTTCCAGAAGAATTCTATACTCCAGCCAATTTACAGTTTGTATTTTGGCACATTGATGAACCCAAAAATATTTATACACCATCGTTTCTTAAATCTTGTACAAGGTTTGGAGTCATATCATCGACGTATGTTTAAAGGACAATATGTTGATGAAACCACTTTTAGGCACATTGTAGATTGCATATCAAGTGCGATTCCTTCCACTACTAGTGAATTCGAAAAAGTACTTACCGACAGGTTTCAGTACATGAATGAATTTACGTTACGAACACGTTTAAAGGAACTAATTGATAAAAATATTGACATTTTTGAGCTAGTAATTGGTAGTACAAGTCAGCTTATCAAGGATACGGTGAATACAAGGAATTTTTTCACTCATTACGATTTACGACTTGAAAAGAAAACAAAAAAGGGAGTGGACTTATACTACATCTGTGAACAATTGAAATTTATCTTTATAGTGTGCTTGTTGACAGAGATGGGAATGCACTCAGATATTATAGAAAACGTAGTTAAAAAAAATCATCAATTCAATTACCTAAAAAGAAATTTACAAGATAGAATAAAACAACTCACCGCAACTTAAGTTGCGGTGAGTTGTTTAAAAACATATATAACTTGGTCGAAGAAGCTGTACTGCTTGTCCCATCACACGACAATTACTGTCATCAAGAGTTCCTAAAAGGTCTCGAAATGAACAGTTGCGGTAGTTCTTACCACTAAACAGGTTATGGGCCAGCTTAACTAACATGGTATATGAACTGGAGAACTTTTCGTTTTTAAATAGCGCGAGTGCGTTGAAACCGCGTTCTGTGAAATATTTTTGACATTTACTGAAAAGCTCAGGGTGTGCCAAAATATAGGCAGCAGCCTTATATTCTTTACTCCATGAACTGTAAAGCCTACGATGAAAAATTTTATAATTCTCCTTGTGTTGCTCTGATACAAAAAACATATTTTCCATATACTCTTTCCCCCTTATGGTTTTAGTTGTTATCCACGACAAATTACTAGTAGCCAATAATTCAATCAGTCATCTTAAATACCCCCATTGTTATTGATAAGTAATTATAGAAAATGACTGCATAGGAAATCAAATTTTACTATGTCATTTGGCGAAACTTTTTTCGCCACTTGGTTCGGGGGCATTTTTGAAGTTGGAAAATCCATTAGTGAACACCATCTCGCTGAAACCAGAGTTTTTTAGGATGAATCGGTTGCCCTACCAGTGTGAGTGCATCCTGAAGTGTTATGTGCCCTGCCAGGAAATTGTCCACAATTTTTGGCTTCGAGAGTATTCTGGAAAATGACCTGACATCCTTAGATGATTTTAGGGTCTGCACAGTGCAATTTTGTTTCTTTGCTCCAGCTAATAGCGAATACATCGTATGAAGGGTGGTTGTGTTTTTGAACTTTAGCTCATCGTTATCCCAGTCCAGCCACTGTTGTATCGTAGTGCTTTCTAGCATTTCTTCAAAATGGGCAAAGAGGTGAGCTTCGGCGAACTGGCCGAAGTGACTATCGTCTTTCATTTGCATTAGAGCTTTATAGCTCTTATAGTGTCTACTAACAACCCGCTGCTCCGAACTGAAGATTTTGGAAATATCGGATAAGCCCATATCGTAAGAATCTTTCATCATACAGGTAAACCAAGCTTTCTGAAAGTCATTCCATTCATCCCTTGAGCCAGATATATGGCGTAAGCCCTGAAATAGGCGGGCAAACCGCATAATGTTTTCCTCGGGATATTCTTTGTCCACCACTAACACTTTTATTTTAGTCAGGTGCTGAATCTTTTCCTGGGAGAGGTTAAGAATATTGCCATATGTACCCATTAGTAAAAGCTTAATCGCGGCGATTCTGCGATTCCCCTCGACAACGAGATATTTACCGTTATCAAGACGGATAACGATGATATTATCGATTGGCAAAAGTCCGTTACGGGCAATGGAGACCTGCAGTCGAAAGATGCTATGTTCTTTATCAACGGCAAGTTTCTGCAAAATTTCAAGTTGGATATCTGGGTCTCCGATGTTCTCCTTTGGTAAAGTAAGGCTATCTTCTGGCGTGTGAATTCGGGGATTGCTCGGGTCAAACCACAAATCTTCCAAAGCGGCGGTTACTGTTACGAGTCGCATTTAAATTCCTCCGTTTCTTTCAGAGAGATTAATGTGAGAGGAAACTTTTGAGCTTGCGTACGTAGGTGCTTCATATCGACCTTAGTGTAAACTTTCGTACTGTTAAGGTCTTCGTGGCCAAGGAGTTCCTTAATAGCGATTAGGTCAGCACCGTTTTGCAAGAGAAGGCTTGCATAGCTGTGTCGGTTATGGTGAGCTCACCATAACTGCCATTATGTAGAGTGTTAGATTATGGTGAGTGATTCTAATTTATGCCCAATTTAAGGGCTTTTTTTTGTGGAACACTCACCATAATTATTTATAATTATCCTATCAGAATAAAAATGAGAGGATGGTTATTATGAATGAATTACCGGATGTTCAGGCTGCTATCGAAGCGGTACTAAAAGCGCTGCAAGATCAAATGTATTCACAGAATACAGTTAAAGTTCAGCGAGGTATTCTAAATGGGCTTATGAAATACATGAAGATTAACGGGTTAAACAATTTTAATGAAGA
>JAGXRM010000050.1 GCA_018335855.1 Clostridiales bacterium
CCAACATCCGGTTAATTCTTAACGATCAGAGGCATATGAAAGATAGCTCGAACAAAGATTTCTAGTCCACCATAGGTTTGCCTGAGCAACATCGTCCGCTCCCAAAGGCCCTTACAGGGGGTGGAATTTAGGTCTGCAAAAATTTGCGCTTCTTGCCGCCCTCTGTTTGGTGCGCCCATTTTTCAATTACCCGGCTAATTTATGCCTATAGTATACCATAAAATAGCACTGGGCAAACGGTTTTTGTGTACTCCAGAAAGATTGTATGGAATTTAATCCTGCAAACTAGAAGTTACTTTTGCATTTGAGCAACTAAAATAAGGCGAATTGTTATTATTCGGCTAAACAAAAAACACGGTTTAAAAAAACACCGTGTTTACATGCATCTAATGGCCGGCGACAGATTGAACCTGCGTCATTACCGTAGAGCCTGCTGGTCATACCGTTAGTTTATGATGTTAGGCAGGAAGGTAACTATACTGGGGAACGCTATCAGTATGATCAAGCAAATAATCACGGCGCTTAAAAACGGCCAGATGCCTTTAAAAATAACTTCCAAGGGAATATGCGGCGCAACGCCTTTCATGATATAAACATTCATGCCGACCGGAGGAGTAATAACGCCCATCGCCACTACCAATACAATGATAACACCAAACCAAATAGGGTCATACCCCAGGGAATGCACGACCAAAGGATAGAAAATTGGGATTGTTAGCAAGACAAGAGCCAGAGCATCAATAAAGCAGCCCAGCAAGAAATATATAACCAGTACAATTGCCATAACGGCATAAGGCGGGAGCGGTAAAGAACCGGCCCAGGACGCCAACTCAAAGGGTATTCTGCTAATAGCCATAAAGCGGCCAAAGATAACTGCACCGGCAATCATCAACATAATCATAGTCGTAGTGCGGGTTGTGTCTTGAAGAGATTTCCGCAACTTTTCCCAGCTTAAGCGCTTTTCCAAAAGCGCAACGCCCAGCACGCCGGCGACACCGACCGCACCTGCTTCAGTTGGGGTAAACCAACCGGCAAACAGGCCGCCAACAGAAAGAAGAAAAACAGCCATAGCTTCCCCTAAACCACCTTTAAGCGCCACTGCTCTTTCCCGCCAACTTGCCCTGGGTCCGGCAGGACCCAGCTGGGGGTTGCGTAGAGTCAGCAAGTAGATGGTACCCATAAACAGGCACATTAGAAGAATGCCAGGAATGATACCCGCAATAAATAGTTTGCCAACCGATTGTTCCGTGGCCATGCCGTAGACAATAAAGATTACGCTGGGAGGAATTAACACACCAATCACACCGCCAGCTGCAATGCTGGCGGTGGCCAAAGAGGAGTCATACTCATATTTTTCCATCTCAGGCAAAGCAATAGCTGCCATGGTAGCTGCGGTAGCCGTGTTAGAGCCACAAATAGCGCCAAAGGTGCCGCAGGCAATTTGTGTGGCGATAGCTAAGCCCCCCGGCCAGTGCCCGATGAGCTTATAAGCAAAAACATACAGATTTGTGCCGATACCCGAGTAAAAGGCAAGAAAGCCCATCCACACAAACATCGCGATTACACTTAAAGAATAGGATGTAAAATTGCCAAATAACTCTCTGGACACCATATGAAAACCTGAAGAAAAACTACTTAAGATACCAAAACCAAGGAATCCGACGAGTGACATGGCAAAGGCTATGGGCATTTTCATAGCAATTAGAGCAAAAAAGCAGAAAATGCCCACCACTCCTATTGTAACTCCTGTCATTATACAGCCTTCTTTGCTAATTCACTGACATGCCTTACTTTCTTGTCGCGTGCAAACTTTACAGCCAACGAAAGCCCTAGGATATGCTGCACCCACTGTAACAGCAAGACTAACCAAAAACCCACCAGGCCAATTGTAACAAGGCCAATAATAGGATATACAGCAATCTGCGCCGTCGCCGATACCAAGCCAATCGCCCTCATACTATTAGCGTAGGTGAACATCGACCAAATGACGCCCCCCCATAAACAAACGCTTAATGTTGCTACCAGCATAGAAACTGCTTTTTGCATAGCCTTAGGCAGGCGACCTACAAAAAAGTCCACGGCAATATGGCCATCTATTCGGGCACAATGAGCCAGAGCAAAGCTAACGCCCAAAGCTGTAAGATAGCCAACTAGTTCATAATTCCCCAAGATAGGCTTCTTAAAGATGCCCCGCAGCAAAATGTTAGCAATAATTAGCGCCATCACAGCAAAAAAGCATCCGGCGGCAATCAAGTCCATACTGCTGCTAATTTTTTCAACATTCTTTATTAATTGCTTCATACCGTGTACCTCATTACTTAAGATCTCGATTATACTTGTCTGCCAAACTATTTACCAATGCAAGAGCTTCCGCTCCTGGCAGACCCGCCTTTTCCGTATTGCTAATAAACTCATTCTGGATCGGTTCAATTAACTCAATCCATAGTTCTACTTCTTCTTCAGGCAATTCAATAACTTCCATACCTTTTTCTAAAACAGCATAGGAAAACGCAGATTCATTTTGCTTATCCCATAAGCCCATAGCTACCTCTGAAAAAAAGCGCTCGTTTATCCCTAAGATCGTCTCTTGATCTTGTGGTGTAATGGAATTCCATACATCTTTGTTAACAGTTATAAAAAAGAGAGTATTATAAAGAAATGGTGTCTGCGTTATATACTCTGTAACCTCAGCTTGGTTCCACCCCTGTAAGACTTCAATCGGTCCAAGGTTTCCCTTTACCACACCTTTTGAAAGTGCCTCATATGCTTCGGATTGCGGCATAGCTACTGGTGAAGCACCAAGTGCCTGCAATGTTTTCGCACTTAAACCCGTAGCCCTAATAGTTAGTCCTTTTAAATCATTAAGATTTCTCACAGGTTCCTTCGTGTATAAATCCCCCGGGCCCGTCGCAAATACCATCATTAATTTTGTATCCTGCACTTCTGCGGAGTTTAACTCCTGTATACCATCCCAGGCCACTTTACTAGCTACTTTAGAATTCGAGTATGTAACGCCCGGCAGCTCAAACGCCTCTAATACCGGAAACCTCCCCCTGGTATACGAGAAGCATGACAACCCCATTTCCGCAATCTTAGTCACAACACCGTCATAAATGGCATCTGCCGGTAAAAGTGTCCCACCAGGGTAACTTGTAATGGTTACTCTACCCTCTGTTGCCTCAGCGATCGCCTGTGCCCATGGCTGAATTAACTCAACCTCTGCTGGATGTGTTGCCGGGAAAAAATGAGCCAATCTGATGTCAACGGTCCCCTGTGCGGTGTTTTTTGAACATCCTGATGTAATCATCATTAAAACCAACATAATTGCTAATACTCCATAAACTACGCGAACTGTTCCCTGTTTCCTGCAAATATTTTTCAACATCTACCCATCCTCCCATTCTACTAGTAAAAACAAGAAAACCCCACAGCGTGGGGGTTACAGAAGAATGGCGACAAAAACCCTGCAATACAATCAGAATCGCAAGGAACACCTGATCTCGGCTACCATTCTACCTGCTAACCCAAAAAACCATCTACCATACAACCCAAACACTTTTGATTATATATATATCCTGTCACCATTGTCAAGACAAGGCTAGCAGTAATCATGGCAGGGTATATGTGCCTCAATTGCAAAAGTAAATTCAACCCTACTATTAGCAACCCATTGAATTTAATCTTACAAATCAACATGTAGAATTTAATTATGCATAAACGGCTTTCATTCTATCCGGTATAATGTTTGTAGGGCGATGTTCTCAGGCAGCCGGTGGATGAAAGGAGCACCTGGCCATGACAAACCACAAGCATTTAACCCTGGATGACAGAAGTTATATTCAAACCAGTCTCAATAGCGATTTTTCTTTCCGAAGGATTGCAGAGCAGTTAAATAAGCATCCTTCCACGATTTCAAAAGAAGTTCGCCGTCA
>JAGXRM010000051.1 GCA_018335855.1 Clostridiales bacterium
GGGTCAAAGCGGTTAATCGGGTTGTTGCCCACATAGGCGTAGGGGTGCTGGGTTGTGGGGTTGAACGCGAAGCCTTTGAAGGTGTCGGCCTGGGTGAAGCGGCCTACCGCCGGATCGTACCAGCGTGCTCCGGAGTTGACGAGCCCTGACTTCGGATCGTACTCTTTGCCTGTGATGCCCTGGAAGCTGTAGGGCGCCAGGGGGCCAGCGAACATGCCGCCGAAGGCGTCGAATCGGTAGCGGGCAATTTCTTCACCGACGCGGTCGGTGAGATTGGTGACATTGCCGAGGGCGTCGTAGTGGTAGTTGAGCAGGCCGCCGCGGGTGCGGAGGTTGCCATAGCGTCCTTCGTCTTTGCGGCCATGGTAGCCGAACATGTTGCGGGCGATGGTCTGGTCGTTCCCCTGGTAATATTCGGCAAGGGGGCTGCCTTCTCCTGTATACTCTTTCATGACATTAACGCCGTCGTAGAGGTAGCCGGTGGTTTCGGTGCGCAGGCGGTATTCTTTATCCTCGGGGTGCCAGTAGTCTTCCTCGCGGGAGACTTTGCGGCCAAAACCGTCATAGAGATACCCGAGCCAGGTCCCGTCGTCGAACCAGACTTCGCTCAAACGTCCCGCTTCATCGTAGTCGTAGAGAGCGGCACCGTCGGGACGGTAGACCGCGGTGAGATTGCCGGCATCGTCGTATTCGTAGGAATCACTGCCTGCCGTGACCAGGCGTTCCGCCTCGTCATAGCTGTATTCCACAGTTTCGTGATCCAACATCATGCGGATACGGTTCCCCGCTTCATCATACTCGTAAGAGACTTGAGCCTGGGGCTCCATGAGATAGGCGGGCAGTTCGTATTCACCGGGAATCGGCAGGCCGTTTTGGTCTTTGTACCAGCCTTTGTGTTTGCCGCGTTCCAGGCCAAGGCCATTGCCGTTACCGACACCGCGTTTATCGCTGTTGTCGGGTTTTTCTTTTTGGCCAGCGTTACCCATGATTCTCGGTACATTTCATTACTCTGAGATAAGTTTATGAAGAAAAAACCGCTCCCTCCTTGAGAAAAAGAGTGAGCGGTAGTCGATAGTGATGCGAACAATTATAACAATAGATTAAGTATATAGTAAAAGACAGGGGGAGAGAACAAAATCAGTGAGGGTACGGCAATTATACTACAACAAATTTTGGTTATTAATATTAGTCTTCTTTCAGACATTTTTCTAACTTCACTCGCTAAATCTTCTTCATTAAAAGGTATATTTTGTTCTATTTTCTGTTTTCTAATACGTTCTTTTGATTTTGTATACTTTTTTTGTTGTGCTTGTTGAAACTTCGGGTTCTGCATTTGTATTTCATTTAGCCATACAAATTTCTTAACTATTAGTGTTAGCAAAAAAGATCCAAAAGCAGCTAAAATGAAAACAAAAAAGACAAATTCGAGTACAGGTGCTCCCTCTTTTGAGTGGAATATACCAAATACATAAGATAGAGAAAAGGCAAAAAGGTAAGTAGTTGTACTATACGCTATAACTGTCTTTTTATAGACCAAAGAAGACCAACCATTAGTATACCACTTGACAATCATATACCCAAAGATAGATACCCATCCTGTTAAAACACTGTTTGCAGCAATAAAGATTGCACAGAGGTATAACCAGTCTTCTAAAGTAAGACCTTGGTAGATCTCCATACCAACTACCCCCCCTTTTCTTAGCGGTAAGCTAACGTCCTACAAGTCCTATAACGCCTCCTGCATTGGACAATCCCCATGAGTATACTGATGCAACTAATCTCGCAGCGCTTGTTGTCCCGGAAGCCGCTCCCAGAACCGCTGTTGCAACACCAAATCCTATGTTCACACTTTGTTCTTTAAAAGTTGATTTGCCATCGTATATTAACGCTCCGGAGTGCAAAATAGAAGTAATTCCTGCACCTACAGTTACTATTGCTGCTGCTGTTGCAATGACCGGAAGAGCTGTAGCGGTTGCTCCTCCAACCATAGCTACTGTTGCAGCAAAGGCTACTGTACCTGCAATAGCACCGACAAGGTTTGAGGCTCTGTTGATGGAAGGTTGTGAAACCAAGTCTATAGCTTTATTTAATATGCTTTTTCCAACCAGCTTTGCCGCCTGTGTCCCCACAGCAGCGGCAGCACCGTTCGGTGTCACATTTTGTACGGTCTTTAAAGTTTTAGCATTATTAGCCGTACCCGCGCCAAACTGCCCTTTAGCAGATTCCGGCTTCACCGTTATTGTCGTAACTGCCGGTTTCGACGCCCCCGTTTTTGAAGCAGGCTTTACGGTACTTGGAGGCACAGACCCAGCCGCCTGATTGAAATCAGCCCTTTTCTCCTCCGGCGTCGGTTCGGGCGGAGGCGGAGGAGGTTCATAACCGCCGCCGTTGTCACCACCCCCACCGCTTGGTGAGTAAACCCAAACGGCTCCATCTCTCCAGTAGACGGTATATCCCCAACCTTCATATAAATCCCTTATTGGTTCATCGGGATAGCTGAAATAAGTACGTCCGTCGGAGTATAATTCAATGTTTGTCCTTGCGAGATCATCATCGATATAAAGATTCACATAACGCACAAACTCCGCGTGGCCGGTAGGGTCAAAGCGGTTAATCGGGTTGTTGCCCACATAGGCGTAGGGGTGCTGGGTTGTGGGGTTGAACGCGAAGCCTTTGAAGGTGTCGGCCTGGGTGAAGCGGCCTACCGCCGGATCGTACCAGCGTGCTCCGGAGTTGACGAGCCCTGACTTCGGATCGTACTCTTTGCCTGTGATGCCCTGGAAGCTGTAGGGCGCCAGGGGGCCAGCGAACATGCCGCCGAAGGCGTCGAATCGGTAGCGGGCAATTTCTTCACCGACGCGGTCGGTGAGATTGGTGACATTGCCGAGGGCGTCGTAGTGGTAGTTGAGCAGGCCGCCGCGGGTGCGGAGGTTGCCATAGCGTCCTTCGTCTTTGCGGCCATGGTAGCCGAACATGTTGCGGGCGATGGTCTGGTCGTTCCCCTGGTAATATTCGGCAAGGGGGCTGCCTTCTCCTGTATACTCTTTCATGACATTAACGCCGTCGTAGAGGTAGCCGGTGGTTTCGGTGCGCAGGCGGTATTCTTTATCCTCGGGGTGCCAGTAGTCTTCCTCGCGGGAGACTTTGCGGCCAAAACCGTCATAGAGATACCCGAGCCAGGTCCCGTCGTCGAACCAGACTTCGCTCAAACGTCCCGCTTCATCGTAGTCGTAGAGAGCGGCACCGTCGGGACGGTAGACCGCGGTGAGATTGCCGGCATCGTCGTATTCGTAGGAATCACTGCCTGCCGTGACCAGGCGTTCCGCCTCGTCATAGCTGTATTCCACAGTTTCGTGATCCAACATCATGCGGATACGGTTCCCCGCTTCATCATACTCGTAAGAGACTTGAGCCTGGGGCTCCATGAGATAGGCGGGCAGTTCGTATTCACCGGGAATCGGCAGGCCGTTTTGGTCTTTGTACCAGCCTTTGTGTTTGCCGCGTTCCAGGCCAAGGCCATTGCCGTTACCGACACCGCG
>JAGXRM010000052.1 GCA_018335855.1 Clostridiales bacterium
TTTCGCCGGTTCCGGCACCACAGGCCACGCAGTAATCAACCTCAACCGCGAAGACGGAGGCAACCGCAAATACATCTTAGTGGAAATGGGCAACTATTTCAACACTGTTACCAAGCCACGAATGAAGAAGGTTATCTACGCTAAAGATTGGAAGGACGGCAAGCCCCAGAACCGGCATGTTGGTGTTTCACATATTTTTAAATATATCCGCCTTGAGAGCTATGAGGATACCTTAAATAATCTTGAGTTTAGCCGCACTGCGGAGCAGGAGCAGCAGCTAAGCCTGAGTGCCAATTTCTTTGACGAATACCTAGTATCCTATATGCTGGATATCGAGAGTAGGGACAGTTTGCTCAACCTTGACCGATTTAAGAAACCCTTTGACTACAAGCTGAAAATAACCCAAAACAACGAGACCAAAGAGACAGCCATCGACTTAGTGGAAACCTTTAATTATCTCTTGGGATTAGCTGTTACAGGCCAAAGGGCTACTGTCCGCTTTAATGCCATCCCTGACGACAAAGGGGAATATGAGAATGCCGTAAAGCTTACAGAGGACAAGCATGGCAATTACGCCTTTAAAGCTATTGAGGGACTATTACCCAATGGAAACAGGGCCCTGATCATCTGGCGCAACCTTACCGAGGACTTGGCAGCCGATAACGCTGCGTTAGACGCCTTCTTCATGATATATTGTGCTGAAGCTAAAGGTAAGGATTTTGATGCCATCTATGTCAATGGAGATAATAACCTGGAAAACTTGCGCCGGGAAAGCGAGCAGTGGAAGGTGATTTTAATTGAAATAGAATTTGGCAAGAGAATGTTTGAGGAGGTATAAGAATGGCGGCAAAAAAAACGAAGAAGGTAAAGAAAACCATTGACCTTAATGACTGCCTGGTACTCCATAAATACTTCCTCTCCCTCTTTGGCAAAACAGATTTCAAAGGCCTGGCAGAAGATATGAAGTCTGCTGATCTGGAAGGGTATAATGAAGAAAACACAGCATATTTCCATGAGTTTATCTTGCGTAAATATGTAAAGCTTGGGTTTTTGAATAAGGACAAGTTAAAGGAATATGACGAAAACATCTACCGGTATGTTCGGCAGATTGGAGAAGGTCGGGGTGGACTTACCCTTAAGTATTTCCAATATCTGGCTTTGCTTTTTACTGAGATATACCTTGACGGGTACTTTCTTGACCGGGAAAACTTTATTTCTGATTTAAATGCTTTTTTACAAAAGTTCAATTTTGCAAACAATGGAGATAGCATTTCAGATTATACAGCAGACAGTTTAAATAAGATTGCTTATATGTGTGCTACCGGCAGTGGCAAGACGCTGATTATGCATGCTAATATCTTGCAGTATCAGCATTATTTAAAGAAGGCCCGGGAGTATAATAAAAGTTTGACCAGAAATAAAATTATTCTGCTTACGCCAAACGAAGGACTATCCAGGCAGCACATTGAGGAAATGAAGCTTTCGGACATTTCTTGTTGCCTTTTTGAAAAAAACGCTCTGCATGGAAGAGATGATGTCCTAGTCATCGATATCAACAAGCTTGTAGAGCAAGGCAAGGTGAAAACAGTTTCGGTTGATAGTTTTGAACAGAACAACCTGGTCCTTGTTGATGAGGGGCATAAAGGATTATCCGGCAATGTATGGTATGACCTTCGCAGCCGCCTGTCGGAGAACGGGTTTTCCTTTGAATACTCAGCTACTTTCAAGCAAGCTATCAAGGAAGAAAAGAAGAAATCAGACGCTGAAGCCCTGGCCCATCAATATGGCAAAGCAATCATCTTTGATTATTCCTATAAATACTTCTATAACGACGGTTATGGGAAGGAATACCGTATTTATAATTTGAAAGAGAGCCTCTCCAAAGAGCAGCGGGAGATATACTTAACCGGCTGCCTGCTCAGCTTTTATCAGCAGATGAAGATTTACCAAAGTGATAAAGCCACCTTTGCCCCCTTTAACATTGAAAATCCCCTGCTTGTGTTTGTGGGGAACAGTGTCAACAAAACCGTAAGTAAGGACGAATTGACCGATGTGCAGGAAGTATTAGCCTTTATTAATGGCTTTACAGTAAACAAGGAAAAAACAGTGGGCCGGTTCAAAATGCTGCTCGATGACAATACAGGGCTGCTTGACGAAAGAGGACAGGAGCTGTTTTATGGCGATTTTTCCTTTCTCCAGCATTTGTTTGACCGGAAGGCTGAAGCGGTGTATGATGACGCGCTGAAAACAGTTTTTGATACAACTTCTACAGGCAGGCTACATATGGTAAACCTCAAACAGCTCCCCGGTGAAATCGGGCTGCGTATTGGCAGTGACAATGGATTTTTTGGGGTTATCAACGTCGGTGTTGGCGGAGATAGCGAACTGATTAGGAATATTGAAAAAGGGAAAACCGGCATTGTCACTGATGATAATCAATTTGAGAATGAATCGTTGTTCAGGAAAATAAATGAAAAGAATTCCAAGATAAACATGCTTATTGGTTCCAAAAAGTTTACAGAAGGGTGGAATAGCTGGCGGGTTTCCACCATGGGGCTGATTAACTTTGCCAGGGGCGAGGGTTCCCAGGCTATTCAGCTCTTTGGCAGAGGTGTACGGCTAAAGGGGTATGAAAACTGCCTCAAGCGCAGTTCCAAGCTGGACTACCCTGCGACGGTGCCAAATAACATCAGAAAGATTGAAACCCTGACCATCTTTGGCGTCAAAGCCGATTATATGGCCCAGTTTAAAGAGTACCTTGAAAAAGAAGATCTGGACTTAAATGACTCCATCAGGGAATTTAAGCTGCCGGTGGTCAGCCGTTTTCCCGATGCAAAAGACAGGCTAAAGGTGATTAAAGTCAAAGAGGGTATAAATTTCAAAAAGCAGTCCAAACGCTTGGTTCTTACTACCCCTGAGGATGGCTTTCTAGACAATTTAGTGAAAAATAAGGTTAAAGTTGATTATAACGCTACCGTACAAAGCCTTGCCTCTATTAGGGGAGAGGACGTGAACTACCAAAAGGGCGAGGCGGTATTAGAGCCCTTGCACCTGGCCTTTTTAGATGGGGATAAGCTTTACAGCGAACTTTTGCAATACAAAAACCAAAAGGCGTATTACAACATTAGCATCGAGAAGCCGCTGTTGCCGGAAATCCTGAAAATCAAGGGTTGGTACACTTTATTTATCCCCGCAGCATTTATGTCAATCGACAGCTTCGACAAAATTGCCAGGATTAACGATATTTGTGTAATGCTCCTGAAAAATTATCTAGATAGGTTTTTAAAATACCATAAAGCCCAGTGGGAAGCACCCTATTTGGTTTATGGAGATTTAAAAGCCAACGACCCGAACTTCATCGACGAATACAACATCACCCTATTTAATAAAGACAGATTTGAGGAATTTGAACAACTGTTTGAGGGAATCAAGGATGCTTTGGAAAAAAACAGGCGCCTGAACAAATATCAGGACAAGCAGCTTAATTTCCGCTATTTTGATTTTTACAGCCACCTTTATACTCCCCTTATCTCTATTGACAAGGGCATACGTATTGAGGTCTCGCCTGTCAGCTTAAATAGCGATGAAAAGAGGTTTATTGACAGGTTAAAGGATTATTGCGATGCTAACCCGGCAGTTTTTGCCGAAAAGAGGCTGTATCTGTTGCGCAATAAAAGCAAGATGGGCATGGGCTTCTTTGAAGCGGGTAATTTTTACCCCGATTATATTATGTGGATTGCTGAAAGCACCAAACAGTCTATTACTTTTATCGACCCCAAGGGTATCATGATGTTGGAAAGGAATATCAATAATCCCAAAATCCAGTTTTATAAAACCATAAAAGAATTGGAAATCCGCCTGCAGCCAACTTGTACGGAAAACCAGGTTTTTCTAAATTCCTTTATCCTGTCCGGCACCCCTGCTGCCGATGCTAGTGCCTTTTATGGCCTTAAAAAGCTGAAATTCGAGAGCATGAATGTTTTGTTTTTAGAAGATGAGGACTGTGTGGAGAAAATGATGAGCAAGGTATTGTAAGCAGTTCTATCAGTTTGGCTGACAGGTTTCGAATGAAAGATAAGAGAAGGGGGCAAGTCATGGCGAGTTCTTTTTATTCAAATGATGTAGCACTGGAAGATATTCTAAAACCGATTTCTAATGCCTATATTCAGTTGCCTGATTTTCAATGAGGCTGGGTGTGGGATGATTTTCGGATCAAGGCTCTTATTGCAAGTATATCTAACTCATACCCTGTAGGCGCAGTGATGTTTCTTGAGTATGGTGGTGATAGCGCTCGTTTTAAGTATCGCCCCTTTACAAGCGTAGATGTCGGTGCGACACCAGACAAGCTTGTGCTTGACGGACAACAGCGACTAACATCAGTATATTGCGCTATGTTCAGTAAAAAGTGGTGGAAACCATTACAGAAAAGAAGGCTGATATTAAGAGATTCTATTACCTTGATATAAACAAATGCTTAGACCCCCAGGTTGATCGGATTGATGCAATTCTATCTATACCTGAAGAAAGACAGTTAAAATCGGATTTTGGCAGAGTTAAAATAGCAAGGTGGTACTGGAGCGGCGTTTTTGGTGAGATGTACGGGGGCGCAAATGAAACGAGATATGCTCTTGATGTTACAGGCCTAATGGCCTGGATCAAAGAAAACGATTCGCCACCTGATACAATCAGTAGAGCATACTTTAACCCAACACGGTTAATTTCATTGCAAACCAGGCTGAGTGCCGCATATAAAGGAGTAATGGCGCTGCTGCTCAAAGCGGGCTGTTCAGACCTTATCAGCGGAAGCGCGATGGACTTCACCACTTTTCTCGATGAGAACACCGATATACACCATATATTCCCAAGAGCTTATTGCGAAAGCAAAGACTACAAAAGAGCGAAATGGAACTCCATTGTCAATAAGACACCGCTGTTTTCCAGAACCAATCGTATATTAGGCGGTAAAGCGCCCAGTGCATACCTCGCTAAAATCGAGAATGATAATAAAGTGTTTGTCCCGGATATTGATCGATACCTCATCAGCCACAAGATTGACGTGGCAAGTATTCGTAAAGACGATTTTGACAGTTTTTTTATGGCGAGAGCAAAAGAACTACTGGATCTGATTAGTGCAGCGATGGGCAGGACGATACCCAATAGAGACAGCGAAGAGATCGTTGCAGCTTTTGGCGGTGAGTTGTGAAGGCAGGTTCCTGCCGGGAAACAATCAATAGGGTGGAGAGAAAAGCGTGAAAACATTGTTCGAAGTCTGCAACCCCAGGACAGCGGTTTTGCCCTAATCCAAACAAAAGATGTTCTCCTCATTTTTTTCTGGTGCGAGGCTCACGTTTTTCCTGACATTCGCACCTATCGTGACGTTTTTATGCGCATTTAATTGACCAATAGTAAACGTAGACCCGCTTTAGTATTAGCCGGACTAACAGGTAACGACATTATACTTTATCAGATTACAAGCAAAGCAGTAAGGGATGAGTATGCGGTACCCTTGCTAGCACAAGATTTTCGAGATGGGAATTTAAATCAAGACAGTAAAAGTTTCATTCGGAAATGAAGGGAGTAATCATATTATCGTCGAATAGAATAACTAAACCGTACGGGGTGGTGAGAATATGGACGATGCCAAAGTAGCCGTGATACTGGAAGATCTGAGATCACAGTTTAAAGTATTTGGTGAAGGGCTGCAATTACTCAGTGAAAAAGCGGACAAGATCGATGATAAGGTCAACGTTCTTGATAAAAAAGTGGACTCACTTGAAATCCATGCTATGTCTTTTGTAGAAAAACTGGAAAGACACATTCTTGAAAATACCGATCAACACCATTTGATGATGCAGATGATTAAAGAACTCAGCGACGAACAGTTGAAACTGAAAGGAGCGAAATGACCGTGCCTTATCCGGCGCGGTTTTTCATACGATCGCGGCCGCTACGCCAAAAGGAATTGAATCACCGGGACACAAATGTGTCCAGTGAGTTCCGCATCAAAGCCGAGTGTGTTATAACCCGGGACAAAGGATTTGTTTTCAAGAGAAGAGCGATTGTCTTCATTTGGCCATAGGTAAAAACTATCGTTTGCTTGTTAGTCTGCCAAGGCTAGCTTTAACCAAGAGTTGCATGCTTACCCAGTAATTTCGTTCCGAACGAGAGGAAGCGTTCTTAATCTTTAAGTTGCAGTCCTGCTCGGGAAGCCACCAATCGCAACTAAGCTTGCCAAGTTCTAAGTTTCTAGTGATCTCAGCAATGATCTCTGCACGCCAGCCTTTTCGTTTTGTATAATCAAGTACTTGATCAGCTAGTACTTGATAGGCAGAATGAATGAACGTCCTACTATCCTGATCATATTCCAAGTCTAAGATTGGGATAATCCCAGATAGGTCTCTCGATATGTTTGCTAACAGATCTTGATCCTCATTGGATGATCCAATATAAAGATAATAAAGCTTGGCCGCATGTTTTTTGCCAGTTTGGCGTAAAACCCTACCAAGTCTTTGGATGCGCTGCCGGTTACTGCTGGTGGACGACGCTATGATTCCGATATCGGTTGCAGGAACATTTAAGCCTTCATCTAATGCACGACAACTTACCAGGATCCTTATTTGTGTATCATGATATTTGCGCAGCATACTTTTTCTTGTTCGCTCATCCATCTCAGAATGATAACGCCCCACTTGCCCGGGAAATAGCAGTTGCAACTCATTATAAATGGCATCCGCGACTTCAATTCTTTCGTTGAATACCAAAATATTTGCAGTTTGGGGAAGCTGGATTATGAGACTTTTAACGCAACTCAGCCGAGATTGGGCTCGGTAGACTAGATCTTTGCGCTGGACAGCTAGGATGAGTACCGTACGAGCTAAAATAGCATCATCATCAGATTGTTGAGCTAATTGCTCCAAGCCGGCAAAAAATTGCTGTTTGTTTATGTTTCTTAAAAAAGGGCAGTTTTTCAGGAGAATTTCTAAGGCAAGCGTTAATTGTTTACTTAAATCAAGATATTGTAGTTCCTCGTCGGGCGTAAATTTTAGTTTCATGTTAAAAATTGCGAAGGAACTTATGATATTGTCATTCAAGGCTTCAGTAAAACCATATTTAAATATCTCCTGCCCCAAGGCAGGAACTAATTTCTCATTAAAGTTCACTGTTTCCGGGGTGGCGGATAAACCCAGAGCATAGTAATGCGGACCCTGCGTCTTGGTTTGAATTTGTGAAATATAATCGAAGATACGGGAATTTTCTGGGCTACTATAATGGTGGCATTCATCGGCAATGAGCAAAATAGAGTTCCCTTTGTGAAAATCCTCCAATAAATGCTGGGCTAATGTATGGCGGGCGGAATTTACCACATAAACCATATACTTGCGGGTGGGAGGGTCTTTATGTACCCCACTATATATCCCAATGTCTTCCTTGGCAACATCTAGATCTTCCTGCAGACTTTGCACCCATTGATTGGCGAGAAAAACCTTAGGCACAACAATCTTGATTTTTAAACAAGGTGTTTGTTCTGGGGATAATACAGATTCCAACCTCGCGATAGCTCCCAAAGCAAGGATCGTTTTACCTGCGCCGGTAACCACATTGATGATCCCTTTCCCTTGATTGTCAATCCAAAGATCGAGACATTCCTTTTGCCACGAAAATAATTGTTTTTTTAGTTGGGTGTTCATCTTTTACCCCCGATCTTTGCAGAACGATAGATACTATTAGTATGACATTATTCACTGATATGGGCAAGTTTAGAAGGAAATAGGTATTTTAGTGTAGAATTCTGACAAAGTTAATCGATTGCTATTATTCTTGAGATGGTACGTAAAGAAATTAGATAAAGGAGTTATGAAAATGGCTGATTATGAAGATTTACTGAAACAAATGCAGATGATGGAGAAAGAACTTAAAGACAAGATTGTTAGTATACAAAAAACGTTTAAGAGCCTGTGCAAATATAGTGAAAATGGTGATCTTAAGAGTTGGACTAGGGATATGGGAGCTATGCAGGCATACCTAAAGGAGCAAGAAACCTTAATGGAAGGCATGCAGCATCAGGTTGACGAGTTCGGAATTCGCGCTTATGTAGAGAATGGCGAATTTGTGGAACAAATGTTAGCATGTTGTGATCGTTTGGATGTGGATGTCAAGGGAGACTACCCTAGTTATGAGATATTTCCATATCGGGTAAGGGTTGATGCCGAGAACCTAGACTTGTACCTAGATCGCAAACGTGTCCAATGTTTACGTCCTCTGTCTTTTGTGCAAAGTGTTAAGGGTAGCCGAGACAAACTGCTGAAAGCAGCTTTTGATCCCCGGATTTTTGCCAAAGAGCTGGCGGCAGCTTACGACTTGATGTTTTTGAAGCAGAATCAGGGTAAATCGCCAGCTTCGGCGGTGGGGGATTTTTATTTGAAAAGTCTTTATACGCTCTTAACACCCATGCGTCGCTTCCGCAGAGACTATGATCAACAGAGCTTCGCATTTGACTTGGCCCGGCTCTATGCTTCTGACGTACGTTCTACCGAGGATGGAAGACAGTTTCAATTTGGGCCCAGCCGCAATATCAATAAGTCAATCCGTATTCTTGATCAGGATGGACGAGAACAATATTTGGCAACGATTCGTTTTTTTGAGGCAATTCCTAATCAATCGGCAAACTAGCTGTGCTCGGGATATTGTTAAATAGGGGGTAATAGCATTGGCGAACACCAAAGATGCCTTGGCACGCTTGAAGAAGGGAGAGGTTCCAGGGGACCGTGAAATATTACAAGAAATATCGGTTGGCAGTGATTTTATTATGGATTTTTGGAAGGAAAAATATTTTGCATACTATCTGGCCCGGGGAGGTAGCAAAATTAAGTTTCTGACAGGTCGCACCGGGAGTGGGAAAACCCATTTTCTAGAACTTTTAGCCATAGAAGTGGAGAACATGGGCTATATTCCTGTGACTCTCTCGGGGAGAGAAATATGGATTCATGATTTTAAGGAAATCTATATTGCAATATTACACCGGGTCAAGCTGTTGGAATGCTTGCGAATATGCAGTTACGAGGTTATCCGGCAATTGGGGTATCAACCAGAAACTATTCCAGAGGGTATTAGTTTTGCTGATTTTTTATCCAGCCAGGGGAGTTTGGATCCCTTGACCAAGCGGGAGATCAGGCAGCAGTTAGAAAAATTGTTTTTAGCGAATCCCTTGGTAGATAATAATTTTGCCTTAGCTTGTGCCATGTTGACGGGTGGTATTTTAGGATATCCCACGCTGGAAGAACCCAGCCATAAATTGTTGATGCTATGGCTAGAAGGAAGCCGGGAAGTTAAACTATCCTCCCTGCGCCGTCTTGGTTTATCGCCGAGTAAAATCACTAAATACAATGCCAGGCACATGCTGCGTTCCTTGATTGAGGTTTGTTGTCTGGCAGGCTACAAAGGTCTGCTTATATCCATTGATAATCTAGAAGTTTTACTCGGTGCAGACCATGCGGAAAACATTCGTTATACTCGTCTGAGGCGTGAAGATGCTTATGAAAGTATCCGCGAATTAATTGATGAAATTGATACTTTAAAACACACTATGTTTATTTTTTCGTTTGATCGTACTCTGATTGATGACGAGACCAAAGGATTGAAATCGTATCAAGCGCTGTGGATGCGCATTCAGAATGAGATTGAAGGTACGCGTTTTAACCGCTTCGCGGACATTGTCGATCTGGATCGCCTGATTGACGAGGTATATACACCGGAAAATATCTTGAAAATGTCCACTCGCTTGGCTCAAGTGGTCAACCGTATTGATGAAGGAGCTAACCCTATTAGTTTAAATACTGCGGAAGAACTCCACGCCAAGGCTCGCTATGGTAAAGTATCTGTGCCTAGGCGGGTAATCTTGGCTACCTTGCAGGGAGGATCAGAATAATGGATTTTGAAGCTCAACGGGTCATAGAGGCCTTGCGTTCAGGCGTGTCTTCTCGGGCTGTGGGACATTACTTTTCCTCCGCTCGTCCAGAATTAATGGAGCAAATCTCTAGCAGGCTAGACCACATTAGAGAGCAAGGGGAGTCCAGTGGCATGGTCGTTTCTGGTAAGTATGGAGAGGGTAAAACCCATCTTCTAAATACCGTGTTTAATCTTGCCCATGCCAACAATATGGTTGTCAGTCTAGTTCCCCTGAGTAAGGAGACTCCGTTTGATAAATTATATCTAGCCTATCAGAAATTAATCAGCAATACTTACCTGCCTAAACGTCTGCAACCTGGATTTCAACATATCCTGCAAGATATCACTCCCAATAACCCCAAAGCCTTGGATCTATTGTCATTTACCAGTAAGCACTTAGAAACAGACAAGTTGTTTTTCGTTTTACGATCCTTTCTTAATGTTGAGGATCCAGATGAAAAGTATTTACTAATGGCAGATTTAGAGGGTGATTTTATTAATAATGCCCTCTTGCGCCAGATCTACAAACGAATCTTTAACCAAACAGTCCGTTATGCTGTTCCCTTTAGCAAAACGCGTCACAGCATGGACTA
>JAGXRM010000053.1 GCA_018335855.1 Clostridiales bacterium
GAACATTTGTTCGCCTTGAGGTTATCATGGTATGTATAAATATGTCAAGACACAACATATATGACTTTTCACTCCCGAAAGCCGGTATAGTTGCTTCAGGAAATTACTAAGGGCAGTAAAAGTTCTTGTATTTCAGTTCGGCCTAAGCCATAATGCCGGGGGGACTGCAAGATCCAGACAAGCTCAGCTATAACCAGGTCGGATGTATTTTTGTTTTGATGGCAATAAATATTCGTGTTTGCACTCCTTGCACTTTACCATCGCAAAACCAATTTCCGGGTTAATTTCTTTTGGGTCGAATATTTTTATTGACTATAAATTTACTACTAAATTGGCTTGATGAAGATAGGGCTTGTATAGATATACTCTGTACTGCCAACGCTTCCTTCAACAATTAAGTGATAGTACCTATTGCTTTTCGTATTTGCACTGTCAAAGGTGAAACCGAAAGTAATTTGATTTGCAACTCCGCCCGTCAGGCTTCGGGTTGAATCAAAAATAGTACTGGCAAAATTATTTTCAACGACCCTGATTCTGTATTGTGCCGTGACAGTCGGTTTAATAGTTATAGTTGAACTTACCCATGTTTTTGACGCTAGTGAATAATAGTCTCCAATTTGCTTGTTATTCCCTGCAGAGTCCTTCATAGTAAATGCAGCCATTCCTCCGTGCCTGCTGGCAACAGTGCGACCCTTCCGGAGAGGAGTGTCAACCGCGCTTTGGGAGAGTGTCTTCAGGTCACTCCAGGGCGGAGGGGAATCAAGTCCGATAAAAGTATAGTAGGCTATATCAGGGCTATACCAGTTACCGCAATAATCACTGCCTGTTCTTGCGGAAGGAAAAGCTAGACCACTAAAAACACCGGGTAGTTTATGTGTTAACTCACTGCGCCACCTTACCATAGGAGAAGCACCTGTGCCAAAGTTTGTCTGCACGCCGCTCATCAACTCAAAGCCATGGTAACGGGTAGAGCCAAGCGAACTTCCCCAAACGTTCCAGGGGTAAACCGTATGAGTTGGATGCGCAATGCTCGAATGGGCTACCGACCTGTTGTTATTTATATTGTTTATTAAATCGCCCGGAAGAAACCAGCGATATCGTAGACCAGTTGTCTCGAAAGTACTGCTTCCGGTAAAACTATTTATTCCATATGCTAAGGCATGTCCATTGTGTTCACCCCTTTGCTTATTCAATGTGGATGCAGCTATTTCAGATCCTGGAAACATTGCAATATTTGCTGAATACGTACGAACACCGGTTGAATATGTGCTCCAAGTTGCGCCAGACTTAGTAGTAGCAGGGATAGATGGAGAAGTTGAATCATTTCCATTCGTTTCATCCGTTATATAGGCTATATTGTACCCTTTATTAACAAGAAGCGACGCCAGTTGTGCGGGCGTTTTTGTTCCATCAGAATACGATGAATGTATGTGCAGTTGTGCCGGCACCCAAACCGGATTGGTTTGCAGTACCCCAATATCGACAATAAGAACGGTTCCCTCCCAAGTAGAGACTACATTTTCAACTTCAACAACAAATTTTATATTGTAGTAGGTTTCTGCTTCTAAAATAAAAGGCAGTTCAGATGTTTCTACAATCAGCTCGAAAGGCCTGATATCTTTCCTCTTTTGCCCAACACTACGCATTTTCAGATTTAATTCTTCGAATGCAACTTCCTCTTGCTGTGAAATATTGTGTTCAATAAAAGATGTTGAGCGCCTCTTTACTTCAACCCATGTTCTAAAATCGGACCGGCTAACTTCAGTATCAAGTTGATGAATCGGAATAATCTTGGGATCTTTTATATTGCTGAGCAAGTCATATCCTTCAATAGAAAAGTCGGTGATTCTCCCAACGCTTGCACCTTTTCCAAATGCCATGACTGTGAATGGAAAAACCAACTCTTTTGCGTCTATATCATAAATTTGGTTCTCTTGCCCAACTATAATTATCTCCCGTTCCTGTTTCTCTGAAAGTGCAGGACCTATACTGAGTAAAAGACAAATTAAAAAAATGCAGCCACCTATTAAGAAGTGCTTTTTCTTCATTAAAAACTCCCCTTCTTGCTTATTAGCAAAATATAATTAATCTCTTTACGTCTTAAACTTCTGGTCTTTAACCGCTTGGCTTAATTCTTTTTTTTTATAGTAAGAACGCAAAAGCAAAATCCCAATTAACAGTAAAATAAAACTTCCATAGTAAAATGGGGTATGCGTAAAACGCAATCTTGTTCTGCCAATTTGCCCGTATAGAATTGCATAAATTGAATATAAAGTTAAAATCCAACCGAAATATTTCTTCATGTACTCCCCCCGTCCATATGCGAATTTGTAACAAAGAATTCCCTATTACTTGGCAAATTCCTCTAAATTAAGGGATAACTGGAAAAAATTATTTTCAATACTTGCTTTGTCCTTGATGCAAAAAAAGGACCGTCCCTTCTTTGCAAGGCAAACTTGCAAGAATAAGATGCTCCCAGGGAATTCTATCAAGTAGAATCAGGGGGAAGTCCATGTAATTAGCTGCAGCTTCTTCTTTAGTAAGTTCAATATCCCATGTTCTCTTTACCTGCAGCCGGTTTTCTTGTATATACCTTGTTTCGAAATGGAGCGGTTCAGCGTCTCTGAAGATGATAAAAGATGTATTAAACCTTAAAATATCACCGTTCATGTCGACATCAAACAATGGGAACCCCATAAAGTTATAGAGCTTTCCCTCATCAGCGTTGACAGTTGAGGCCAGTTTCTCAGCTAACCCCACAAAATCAATATCGTATATGTTTGAACTTATCTCGATATTGTATTTTTCCCGGGTCAGTTCATCGTAAAAGGGCGGGAAAACTTGTGCGGCGGCGGCAGTGAGCAACACCAGCCCAAGGCACAGCAATATGACTCTGCTCCTGATTTTTTTAAAAGGCGCCTTCTCTTTTGCCGGTTCTTGCTGTTTTACTACAAACTGTGGGATAGGTCCCGATTTCATAACCTCTATAACTTCCCGGCATTCCTTACAGCCGTCAACATGCTCATCCACCAAACGCCTGGTTTCTTCACCGCATACGTTATCGATATATAAAGGAATCATGTCTTTCATAACGTCGCACTTAATATTCATCACCCTCTATCCTTTCTTGCAGTTTGATCTTGGCCTGGTAAAATGTCACCCTGGCCCAGTTTTCACTTCTCCCCTGAATTTCACCTAGAATAATTGCTAAAAGGATAATAGTCATCCAGAAAAACGGGTCAAAGCTGCTAACTACAGCTTTTTTCATAACCTAGTGCCCCTCTCTCTATAAAATGGTTATTACGGAGAACAATAAGTTCTCCGTAATAACTGGACGTTATTTTCTAAAAAATACGGACATTATCTGTTGCCTTTTTTAATGTTATGTTTCGTAATTTGTAAAGAATGTATTTCCCTACCAGACTCAATAGAAAATATAACTGGATGTCGAGTGCATTGTTTCTTTAATACCTGCTGATTCTGCGGTATGGACACTTCTTACCCTGTAATAATAACCACGAGGAGGAATAACTTCTCTGTAAATACTTACATAGCTTGTGTTGCTCTTTTCAGATGACCAGGAGAGATAGTCAACCCAACGGGAGCCATTCCAGTACTGCAGATAGGTTGTAACGGAAATTTTGCTAACCGAATTATATGTATGTGTTTCACCATAGACAGTAATTTTGCCGGATACTGTATTAATTTCACTTACCGCCGACATAATCAAGGTAGAACTCTGGGGCTCCAGTTCAAACGCATAAATCGGACTGCACGCAACAAGTAGCAGAAGTAAAACTATAAACTTGATGTGAAGCTTTCTCCTCATTTAATCACCCTTTCGTTATTCTCTATATAGTAGACGCTTTAAGGCGCCATGCGGTTCACTAAAATTTGTTAAAAATAATTAAAAAAGGGATTTTTTATTTCTTGTCAAATTATTGTTATATCCTAAGAGATTTGGTGGTCCGCCATGATTGATAAAAATATTATTGAAAAACTTTATTTGTTATATAGTGAGCGAGTTTACCGCACTTCGTACTATCTGGTAAGAGACTCGCGTATTGCGGAAGATATCGTGCATGACACGTTTGTCAAAGCCGCTTTAACTCTAAATTCAGTCCGTGACTTTAATAAAATTGAGAGTTGGCTTTGCAGGATTGCAGCTAACGAAACCTATACTCTACTTCGTAAAATGAAAAAAGTTGACGTATCGGCTGTTGCGCGGGTTATTACCGAAAGGTTGGAAGATAACCCGGAAGCCAGTTACTTAGTGCGGGAAACAAGCGAAGAGGTTCAGAATGCGTTGAATCAGTTGAATCCTCATGATTCACTGATGGTGACACTTCATTATTATGAAGATGTACAGTTAAAAGAAATTGCGTATATTATGAATGTACCTTTAGGCACGGTTAAATCGAGATTGTACCGGATAAGGCGTAAATTACTGAACCTTCTGCGTGAAAATGGGGGGACAACGCATGGAAAACCATTTCGACAAATGTATCCGTAAAGCTATTCAGGAAGATATGGACAGAGTTTCTTTGCCCGACCCGGAAGGCCTATGGCATAGAATTGAGAACACATTAGACAGTATTCAAGCAGAGAATTTGGAAGCAACAAAAAAATCGCGTCAATTTCCGCTTTCGAAAATCGCCGCGATGCTGTTTGCGATACTTGCAATAGGGACGTTGCTCTTGACTCCCAGAATGGCAGAGACATTCCCGTTCGGTTCGTATTTTCGCAACCTGTTTGACAGGCAATCAGGAGGAACACAACGTAATATACGATTTAACTCGCCGGCTGAAAATCCGCCGTCAGACGTGCCTGTTGTCCTGGATCCGGCAAATGCTATTGTTCAAGAACCAACACAGGAGGATTTTACAGAAACGACTCTGGATGATTTGGCTTCATTTTATCCATATACACTATACCTGCCACAGGATATTTTCTCCTCTCAGCTCAAAAATGTTCTGTACCAGCAGCTCTCAGAAGAAACCTGGCAGGTTATGCTTATTTACGACGGTGGTGCTATTGATTTTTATCTCACGCAGAAAACAGTCACGGAGGACGCGGGATTCGGGTTTGGTTATGACGAGCAGGATGTTGAAGTTATATTTTTACATGAAAACGGTATTGAATATATGTTCCTGCTGGGCCGGTATAATATTATTACTGCACACTGGTTCCAGCACGGTCGTAAATTTACACTGTATGGTAACCTGACAGTAGATCAGGCCATGACTTTAATTCGTTCTATAAGGCAATACCCTTAAAATTTTCATTGAAAGTCTTTTGAGGCAGCTCATGACGGCACAATCTTCTTTGACGAGATTGGGGACATGCCCCAGGAGGTCCAGGCATCGCTGCTGAGAGTTTTGCAGGAAAAAGAAATATACCGAATTGGTGATACAAAAACCCGTAAGGTGAATGCCAGGGTTATTGCGGCTACAAATAAAGACTTAAAAACACTGGTTGATGATGGACGCTTTAGACTTGACCTTTTCTATCGTTTAAAAGTTATTACTATTGAACTGCCTGCTCTGCGTGAGAGAATTGAAGATATTTTGGATTTAGCTCCGTATTTCCTGAATAAAATATGTAAATCAGCAGGCAGGGTGACGCCGGATGTTTCGGATGCGGTATACAGCCGGTTACTTTCGTACCCGTGGCCGGGTAGTATCCGGGAACTGGAGAACTGTATGGAGAGCATGATTGCCATGACAGACGGAACTGTTCTGACCGAGGAAGATATACCTGAAGAAATTAGATGAATTCAATATAAAACTATAAGTAAGGGGAGTGACCTGGTCATTCCCCTTTTTATTTTGCAGTAAATTGTGGTAAGATAACCTCGAGGTGTTGCGAAATGGAAAAAAATGAACTGTTGCAAAAAATTCGAGAAAACCTGGCTGAGGGGAAGCTTCCCTGTGACCGGGCCTACCAGATTGCATCGGAGTATGATGTAAAACTGTGGGAGATTGGCAAAATATGTGATGAAGAGAAAATTAAGATAACTGGCTGCCAGTTAGGCTGTTTCTAGGAGGCGCCCATGTTAACTGTATTAACTGTTGCTGAAGCGAAAGAAAAGATACTAACGACGGCCTCCATAATGCAAGTCAGGGGAAATAAAATCCCGCTGATTGACGCAGTGGGACGGGTTCTGACGCGGCCTTTTATCGTTTCGGATGATCTCCCTTTGTTTAATCGTTCAACGATGGACGGCTTTGCCGTTATGGCCAAGGATACATTTGGCACTACGGATGCGATGCCTGCACTTCTTGAAATTGCCGGTGAAGTTTTAATGGGTCAGATACCGCCAGTACCATTAAGCCCTGGCTATGCACTGCGTATTTCTACTGGTGGAATGCTGCCTGATGGCAGCGATGCTGTGGTCATGGTGGAATATACGGAACTGCTTGGAAATAAGACGGTCGCCATTCACCGTGCCGTTGCACCCGGAGAGAATACCATTATTCGGGGAGAGGATATGAAGATGGGTGAAACGCTCCTGTCTGCCGGTCATATCCTGCGGCCCCAGGATGTCGGAGCATTAGCTGCTTTAGGGTATACAGAAGTAGATGTGTCAGATAAGCCGAGGGTAGCTATTCTCTCCACCGGAGATGAGCTGGTAATGCCGGACCAAACTCCCAAGCCGGGTCAGATACGGGATATAAATTCGTATCTCCTGGCTGCCATGGTAAAACAGGCCGGAGGGACGCCGACACTACTAGGCATCATCCCTGATCAGGCGGACGAACTATTATTTGCTCTTAAGGAAGCCCGGGCTTTTGATTGTATAATTTTATCCGGCGGCAGCTCTGCCGGCACACGGGACCATACTGCCGCCGCCATTAATAAACTTGGTAACCCAGGGGTCCTGTTCCACGGGGTTTCCATGCGTCCGGGTAAGCCGTTGATTTTCGGTATTGTTGACGACAAGCCCTATTTTGGTCTTTCGGGCAACCCCACTTCGGCTATGGTAGGATTTCTGCTTTTTGTGCAACCTTTGCTGCTGCATCTTGCCGGCTCCCGGGAAGTTCCCAACCTCCTGCAGGCCAGGGTGGATCGGAATCTTTCGTCTGCCAGCGGTCGGGAAGACTATTTTCGTGCAGTGCTTTATGATAGGGACGGCGAGCTGTGGGCACGGCCACTATTGGGACAAGCCAATTTAATTTCCACAGTGGTCCGGGGCAATGCATTATTGCGCATTCCCCAAAACAGTGAAGGCATTGAGGCAGGTGAAATATTGGAAGCAATTTTGATTTGACGAGCCAGACGGGGTGAAAACAAATGAAAGATAAACGAAGGCGCTATCTGCATAATATTCCTATCAATGAAGCACGGAGCCGGTTTCTTGACCGTAACTGGCCTGTTAGTGAAGAGGAGACATTACCGGTTACTGCGGCAGTGGGCAGTATTACGGCAAAGGCGGTCTTTGCTGTTTTCTCGTCACCTCATTACCATGCGGCTGCTATGGATGGTGTGGCCGTTCATGCTGCTGATACTGTGGGAGCAACTGAGACGTCATCAAAGATGCTGCGACTGGGGGAAACGGCCTTCCCGGTTGATACAGGCAACGCACTGCCCGCAGGCTGCAATGCGGTCATTATGGCGGAAGAACTGGTAGAGCACGGAGAAGAAGTGGAAATTATCGCCTCTGTCGCGCCGTGGCAGCATGTACGCCCTATCGGAGAAGATATTGTAGCTACGGAAATGCTGCTGCCTGCCGGTCATAAACTGCGCGGTGTCGATGCCGGTGCTCTGCTGGCCGGCGGTATCACCGAAGTTGCCGTACGCCGCAGCCCTATTGTTACTGTAATTCCTACCGGCAATGAACTGGTCAGCCCCGGTACGGCTCCTGCTGCCGGGCAAATTATTGAGTATAACTCTACCGTCTTTGCGGCCCTGGTGGAAGAATGGGGAGGAAAGGCGGTCAAGCATGATATCGTCCGTGATGAATTGAGCATTATAAAAGAAGCTGTCTATAACGCGGCGCAGGTCAGTGATGTGGTATTAATTAATGCCGGTTCTTCAGCAGGACGGAGAGACTATACCGCCGATGTGGTAGGTGAACTGGGAGAAGTCCTAGTCCACGGTGTGGCTGTCCGGCCGGGAAAGCCAACAATTCTCGGTGTTGTGGCGGGTAAACCCGTGATTGGTGTGCCGGGCTATCCTGTCTCTGCTTTTGTCGCCCTGGAACTTTTTCTCAAACCGTTGCTCTATCAACTGCAGGGTCTGCAGGAACCGGCACGTCCGAAATTGCGGGCGGTCTTTTCAAGGCAGTTGACGTCAGCGCTTTCCGCTGAGGAATGGGTAAGGGTAAAAGTGGGTAAAGTGGGGGAAAGGTATGTGGCGTCACCGCTTTCACGGGGATCAGGGGTGATCACTTCCCTGGTCAGGGCAGACGGTATTGTCCGTATCCCTCAGCAAAAAGAGGGACTGATGGCCGGAGATGAAGTGGATGTTGACCTGTTCCGGACGCGGGAGTATATTGACAACAGCGTGGTTTGTATTGGCAGTCACGACCTGACGTTGGATATTCTCGGTAGCTTGTTAAGTTTACACAATCCCGGGTTTTACCTGTCATCCGCCCATGTTGGCAGTACCGGCGGCATTATGGCACTGCGGCGAGGTGAGGCGCACTTGGCCGGGGTTCACTTGCTTCACGAGGAAACAGGCGAGTACAATATTCCGTTTCTCAGCCAGTTTATTCCTGATGTTCCAGTCATGCTAATTACGCTGGTAGAGCGGGATCAAGGCTTAATGGTTGCACCGGGTAACCCGAAGAAAATAACTGGCCTGGAAGATTTGCTGAGGCAGGATGTTTCATTTATCAACCGACAGCGAGGTGCTGGGACTCGGATTCTTCTGGATGCGCGTTTAAAAGAAAAAGGCATTGATCCTGCAGCGATTGACGGTTATCTGAGAGAGGAATACACTCACCTGTCAGTGGCAGCGGCTATTGCGGCAGGCTCTGCCGATACAGGGTTGGGCGTTTTAGCCGCAGCCCGCTCTCTGAACCTGGATTTTATCCCGGTGGCAAAGGAGCGATATGACCTTGCCATTGCCCTGAAACATACGGAAAACGAAGCTGTCGTTAAATTATTAGCGGTTGTGCGCTCGGAAGAATTTCGCCAGACCGTGGAATCTCTGGGCGGTTACCATACGGAAAAAACGGGCCGGATTGCCTACCGGCCAAAGGAGAGTTCCCATGGAGAGATTTAGTGTGGCAATACTTACAGCCAGTGACAAAGGTTCCCGCGGCGAGCGCGACGACGAAAGCGGCCGCGTTATCAGGGAAATGGTTGAGGCCGTCGGCGGTAATGTTGAAGCATATGATGTGGTGCCTGACGATTTTGATACACTCCGGGACAAACTGATTAAATATGCTGACAGCTTAGGTGTTAACTTGGTTCTTACCACAGGCGGCACCGGTTTAAGCCCCAGGGATAATACCCCTGAGGCTACCCTGTCTGTGATTAAGAAACAGGTTCCCGGTATGGCCGAGGCGATGCGCGCGTATGGTTTGCAAAAGACACCTCATGCCATGATATCCCGAGCAGTTTGCGGTGTGCGGGGGAGAACTCTGATTGTTAATTTGCCTGGCAGTCCCCGGGCAGTTCGGGAAAATCTTGGCGTTGTTCTGCCTGCTATCCCCCACGCGATTCAGGTTCTCTGCGGTAAGGGACCAGAATGTGCATCCCTGAGAAAAGATAACGCATAAAAATAATTTCACTGAGTATAATAAATTCTGTAAACAAATGAGGAAAAATAAGATAATTGAAGAAATATCAATGAAATCTGTGATAATTACGTATAACTGCGTTATTTTGCAAAAAAAATCCCTACGGGGGGGTTGCTTTTCTGACCGTTTTTCTATACCATTACTAGTGTGACAATTAGCACTCGCAAACGTTGAGTGCTAATAACAATATATCAACTTTATAAAGGAGGTTACACCATGAACATTAAACCCCTAGCTGACCGTGTAGTGATTAAAGTGCTTGAGGCTGAGGAAAAAACAGCCAGCGGCATTGTCATCCCTGACAAAGCCAAGGAAAAGCCCCAGGAAGGCGAAGTCGTCGCCGCTGGAAACGGAAAAATTCTTGATAACGGCACCCGTGTAGAAATGGATGTCAAAGTTGGAGATAAAGTTCTCTTCTCCAAGTACGCTGGTACCGAAGTTAAACTCGATGGTCAGGAATACCTGATTATGCGTCAGGACGACATACTTGGAAAAATGGTTTAATCAGTACTTATAAGGAAAATCACAGGAGGTAGAGAAGTATATGGCCAAAGAAATTATGTTTCGCGAAGAAGCACGCCGCGCCCTGGAAAAAGGTGTTAATGCGCTTGCTGACACTGTAAAGGTGACCTTAGGCCCCAAAGGCCGTAACGTTGTTCTTGATAAGAAATTCGGCAGCCCGCTGATTATCAGTGACGGCGTGACCATTGCCCGGGAAATCGAACTGGAAGACCCATTTGAAAATATGGGTGCCCAGCTAGTTAAAGAAGTTGCCATAAAGACTCAGGATGTTGCCGGTGACGGCACCACTACAGCAACACTGCTGGCACAAGCGATTATCCGTGAAGGCATTAAAAACGTAACTGCCGGTGCTAACCCCATGGCAATTAAACGCGGTATTGAAAAAGCCGTTAAAGTGGTTGTGGAAGAAATTAAAGCACAAAGTAAACCGGTTGAGACCAAAGAAGCCATCGCTCAGGTTGCTTCCATCTCTGCAGGCGATGCAGAAATTGGTAACCTGATTGCCGAAGCCATGGAAAAAGTGGGTAAAGATGGTGTTATTACCGTTGAAGAGTCCAAAGGATTCACCACTGATCTGAATGTGGTTGAAGGGATGCAATTTGACCGCGGCTATATTTCTCCTTATATGGTAACCGACGCGGAGAAAATGGAAGCAATTTTGGACGAGCCGTTTATCCTGATGACCGACCGTAAAATTGGTAACATTCATGACCTTCTGCCAATCTTAGAAAAGGTTGTCCAGTCCGGCAAGCCCTTACTGCTTGTGGCTGAAGATGTGGAAGGTGAAGCACTGGCTACTCTGGTTGTCAACAAACTGCGCGGCACATTTAACTGCGTCGGCGTTAAGGCACCGGGATTCGGTGACCGCCGTAAAGCCATGCTGCAGGATCTCTCCGTTCTTACCGGCGGCCAGGTCATTTCTGAAGATTTAGGGTTGGACTTAAAAAATGTCGATCTCACCATGCTGGGTCGGGCCCGTCAAGTCCGCGTCACCAAAGAAGAAACTGTTATTGTTGACGGAGGTGGCGACAGCTCTGATATTCAAAAGCGTATCAGCCAGATCCGCGTTCAAATTGAAGAAACAACCTCTGAATTTGACCGTGAAAAGCTGCAGGAACGTCTGGCCAAGTTGGCTGGCGGCGTAGCTGTCATAGAAGTAGGTTCAGCGACTGAAGTTGAAATGAAAGAGAAAAAGCTGCGTATCGAAGATGCGTTATCAGCTACCCGTGCCGCCGTAGAAGAAGGAATCGTCTCCGGCGGCGGTACAGCATATATTAATGTTCTTGGCGCTCTGGAAAAACTGACTGATGGGGACAGAGATGTCCAGACCGGCGTAGATATTATCCGCCGCGCATTAGAAGAGCCTGTGCGTCAGATTGCTGCTAACGCCGGCCAGGAAGGCTCCGTCGTAGTGGAGCGTGTTAAGAATGAAGCTCCGGGAGTTGGTTACAACGCCGCTACCGGCGAGTATGTCAACATGTTTGACGCCGGTATCGTTGACCCCGCTAAAGTAACTCGTTCCGCTTTACAGAACGCGGCCAGCATTTCAGCCATGTTCCTGACCACAGAAGCGGTCGTTACCGAAAAGCCCAGTGAAAACGGCGGCGGTGGCGGCGGTATGGGTGGTATGCACGGCATGCCAGGCATGTAAGAGAATCCCTGAAGCGTCTGCGAAGGCAGGCGCTTCTTATTTTTTCCTTCAAGAATACACAGATATGTTATAATCAAATTGTTGTAACAATAAGTCGGGGAGTTTGTTATGAGCAAAACTTACAATTATCACTCTACGTCCGACTCAGTATTATCTATTAAATAGAATTAAAAAGGAAAAGGCATAGGAGAATACGGTAAGAAAGGCGAAAAAAGAAAGTAACCTCTAAATTAATATAAAGTGGTGACAGTAATGATTAAGCTAGATATCAAGAAAGAATTACAGCACTTGTACAAACCTTCTATTAAGCATCCCGAACTGGTGGATGTGCCTAACATGAATTTTCTGATGGTGGATGGCAAAGGGGATCCCAATACCACACCGGAATTTCAGGATGCTGTAGAGGCGCTCTACAGTCTTTCTTATACATTGAAGTTCATGGTTAAAAAAGGGCCCTCACTTATTGACTATAAAGTTATGCCTTTAGAAGGTCTGTGGTGGTCCGAGGATATGTGGGAATTTAGCGTTGAACATAAAGACGACTGGCTCTGGACGCTTATGATTATGCAGCCGGAATTTGTAACGGATGATTTATTTACGAAAGCTCTGTTTCAAGTGCAGAAAAAAAAGGATCTCCCTGCTTTGCCCCGGGTTCGTCTTGAAAGCTACCATGAGGGATTATCAGTACAAATTATGCATGTCGGACCGTTTTCCGATGAAGGCCCAACTGTCGCCAAACTCCATGGGTTTATTGAAGATGAGAAGCATGAACGCGCAGGAAAACACCATGAGATTTATCTTAGCGATCCGCGTAAAGCTTCCCCGGATAAAATGAAAACAGTAATCAGACAGCCAGTCAGGGCAAAATGAATGGCAACTCGAGAACCGTCCCCAAGTTTCATTAAAGAGTGAAGAATGTTTCACCCTTTTTTAATTATAAATTACAGCGGCGATAATTTGCTCTTTTCAAATTGCAAAATGAGATGTAAGATAGTAATACTTGCTTAACATGATATCAGTGAGGAACGGTGAGGTATGGATATCCGGCTGAAAGTAGTATTGCGCTATATCTGGATTATGTTTGGTTTGTTCTTTATGGCTAACGGTATCGTTTTTCTCGTGCGGGCACAGATTGGGGTCAGCCCCTGGGATGTGTTGCATATCGGGATTTCGCAGCACACTGGGATTAGCCTGGGGAAAGTGCTGCAAGGTGTGGGCTTGCTGGTGGTGGTCATCAGTTATGTCTTCCATGTCCGGCCGCGCTTGGTGACGCTGATGAATATGTATTTTGTCGGTCTTTTTGTTGACATGATAAATGGTATGAGCTATATACCCCAACCTGATGCACTTTGGTTAAAGTTTGCCTCCTACCTTTTGGGTGTGGCAATCTGTGGTTTCGGGACCGCTCTTTATATCAGCGGAAATCGTGGGGCCGGACCCCGGGACAGTTTAATGCTGGCTCTGACAAAAGCAACATCACTGCGTATCGGTGTTGTTCGAACGATGATGGAGATAACAGCGGCCACCATTGGTTTTATACTTGGCGGACCGTTGGGAATCGGAACGTTACTGTTCGCACTACTGGTGGGCGTATTTATAGAGATAGGTTTTGCAGGCATAGGCTTACTTAAACGAAGCTCTTTTTTCCATGCAATGTGGGATGGTATTCCGACGTATTCTCACCATCAATAACACTGCAACCTGACCCCAGGGGTCTTTTTTTTTGTTTAATACATATTTAGAGGATTCAGGAAAAAAATAACGGAGAGATATCAGAAAAGGCGGTGTAGTTTTCATTAGTCAGTTTATCAGGGTAGATATGAGTACTAAAGAAGTAAAGATTATCCCATTGGTGCCAAAAGCCCGCTGACAAAAGGCATCAAGGAATCCAACGGAGGTGGAATCACAGGACAAAAAATGGGGGCACTGGGTGTCCGGGGAGTCATTTAAAAAACGTGTCTTCCTTTTAAAAGGAAGACACGTTTTTTTAATGGTGTTAATTGAAACCAGGACACTAGCTGTCGCAGGTATTTATTTTGGGGACGGTGGCCAGGCCTTTGGCCAGGTCTTCTTCGGTATACTCAAAGTCTTCCAGTTTGCCGGAGAGATAGGCGTCATAGGCGGTAAGGTCAAAGTGGCCGTGACCGCTGAGGCAGAAAAGAATGGATTTTTCTGTGCCGGCTTCACGGCATTCAATGGCGGCGCCGACGGCGCCTTTAATAGCGTGGGACGATTCCGGTGCTGGCAGGATGCCCTCGGTGCGGGCAAAGAGCAGAGCGGCTTCAAAGACGCCTGTCTGGCCCGGTGCCTGTGCTTCAATAATACCTTCGTGGTAGAGCTGACTGACCAGAGGGGAATCACCATGATAACGGAGGCCGCCGGCGTGAATGCCCGGGGGCACAAAGTCGTGTCCCAGAGTGTACATTTTAACCAGCGGGGTGAGGGCGGCAGTGTCGCCGAAGTCGTAGGCGTACTTACCGCGGGTCAGAGTGGGCAGGCTGACGGCTCGACTGCGATAACGCGCATGTCACGGCCGTGTATCTTGTCATAAAGGAAGGGGAAACTTAAAAGTCAAGAAAGTCAAGACTGATATAATAATCTGCTCATAAAATGTTCAGGACAGAAATTTTTGTCGAAACGGGCCAATCGGGCAGGAGAACAGGTAAAAAAACTCGAACATAAAACATCTGGGAGGTGGAGGGTTTTGAACCAAGAAATGGTGGTAATTTTAGACTTCGGCGGCCAGTATACACAACTGATTGCCCGCCGTGTCCGGGAATTAAAGGTTTATTGTGAAATACTGCCCTTTACAGCACCGCTGGAACGTGTAGAGGCCCTAAAGCCTAAAGCGTTGATTTTTTCCGGCGGCGCTTTTAGTGTTTACGGCGAAAATGCTCCGACGGTGGATCCCCGTGTGTACAAAATCGGAGTGCCGATTCTGGGAATCTGCTATGGAATGCAGTTAATGGCCAAGGATTTGGGTGGTATCGTCAACGCTGCCGGACATCGTGAGTACGGGAAAACAGAGTTGGTGGTACAGGACGATGGCGACCTCTTTAAGGGATTAGAAAAGGAAATGACTGTTTGGATGAGCCACGGTGACTTTGTCGAAGCGGCACCGCCCGGTTTTACCGTGACGGCGTCTACGGAAAACACGCCGGTGGCGGCCATGGGCAACGATGGCAGCCGTCAGTATGCGGTGCAGTTTCACCCTGAAGTCATCCATACACCTCGGGGCATGGAAATGCTAAAGAACTTCCTTTTCCAAATTGTCGGTTTTCGCGGCGACTGGACGATGGAGTCGTTTGTCGAAACCACTGTACGCCAGATCCGGGAGACTGTTGGCAGTGAAGAACAGGTGGTTTGCGGTTTGTCCGGTGGGGTTGACTCTTCTGTGGCGGCACTTCTTGTCCATCGTGCCATCGGTGATCGGCTGACCTGTGTTTTTGTGGACCATGGTTTATTAAGAAAAAATGAAGCCCAACAGGTTATGGAAACGTTTGCAGGGCAGTTTAATATGAAAGTGATAAAAGTGGATGCCCGGGATGTGTTTTTAGGTAAGCTGAATGGTGTGAGCGATCCGGAGAAAAAGCGAAAAATTATCGGCACTGAGTTTATCCGGGTATTTGAACGGGAAGCGGCTAAGATTGCCAACATTGATTATCTGGTACAGGGGACGCTATACACCGATGTAATTGAAAGTGGCACAGCTACTGCCGCCGTAATTAAATCTCATCACAATGTCGGCGGGCTGCCTGAAGATATGAAGTTTAAACTGATTGAACCATTAAATCATCTTTTTAAGGATGAGGTAAGATTAGTCGGTGAAGAATTAGGTATGTCTGAGGAATTAGTCTGGCGGCACCCATTCCCCGGCCCCGGTTTGGCGATTCGGATACTGGGTGAGATTACGGAGGAAAAGCTGGAGATCTTGCAAGAAGCAGACGCCATTATGATTGAAGAGATTAAAAAGGCGGGGCTTTACCGGGAAATCTGGCAGGCGTTTGCTGTACTGCCGGACGTTCGTTCTGTGGGTGTAATGGGGGACCAGCGGACGTATGCGTACACGGTGGCACTGCGTGCTGTAACCAGTCACGACGGAATGACAGCAGACTGGTACCGATTTCCCATGGATGTGCTGGCCCGGATCTCCAACCGGGTTGTCAACGAAGTGCCCCACGTTAACAGGATGGTGTATGATATTACCTCAAAGCCGCCTTCAACCATTGAGTGGGAGTAAGAAAAATATGAGTTATCTTAAGACGTAAGCAGGGCTTGCATGTCGGGTTAGATGCCCGCCAATAGTATTGACAGTCTATGTCGAATCTGCTAGTCTTAAGGTAATTGCATAACTTCGTATAAATTCAGGAATATGGCCTGAAAGTCTCTACCAGATAACCGTAAATTATCTGACTACGAGGGGAAGTGCGCCTAGGGTTCCGCCGCGATAGCGGGCTGGTCCGAGTGGCGCAGGCGTCCAGCGCTACACCGGAGGGATAAAAGCCCAGACGGGTAGGTTTCACTCGACTGACCTACCCGTCTGGGCTATTCTATTCATATGTGTAGCCTACTTGTGCGCGCCGAAATTTCAATTTCGGACCCTCTGGTTAGTTTTTGAGGCGCCCGTTTTAGGGAGGTGAGATGGCAAAAGCCGGTTCTTGAATGTCTAAATAGGGAAACATATCTACAAAGGAGGCATGCAAACAATGGAGAAATTTTTCAAACTAAAAGAAAATAACACCAGTGTGCGTACTGAAATTATTGCCGGTCTGACTACATTTATGACCATGGCCTACATTATTTTTGTAAACCCGCTGATTCTGAGCGCAACAGGAATGGACAGGGGAGCGTTGGTTACTGCTACAATTCTGGCTGCGGCGTTAACAACAATTCTCATGGGTCTGTTAACGAATTATCCTTTCGCCCTGGCATCCGGGATGGGTTTAAATGCTTATTTTGCATTTGTTGTTGCTCCGCAACACGGCTGGGAAGTGGCTTTGGGCGCAGTTTTCATCTCTGGTATTGTATTTTTACTGTTAGCGTTATTTGGCATCATTGAACAGATTGATAAAGCCGTACCCACCAGCTTAAAAAGAGCTGTGGCTGCCGGTATCGGTTTATTTATTGCTTTAATCGGCCTGAAGAATGCCGGAATTATTATCCCAAGCGAGGCTACTCTTGTTCAACTGGGCAGTCTGACTGACAGTGGGCCGGCGTTGGCTGTCATCGGCCTGGTTATTACAGCTTTACTCATGGCGTTAAAATTAAAAGGTGCAATTTTACTTGGCATTATTATAACAACAATTATTGGTATGTTTACAGGGGTTACTTCTGTACCCACCGGTATTGGAGATTTTATTGGTTCTCCCGCAAGCCTGGCCCCCATCGTTTTTAAGATGGATATTGGCGGCGCATTACGCTTAGGCTATGTAATCTTTGCTCTTCTTTTTGTCGATTTGTTTGACACCATGGGTACATTGCTGGGGACAGGCGCCCGTGCCGGATTTCTCGATAAGGACGGTACCCTGCCTAAGGTAAAGAACGCCATGATTGCTGATGCAATCGGTACTATGGGCGGTGCGCTCATGGGGACAAGCACTGTTACCACCTATGTAGAATCTACGGCTGGAATTTCCGAAGGCGGTCGGACAGGCCTGACGTCCATCGTGACTGGTGTACTGTTCCTGTTGGCACTGTTTTTTGCACCATTGGCATTAATGATACCCGGTCAGGCAACGGCACCTGCTTTGGTCATTGTTGGTGTGCTGATGGTTGGCGCGATTACTCATATCGATTTTGATGATTTCACAGAAGCATTCCCCGCATTCATGACGATTGCCGTCATGCCGTTTACGTTCTCTATTGCTCACGGTATTGCTGCAGGCTTTATTACGTATCCTCTGGTAAAAATTGCCGCCGGGCGCGCTAAAGAAGTTCATTGGTTCATTTATATCCTGGCCGTGGCTTCTGTTGCTCACTTTCTTCTGTAAAAAAACTTGGATGGGGGTCGTGAATACGGCCCTCTTCCGTCTTAAAGAGGTATGTATATGCTAAACCGGATTACCATGTCTCCCCCTGTCCGCATCGCCATCGTGGGGGGTGGACAGCTCGGCAAAATGATGACGACCGCTGCAAAACAAATGGGTTTTCACGTGACGGTTCTTGACCCGACACCGGCCAGTCCGGCCGGTCAGGTTGCAGACCGGCAGGTGGTGGCGGCTTTTGACGACGGGGAAGCCATCCGCGCCATGGCAGCGGAAGCCGATGTGGTCACATACGAATTTGAACATATCGACAGCGTGTCATTGATTGCGCTGGAGAAGTCGGGACAGGCTGTTTACCCCACACCTAAAATCTTGCGCGTGATACAAAACAAGCTTACGCAAAAACGGGCACTGGTCGAGGCCGGAATTCCCGTGGCGCCGTTTATGCCGGTACCGTCCCGTGTTGACGCGGAACATGCGGCAAACAGTTACGGTTTCCCGTTCTTGTTGAAAGCCTGCACCGGCGGTTACGACGGCAAAGGCAATGCTCTTGTCCGCGATATGGACGAAATTAATGATGCCATGGCAGCACTGGGTGACTGCGAGATTATGGCAGAAAAGTTTGTGCCCTTTACCTGCGAGGTTTCGGTGATGGTGGCACGCAGTCTAAACGGTGACATCAAAAGTTATCCGCTTAGCGAAAATGAACATGAAGAAAATATTCTGCGCCGGAGTATCGTGCCGGCCAGGGTTACCGATAAAATAGCAGATCGTGCCCGGAAAGCGGCGGAATCGGTCATGTCCACCTTTTCGGGCGTTGGCGTTTTCTGTGTGGAGATGTTTGTTACACCGGAAGAAGAAATACTGATTAATGAGGTAGCGCCCCGGCCGCATAACTCCGGTCACTACACCATTGAAGCCTGCGTTACATCCCAGTTTGAGCAGCAGATACGGGCGATTACCGGTTTGCCGCTGGGAGATACGAAGCTGGTAACCCCCGCTGTGATGATCAATCTTCTGGGCGAAGAGGGGCACAACGGCTCCGCAGTCCTGGAAGGATGTGCCGCAGCACTGGCGCTGCCCGGTGTTCATCTACATTTCTATGGCAAGGCCATGACTGCGTCAAAACGTAAGATGGGGCACGTGACTGTGACAGCCCCTGTTCTTGAGGAAGCCATGACGATTGCGTCAAAAGCCCAAAAGATGCTGCGCGTTATTACCTAAACTGCGCGGAGGAGGAATAGCAAATGGCAGTACGTCCTTTGGTTGGTATTATTATGGGTAGCGACTCCGATCTGCCGGTGATGAGTGCGGCGGCAGAAATCCTTGATCAGTTTGAAGTGGCTTATGAATTGACAGTTGTATCCGCACACCGTACGCCGGCGCGCCTTTTCCGGTATGCTGATGAAGCTGCCCGCCGTGGACTGAAAGTGATTATTGCCGGGGCTGGCGGAGCAGCTCACCTGCCGGGAATGGTGGCATCCATTACGGAACTGCCGGTGATCGGTGTTCCCGTGAAGACAGCGGCGTTGGGCGGTGTTGACTCCCTTTATTCCATTGTGCAGATGCCTCCCGGGGTACCCGTAGCTACGGTGGCAATTAACGGAGCAAGGAATGCCGGGCTGCTGGCTGTACAAATCCTGGGTACCGGTGATGAAGAGTTGAGGCGAAAGATGATTACATTTAAGGAAGCTTTGCGTAACACCGTGGAAAACAAGGCCGCATCGCTTGAGGAAGAAGGATATCGGCGTTATTTGGATAAAATGCCGGGTAAAGAATAAATTTTCTTTGGCTGAGGTGAAAATAAATGATAGAACGATACAGTTTGCCTGAGATGGCAGGAATATGGACACTGGAAAACAAATTTAAAAAATGGTTGGAGATTGAAATCTATGCGTGTGAAGCCTGGGTTGAACTGGGCGTTATTCCGGCAGAACCGGTCCGGGCCATCCGGGAAAAGGCTACGTTTAATGTAGAGAGGATTCTGGAAATTGAAGCCCAGACCAGGCATGATGTGGTGGCCTTTACCCGCTGCGTCGCCGAGTCTCTGGGTGATGAGTCCAAGTATGTCCACTATGGCCTGACATCTTCTGATGTGGTTGACACGGCGCTTGCTGCACTGATGAGAGATGCCGCCGACTTGATTTTAGCAGACTTACGCGCGTTGACAGACACACTCAAAGGAAAGGCCGTTGAACATAAGTACACCGTAGTCATGGGCAGAACCCATGGGGTTCACGCCGAACCCACCACATTCGGTTTGAAGCTGGCACTTTATGTGGCGGAAATGGAGCGCAACCTGGAAAGAATGGCGCGGGCCAGAGAGAATATTGCCTATGGCAAAATGTCGGGAGCTGTCGGGACGTTTGCCAATATTCCACCCTTTGTTGAGAGTTACGTCTGTGAAAAGATGGGCCTGACCCCAGCACCGATTTCTACCCAGATTTTGCAGCGGGACCGTCATGCCGAATATATGACAACTCTGGCTATTGTGGCCGGGACACTGGACAAGCTGGCCACTGAAATCCGCGGTTTGCAGAAAACGGAAGTAAGGGAAGTGGAAGAGCCGTTTTATACAGGACAAAAAGGGTCTTCGGCCATGCCTCACAAACGCAACCCGGTAAACTGTGAACAAATTACCGGCTTGTCGCGGATTGTCCGCGCCAACGCCATAGTTGCTCTGGAGAATATGCCACTGTGGCATGAACGGGATATTTCCCATTCTTCGGCGGAACGGGTTATCGTTCCGGACAGCACCATGCTGGTTAACTATATGCTCCGCAGTATGACAAGAATTGTCCGCGATCTTCACGTTTATCCGGACAATATGAAGAAAAACATGGAAAAAACACTGGGCCTCACCTTTTCACAACGTGTTTTACTGGCGCTGATTGAAAAAGGCATGACCCGGGAGTCGGCGTATGACCTGGTACAGAAATATGCCATGCAAGCCTGGGGTGAACAGCGCCCGTTTAAAGAGATTTTATCTGCGGACGGACAGATTATAAACACATTGACCGCAAGCGGTCTGGAAGAATGCTTCGATCCACTCTACCACCAGCAGCGTGTTGATGAGATCTTTAACCGTTTGGGTATCTAGTCATTAAAAAAAATAAAGGGGATATGGGCGTGGATAAGAAAGAATTCTTATATGAAGGCAAAGCGAAAAGAATTTACGCCACCGCAGACCCGTCTTTGGTGGTTGTGGAGTACAAGGATGATGCCACAGCGTTTAACGGAGAAAAAAAGGGGCAAATCACGAACAAAGGCATGTTGAACAATAAGATTGCCTCCTTTTTCTTTGAACTGCTGGCGGCGGAGGGTATCCCCAGCCATTTCGTGCAGCAATTGTCGGAGCGGGAGATGCTGGTCAAAAAGCTCACTATTTTGAAGGTGGAAGTTGTAACCCGCAATATAGCCGCAGGTAGCCTTTCCAAACGGTTGGGCCTTGCCGAAGGGACTCCCATGTCCCGGCCGGTATTGGAATTTTATTATAAAGACGATGACCTGGGGGATCCGATGATTAATGAATCCCATATCTATGCCATGGAAATGGCAACTCCGGAGCAAATACAATATATTTCCGAAACGGCGCTCCGTATCAATGAGATTCTCACCGGGTATCTGAAGGAGAAAGAAATTATGCTCATCGATTTTAAACTGGAATTTGGGCTTTATGAGGGCAGTGTACTGCTGGGGGACGAAATCTCACCGGACACCTGCCGTTTTTGGGACGCCAAGACAAAGGAAAAACTGGATAAGGACCGTTTTCGGCGGGACTTGGGCGGTGTGAGCGAGGCGTATGAAGAAATACTTAAACGGTTGACAGACGGCGTGAAATAATGTGGAAAGCTTAAATACTGGGAGGCTATGGCATGTTGTCTGAAATAATTGACCTTGATGGGGATAAAATGAGGGAAGAGTGCGGCGTGTTTGGTATTTTCGCTCCGGGCAGTGATGTGGCCCGGCTCACCTACTACGGGTTGTACGCACTGCAGCACCGGGGACAGGAGAGCGCCGGCATTGCCGTGTCCAACGGTAAAATCATCAAAGGTGAAAAAGGTATGGGCTTGGTGTCCGAGGTATTTCAGGACACTGCCAAGTTACAACGCCTTGTTGGAGATATCGCCGTCGGCCATGTACGCTACTCTACCACCGGTTCCAGTTTGCTGGTTAATGCCCAGCCACTGTTAGTACGTTACCGCAACGGCTTCCTGGCCATTGTTCATAACGGGAATCTGGTGAACGGAGGGGAACTGCGCACTGAACTGGAGACGGAAGGTTCCATCTTCCAGGCGACTACCGACAGCGAAGTTATCGCCCATCTCATCGCCCGTTCCGGTGAAAAGGACATAGAGGATGCTGTGAAAAAGGCTATTCCTGTTATTCGCGGCGCGTATACGTTTATCCTGATGACGAAAGATAAGCTGGTCGGGTTGCGTGATCCAAAGGGCATCCGCCCTCTTTCCCTGGGACGGACTGCCGACGGTTATGTTCTGGCTTCGGAAACTTGCGCTTTTGATACGATGGGTGCTGAGTTCGTCCGGGATGTTAAGCCTGGTGAGATGGTGGTCATTGATGCGGACGGTGTGCGCAGCGAGCAGCTTTTTGCATCAGGTGGTGATTCTCTCTGCGTTTTTGAATTTATTTATTTTGCCCGGCCGGACAGTAATCTGGATGGCCGGAATGTGCATACGGCCCGTAAACAACTGGGCCGGCGTTTAGCTATTGAGCACCCGGTGGAAGCCGATATTGTCACCGGCGTCCCTGATTCGTCCCTTTCCGCCGCCTCCGGTGTGGCGGAGCATTTGGGGCTACCTTACGAAATGGGCTTTATTAAAAACCGTTATATCGGCCGCACGTTTATTCAGCCAACGCAGGAAATCCGGGACCTGGGGGTGAAGTTGAAGCTAAACCCTGTCAGGCAAATTGTGGAAGGCAAACGGGTTGTGATGGTCGATGATTCTATTGTTCGCGGCACGACATCGAAGCATATAATTCAAATGTTACGCAACGCCGGCGCCCGGGAAATCCATGTGCTTATCAGTTCACCCCCTGTTAAGTGTTCTTGCTTTTATGGTATTGACACATCGACATCAGGAGAACTGATTGGTGCGCAGTTAGATGTGCCCGAAATCGCCAAAGCGATTGGTGCCGATTCCCTGGGCTACCTGAGTGAAGAAGGAATGTTGGAATCAATTGGTTTGCCGAAAAAAGGATTTTGCACAGCTTGTTTTTCCGGCTGCTACCCGATTCAACTCGGCATCAGCAAACGCAGTAAGTTGATGAATGATGAAGAAGACGATGGGGGGTGCGGCGGCTGTGGCGTACACATATAAAGACTCAGGCGTTGATATTGATGCCGGCAACGAGGCGGTACGTCTGATGCGTCGCGCGGTAGGTACCACGTTCCGCCCGGAAGTAATGACGGATATTGGTGGCTTCGGCGGCCTTTTCGCCCTGGATATCAAGAAATACAAAGCGCCGGTGCTGGTCTCCGGCACGGATGGTGTGGGGACGAAGCTGAAAGTAGCCTTTCTGATGGATAAGCATGATACCATCGGTCAGGATGTGGTAGCCATGTGTGTGAATGATGTGGTTGTACAGGGGGCGGAGCCGCTTTTCTTTCTTGATTATCTGGCGGTGGGAAAGCTGGAGCCGGAAAAAGTGGCCGAGATCGTCAGTGGTGTGGCTGCCGGCTGCCGCCTGGCGGGCTGTGCCCTCATTGGCGGGGAAACGGCTGAAATGCCCGGGTTTTATCCGGAAGGGGAATATGATCTGGCCGGATTTACCGTGGGTGTGGTAGACCGTAGTAAAATAGTAAGCGGTGCCGGCACCGAACCCGGTGATGTCATCATTGGCCTACCATCCTCAGGCTTGCACAGTAACGGGTTTTCCCTGGCACGAAAGGTGTTTTTGGAAAAAGCAAACTGGTCTGTGGAAACGCTGGTTCCGGAATTTGGCCGGTCCTTAGGGGAAGAATTGCTAACGCCCACAAGAATCTACGTCCGGGCTGTACTGGATCTGTTATCCCAGGTTACGGTACGCGGCATGGCTCATATCACTGGCGGCGGTCTTTTGGAAAACGTTCCCCGCTGTCTGCCCCAAGGCCTTGGGGCCCATATTGACAGCGCTGCCTGGTCCATCCCCCCGGTATTTACACTTTTACAGGAAATCGGTGAAGTGCCGAAAAAAGAAATGTTTCGTGCGTTTAATATGGGTATCGGCTATGTTATTGTTGTGCCTGAGGCAGAAAAATATGAAGCTGCCCGTATTCTTACGGATTTAGGTGAGGAACCGGTACTCATCGGTGAAATTATTGAGGGCGAAGGTGTCAGCCTTTAATGTGGCAGCAGGATAACGTTGTTAATCTCCAGTGGGGGAGGATATCATGAAAAGAATAGCCGTACTAGCATCGGGCAATGGCAGCAACCTGCAGGCTATCCTCGATGCGGTAGACAGCGGAGAGATTCAAGGCGGGGCTGTTACACTGGTTGTAAGTGACAGAAAGAATGCGTACGCGCTGGAACGGGCCAGAATAAAGGGTATACAGACAAAGCATCAAAGCGCATTGCGCTACACGTCCCGGGAAGAATATGACCGGGATCTGGTTACATATTTGGAAGAGCAGGAGATTGACCTAGTCGTCCTCGCCGGATTTATGCGTCTGTTGAGCCCCTATTTTGTTTTGGCTTTTAACCACCGCATTTTAAATATTCATCCCTCACTTCTGCCGGCTTTTCCCGGGGGACATGGGGTGGCAGATGCGTTAGCCTACGGTGTAAAGGTCAGTGGTTGCACAGTCCATTTTGTCGATGAAGGGATGGATACCGGTCCGATTATTCTTCAGGAAGCGGTGCCTGTTCTGGAAAAAGATACGGCAGAGAGCCTGCACCAAAGGATCCATGCCTTGGAATATAAGCTCTACCCCCGCGCCATAGATTTATGGGTGCGCGGCAAGCTAAAAATACAGGGAAGAAGGTGTATCATCGATGAAAACTAAATTAGCGTTACTGAGTGTGTCAGACAAAACCGGGTTGGTCGACTTTGCCAAAGGCCTGGTGGAAGCGGGTTATACCATAATTTCCACCGGCGGTACAAAAAAAGCATTGGACGATGCTGGCGTACCGGTAAAAAGCGTGTCAGAAATTACCGGGTTTCCGGAAATTCTGGACGGCCGGGTAAAAACACTGCACCCTAAAATTCACGGCGGTATTCTGGCGCGCCGCGATGAAGAATCCCACCTGCAACAGATGGAGGAACATGGTATCGGCTCTATCGATCTGGTGGCCGTTAACCTTTATCCATTTGCCCAAACAGTAGCCAAACCTGATGTAACCCTGGCCCAGGCCATTGAAAACATCGATATTGGTGGCCCGACCATGGTTCGCTCCGCAGCGAAAAACTTTAGGGATGTGGCCGTCGTCGTCAATCCGGCCCGCTACTCTTCTGTTATAGAGGAGATGAAAAAAGACGGGGCTTTGAGTGAAGCTACGAAGTTTGCTCTGGCCGTGGAGGCATTCAGCCATACGGCTGAGTATGACGCGATGATCAGTAGCTGGTTATATAAGAAAATCGACGGTGCACCGCTGTTTGCAGAAACGATGGTACTGCCGTATCAAAAAGTTCAGGATTTGCGCTATGGAGAAAACCCACAGCAGAAAGCTGCGTTCTATCGGGAACCCAACGCTGCTCCGGGCAGTGTGGCCGGTGCGAAGCAACTGCATGGCAAGGAGCTTTCGTTTAATAACATTAACGATTTAAATGCTGCCTGGGAACTGGTGCAGGAATTCAGCGAACCGGCTGCCGTTGCCGTAAAGCATGCCAACCCCTGCGGCGTGGCCGTAGCTGCTAATATTTTTACTGCTTACGAGCGTGCCTTTGATGCCGATCCAGTCTCCATTTTTGGCGGTATTGTCGCCGTAAACCGTACATTGGACGGCAAGACGGCCGAAAAAATGAGTGAAATTTTCCTCGAAGTGATTATTGCCCCGGAATATGATGAAGAAGCGCTGGCGATCCTCATGAACAAGAAAGATATCCGCCTGCTTCAAGCACCGCTACCTGATGAAAAAGTGCTTTTCGACGCCAAAAAAGTGTCCGGAGGGCTTTTAGTGCAGGAACTGGACACGGAAGCAGTCCACTCCTCTGGATGGGGAGCGGTTACCAACACGAAACCGGAATTAAAGCAAATCGCCGATATGATATTTGGCATGAAGGTGGTTAAGCATGTCAAATCTAACGCCATTGTCCTCGTTAAAGACGGCCAGACAATAGGTGTCGGCGCCGGACAGATGAACCGTGTCGGTGCTGCCCGGATTGCCATCGAGCAGGCCGGAGACAAAGCTAAAGGCAGTGTACTGGCCTCTGATGCGTTTTTCCCGTTCCCGGATACGGTGGATGAAGCTGCCAAAGCCGGTGTGAAAGCAATTGTGCAACCAGGTGGCTCAATGAAAGACCAGGAGTCCACCGAGGCTTGCAATAAATACGGGATTGCTATGATGATGACCGGACGGCGTTATTTCAAACACTAATCAAGAGAATCAATAGTGGGAGGATAAAGATGCGTGTATTAGTAGTCGGCGGCGGCGGCCGTGAACATACGTTAGTCTGGCAACTGTTAAAGAGCCCCCGGGTGCAAAAGGTGTATTGTGCACCTGGTAATGCGGGGATTGCCGGCATTGCCGAATGCGTCCCCATTGCCGGAGAGGATGTGGACGGTCTCGTCCGTTTTGCGCTGGAAAACGAAATCCAGTTGACTGTGGTTGGCCCCGAAGCACCTCTTACCGCCGGCATTGTGGATGCGTTTACAGCCGCCGGTCTGTTGGCATTTGGTCCGGACAAAAACGCGGCACAACTGGAAGGCAGTAAAGTGTTTGCCAAAGAGATTATGGAGAAATATAATATACCAACGGCGGAAAGCCGGGTTTTTCAGAACGCCACAGAAGCAATAGCATATATCAGAGAAAAAGGCGTGCCCATTGTGGTAAAAGCTGACGGCCTGGCTGCGGGTAAAGGTGTAATCGTGGCGGAAACGGTGGAAGAAGCGGTTGGCGCTGTTCAGCTGATTATGGTAGAGCAGGCCTTTGGTGTTGCTGGCAGCCAGATTGTGGTTGAGGAGTTCCTGTCCGGAGAAGAAGTCTCCGTACTGGCGTTTACTGACGGGGTTACTGTTGTCCCCATGGTTTCCTCTCAGGACCATAAAGCCGCATATGACGGAGATACCGGTCCCAACACTGGTGGTATGGGTGCATACTCACCGGCGCCCGTTCTGACTCCGGAGTTGTTGGCAGAGGTTGAAGAGCGGATTTTACGTCCCACCATTTCCGGTTTACGCCAGGAAGGGATTGTTTTCAAAGGAATACTCTATGCTGGGCTGATGATTACGCCCAACGGGCCAAAGGTTTTGGAATACAATGTCCGTTTCGGTGATCCTGAGTGTCAGGCGGTTCTGCCGAGGCTGAAAAGCGACCTTTTGACGATTATGCTCTCTGTTGTGAACCGGTGTCTGCACGAGCAGAAGATTGAGTGGCACAACAATCATACAGCGTGTGTCGTCATGGCTTCCGGCGGCTATCCAGGACAGTATGATAAAGGCTGGGTGATTGATGGTCTGGAAGACGCAGCAACAATGGAGGATGTTTTTGTTTTCCATGCCGGAACTGCATTGAAACAGGGAAATGTTGTTACAGCAGGCGGGCGGGTGCTTGGCGTAACCGCCTGGGGTAAAACGCTACGCTTGGCCCTTGATAAAGCGTACGCGGCGGTCGATGTGATCTCTTTTGAAGGCGCCCATTACCGCCGGGACATCGGCCAAAAAGCGTTGCGCAGGGATGTTAGAAATATTTAACACCACATTAAGTAAACCTTATTCCCCCTTAGGACTAACTTAACATTCATAGCGTAAACTGTAATAAACAGACAAAAAGGGGGTTCTATTCTTTTATGAGAAAATTGCTTGTCCTGACAGCCATAATGGCACTGCTTCTGGGAGCTTTAGTCGGCTGCACCCGGACAGACACATCACCGCAGCCCAGACCGCCCGAGAGAGAGGAAGAGCAGGACCGTACGGAAACTGTCACCTTATATTACGCCAACAGTCAGGTGCAGTACTTGCTTGCTGAGGAGCGCGTAATTACCGTGCCGGAGGGAGTAACGCTGGCCTATGCTGTTGTGTCAGAACTACTGCATGAACCGGTGACTCCTGATGCTGCACTGCTCATGCCTGCAGAAACGGAAGTGCTGGGAGTAACCGTGGAAAGCGGCTTAATTACTGTTGATGTAAACCAAAATTTCCGCGACAATTTTTACGGCGGTTCATCCAGCGAAGCTTTCCTCATCTACAGTATCGTCAACACACTCACCGAGCTTGAAGGTCTGGAAGATCACGAAGTCCGGTTTCTCATCAATGGTGAACCCTTTGACACCATTGGCGGTCACATGTCTGCAGAGGAACACTTCACAAGAAGCGAAGAACTCATTAACTAAACGGGGTCAGGTTTAACAATTGATCTAACTTAAAAAATCACAAAGCCAAAGAGCACGATGTTCACACATCATTGCTCTTTGGCTTTTAATATGGGATATAGTTCTTCCAGCTCAAAATTAGTTTATGCGATACGAGCCTTGTTAACAGATTAATATCAATTGCAAACCTGACCCCGTTAAATTTTGCCCCACAGGATGAGGAAGCTGATGATGAAGATGATGGTGATTGATAATACGGCTACAGACTGGCGCCAGGAAAAGTTTTGGCTGTCCATAACGCTGTTTGTGATGGTTGCAAAGCCCCAGGCCATACTTAGAATGCCCAGGTACAGTATGAACTGCCCGGTAGCGACAGCGCCGAAATACATAAGAAGCATGGGTAGACCAAGCCAGAGCGGGGGGACGGCGGCGCCGCTGTGAAGGTAGACAGAGAGGAAGGTTGCTTTCCCTCTGAGACCCATACCCATCGCCCAGAGCAGAAGTGAGAACCCTGCGTGGGTGAGAAAAATTTGGCTGATGCTGAAGAAAATAAGATAACCAAAAACCATGATTGCAAGCCCGGGGGTTTCAAAGCCGCCGGAAAGTTCTGCCTCAAGTAGCGTACGCGTGTTAGCGACGTTGACGTAACCGCTGAGCAATCCAAGGATGAAGAGATTAAGAAAAGCGGTTGAAAACAGGCGTCTGTTTTTCTCAAGTTTGTGAAAAATATTTTTTTTAAGAGTTAAAATTTGGTATATATTTTGCATATATATCATGAGAAAGACTCCTTTCGCACGCAATTCTTAATAGATTACCAGGGCATCAGACCCCAAATGGAGATACTGATACACACGATACCAATTAAGGCAGCCCAACCGTTTCCTGTATAGCGGGAGCTGTCGAAATCTGGCCAACCATGAATTCTGTCAACCAGGTTTTTGTCTGCATCCGACGGATTGAAATTGGCCAAAGCAGGGATACGGTTAAAGGCCAGGGACAAGAAGATAAAGATAGCGAAGGCCAGAGGAACCGTAAACAGGGCACCGGACATCCCCAGGTTTGCTGTTACTCCTGCACCCAAAACAATTTTAGGCAGGACGTAGGGGGAGACGATGATAAAGAGGAAGCCACCAACTAAGGATGAAATAATGCCGGCTAGTTTATTGGCCTCTTTCCACCAGACGCCAAGCAAAATCATCGGTGTAACTGCACTGGCGCAGATACCGAAGGCCCAGAGAATACTGGTGACCAAAAATTGTGGGGGCTGATAGGCCAAAACTACGCTGAGGATACCAGCGATAAATAGCACCACATAACCGATTTTCATCCGGTCTTTATCTTCCATATCTGGCTTAAAGACGCCAAGGATATCCTGTGCAGTTAGTGCGCCTATGGCGAGCAGATTGCCGTTTAGTGTAGAAAGGCCGGCAGCTACGGCGCCTGCGATAACAATGGCGGTAACCCATTCAGGATTATAGAAAACGTTTAGAATCAGGGTGATTTTATCGGCATCACCCTTTGCGATTATAGTGCCAGTGGTTGCAGCAAAAAAGTTGCCGGCAAACCCCATGGTGTAAGTAGCGGAAAAGAGAACTCCCAGGAAACCGGAAAACCAAACCACGGCCCAGCGTGCACTTTTTAAGCTTGGCGCAGTGAAGACGCGCATTGCCAGGTGCGGCAGGCCAATAGGTCCTAAGGTAAAGGCCGGAATTAAGGCAAAGTACCACTTAAAAGAGTAGTTTGTGTTAAAAAAGGTGGGTACTAATTCAAGCATGGACGGAACCATGTCGCCGTAAGCCAGAGGAGGAAACCACCAGCCTGTGGAGCCCATTTGCTTCATAATCGCTCCCAGTGGTACAACAAAGGCTAATGTCATGATGATCATTTGAAACGCAGCGTTGTAGGACGCGCCGTACATGCCGCCGATGGTAACATAGCCTACGATAATGATACCGCCGACAAATAATGCCGGGACGTAGGGGAACCCGAAAAGCATTTCAAACGCCTTGGCAAGACCAATCATTTGGCCTAAAGAATACATCAGCATAATGAGAACCATCCAGGACGCAACAATAACAGTGGCAGTTTTACCGTAACGTTCACGGATAAATGATGCCGGTGTGTAGGCCTGCATACGTCTCAGGCTTGTACCGTACAGCAGGGTAATCAAAGGAATGGAAAGAATCCATTGAATCCAAAGAAAAACAAAAGGCACCTGTAAATTTAAGATTAGAGCTGTAACACCCAGAAATGTGGCGAGGCTGGCCCAGGTGGATGCCATGCCGAGGCCGTTTGTAACCGAACCGATGGTGCGACCGGCAACATAAAGGTCACTGACATCAGTCGTCTTACGCTGAGACCACCAACCGACGAAATAGAAGAGCACGAAACATAAAACAACAACACCAAGACCTAAAGCACGGTTTTGAAGTGCCCAGGATACTGATTGTTCAGTCATTATTTTTCCTCCTTCGTGGCCGCGGCTGCGTTGTTTGCTTTGTAGCTGCTCATGTAGGAGTCAAGTTCGTCATCCAGCTTGTTGCAATAGTATGCCATAAACCAGGAAACGATGGTAACACCAAACCAACCGAGAAGGATGGGAATGATGTAGTAAATTGGGAAACCCCACATTGTGCCTTTTTGCAAAGCAGGAAACGCGACAAAGATGGAAGCAGAATGCCCCATTAACATAAGGACGATAGTAAAAAAAATGGTTAGAAAAAGTTCTTTTTTGTATAGATTTTTCCCGTTCAAAATTATTCCTCCCTTAAATTTTTTGGTTATATCAAGTTAAAATTTTCTTATACCTACCACCTCCAAAAACGTTTGATCGGTAAGTTATTGTAAAATTCGATGCTAAGATACATACAAGATGCTTTATTACATGAAAAGTATGTAGTTGTACATCATGTCAATGTCAATTCTATGCGAAATCGAGAGTTTTGACAAGTCCTTAAATGAAATATTTAAAAAATTTAAGGTATTGACGAAATTTCGTATTTTCTATAAACTTATTGTAAAATATAGAATCTTTCCAGGCAGGATTAGGAGAATTCATAGTGAAACTTTCCTAAGCTGAAGAAAAAGATTGAAGAGGTGAGAGGATGAAAGAAACAGTTATAGTAAGCTACGCGAGGACGCCTTTTGGTTCTTTTCTAGGGTCTTTAAAAGACGTTCCTGCTGTTGACCTGGGTGCTCTGGCCGTCAGGGAGGCTGTCTCACGGGCGGGTTTGGAAGGTAGCTTGGTTGACTATGCATTATTAGGTATGGTGGTTCAGGCCGGGGCAGGGCAAATTCCCTCACGGCAGGCGACAATTAAAGCAGGACTGCCAGTAGAAGTTCCATCTGATACGATCGGCAAAGTTTGTGCTTCCAGTTTGCGTGCCGTGAACCTTGGGGACTCGCTTATTCGTGCCGGCGATGCTGAAATTATCGTGGCCGGCGGCATGGAGAACATGTCGGCTATTCCGTATCTGCTGGAAAAAGCCCGCAGCGGATATCGTATGGGTGACGGTAAACTTCTGGATGCCATGGTTAAAGACGGTTTGTGGTGTGCTATCCATGACGTTCACATGGGTGTCCACGGCGGTGATGTTGCCGACGAGTTTGAAATTGGACGGGAAGAGCAGGATCAGTGGGCGCTGCGCAGCCATCAGCTGGCGCTTAGTGCCATGGATGAGGGTCGCCTGAAAGAGGAAATCGTATCGGTGTCCATACCCCAAAGGAAAGGTGAGCCTATCCTTTTTGACACGGATGAACTTCCGCGTCGTAATGCAACGCTTGATGCTTTGTCGAAGCTGCAACCTGCCTTTAAGAAAGGTGCTTGTGTCACCGCAGGTAATGCTCCCCCTATTTCCGACGGCGCGTCTGCCTTGGTGCTTATGTCAAGGGATAAGGCGGAAGAGTTAGGATTAAAACCGCTGGCAAGCATTATTTCGCAGGGTGCCGCCTCAGCCAGGGCTCCATATATTGCCACCGTACCGGCGCTTGCAGGCAAAAAAGCTTTGGAGAAAGCGGGAATGACGGCTGGCGAACTGGATCTCATTGAGGTTAACGAGGCGTTTGCCGCAGTAGCACTGACGTCAATCAAGCTTGGCGGATGGAACCCGGAAATAGTGAATGTCAACGGTGGTGCTATTGCATTTGGTCATCCCATCGGTGCCAGCGGCGGACGCATTCTGATGACACTGGTTTCGGAAATGAGGCGTCGTGGCGCACGTTACGGCATGGCTACCATCTGCAGTGGTGCTGCACAGGGTGAGGCTACCATCGTGAAGCTAGAAGATTAGTTGTACAGAGCATAGTTAAAGAACACATAGAAGAAAGGAATGAAACTAATGGATATTAAAAAGATTATGGTTTTAGGCGCGGGCCAGATGGGCGGAGGAATTGCCCAAGTTTGCGCCCAGGCGGGGTACCAGGTAGTGCTCCGTGACATTAAGGACGAGTTCGTGGAAAAGGGCATGAAAGTCATTGAGAAGAATTTGCTTCGCAGTGTTGAAAAAGGTCGGTTAACGGCTGATGAGAAGGATGCAATCCTTGGTCGTTTCACTACCACCCTTACCCTAGAGGACGGACATGATGTAGACTTAGTTATTGAAGCTATCGTAGAAGACGCAAAAATCAAAGCCGAAACATTTGCAGCTTTGGACAGAATTTGTCCTCCCCACGCCATACTGGCAAGCAACACATCATCACTGCCAATAACCCAAATCGCTGCTGCAACGAAAAGACCGGAAAAAGTGATTGGGATGCATTTTATGAACCCGGTTCCTGTAATGAAATTGGTGGAAGTAATCCGCGGTATTGCCACCTCTGATGATACATACCAGGTCATCGAGGATCTTTCGAAGAAACTGGAAAAAGTTCCGGTTCAGGTCAATGATTTCCCGGGATTTGTGTCAAATAGAATTCTACTGCCTATGATTAACGAAGCGGTTTACTGTGTAATGGAAGGAGTCGGTGACGTCGAGGGGATTGACACAGTAATGAAGCTGGGTATGAATCACCCCATGGGCCCGCTGGCTTTAGCAGATTTAATCGGTCTGGACACTTGTCTGGCAATTATGGAAGTACTGTACGACGGGTTTAAAGATACGAAATACCGCCCTTGCCCCCTGCTGCGCAAGTATGTTACCGCCGGTTGGTTAGGACGGAAAACGGGAAGAGGCTTCTACACCTACTAGCAGACTGTTGAAAAGCGGCGCATTACTTCGTTGCTCGCTCTTCCGACATCCTCAGCGTATGCATATACGCCTCCGGTGCCGAAAGCACTCGCGCCTCGTCCTGCTTGCTTTTGAACAGTCTGTGATGCATGCCTAAAAGATAAACAAGGGAGGATTTTGTATGGGGTTTGAGAATATTTTATTGGAAGTGGATGGCGGCACAGCGATTGTGACGATTAACCGGCCGAAGGCGCTGAATGCGTTGAATGAAGATACGCTGAAGGAATTGGACCAGGTGTTTACTGACCTCGGTGCTGATGATTCAGTCCATGCAGTGATACTGACGGGGGCAGGGGAAAAAGCTTTCGTGGCCGGTGCCGATATTTCTTTCATGAAAGAATTGACGGCTGTGGAAGGGCGCAGCTTTGCACTGCTCGGTCAGGCTGTATTTAACAGGATTGAAAATTTGCCACAGCCGGTAATCGCCGCAATAAACGGATTTGCTTTGGGTGGTGGTTGCGAACTTGCTATGGCTTGTGATATCAGGCTGGTTTCGGATAGTGCAAAGTTTGGCCAACCGGAAGTCAACCTTGGTGTTCCCCCCGGCTTTGCAGGCACACAGCGCCTTCCCCGTCTGGTAGGAAAAGGTCGCGCAAAAGAGCTCCTTTATACCGGAGATATGATTGACGGCCAGGAGGCCTACCGGATTGGCTTAGCCAACAAGGTTTACCCTGCCGGAGAATTACTTGACGCAGCCAAAGCGTTAGCCAAGAAAATTTCAGGAAAAGGCCAGATTGCTGTACGCCTGACAAAATCTGCGATTAACCAGGGGCTGGAGATGGATGCTGCCCGTGGTATGGCTTATGAAGCAGAAGTATTTGGATTGGCTTTTTCAACGAATGACCAGACAGAAGGCATGACAGCTTTTCTGGAAAAAAGGAAACCCGAGTTTAAGGGGAAATAGGAGGAAGACAATGCAGTTCAAACTTAGTGATCAGCATGCAATGATGCATAAAATGTTTCATGAATTTGCCCAGAAGGAAATTGCACCATATGCCGCAGAAAATGATATAAAGGCTGAGTTTCCGGCAGAGATTATGAAGAAACTTGGTGCCCAGGGTTTTATGGGGATTCCTATCCCCGAGGAATATGGCGGTGCCGGTGCTGATTTTCTCACCTATATCCTCTGCATTGAGGAAGTGTCCCGTGCCTGTGCATCAACCGGTGTTATACTTGCGGTTCACACCTCAGTAGGCACATTCCCGATTCTTTACTTTGGAACGGAAGAGCAAAAAAGAAAATATGTACCAAAGCTGGCGGCCGGTGAGTATATCGGAGCCTTCGCCCTGACAGAGCCCGGTGCCGGTTCCGATGCTTCGGCATTACGGACTTCCGCCAAGCGTGACGGGGACGATTATGTAATAAATGGTTCAAAAATTTTTATTTCCAATGGTGGCCACGCAGATGTGTACACAGTTTTTACCACAGTGGACAGTAAGCTTGGCACAAAGGGAATTACTGCTTTCCTGGTCGATAAAGATACTCCAGGGTTCAAAGTGGGCTCCATAGAAAAGAAAATGGGCTTAAACGCTGACGTTACCACGGAAATCATCTTCGAGGACTGCCGGGTTCCGGCGAGCCAGCGTCTCGGCAAGGAGGGTGAAGGGTTTAAAATAGCCATGAGCCTTCTTGACGGCGGACGGGTTGGCATTGGGGCCCAGGGATTGGGGATTGCCCAGGCTGCATATGATGAAGCGCTAAAGTATGCTCAGTTCCGTGAACAATTTGGCCAGCCTATCTTTAACAACCAGGCCATTGCGTTCAAACTGGCAGATATGGCCACACGTATCGAAGCCGCAAGGCTCCTGGTATATCAGGCGGCATTCCGTAAAGAAAATGGTCTGCCCAATGGGAAACAAGCATCCATGGCTAAAATGTTCGCAACAGATACTGCCATGTACGTAGCCACCGAAGCCGTCCAGATTCTTGGCGGTTACGGTTACAGCAGAGAATATCCGGTAGAGCGCTTAATGCGGGATGCTAAAATTACTCAGATATATGAAGGAACAAATCAAATTCAACGCCTGGTTATTGCTAAGGCCCTGGAAAAAGGTCTTTAAAAAATTAAATTAGGGAGGAAGAATAATGAATTTTCAGCTTTCTGCTGAGCATGAAATGATCCGCAAGATGGTTCGCGAGTTTGCACAGAAAGAAGTTGCGCCTACTGCGGCGGAACGGGATGAGAAAGAAGAATTTTCGCGGGAAATATTTGATAAGATGGCGGGCATGGGTCTGACGGGGATTCCCTGGGAAGAGCAGTACGGCGGCGCAGGTTCAGATTTTCTGGCGTATGTAATCGCTGTGGAGGAACTGTCCCGTGTTTGCGGTTCCACCGGTGTCACATTATCTGCCCATATTTCTCTTTGTTCCTGGCCCATTTGGAAATACGGCACAGAAGAACAAAAACAAAAATATCTCCGTCGTTTAGCTGAAGGTTCAGCTCTGGGCGCTTACGGCCTGACCGAGCCTTCTGCCGGTACCGACGCCGGTGCTATGCGGACTAACGCCAAAGTTGACGGCGACAACTATATCTTAAACGGCACTAAAATATTTATCACCAACGGTGACGGTGACATTTTTGTTGTATTTGCCATCACTGATAAAACAAAAGGCGCTAAAGGTATCAGCGCGTTTATCGTAGAAAAGGAATTCCCTGGGTTCCGGGTTGGTGGACATGAGAAGAAGCTGGGAATCCGTGCATCCAGTACTTGTGAACTGGTATTTGAAGATTGTATCGTACCAAAAGAGAATCTGCTCGGTAAAGAAGGCGATGGCTTTAAAATTGCCATGAGTACTTTAGACGGTGGTAGAAACGGTATTGCAGCCCAGGCGCTGGGTATTGCCCAAGGTGCCTTTGAAGCGGCACTCAGCTACTCCCAGGGCCGGGAACAATTTGGCCAGCCGATTTTTAACTTCCAGGCTATTTCCTTTATGCTGTCTGACATGGCTACAAAAATCGAAGCATCCCGCCTGCTGACATACCAGGCTGCCTGGCTGGAGCAGCAACAATTGCCTTACGGGAAAGCTTCCGCCATGGCTAAGTTATATGCTTCCGACGCGGCTATGGAAATTACGACCAACGCGGTGCAGATTTTTGGCGGATACGGTTACAGCCGCGAATATCCGGTGGAAAGAATGATGAGAGACGCAAAAATTACGCAAATCTATGAGGGAACTAACGAAGTCCAACGGCTGGTAATTTCCCGCTATATTAAAGGGTAGGCGAATTGGAAATGACGGATAAGAAGGGCCTTGTGCTGGTTTACACCGGAAACGGCAAAGGCAAGACGACCGCCGCCCTCGGCCTGGCCCTGCGGGCGAGCGGCCACGGTGAAAAAATATTTATGGTGCAATTCAGAAAGAATGATCCAAGCTACGGGGAGATTCAGGCAATTCAGAAATTCTTGCCTGACTTTACAGTAGTTCAGTCAAATAAGGACAGGATATTAGTCAGAGGCTATTTTATGCAGGAAGACATCAATGACGCCCATAACGGTTTCTTACAGGGTAAGTCGGCAGTTTTGAGCGGACGATATGATTTGGTTATTTTTGATGAAATTAATATCGCCATGGATTACGATCTGCTTCCTGTTGAAGATGTCCTGCAGATGCTGGAGCAAAAGCCGTCCCATGTGGATATTGTTTTAACGGGGCGGAATGCACCTCAGGCTATTATGGATGCGGCTGATCTTGTCAGCGAGGTTAAAGAAATCAAGCATCCGTTTAAGTCTGGAATCAAAGCCAGAAAGGGCATAGAATTCTAGTCCGTACAGTAATCGGGAGGTTGATGACATCAGTGTATGACAAAGTGATTGAAGGTGTTTTAAACAAAGACCGCCGTATGGTGGCAAGAGCCATTTCTCTGATCGAAAATAATGATAACGGGAGAACTAAAATCCTAAGTGAAATTTACCCCCACACCGGCAACGCTTATGTCATTGGGATAACAGGTGCTCCGGGTGCCGGGAAGAGTTCACTGGTGGATTGCCTCCTGTCGACACTGCGCCAGCAAGGGCTAAGTGTGGGTGTAATTGCCGTTGACCCAACGAGCCCCTTTACCGGCGGGGCAATTCTTGGGGACCGTATCCGTATGCAGGAACATGCTCTGGATAAAGAAGTGTTTATTCGTAGTATGGGTACGCGCGGCAGCCTGGGCGGCCTCTCCCGGGCAACGAAGGAAGCTGTCCAGGTTCTAGACGCAGCCGGTAAAGATGTTATTATTATTGAAACGGTTGGGGTCGGGCAATCTGAGGTCGACATTATCAAATATGCCGATACCACCATCGTTGTGTTAACTCCGGCCGGCGGAGACAGTGTCCAGACAATTAAGGCGGGCATTATGGAAATCGCCGACATCTTTATCGTTAATAAGTCGGACCTTCCCGGCGCGGACAGAACAGCATCCGAAATTAGTATGATGCTTGACTTAGGGGGATCGTTAAGAGAGTGGCGGCCTTCTATTGTCCGTACCATTACACTGGATGGTAGCGGAATTACGGATATGCATAAAGCTATTTTTGAGCACCGGGATTTCCTCGAAAATAGCGGCCACTTGCAAAAAGTCCGTAAAGAACGAATCCGCCGCGACATCATTGATTTGATTGAATACAGAATTAAAAGCACGGTTTGGGAACAGATTTCCGGCAGTGAGGAATTTGACCTGCTGACAAATCAGATCATGTCCCGGGAAACGGATCCCTACACCGCTGCCGCACAGATACTCACCGGGATAAATCTTGACAAGTGCAAAGTTTAAGGACAAGGAGGAGATATAATGTCTCATGATGATATGGATAAGATCCGTCAGGGTAAAAAGGAATGGGAAGAGTGCTCATCGAACGTGAAAGAGCGTCCCAACAAGTTTATGACGGTATCTTCCGTACCGATTAAAGCGCTATACACACCTGAGGATACTGAAGGTATCAGCTTTCAGGATGACCTGAACTTCCCGGGCTACTACCCGTATACCCGGGGTGTTCAACCTAACATGTACCGCGGACGCCTCTGGACCATGCGACAGTTTGCCGGTTTTGCTACGGCAAAAGAGTCTAATGAACGTTATAAGTATTTATTGTCACAGGGGCAAACCGGCCTCTCCGTCGCCTTTGACATGCCGACAATTATGGGCTACGATTCGGACCACCCACGCTCTTTTGGCGAAGTGGGCCGCGTCGGTGTGGCCATCGATTCCCTGGATGACATGGAAACTCTCTTTAGCGATATTCCGCTGGATCGCATCACCACATCCATGACCATTAACGCGCCAGCGGCCGTTTTATGGTGCCTCTATATTGCCACGGCTGAGAAGCAGGGAATATCATCCCACAAACTGGGCGGCACCATCCAGAACGATATTCTTAAAGAATATATCGCGCAGAAATCATGGATTTTCCCGCCTGAGCCGTCCCTGCGCCTGATTACCGATATTTTCGCATTTTCCAGCCAGCATGTTCCCAAGTGGAATACAGTCAGTATTTCCGGCTACCATATCCGGGAGGCGGGTTCCACCGCCGTACAGGAACTGGCGTTTACACTGGCGGACGGTTTTGCTTACGTGGAAGCCGGTATCAAGGCGGGGCTTGACGTAGACTCCTTTGCCCCACGTCTTTCCTTCTTCTTTAACGCCCATATCGACTTCTTTGAAGAAATCGCTAAATACCGTGCCGCGAGGCGGATTTGGGCGAAGCGCATGAAAGAAAAATATGGCGCAAAAGACGAGCGTTCGCTGCTCCTGCGCTTCCATACGCAGACCGCGGGTTGCTCACTGACAGCTCAACAGCCTGAAAACAATATTGTCCGTACAGCCTATGAAGCTCTGGGTGCCGTCCTTGGTGGGACACAGTCGCTGCATACCAATTCTATGGATGAAGTGATGGCGCTGCCCACGGAGAAAGCCGTACGTATTGCGTTGAGGACTCAGCAGATTATTGCAGAGGAAACCGGTGTCGCCAACACCATCGACCCGTTGGCCGGTTCTTACTTTGTCGAAGCACTCACTAACCAGATGGAACAGGAAACTGAAAAGTATTTTGAGCGCATTGACCATTTTGGCGGAGTGCTGGCAGCCATTGACGAGGGTTTCTTCCAGCAGGAAATCGCAGACGCCGCTTACCGCTACCAAAGGGAAATTGAAAAGAAAGAACGGATTATTGTAGGTGTTAACGACTATGTAACCCAGGAAAAACCACCTGTGGATCTGTTAAAGATAGATCCGCAAATTGAAGAGGAGCAGAAGCAGCGTGTACGCAGTGTACGTGAGAAGCGCGACAATATTGTCTGCACAAACCGCCTGGAAGCGTTGCGTAAAGCAGCTGGAACCACAGAGAACCTGATACCGCTTATTCTCGACGCTGTCAAGGTGTATGCCACAGAAGGTGAGATTATTCAGGTGCTGCGTGAAGTATTTGGCGAATATAAAGAGAAACCGATATTCTAGGGAGGAGGATTGTAAGGATGAACACAGCAAGAAAGATACGCGTCCTTGTGGCCAAACCGGGCCTTGACGGACACGATCGTGGAGCTAAAGTGGTGGCTCGCGCGTTGCGCGATGCCGGTATGGAAGTTGTGTATACCGGGCTGCATCAGACACCGGAACAGGTAGTGGAGGCGGCCATTCAGGAAGATGTGGATATGGTTGGTTTAAGTATCCTGTCCGGTGCCCATCTGACGATATTCCCAAGAATATGTGAACTTCTTAAAGAAAATGGCGCGGAAGACATTATGGTGATGGGCGGGGGGATTATTCCCGATGATGATATGCAGGAGTTGCTTGCAAACGGCCATGCTCAAGCGCTGTTTACCCCTGGCACAGTCACCGCTGACATTATTAACTGGATTCATGAGGCAATGAAAGACAGATTAAGCTAAAAAACTGGCGAGCTGGTTATAATACCTTGCTCGCCTTTTACTTTTTGAAAAAAAGGTTTATTTTTTTTGTTGTTCTATAGTATAGTATATGTAAGTTTTACGGATAGGCTTAAGGGAAGGAAGCGGGAGCCATGACAACGAGAGTGAAAGTATATGCGGGTGCATGCGGATTCACTAGCGTAATCAAAGTTAAACGTATAAGCAAAACAGAAATATCAGTAACAATTATTTCAGCATGTAAAATGCTGCGTAAAATGAACGATGATTTGGAAGTATTGGACTGGCGTCATAACGTGTTTACAAAACTACTTGACTCCGTTGTCTACCGCTCAGCAAGTAAGCATCTAATGCATACGGATTGCCCGGTACCCAGTGCAATTATAAAAGCGATACAAATTGAACTGGACGGAATGGCTCCTATTGATGTTTCGATGAAATTTGAAAGAGTAAATGATGAAGACATATAGTGCAGTGAGGAGGTAGGTAAATGCTTGCTAACAGGATTCGCACATTTCGTATGGAGCGTGGACTAACACTTGAACAATTGGCAGAAAAAACAGGCCTTTCCGCATCGTATCTAAGTACAATTGAACGCGGCCTGAAAAAGCCATCCATTTCTGTACTGAAAAGAATAGCTGATTCGCTGCACGTTTCTTCAGCATTGCTTGTACAGGACGAAGATCAGGCTTTTACAGGAGACAGGTTACGGTTTTTAAGGGAAGGCCGCGGGCTTTCTATTCATGAGTTAGCCGAAATCAGTGAGCTTTCTTCGACGTTGCTGGAAAGTCTTGAGACCGGTGAAATCCGGCCGGACTTTGAGCAGATCGAGCGTCTGGCGGAAGCTTTAAACTTTACAGTCAGTTTTTTTATGGAAAAAAACAATTATCAAACCAATATTGGGCCGCGACTAAGGCAGTTGAGAGAAGCACAGGGCCTTACGGTTGCATCTTTGGCTGATAAAGCCGGTGTATCAAACGGTTTAATCAGCCAGATGGAGAATAATTATACAATTCCGTCCCTTGACACGCTGGAGCGACTGGCCGACGCCTTGGGTACAACCATACATTATTTTTTGCTCGAACATGAAGAAATTGAAAACCTGCTAACATCATTGGGCCCTGACCTTATTGAATTGCTGGGCGACCACAAAGTCCAGGCCGTCCTGCGTTCTATCCGTGATTTTAACTCTGCCGAACTGCGTTATATTTTAAACTATCTTCAGTTCTTTAAAAGGAACAGAAAAATATTATGAAAATTCACTCTTGTCAGATTGAAAATATTTTGATATAGTCATACTAAGTATTTTGATTCATATTGTTTAGTAGCAGAGAAGAATTTTTTTTAAGTTTTTATTTTTTCAATATTCAAAAAAAATAACAGAGCTTTCGCCGTAAATTGACAGAATTCCCAGCAGATCAGGAAATTCAATCAAACCAGAAACATTGTTTAGGGCGTAATTCCCTTGAATTATTTAAACGGCTGGAGGTGATTTTTCGTCAAAGATTTTCCGACGCTTGAGGTAATTAGTCATTATATTTGCGGGTATCGTCGGAGAGCAGCTTCATGCTGAATGGCTCGGGACCTGTTTGGGGAAGCAGATTTATTGTACGGCAAAAATACGTAATGAGGAGGAACAAGAATGTCGGATGAGCGGGTAAAAGAATTGCTGGAAGAACTGAAAGACGGGGTTATTAATTATGACGAGGATCGGGTTATAGCTGCGGCCAAGGCAGTTGTCGAAGAGGGATTGGATGCTACCAATGCGGTGTTTCACGGGCTTATTCCGGGCATGGAAGAGGTGGGCAGGCTCTATGAAGAACAGGAATATTTTGTGCCTGAACTTTTAATGTGCGCCGACGCGCTTTATGCGGGTTTGGACATCATGAAGCCGCATATGGAGAAGAAAGATATAGGTATTGCCGGCGTCGTGGTTATGGGTGTTGTCCAGGGTGATGTTCATGATATCGGCAAAAATATTGTTAAAATGATGTTTGATGTTGCCGGCTTCCAGGTTTTTGACCTTGGGCGCGACGTGCCGCTTGATAAGTTTGTGGAAGAGCAACTGCGCACCGATTCGGATCTTGTTTGCCTATCGGCAATGATGACTACGACCATGGTGGGAATGAAGGACATTATCCGCAAGATTAAGGAGAAAAATCCGAAATGTAAAATTATGATCGGCGGCGCACCGGTCAGTGAAGAGATTGCGGAGAACTTTGGAGCTGACGGTTACGCCAAAGATGCCAGCAATGCCTTAAAGGATGCAATCAATATGCTGAGCACGCTGAGGAAACTGCAGGAAGAATCCGCCTAATATTTGTAGTTTAAAGGAGGTAGTAGCAGTTGGAACATACAGTTATCTTCCAGCCCTCGGGACGGCGTGGTCTTGTTAAGCATGGTAATTCTCTTCTGGATGCGGCGCGGGAATTAGGTGTTGATATCGAGGCGCCATGCGGTGGAGCAAGAGTCTGCGGAAAATGTAAAATTAAAATCGAGGAAGGTTTTTTTGAGAAATTTGGTATCGACTCAAAAATGAGCAATCTTTCGCCGGTACTGGAAGAAGAAAAAGATTTTTTTAGCACTGAAGAATTAGCGGACAACTATCGCCTGGGCTGCTGCGCTTATGTTCACGGTAATATCCTGGTATTTGTGCCCGAAGAGTCGCGCGGGGCCAAACAGGTAATTCTCGAAGTCGGGCGGGAGAGAGCTTTTGGTCTGGAGCCTGTGGTAAAGAATTATTATATCGAAATGATACCAGCAACGCTGGATGACCAGTTGGATGACTATGCCCGTATTAATACGGCGCTTGTGGAGAAGTACAATTTTCCCGGAGATTTGGGAATTGATTATCCTGTACTGTTGGGCTTGCCAGAAGCGGTTCGTGACGGTGACTGGAAAGTTACTGTATCTGTATGGGATGATAAAGAAATCATTAAAGTTGTCCCGGGACTGGCGGAAGATCCGTGGGGCATTGCCATTGACGTGGGGACAACCACCGTTGCAGCTTATCTGTGTAATCTCAGAACAGGGGAATCACCTTTTAAAAGCTCTGTCATGAACCCGCAGATTCGCTACGGCGAGGACGTTTTATCCCGGATTACTTACGCAATGATGAACGACGATGGCCTGGAAAAAATGTATACAGCGATTATTGACGGTGTGAACACGCTGGTTCAAAGGCTCACGGAGATGGCCGGCATCACTCCCGATGATATTGTCGACATGGTGTTGGTTTTTAACACGGCGATGCACCATATTCTTCTGAATATTGACCCCAAATATGTGGGAAGGGCACCATTCGCTCCGGCCCTCAGGTCGAGTATGAACTTTAAAGCAAGGGATATCGGCATTAAGATTGCCAAAGGCGCTTACGCTCATACCCTCCCGGTTGAGGCCGGGTTTGTCGGGCCTGATAACGTGTCCGTATTGATCGCGGAAGAGCCGTACAAGCAGGATAAGATGATGCTGATTATTGATATTGGCACAAACGGGGAAATTGATTTTGGTAATAAAGACCACCTGCTTTCCACTTCCTGCGCCACAGGACCGGCGTTGGAGGGAGCACAGATTAAATTTGGCATGCGGGCGGCTCCTGGTGCCATTGAATGGGTGAAGATAGACCCTGAGACAAAAGAGCCTAGTGTTAAACTGATTTCTCAGGAAGAATGGTTTAAAGAGGGCGATGAACCCATTGCCAAAGGTGTCTGCGGATCAGGCATTATTGATGCCATCGCAGAGATGTTTAAGTCGGGAATTATTGCCAGCAGTGGACGGTTTAATCAGGATACTGGCAGCCCGAGGGTAAGAAGAGGCGCGGATAATAAGATGGAATATGTTATGTGCTACGCCAAGGATACTTCAATCGGTAAGGATATCACGATTACGCAGGGCGATGTCCGTGCCGTGCAGCTGGCCAAGGCCGCGCTCTATGTCGGTGCCAAGTATCTGATGGAAAAACGCGGTGTAGAGAAAGCGGACAGCGTAACGTTGGCAGGTGCCTTCGGTAGCTTCATTAACAAAGAAAGCGCCATGGTCATCGGTATGTTCCCTGATTGTGACCTCGAAAATGTCCAGGCTGTAGGGAACGCCGCCGGAGACGGCGCTAAGCTGGCGCTTTTAAGCAAAACGAAGCGGCATGAGGCAGAGGAAGTAGCCAGGTTTGTCCAGTTTGTTGAAACAGCAACAGAGTCTGATTTCCAGCCGAGATTTGCCGACGCAATGGCCTTCCCGCACAAGACGGATCAATTCCCCCATATCCAGCACATCCTTGATAAAATTCCCAAAGTTTAACCATAAAGTATACCTCTGACCGTAGAGGTAGGAAAGTAGGCGATACAATGTTTACACTGGAGACAAAACAAAAAGTCTGTCAGATTGGTCCGTGGAAAGTGGGAGGCCAACCAGGGGACAATCCCCCGCTGTTGATTTCCTCCATGTTCCATAAAGGTGACCGTTTGCTCGAAAGCCGGAAAGAAGGCACGTTTAATAGAGCCAAAGCCGCCGACTATATTAAGCGGCAGGAAGAACTGTCGGAGCAGACGGGCATTCCCGCCGTCACTGCCATGGTCGCCAATACTGCTAACGAGATGAAATACTATATTGATTTTTTTACAAGTATCAGTGACAAACCTTTTGCCATAGATATGTGGGTTCAGGAGCCGCGCATAGCGAGCGTCAGGTACGTAGCTGAACTAGGCTTGATTGACAGGCTTATCTACAACAGCATCACCCCCTGGGATAAGGATATCCCTGCGCAGGTGGACCAACTTAAAGAACTAGGTGTCAAGCATGTAGTAGTGCAGGTTTATGACGATGATGATCCATCCCCTCAGGGTAGAGTGAAAAGTTTTGACAAAATGATGGGAACGATCGGGGAAGACACATTTGAAAGCATCCTCGTCGACACCTCGGTTATGAACCTGCCGGCAACTTCTTTCTCGGCCGTAGCCAACAAGATGATCAAGGAAAAATACGGTCTGCCTGCAGGGTTGGCAAGTTCGAACGGAACGTTTATGTGGAAAGCCGCCCGGGAAATGTGGGGCAGTGACGGTTTTTCGGCTATGAATACAGCCGCACAGGCCGTTTCCGCCATGTTTTGGTCCGACTTGCTTTTCTACGGTCCGCAAGTTACGGCCCCTAAGGTTTTTCCCGCAGTAGTCAGCGCCGTACTAATGCTCTCCACTCTTGTCTACCACGAATCTGGCAGGCTGCCGTCAAATCCCAATCATCCGCTTTATAAGTTCTTTGGAGAATTTGCCGAAAAGCTTAAAAAATAAATAAAAAATAATGAAGGTGGTGGAGACACAATGGCTTTGACACCAAAAGAAAGAGTATTAAATCTGTTCGCCGGTAAAGAGGTCGACCGTGTAGCCTGTTACAGCGGTATGGGTAACGTAACGGTTGCCGGCCTCAATGAACTGGGCTACAAGTTTCCCAAAGTTCACGGCGATGCCAAAATGATGGCGGATCTTGCAGCCACATCATATAAAATGTTTGGCTTTGAATGCGCACTTGTACCGTTTGACCTCTGTGTGGAAGCGGAAGTGCTTGGTTGTGAAATGAATGCATACGAAAACGTTGACCAGTTGCTTTACCCGACCATTAAGGAAAAGGCGATTCACAATCAGGAAGAAATGGCTACATTTGTTGTTCCTGACAACATAGCCAATGCCGGCAGAGTGCCGGTGGTATCCGAGGCAATCCGCCTTTTAAGGAAAGACATCGGTGATGATGTGGCAATCGGCACATACCTGGTAGCGCCGTTTACCCTTGCCGGCCAGCTTATGGATTTAAACGATCTCTTTAAACTGTCATTCAAGAAACCTGATCTGGTTAACCAGATGTTAGACAGATTGGCTGACGTACTGATTAAAATTGCGGCAATTTACCGTGAGGCCGGTGTTGACTATATCTGTGTCCGCGAAATGGGTGCTACGACTGATATACTCAGCCCGCGCAGTTTTAAAGCGATTATTCAGCCTCATCTGAAAAAAATACATGCTGCTCTTGACTTCCCCAACGTTCTGCACATCTGCGGCAGCACTAATTTTGTTATCCCGCAGATGAATGACTGCGGCGCGGACGCCATCAGTATAGAAACTAAAAATGATATGGTTAAAACCAGAGAAGACATTGGCCTGGAACCACTCGTCTTCGGTAATATTGATGCCTATAGCGTTTTATGCCTGCAAGGTGTTGATGATGTTGAAAAAGCGGTTATCAGCGCTCTGGAGCTTGGCGTGGACGCTATCTGGCCCGGTTGCGATATCTGGCCGGAAGCCAAGCCGGAAAATGTAAAAGCGATGGTTGATGCGACAAAAAAATATGGCGCGGAAAAATGGGCCCGTAAAAAGTAAAGCTACAGCTTAATCCTTCCCCAAAACCGGGAAGGATTAAGTCGATATTTGTCAGAATATTTTTAAAAATTAATTAACCGGGGGAGTGGTTTAGCATGGTTGAAAGAGTATGCATTTTTCCCTGCGGCGGAATTAAATTTACAGAGTCTACTGTGGCACGCATTGCCGCCTATATTGTCAATGAAGACCTTTTGCCGAGAAAAACAATGATTCTCTGTGTGCCTGCTTTCCTGCGCGGAGTGGAAGAAGACCTGGTGATGGTAGAAGATTACCCGACCATTGTCATTGACTGCCATGAGGAAAGTTGCGGCACAAACCTGCTTTACCTTGCCGGGGTCACCCCTGCGGCAAGGGTTTTTATTCCTGATATCGCAGCCGAAACCGGCCTCTCTTATGGAAATGCACGACGGGAATTGGAATCGGAAGCCAATGATTTGGCTCGGGCTGTGGCCGATGCTGCCGTACTGGCGGCTACAGCTATGCTGGAATCACCGGAATATATCTTTCCGAAGCAGAAGGTAAAAACACAGGCTTGCCTTGCCCAGGGTAAAATACCGGTAAATCCGTTCCACTATGAACGGGTTGCAGGTGGAATCTACAAGCCGAAGGATATGCCGGATTTCTTTGCAAAGGAGAGTGTATCCTAATGGACACTGTAAGGAAAGTGGCTGTCTACCCCTGCGGTGGTGTCGGTTTTGTCCTCTCGAGCATCGCCCGTTATGCTGCGTATCAGGTTACTGAAGACATGCTGCCGGGGCAGACAGAAATCGTGGATGCGCTAAGACTAATTTCCGGCATGCCGGATGAAGTCGCCCTTGTCGAGGAAAACCCCACTGTAATTATTGACGGTTGCGGATATCAGTGCGGGTCAAACCTCTTTCGCCTGCTGGGCCTCAAACCTGCGGCGAGAGTTCTGATTCCTCCCATCGCTAAGCTACCGCCCACGTTTGTATGTGACTGTAAAAAACAGGAAACCAAGCTTGCGCCGGGTATGCAGAGAAGGGTTCCCAGTGAGTCGGGTAAGAACCTTGCCACGGAGATTGCCACACAGGTAAAGAATATCGCTTTGGTTATACTGAACATGGACTATCCTTATCAGAAGCAAAAGCTCAGTCAAGATGAGAACGTAATCTGCGACTATATTGAAAATATCCCGCAGGCAGTCGACTATGTGCCAATTTCAGAGGGTATCGATCGCCCGGGCTCGATGCCGGGGCTGGCAGGAATGGAGTAGAACTGGGCAGAGAAAGGAAGTGGTACAGTGTCCTTAATTACATGCGACGATTTTTATGGGCAAAGCGTGACAATTGAAGACAGGTATCTTTACTATTTGCCTGAGCACCTTTGGGTGGACTGCACCGGAGACGATATTTACCGCTTTGGTGTCAGCCATGCCGGCGTAATCCTGGTTAACGGCTTTAAGTATATGGATTTTGCCGTAAGTGTGGGGGAACAAATAGACGTCGAGGACAGCCTGGTCTTTGTGGAAACATTTAAGGCTATGATTAACGTGACTTCCCCCATTTCCGGGACGGTTGCTCAAATCAACGAAAAATTGTCCGGGGAAGGGATTAAGCTGCTCGACGAATCGTATCATGAAGAATACTTAGTGGGTATACAAAGCAATGGTCTGGATGTGGCTACAGTGTTTCTCACGGCAGAGCAGTATCTGGAAGCGCTTTTGCGCGGGGACGCCGATCACTGCGGTGCCGGCGCCAGAGTCATGAGGAGAAACCGCTAATTGGGGGAGGTAGTTCGATGGGTCCGCCAAAAAAGGTTATTGTTGAAATATTTATCAATGACTTTGTGCAGTGAACTCCCTGCGTCTATCTGCTGGAGGCAGTAGAAGCAATTCCGTCACTGGTCAGTGATATTGCTGAATTCATAGAGATTCGCCGGTGGGATTTACGGACGCCGGAAGGGATACAAAGAAACAATGAACTCGGAATATATCTCTTTCCCACCGTGGCCATCAATGGCGAAGTGCTTTTTGAAAGTATTATTCCTCCGGAAACGGAACTGGAAGAGGCGATTCGTTCCCGGTTGTAGCCTGGTCAGGAATTTGATACTGGGAGGTGATAGAGAACGAGACAGCATTGCAGGGAAATCACAAATAAAAAAAGGAGTGAGTATGAATGGGGATACAGTTATTAATTGACGCCTACCGCGGCAAAAAGACGCCTAAAGCGCCTTGGCTGCCCTATGCGGGTGTGCACTGCGCGTACCTCATCGGCGAGAAAGCGGACGTCTATCTTCAGGATCCTGATCTGATTGCCAAAGGCGTTCTGTTTGCCGCAGAGCGGTATAAGGCCGACGGCATTCCGCTGGTTTTTGACCTGAACATCGAAGGTATGTCCATGGGTTGCGAGGCTAAATGGTATCCAGACAATCCGCCTGCAATCACAGGACACCCGTTGGCGGACAAAACCCTTGCTGAAGCCAACCTGAAAATTCCTACAGCTAAAGACGGCCGCTGGCCCGTAATTGTGGAAGCCGGCAAAAAAGTAATGGCGCAGAAAGGTGACGTTGCACTGCTCGGTTTGATTTGCGGGCCGTTGACTCTTGCTTCACATCTGCGCGGCGTAAAAATCTTCACCGATGTGGTGAAGAATCCGGCTCTCGCTAAGGAGATTATGGATTTCTGCGCTCAAGTATGCGCCGAATCTGCCAGAATCTACCGTGATATTGGCTGTGAGATCATTGCCATCGTTGACCCGGTAGCTTCACAAATTAAGCCTGGTACGTTTGCAGAGTTTGTGACCCCGGCCTGTCAACCAGCCATTGATGTTATCCATGAAGCAGGGCTCACATCGAGTTTCTTCATTTGCGGTGACGCGACGAAGGTTATGGAAGAAGTCTGCAAGATTGGCACACACGGTTTCGCCATTGATGAGCAGCTAAACATGAACTATGTCCGTGAAATGGCTATTAAATACGGACGAGGCTTTGGTGGAAACCTCAAGCTGACTCTGGCGATGTCCCTGGGAATCTTAAGCCCGCGGGAAGACGCAATAGTCAGCCTTGCCGCCGGAGGCTTAACCGGCTTTACCTTCGCCCCTGGCTGAGACATGCCCTTTGACGTTCCCGTGGAGAACGTAGATAAAGTCCTGGAAGCAAAAGAATGGTATGAGAAGTTTTACGCAGCCTATCCGACCCATGTACCCCCCGGATACATTACCTTAGAGGATTTGAAAAAAGGGGGAAACTAATATGAGTGATAAACTGGTAGTTGATATCCTGACTCTGGATTCGGTGCAATGCGCAGCCTGCCAGTATATGCTGGAAGCAGTTTCAGCGTTGCCGGATAATGTTAAGGCACACATCGAGTTCAAGGAATGGAATATCAAGGGCCCTGACGGAATCAACAAGTTCCTGGAATTAAACGGCAGAGTATTACCGACAATCGTTATCAACGGTGATCTCGTATTTGAAAGCATCATCCCAACATTCGAAGAAATACTCGATGAACTGTCAGCGAGGGCTTCGGAAGCTCTGAAGGTGGAAATTGAAAAAGCTCGCATCGCGGGGAGCTAGAAGAAATTGAGAGGGATAAAAAAGGATACTTTTTTATCCCTCTCTCCCAATTCATTGTAAAATAGGGATAACGCCAAATGTATGCGTTTTAGGAGAGATTTACATGTCTGTTCCCCAGTGGTTATTAAAGAAAATGCCGGAGTTTGTCGTTTTCTCCCGGACGAACCGGATTATTTCCAGTGTCAATACGGTATGCAGAAGCGCGGCCTGTCCCAATATCCTGGAGTGTTTCAGCAACCGGCATACCGCATTTATGATTCTGGGCAGCAGTTGTACCAGAAACTGCGCTTTTTGCGGAGTAGATCACGGCACTCCACTGCCGGTGGATTCCGGTGAACCCGCAAGGGTAGCAGAGGCGGCAAAGGAACTCGGATTGTCCCACGTAGTGGTGACCTCAGTCAGCCGTGATGACCTTGCTGACGGCGGCGCCCTGCAGTTTGCCCGGACCATTGAGGCATTACATCGGGCGGGCGGGATGACAGTTGAGGTGCTAATCCCCGACTTCGGGGGTAACAACGATTCTCTCAGGCAAGTAATGGATGCAGAGCCACATGTAATTGCTCATAATCTGGAAACCGTCCGGCGCCTGCAGCCTGTTATCAGGCCAAGGGCAGGTTATGAACGTTCTCTTGATATCATTCGGCACGTAAAGGTGTCTGATAAACGGATACTCGCAAAATCCGGGCTAATTCTGGGTCTTGGCGAAAATGACAGTGAAATCCTGGCGGCGATGACAGACCTTCGGGAAGCCGGCTGTGATATCCTTACGCTGGGCCAGTACCGCCAGCCCGGTGAAAATCAACTGCCGGTGCCGCGATTTATCCTGGAAGAGGGTTTTGAATACTGGCGTGAAGAGGGAATGCGGCTGGGATTTTCCCACGTGTTTTCAGGCTCCTATGTTAGAAGTTCTTACCGCGCCGGGGATGTTTTTCAATCTGACGGGGGGAAACCGACATGGAAAACTGGCGGTTATTAGATACCGGCGCTAACAGTGGAGCAAGGAATATGGCTATTGATGAAGCTCTGCTCCATCATATCATTCGTGGAGACTCCCCTCCGACACTACGAGTCTTTTCCTGGGAACCGGAATGCCTTTCTCTCGGATTTATGCAGCAGGCGGATGAACGACTGGTAACTGACTGTGAGAGATTCGGAATCTCTCTCGTGAGGCGTCCCACAGGAGGATACGCTGTATTGCACGGAGAAGACCTCTGTTACAGTGTGGTGGCAAAAATGGGTGATGGGCCCCTACCCGCGTCCTTACAGTCCGCCAATATGCAAATCAGTCTCTCGCTACGTGCTGCATTACACTGCCTGGGTGTGCCGGCGGAAATATCTGAAACCAAAGAGCGAGAAACGTCATCTTATACAGCGTGCGCCGAAGCCGCTTCACTATATGAGATTACAGTTCGCGGTAAAAAAATAATTGGCAGCGCTCAAATGCAATCCCAAGGACATTTGCTGCAGCACGGTTCGATTGCGTTGAATTTTGACCCAGCCCGGATAGCTACCTTGCTAAACCTGAATCAAGCCGGGGAGCGCGAACTAACGGCGAAAGCAACCGACCTGCGGCAGGCTGGGGGAAGGGTTTTTAGCCGGGAAGAGATTTGTGTTGCGCTGGCTGGCGGTTTTAGCAAGGTCTTTGCAGTGGAGATGCAGCCGGGAGACCTGACGGAAAAAGAGCAACTGACAGCGGAAACAATCCGGCGCGAACATATGAAAAACTTTGTTAGTCAAAGGGGGAAAACCTGTGTATGACGTTATCGTTCTCGGCGGCGGCCCCGCCGGATACGCTGCCGCTATACGTACCGCACAACTTGGAGGAAACGTTCTGCTTGCCGAAGCCGGTAAAGTTGGCGGAACCTGCCTGCACCGCGGCTGTATCCCCTCAAAAGTTTTATATCATGCTGCGTCATCCTATTCCAAAGTAATCGACTATCTATCTCCGGACAACGCTGTCGCTCCGCGGCTAGACAGAATCGCCCAAAGGCAGCGGGAAACTGTGGAGAAACTCTATGCGGGCCTGTGCCGCGTTATCTCAAGTTACGGTATAATTACGGTGAATGGGCACGGAGAGATTATTTCGCCGGGCCTTGTTCGCGTCGGAAGCGCTGAATATCGGGCAAAAAAAATTATCATTGCCACAGGTTCCCGTGAAGCCGGTTTTTCTATCCCGGGAGCCAAGTTTGCCCGCAGCGCGGAAGAGAGTCTGAAACCACCCGCTAAATTGTGTCGCGTCACCGTTATCGGCGGGGGCAATACCGGGCTGGAACTGGCAAGCGCTTATGCATTACTGGGTTTTAAAGTAACCGTTATTGAGAAAGAGCGCAGGATACTGCCGGCTCTGGCTGATGAAGAAATCAGGAATTGGTTAAGCTTTTCCCTAAGGAAGCGTGGCCTTATCATAGATACGGGAGTTACACCCGTAGAAATCCGGCAAAGCGGTCGTGCCCTTACCGTTACTTCAGAAAACGCTGCCGGCACGCTAACTGTTGACGCAGACCTCGTCATTGCGGCGCTAGGGCGCAGACCGAACCTGGATGTACTGGGAGAAGGCCTTGGCGAGTTAAAAAATGCCACTGAGGGTTATATTCAAGTTAATGACAGTATGGAAACTCTTATGCCGGATATTTTTGCCGCCGGGGACGTGACCGGGCCACCGATGCTTGCTCACCTTGCATATGCGGAAGGGATAGCCGCGGCCGATAATGCCATGGGGATCGAACACAAATTAGATCGCTCTGCTGTCCCCCATTTCCTCTCCGCTCATCCTGGGGTGGCTTGGGCAGGCATGACTGAAACGCAAGCGGCCGGAGCGGGACTTAACTGTAGGACAGTCAAATTTCCGTTTGCCGCTAACGCCCATGCAACTATTCTCGGCCAGAGTGAAGGGATGGTTAAAATTGTTGCCCTGGAAGAGACGGGGACTGTGGTCGGTATGCAGATTCTTGGCGGCCGCGCTTCAGAAATGATTATGGAAGGTGTACTTGCCATACAAAATGGCTTACACGTTGATAGAATAGCTAAGACGATTCACCCCCATCCCACTTTTTCCGAGACAATATGGGAGGCTGCCCTTTCCTTTGGGGAAGGTGCCTTACACGGACTTAAGCAATAATAGATAACCAGCTAGGAATTAAGGAGCGAAATATGAACACACAAAATCGTTATCGCTGGGTTATATTAGGTGTTTGTTTTCTGATGTTACTGGTTAATAGTGGGATTGTCTTAAGTTTCGGTATCTTCCTCCGGCCGTTAAGGGCACAGTTCGGTTGGAGCGCCACGCATGTTTCCCTGGTATTGGCATCATTTATGCTAATGCAGGGCCTATTCTCGCCCCGTATCGGTTCTCTGATTGACAGACACGGACCGAGAAAGATCATCATTGTGGGGATTATCTCATTTGGCATCGTCCTCGCCCTTATTTCACGTATGACCGGCTTTTGGCAGTTCGCCATTCTTTACGGTTTATTGGGCGCGATTGCATATACAACAACGACTTTGTTAACAAATGCTGTATTGATTTCAGGCTGGTTCCCGGAGAACCGGGGTCTGGCACTCGGTATTTCCATGTCAGGATTTCCCCTTGGTCCTTTGGCCATAACACCGCTCTTAACATTACTTCTGATACGGTATGATTGGCGAACTGCGATTTTGGCTGCTGCCGGAATAGTCCTGTTCTTCCTTCTTCCACTAGTGTTATTATTGCTGCGGGACGGTCCGGGCCATCTGGCTATCAAGGATGCTTTGCGCAACCCGGACAGGCAATCGTTGGGTGTTCCTGCAAACAACTGGACACTGCTTCGTCTTATCGGGGATCCACGTTACCGGAGACTGGCGGGAGCTTATTTTACCTGTGGTTTTAGTATGGCTCTGATTATGGCGCACTTTCACAATTTCGGCCAGAGCATTGGCTTCCAGTTAACGACTACGGCCCAGGCATTCTCTTTAATGTCACTGTTGGCTTTTATGGGCACCATTACTTCGGGCCGGTTATCAGACATATTGGAGCGCAAATATGTTTTGGCGCTGATCTACCTGTTGCGGGGGACATCCTTCCTGGTCTTTGCCTTTGCTGTTAACCTCGGCAGTTTTTATTTAGGAGCCGTGCTGTTTGGTATCTTCTGGACAGCTACAGGGCCGCTGACGTCTGCACTGAGCGGGGAATGCTGGGGATTGGAATGTATGGGACGGACGTTTGGAGCGGTGTTTCTCAGCCATCAGATTGGTGCCAGCATAGGGCCGATACTGGGAGGCCTCAGCTATGATGCAACAGGCGGCTACAGATTTATTTTCCTCTTGGCTGCGCTGTTGTTATTTGCCGGTTCGATGGCAGTAAGAGGGCTTAGGGTTAGCGTTGACCCGGCACCCCATCAGTTAAGCGGGCTTCCGCTCAAGGGTTAAGCGGAGAAAGGAGATATTATGATAACGTTAACTTTCCTTGGCAAGGAAATAAAAATTTCCGGTGAATTTCTTTATGATTGTGCACGTGACTATTGGGTGTCCGTTAATAAAGAGAAGAATATTGCCACGTTTGGCCTGACTCCAGCCGGTGTACAGAAAGAGGGCGGCTACCGGAGTATAGAATTTACAGTTGATGCCAGTGATCAGATTAGTGCCGGTGACACCATTGCTGTGGCGGTGACAGGAAAGGTGAAATACCTGGAAGCGCCGGCAAGCGGAACGGTTATAGAAGTGAATAAGGCTCTCGAGGATAAAATTTCAGTGATTGAGCAGGCGCCGTATGTATGTTGGTGGCTGGCCAGAATTGAACTATCGGGAACAGGCGCTGATGAGTTCACCAACGTTGAAGAATATTGCGCCGTTCTTGAGGAGACGGATCGGCGTACCATCTCCGGTATAAAGGGTGCGGGGTCTCCAACCTGCAGAAGCGTCTACCAGTCAATCAGGGAACAAAAGGACAAATGCGGCGAAGGCGACTGCTGAAACTAATTAATTGCGCCGTGGCGCAATACGCTTGTGTGGGGAAGCTATGGACGACATCAGAGAAATTCCCACTATGCTGAGTCACAGTTTTATCGTATTCAGAGATTCTTCTGACTAACTGCTATGAAACGGGGGTGTGGACAGTGAGGAATGCGCATGACTTCTGGGGAGAATTTATTGGGACCTTTATTCTAGTATTTTTCGGCTGTGGCGGCATTGCCGTAACTATACTCTTTTCATCACTCACGGGCCTGTTCCAGGTAGCAGTTGTATGGGGAATCGGGGTTAGTCTGGCAATCTATGCGACCCGGCATCTTTCCTGCGCGCATCTTAATCCGGCCGTGAGTGTTGCCATGGTTGCGGCGGGACGGATGTCCGTCAAAAGACTGCCTACGTACCTCATTGCGCAACTGCTCGGATCCATTGCTGCTGCGTTATTACTCTACACAATCTTTTCCGGCTCCATTACCCAGTTCGAGGCGCTAAACGGAATTTTGCGGGGTTCACCGGATTCATTAAAAACCGTAATGATCTTCAGCAGCTTTTATCCGAACCCCGGATCGGTACCGGTGGCGGCCATTGGGGTTCCCGCTGCTTTTCTAGCGGAAATGACCGGCACGTTTATTCTGGTGTTTCTGATTTTTACGCTTACAGACGGCTGTAACCTAGGTCGGCCAGACAACAGTTTAGCCCCGCTTTTTATCGGCCTGACGGTTGCTATGGTGATTGCTGTGATGGCGCCTCTGACTCAGGCGGCGCTGAACCCGGCGAGGGATCTTGGGCCGAGAGTCATCGCATATTTCATGGGTTGGCGGGGAGTCGCTTTCCCGGAACAGATAGGCGGCTATCTCGCAGTCTACATTATTGCCCCCCTTGCGGGTGCGGGACTAGCCGCGATGTTTTTTTCCAAGCTCGTCCGACCACTTATGGACAGTAAGGGTACAGCGGAACGATGTGATTGCCGACCTTAGAAAACGTCCACAACCAGATGATTACTAGAGAGGTGTTACGCCATGACGGATGGCTTATCGCTGGAGAAACGAGCAGACCGGATTCAAAAATCCTGGCAGGGGTTTATTGTCCGAGGGAAAATGGAGTCTTATGTTGTTCGCGATATGATTGCGAGCTCCTGGGAACGCTCTCTGGCTGCAGGTGTTAATCCTTACGGGAATTTACGTTACCTGGTAACCAGTAAAAGCAATACAAATAACCGCAATTTAATTAAAATCAGCAGGCCGTTTTTAGATAACCTGCACACTTTTATCAAGGGTTCGGATTTTATGGTATTGCTCACCGATGATGAAGGAACGATTGTTAAAATTCTCGGAGATCCGGTGATTATGCAAAAAATGAGAAGCTTCCCTTTTTGGGAAGGGGCGAACTGGGACGAGGAAAGCTGCGGCACAAATTGTATCGGACTGGCCATTCGGGAAAAAATGCCGATTCAGGTTTTTGCGTCAGAGCATTTTAACCAGCAACTGCATATAATTGTGGGCTCCGCCGCTCCTTTTTTTAATCCCAGCGGGAAGTTTCTCGGTGTGGTGGCACTGGTCGGGTTTTACAGTGACTTTCACCCCCATACGTTGGGAATGGTTGTAGCTTCGGTTAAGGCGATAGAAAATCAACTGCTGTTCATTGAGGCGAACCAGAGCCTAAAGCGGTCTTATAAAGAAGCCACAACAATTATGGAAGAAATGACGGCTGGGTTAATTTCCGTAGATACACTTGGCAGTATCACCATGCTCAATACCTTAGCGCGCAAAATGTTGGGTATTACCGCTCAGGACTGGCTTGGGAAAAATATAGGCGAACTATTTGGTGAAAAATCGCCACTCATTCACGCTCTGCATGAAGGCAGAGGGTTTTCCGACCGTGAAATTAAAATGAACGATAGTGGTGTCACCAAACGATTTTCCTGCAGCGCCAATGTGATGAAAGACGAAAATAATCAGACGCTTGGCATGGTTGTCACCATTCATGAAGATAAGGCCATCCGGCGACTTGTGAATAGAGCTCTTGGGTCGCAAGCAACGTTTACATTTGACGATATACTCGGCGAGCATGGAACTCTAAAAAAAGCAATTAATGTGGCTATCCGGGCTGCAGCGTCCGATAGCACTCTGCTGATTCAGGGGGAGAGCGGCACAGGAAAAGAAATGTTCGCACAGGCTATCCATAACTCCAGCGAACGAGCTAGAGCCCCGTTTGTAGCCATCAACTGTGCCGGTATTCCGCGGGAGCTGGTGGAAAGCGAACTGTTCGGCTATGAAGCTGGAGCTTTTACAGGTGCTAAAAAAGAGGGCCGTCCCGGAAAATTTGAGTTGGCGCAGGGAGGCACAATCTTTCTTGACGAAATCGGAGATATGTCTCTGGAAACACAGGCGCATTTGCTACGGGTATTGCAGGATAAAACTATAACCCGTCTCAGCGGACAATTTCCGATACCCATTGATGTAAGAGTTATTGTCGCTACGCACCGCGACCTAATTTCCCTGGTGGATGAAGGAACCTACCGACTTGATCTTTTTTACCGGATTAATGTCATTAACTTGAAAGTGCCCAGTTTGCGTGACCGGGGAACGGATGTCCTGTTGCTGGCCCGACTATTTTTGGAGAAAATCAGCGGGAAGATGGGGCTTCCCATTACGCCCGTACTTTCCGCCAAATGCGAAGACAGACTTTTATCATATCCCTGGCCAGGCAATGTCCGTGAGTTACAGAATGTAATTGAACAGGCCATGTTTATATCCAACTTTGCGGCGGAGTTGCGCGAGGAACATCTTCCTGAGAAGCTTCTGAACGGAAGAAAAGAAATGCCCGGCCATCTTACCCAGATGGCTCTGGAGCTTCAGGAGTCTATGCATATCAAGCATACTCTGGACGTTTGCGGGGGAAATATCAGCCGTTGCGCAAAAATACTTGGGATTGCGCGAAATACTCTATACCGGAAAATAGAAAAGTATGATCTCTCGAGGAGGGGTGAAGGTGGAAATTGATTACAATAAAATTTTCACAAGATATGATCTGCAAACCGGAGAAAAGGAGCAGCCGCCTCAGGAACTGTCGCGGGATCCGGGCCTGCGTGAGATTATCGACTGTGTAGTTATGGGCGATATTCAAAATATCACGGAAGTTGTGCAAAAAAATCTTAAGACAAAGGACCCGCTGGAGATTATCTACCGCGCGTTAATTCCTGCCATGGAACATGTGAGCAGGTTGTGGGAAGAAAATATTTTTTATCTGCCACAGACATTGAACTCGTCAGACGCTATGCTGATAGGAATAGAAATATGTGAAAAGAAAATGGGTAAAGCCATAGAGAAAAAAGGTGTGGTAATCACACATACGGCGGAAGGGGATATCCATGATCTCGGCCAGAAAATCGTCAATGCCCAGCTGCGCGCGCAGGGGTATGAAGTTCTGGATCTTGGCAGGGATGTCCCGGTGGAGACAGTCATAGAAGCGGTTAAAAAACAACGACCGCTGATGCTTACCGGAACCGCCGGACTGACAATCAATATGGATGCGTTTCAGCGAATATCAAATCTTCTCCGCGAAGAAGGTTTTGATATTCCCTTCGCGTGCGGTGGCGGCGGCGGTGTCTCACGCAATTATATAAACTCGTTGGAGTTTGGTATTTTTGGCAAAGATGCCCGTGAGGCTCCAAAAATGGCAACTGACGCCCGGGCAGGATTAACCTGGTTGCAAATCAGGGAAAGATATAATGAATAATTGCTCCATTATGGAGCAATGCTCCAAAATGGAGCAGTATGCATGTACGATAAAACAAGCCTTTTCAAATAATCGTTCCATTATGGAACGATTTTGTTTTAATAACTCCCGGTTATCTGGGGTATATGCGCCTAAAGGACGGAAGATTCCGAATTTTAGGACAATGGCATACTTCTTGCAATTAGTCTTATGCAGAATAACCGGAAGGTGATTGATGATCATTAGTAGATCGTATCAATTGTCCGGTGTGTGTTGGAGAACGGAAGCGAAAAAAAGAAAAGGAGGAAGTTGATGATGGCTAAATATACCAAAATGGCTTATGACAGTGCTGAAGAAATGATTTTTGGAACGGCTAAATTTCCTGTAAAGTATGGCAGGGACTTTGAGGTTGGAGGAGGGATTGTCTATCCCGAATTAGTCCCGCACCCCAGGCCCGGTTCCGAAGAAACAAAGAAAAGCCTGATGCGGGAATATGAACGGATGGTCAATGACGCTCTGGAGCGCGCTGTCAACCTTGGCTTTCCGGGTATCCAGATTGAGCTGGAACATGTTTGGCAGATGACTAAGAACCCAGATTGGGGCGGCGATATTGCCGGGCAGACTAGAAAGCAGCAGGAAGACTTTTACCAGAAATACGGGCTCAAGAGTGCTATCAGGGCAACGATCGCTGATAACAGGAAACCGGATGAGGAAAATATCCGAGACTGCAAATCGCTTGAACTGGCGCTGAAAACTTTCGAATCAAGCGCGGCTAACGGAGCAGACAACCTGTCTATGGAAAGTGTCGGCGGCAAAGAAATTTCCGACTACTGCATCGTCCGTCAGGATATCCGCGGTGTTCTTTTTGGCATCGGTGTTCTTGGCAGCAGGGATATGGAGTTTATGTGGAAGAAGATTGTTGACATCGCCAACAAGTACGGTGCTACCCCAGGCGGTGACACCGATTGTGCTCAGGCCAACGTCGCTATGTTTATGGCCGGCGGCATGCTCGATAAATCTGTACCCCACACATTTGCGGCAGTTACCCGGGCTATCGCCGCCGGGCGGACACTGACCGCCTATGAAATGGGGGCAAAGGGTCCGACAAAGGATTGCGCCTATGAAGATCCCATTATCAAGGCAATTACAGGTATCCCCATCTCTACGGAAGGAAAGAGCTGCGCCTGCGCCCATGCCGATCTGCAGGGCAACCTAATCGCAGCGGTCTGTGACCTGTGGAGCAATGAAGCGGTAGAATACCATGATATGTTTGGCGGCACCACTCCCGCGGTCTTTACGGAAATTCTGGGCTTCGACGTGGCTCTGATGAACACGGCGATCGCTTTGGGGAAAGCAAAAGACTTGCAGGAAATGTTTATAAACTCAGATCTTTACCGCGACCCACACAGCTTTGTGGTCGCTCCTCATAATGCTTACCAAATCGGACAGGCGTTGGTGGCAAACAATACAGATTACTACAACCGTGCCAGGGCGGCTGCTGTGAAATCGGCCCAGTTAATTTTGGCCGACGGAAAAATGTTGCTCTCCAATTTCGAAAAGGAAGTACTCCAGAAGACTCTGCGTGAATTGGAAAGCTTCCCCGACAAAGAGAGTGACTTTATTGACCAGTGCGTAAACGCTTACAAGAAAGTGATTCCGGGCTTCAACCCTGCCAACTATGGGCTGTAAAAATTCAAATGGAACAGGAGGAAATAAAAATGGCGACTGTCGATTTAAATAGTGTGTTTGTACGATATGACCTGAAAAAAGAAGTGATTGAGAAATCTGTTTCCACCAGCAAGGATGTACTGTTGCAAGCAGTGATTACTGCTGTGGTGGACGGCGATGAGGATGCAATTCCCGGTGCCGTTAATGCTGCGTTCGCAGCCCATGACCCCATGGATATCATTAAGGACGGCTTGGTTAAAGGAATGGCGGAAGTCAGCCGCCTGTGGGATGAGGGTGTCTACTTCCTGCCCCAGACCATTATCTCCTCTGATGCCATGCTGGCCGGCATAGAAATCTGTGAAGAGAAAATGGGCAAAGCAATGGATAAGAAGGGTGTCGTAATCACACATACAGCGGAAGGCGACATCCACGACCTCGGCCAGAAAATTGTGAACGCCCTCTTGCGGGCCAATGGTTTTGAAGTCGTTGATCTCGGCAAAGATGTTCCGGTGGACGATGTCATCAGCGCGGTGAAAAAGTACAAACCCGTGATGGTCACTGGAACAGCGCTCATGACCACAACAATGACCGCTTTTAAGAAAATAGCGAGCCGTCTCACCCACGACCATAATGAATTGCCGTTCGTCTGCGGTGGCGGTGCTGTTTCTTTGGAGTATGTAAACAGTTTTGACACGGGCATCTGGGGTAAAGACGCCCAGCAGGCACCCGGTATGGCGGAGGACGCCGTATCCGGTAAGAGCTGGAGTCAGATTAGGGAAAAATACAACGGATAGTTAAGGGGGTGCGAGGCCGTGATTATCGATGTTGTAATCGGATTTCTCGGAAGCGGCAAGACAACGTTTATGCTTGGGGTAATCACGGCCTTATCGCACCAACAGAAACTGGCTGTCATCGTTAACGAATTTGGCGACATCGGGATAGACGGGACAGTTCTTAAAGAGTACGATGACACGGAAGTTGTGGAACTCGCCAGCGGTTGTATCTGCTGTTCGTTAAGTAAAGACCTGGTTGCGCAGGTAGAGATGATTGCGTGCCGCTTTGCTCCCGACCGTCTGCTGATCGAACCTTCCGGTGTAGCCACGGTAGCCAGCCTGCTCATGGCGCTGCGCAGTCTGAAGCTTGAACAATATGTTGATGAAATTCGGATTATCTGCATTCTTGACGCCGTTAACTTTTCAGAGTTTTATACACAAAATCGCCTTTATGTGGAAGCTCAGCTCCGGGCTGCCAGCCTTGTAATCATCAATAAAGCAGACTTGAGTACCAAAGAAGCGGTGGTGGAAGTCAGAGAACTGGCAGCAAGTCTGAACGCTAATGCGGTAATTGTGACCACAACGTATTGCCGTGTTTTGACCGCGGATTATCTGAGTCCGAGGGAAATTCCCGAAAATTTTATCGACGGGAACATCGACGCGGGTACGGGTCAGTCGCCTGTGGCGCACGGTCTGGAAAAGATTAGTATGCCATGTAACGGTTCCCTGCGTTTTGCGGCATTGGACGAATTTTTAAGAGATCTGCAGCGCGGTGAGTTCGGAAATATCCTCCGCGCCAAGGGTATCGTTCATACCCGGGAGAGGGGGTGGGTTTTGTTCAATCTCGCTTCCGGCTATATCTCGTTTGCTCCGCTTAGGAAACCTCAGACGGCCGGCAAGATTTTTGTCCTGGGAAACCAACTGGCTAGAGATGCTTTTTTTGCAAGCTTAGACGCATGCGATGGTAAGGAGGCGAGCCGATGAAAAAAATCGGGATCGCTCTTGACCTGGGAACCAGCGGCTTTCGGGGCCAGGCCATTGACCTGGAAACCAAAAGAATTTTAAAAACTGTGATGACAGCGCGTCACCCGTTGCCCGGCGCCAATGTGATTGATCATCTTAATTTTGCTATTGATGCGGGTAGCGATGCGGCGCACCAAATTATTATCATTACGATTAACCAGATTATCGGTCTGTTACGTTTGCCCGGACAGGTTATAGAGCGTCTTGCCGTCTGCGGGAATCCGATTCAGCTCTCTCTCTTTGAAAATATTGAAATCCGGGATCTCGCTTATGCGGGTGAAAATAAAAAGCGCCTGCTTGGGATTGTCCCACCCGACCGTGGCAGCAAGGAGTATCCGGCAAGCCATTTTCCGGAGCTTGACATAAATAAAGACTGCCATGTTTTTATTCCTCCTGCGGTAGAGCATGAAATCGGCGCTGATGCCCTGGCTATGCTTGTACTGTCGGGAATCTTGGAACAGAAGGAAATCTGTCTTGCCACCGACTACGGAACTAATGCGGAGATGGCCCTGAAGGTAGGGGATAAAATTTTTACGGGCTCTTGTGCGGCTGGGCCCGCCCTGGAAGGCCAGCATATCGAGAGTGGAATGCTGGCGGCACCTGGTGCCATTGCCGACATCCACCCTGAGGGCACCGGCCATCGCTGCCTTGTGCTGAATGAGGAGATGCAGCCGGAGGAAGGCGACCTAGTTTCCCTTGAATCAGGCGCAGTTCTGGCTCGGGGGAAGCTTACAGCCAAAGGTGTGACAGGAACTGGGGTCGTCGCTGCGCTTTCCCGCGGCTTTGATACCAACCTGATCCGCCTGCCGTATATTAATACTCCAAGTACCTATCTTCACCTAGCAAATGGTATCCGTTTTGGCGAGGATGATCTTCTTGAGGCGGGTAAAGCGATTGGCGCGCTGCGAGCGGGATACCTAACGCTAACCGCCGAGGCGGGAATTGCTGTTGAAGATATTAATACAGCCTATATGGCTGGCGCTTCCGGTACCTATGTAGACGCGGTAAAAGCAATGCGTATCGGTATGGTACCGCCCAGGGTTAAGGAAATCCACCAGGTCGGCAATACATCGCTGACCATGGCCCGGGAAATTGTCCTGAATCCAGCACGCTTAAGAGAATTGGACGGTATTGCCGGGCAATTACGCGCAAGCCACTGTATGTTTGGCAATTCCAAAGTATTTGAGAAGGCGTATCTTCTGGAACTTTCCTATTGGACAGAAGGAATGCCCTGGGAGCAGTATGAAAAATTCTCTAAAATGTATCGTCTCCCCGCTTTACCGCAGCCGAAAACAGGCACCTGTGCTGTTACTAAAGTACCACGCGATATTTTAGACGTTGGCGCGGCAGGGGTAGTAACTATTGAAAAAGTCGGTTTTGAAAAGAAAAACGAGGTAGAGGGATGCATATCCTGTGGTCACTGCATAAAAGAATGTCCTGAACGGGCACTTCAGATTGATGATAAAACAATAACCATGCGCATGGATTATTGCAGTGGCACTGCCTGCCGGCGCTGTGAGCATGTCTGCCCTGAAAAGGTTTTCCAGCTGAATACGTTCTGGTTATAAGCCAGTGACAGCAGCATAATAAGGAGGAATGGAAAATGTCGGAGATGTCTAACAGAGAGCGTTTTTTAGCAAAGATGGCTGGACAGGAAACAGACCGCACCCCTGTGTTTTGTGCGGACCAGACAGCCACGTACGAACAAATGGAGCATTTACAGGCCTTCTGGCCGGAGGCCCATTGTAAAGCAAAGGATATGGCGACACTGGCATCCGGAGCTTATCACATGCTAGGCTTTGACGCCGTCCGGGTTCCCTTCTGTCAGACGATTGAAGCGGAAGTTCTTGGCTGCACGCCAAAACATGCAGGTAGGGAAGGGCTACCAAGCATTGACGTGCATCCTTTTAAAATCGGTGACCCTGTAAAACCGTTGCCTGATAATTTTCTAGAGCTGGGCAGGATTCCAGAGTTGATCAACGCGGTTAAAATGCTTAAAGAGGAAGTGGGAGATAAGGTTGCCGTAATCGGCGGCATTATTGGGCCATATAGCATTGCCGCCAGTCTGGTGGGTGTTATAGATATTCTAAAAATGTCATTTAAAAATCCTGAAAAACTGGTGCCTTATCTGGATTTGGCCGAACAGGCCGGAACCGCTTTAGCTCAGGCACTGGTAGAGGCTGGCGCAGATGTAATTTGTATTGAAGACATGATGGCATCTATGGATATGATCAGCCCTAAAATTTATAAAACCAGCGTCGCCCCCTGGGAGACCAGGCAGATCAAGTCTATTTCCGTGCCAGTCATTCTGCATATCTGCGGCAATCTGGATCTTATTATCGACGATATCGCCGAAACGGGAGTTACGGCAATCAGTGTGGAACCGAAAGTGGACGCGCCAGCAGCCAAGGAGAAGTTAAGTAAATATGACCGTTTTATACCATTAATCGGCGGAGTCGATGCCGTCACCACACTTTATTCCGGTAGCCCCGAACAAGTTGCCCAAGTTACCGTAGATGCTATTAATCAAGGGTATGATATGATTGCTCCCGGTTGCTCAATTCCGCCAGGATCAACACTGGAAAACCTGAAAGCTATGGTCATTGGCGCTCAGCGGCAAAAAGCTGATTAACTACTTGCGGATTACTCACTCCTATGCAAGCAACTCCCAACAGGCGTCGGGGGTTGCTTGTGCTATTTAAGGTTTTATTATTTTTTTGTTTTGTCGGCAGGAAATGAAGTGCTATAGCTAGAAAAATAAGAATATTCATGCAAAATGGGGAGGCGCCTGAGAATGAACGAAGATTTAATGATGCTTGCCAGAAATAAGGCGGGTGAAAATTTTAAACAAGGTTATAACTGTGCCGAAGCGCTGTTTAGGGCTTACTTAGATATTCTGCCCAATGATTTTAGCCCCGAGGTGGCACGCATTGCCAGCACGCTTGGCGGCGGTCTGGGGCGTTCGGGCTGCTCCTGCGGCGCACTAACCGGTTCGGAACTGGTCTTAGGGATGTTGGCGGGCAGAGACACCCAAACAGACGACTTAAACCGTATTTACCAGCTTTCAGGGGAACTGCACGATCGGTTTAAGGAGAAATTCGGTAGCACCTGTTGCCGAGTCCTTAATAAAGAAGACTACCAGAGTCAGGATCATTTCCGTCGTTGCCTGAAGATAACCGGCGGTGCATCCATGCTCCTGATGCAGTTTCTTCAGGAGAAAAACTTACTAAACGGACGGTTGGATCAAATGATAGCAGAAATGAAATAACGGCAAAAAAAGCCGGAGCGTACGCTCCGGCTTTAGAGTTTGTGACAAACTGTACATAAGTGGTACCACGGTACCGATCTAAATTCCTCAGCCCCCACCCTGGAAACCGATTTCCATCAGTTTGCCGTCCTTGACAATGACAGGGACCTTAGTTGCTTTAAATGTTTCCGTAACAGTGTTATGCCCATCTTTGTCAGTAGAAACGTTTACTTCCGTAAAGGGAATCCCTTCCTTTGTATAATGCTCCATGGCTGCCTTACAGTGCGGGCAGCCTGTCTTGGTGTAAATCAATAAATCGGACATGGTGCACCCCCTTGCTAAGAACTTATTATTAGTTTACAATGATTGGCATAACGATGCAAGCTGAAAAGAATAGGGGGCATCCTATGGCAACACAACTCACGCAACTAAAAGGTACCAGCTACTATATTCCTGGTGCGGTCAATACCGGAGTTATTGTTGAGGGCAAAGATTGTTTGTTAATTGATACCGGTCTGGATCGTCAAGCCGGTAAACAGATTTTACGTTGTCTGGAAGAAGAGGGGCTTACCCCCAAAGTAATTATTAATACCCACTCCCATGCTGATCATTACGGCGGGAATGCGATTATTTGTAAACAAACCGGTGCCAAAGTTTTTGCCTCGTCCCTGGAAAAGGCAGTCATTGAAAATCCGTATCTGGAACCTTTTTACCTTTTCTCGGCTGCCCCGGTCAAAGATTTAAGCACCCGCTTTCTAATGGCCCAGCCCTCCCCGGTGCATGGTGTGCTGGAAGCAGGGGTTTTTGACAGCGACGGTTTTCATGTTGAGATTATTCATCTGCCCGGCCACAGTCCGGAGCAAATTGGCGTTGTCAGTGGAGACGGCGTCTGTTTTACTGCCGACGCGTATTTTGCCCCGTCTATCCTGGACAAGTATGGATTACCCTACTGTGCTGATATTACTTCTGCACTGCAGACGCTGAACACACTGTGGCAGAGCGACTACGACCTTTACCTCCCGTGCCACGGGGAACCGGAAGTAAAAGCAACGGAAACAATCTTAAAAAATGTAGGAGTGATAGAAAGAGCCCTGGAGCAAATTTTAGTCATTCTCTGTGATGGGGGAAGAACCAGGGAAGAAGTATTGGCAGCGTTTATGATACAAAATAACCGTGAATTAAACCCGGTGCAGTATGTGCTTAACCATGGTGCCATCACCGCCTGTCTTTCCCACTTGCATTTGATTAGTAAGGTCGGGTATCATTTCCAGGACGGCAAAATGCTCTGGGAAAAGACCACGGGGCAGACCTGTTCCCCCTTTGGGTGAGGAACACGCCTTTAAACCTGAGTGCAGGTTTTAACGATTGATGAACAGTTGCTAATGGTCTCATAATAAATGTAGCAGTTACGGAGGTTGAAATGAACCAGGAAGAAAGAATTATTACGCGTATTGCTGCCGACATCGGCTTACCGTCTCAACGGATTGCCAAAGCGGTTGCTTTACTGGATGAAGGAAATACGGTTCCCTTTATCGCCCGTTACCGTAAAGAAGTAACAGAGGGGATGGATGATGAAGAGCTTCGCATGTTGGCTGATAAACTAAATCTTTACCGAAACCTAGAGAAGAGCCGGGAAGATATTCTCAGATTTTTATCAGAGCAAGGGGTACTGACGGCGGAACTTGAAGCCTCTGTTACTACAGCCAACACCGCCACGGAACTGGAAGACATTTATCGCCCGTACCGACCGAAGAAACGGACCCGGGCCACCATTGCCAAAGGAAAAGGACTGGAACCCTTAGCTCTGGCCCTACTTAAAGGCATCCAAGATCCCGGCACGGTAGCGGAATCATACATAAACGATGAGGTGCTCACAGCAGAGGACGCGTTGGCAGGGGCCCGGGACATTATTGCTGAAGTGATTTCTGATGAACCGCAACCAAGAAAAGAGATCAGGAATTTACTCTTTAACCGGGGGTTGATTGTCAGCCGTGCAAGCAAGCAGGAAGAAAGCCCCTATGAAATGTATTATGATTACAGTGAACCGATAAAAAAGGTACAACCTCATCGGGTTTTAGCCATGAACAGGGGAGAACAGGAAAAATTTCTCCATGTTAAAATTGAATTTTCCGATGAGCTTGCTTTGAGTGTTCTGGAAAAGTTTTATCTTCGCAATATCAATTCAGATGAAGCAAAAGAACACGTTTTAGCCGCAATCAAAGACGGCTGGAAACGTCTCTTATTTCCGTCTCTGGACAGAGAAGTAAGAAATGAACTGACATCCCGGGCAGAAGAGCAAGCGCTAAAAATATTTAACGCAAATTTAAAAGGCCTGTTGCTAACGCCACCCATTCCGGAAAAGAGGATTTTAGGTCTGGATCCGGGATACCGGACAGGGTGCAAATTGGCCTGTATTGATGAAACAGGGAAGCTGCTGGAAACGACCGTTATCTACCCTACACCACCCCATAATAAAATAGAAGCGTCTGCCGCCGTAGTAAAAAAACTAATTGAAAAACATGATTTGAACACAGTGGCCATTGGCAACGGCACAGCCGGACGGGAGAGCGAGGAATTTATTGCCTGGGTTATTGCAGAGATGAACCGTGATATTGAATATACAGTAGTTAACGAGGCGGGTGCCAGTATTTACTCAGCATCCAAGCTGGGCAGTTCCGAGTTTCCCGACTTGGATGTGGCGGAACGAAGTGCTGTATCAATATCACGCCGTGTGCAGGATCCTCTGGCTGAACTGGTTAAAATTGATCCCCGCTCTATTGGTGTGGGTCAGTATCAGCATGATGTAAACCAGAAGAGACTGGAAGAAGTGTTAACCGGAGTGGTGGAAGACTGTGTCAACCAAGTCGGCGTAGATTTAACGACTGCTTCAGCACCTTTGCTGGAAAGGGTGGCCGGTGTTAATAAAACAATCGCCGCAAATATTGTTGCATTCAGGGAAGAGCATGGGGCATTTACATCGAGAACGGATTTAAAAAAAGTCGCGAAACTTGGACCCGCATCATTTAAACAATGTGCAGGGTTTCTGCGTATTCCTAATGCAGAAAATTACCTTGACAGAAGTGCCGTACACCCGGAGTCCTACAAAGTTGCTGAAAAATTAATAAGACTGATGAAGATTTCTTATACTGACCTTGGTAATCCTCAGGCCATTCCTGCAGTGAATATTAAAGAAACCGCGCTGGAGCTAGGTGTGGGGGAGCCAACACTCCATGACATAGTTGAGGAATTTAAAAAACCGGGCAGGGACCCCCGGGAAGATGTTCCAAAACCGATTTTCAAAAAAGGGGTTCTCCATCTCAAAGATTTGAAAGCAGGGATGGAACTCACCGGAGTTGTCCGCAACGTCGTTGATTTCGGTGCGTTTGTAGATATTGGCGTTCATCAGGACGGGCTGGTACATATCTCTCAGCTTGCTGAGAAGTTTGTAAAACACCCGCTGGATGTGGTTCAGGTCGGCGATGTTGTCAACGTCACAGTACTGTCCGTGGATGTTCATAAAAAAAGGATAGCCTTAACATGCTTAGGAACAGGCTAAGGTACATATTTTCCAATGAGAATATGTTGACCTGGCATCACACTGAAAGCCAAAAAGAAGAACTCGGGAAACTTGCGGCACAAAAAGGGAAAGCTCTTGCGGAGCTTATTAGAGAGGCTATTGATATGTATATAGTTGAAAACAAATTGAAAACTGAAGACCATATCATTGAAACAAGCGGATTATGGAAAGACAGAGATGATATCGACTCAGAAGAATATATAACAAGTTTACGGCACGAACTTAATTTACGCTTAGAGGATAATTCACTATGATGACTTTATTTGATACAAATATTCTTATAGATCATCTAAAAGGCAAAAAAGAGGCTACGCTTGTACTGCAAAACTGTATTAACAACAAAATATTGTTAGCATGTTCGGTGATAACCAGAATAGAACTCTTAAGCGGTATGCGGACAGGTGAGGAAAGTAAGATATAGAAGTAGTCAAACCTTATTAATTACACCTGACAGAAAAGCTCTCGTTCTTTTATTAGTCTTTACTCAGTTCCAAGAGAGTTGTTGATAAGACGAATATACTCTGTTGCCATTTCCTTTAACTTCGGAATAGTTGCAAATACAATATCGTCCTCGATTTTGTCATATTCATGGACGATTCGGTTACGCATGCCGGTACAAGGTGCTAACTCTTCTGCGAACTGTTGCGGCAGATAACCCAGCCTTGCCATAATTTCAAACGAAACATAGTAGTCTTTGGGAGGCGGTTGCTTTTCTTCTGCGATGATCATTGAGTTAATATCAACCATACTTTCCACAATTAATTGTACCAGTCGCTCACCGGTTCGCTTAATAAAATAGTTGCCAGTATAATCATTAATAGTATAGTTTGTCAGCGGCCCTATTTCCTTAAGGTACTCAGTTAGATTAGTTAACTTTCGGCGGATAACATGACTTTGTTCCAAGTGCAGCCCCTCCAGTAAAATCTTTTAAATACCAATCAGCGAGTCGATAAATTTTTTGCATATCATGATGTTTTTTAACAGTATCGGCAAAAAAACGCAAGTAAACTTCCTTGTCCGGACAGTACAGAATTTCGCAACGGGAAAGAATTTGAAAGTTTAAGAGAGGATCACTGTGATTTAGTACAGCTATATCTAGTTTGTAGGTAGGAAAGAGCGGCATGAGGCCCTGAACGATTTGCTGATAGTTATAATCGCCATCTTTAAATAAAATTCCTAAGTCTACGTCACTATTCTCCCGAAACCTGTCTGATGCACGAGACCCAAACAAGAGAATCATGGCAACATTATTTTTTTTGCTAAAAGTTTCAAGAGCAGGCATGTCCAGGTTCATATGATCACCTCACAGTGCTTGTAAAAATTTGGTTAACCACTTTAATTATATTATATATGCTATGAGAAGAAAAGCAAAAATAGAGGCAAGGACAATAAAACCTGTCCCTATGCCACTATACCCAAGCTCTTTGATCAAGGCAAACCCACAATTGATAAGGATACCACAAAAAACCCCACAGAAAGACAACAAGAGTGAGAAATAATACATATTTTCCAGTTGTGATTTTCCACCCCGCAGGGTATAATATGTGCGAACACATGTTTGCATGCGGGGTGGTTTTTTATGTCATTTATCCATTTACGGGTTCATAGTGAATACAGTTTTTTGCGTGGCGCCTGCCGTCTGGAGGCGCTGGTGGACCATGCCCTGGAGCTGGGCATGCCTGCGGTGGCTCTGACCGATTACAATGTTCTGCACGGTGCCGCCCGCTTTACTGAGATTGCCAGGCGTAAAGGGATTGTGCCAATCCTCGGCGTCGAATTCCGCCTGCCTTCGGGATTACCCCTGGTACTACTGGTCCGGGACACCTCCGGTTGGGAGAACTTATTGCTGTTAACAAACCATGTGCAGTTGTCACGCCATCCCACAGTTTTGGACCTGCCGGCTTTAGGCCTTTATCATAAAGGACTGAGTGCGGTGCTGCACGCCCAGGGAGATGATGTGACACTCTCGGCAGACGTCACTCCCCGTGCCGTTGCTGCGGAGCTACAAGCGTTGTACCCTGTATTTGGCAGCGAACTCTTTATGGGGCTGGAGGACGCTGGGGTAAACGGCACGGTTCAGTTTAACCGGTTGCTGGCCGAGTTGGCATTGGCAAAAGGAGTACCGCTCCTAGCCACTCATAATGTCCATTATGTCCTGCCCGGTGATGACACAGCATACCGAATGGTGAACTGTGTACGGGATGGCAGGCCCCTGGCCGGTACATACCGGTCGTTTTGTACAGGATATGATTTAAAAAGCCCCGCTGAAATGCAGGATCGCTTTGCCTCTTATCCCGGGGCATATGAAAATACACTGCGTTTAGCCCGACGCTGCTCCTTTATATTGGAAGCAGGCCCTGTTCATTTACCTGTATTTACTCCGCCCGGCGGGGAAAGCGACAAGTCATGTCTGCGGCGGCTTTGTTGTGAAGGATTAAGACATAAAGGGATCAAGACGACGGCAGCCCGACGTCGGCTTGCTTATGAAATGTCTGTGATTCATAAAAAAGGGCTGGCATCTTATTTTTTAATTGTCCATGATCTTGTGGGTTTCGCAGAACGTTCCGCTATTCCCGTGGGCCCTGGCCGGGGTTCGGCTGGAGGAAGTCTGGTGGCTTATCTTTTGGGAATTACCAGGGTGGACCCTTTGGCTCACGGCCTCTATTTTGAGCGTTTTTTAAGCGAAGACCGGACCGGCTTTCCCGATATCGACCTGGATGTATGCCAGCGCCGTCGGGATGAGCTTCTCACATATCTGCGCTCCCGGTACGGCAAAGAGCGGGTCGCCCAGGTCAGCACCTTCAGCACTCTGGGGGCCCGGGCCGCCGTCCGTGAAGTAGGCAAAGTATTGGATGCCACCGGTGACAAAATTGCTGCCGTCGCTGAAGCGCTGCCCTATTATTCGGGCCAGGGAGGAATTGAGGCCGCAGTCCGCCAGTATCCGGAGTTTCGTTCATCGCTATTGCGGGGAGATTCTTCCCGTACCCTTCTCAACGGTGCCAGCCAACTGGAGGGTCTCTGCCGCCACCTGTCTACCCATGCCAGCGGAGTAATCCTCGGTGTGGACGACCTGACACGGCTGGTGCCGCTATGCCGCGGTGCTTCAGGTGAAGTGCTTACCCAGTGGGATAAAGACGATGTGGAAGCGCATGGCTTTCTAAAAATAGACATCCTCGGTTCCCGGAACCTTACCGTGATTCAGGATACACTGACTTTCGTCACGGAAAGGCGGGGAAGCGCTCCTACAACGGAAGAGATTCCCCTTAATGACAAAGAGACCTTTGCCGCATTGCGACGGGGAGAAGGGTTGGGGTGTTTTCAACTGGAGAGTACGGGCATGCGACGGATTTTACGCAGACTGGCACCGGAACGGCTGGATGACCTTATCCACCTGCTTTCTCTGTACCGCCCCGGACCGTGGGAAAGTGGCATGGTGGAGACGTTTATCGCCCGCAGGCACGGCGTGGAAAAAGTTTCCCAAATTCATCCCGCCTTAGCACCAATCCTAGATGACACCTACGGCGTTGTCCTTTACCAGGAGCAGGTCATGCGCATCGCCAATGAAATAGGCGGGTACACGCCGGGGGAAGCAGATCGCCTGCGCCGCGAAATGACCCGCCGCTCCCCACTACTGCAGACACAGTACCGGGAAACGTTTATTGCCGGCGCTGCACAGAAGGGGATTGGCTGCAAAGAGGCTACGGATATATTTGACCACCTCTGCCGCTTTGCAGGGTACGGCTTCAATAAAGCTCACTCAGCCGCCTACGCTCTGGTGTCCTATTGGACGGCCTATCTTAAATATCATTATCCTGTTGAGTTTTATGCCGCATTGCTGTCAAGCGGTGCCGGTTACTACGGACCCGCAGTATATGTCCAGGAAGCGCGTTCCAGAGGTATTACAGTCTTGCCACCCCATATTAATGGGAGCGGCCTGATGTTTACGCCTGAAGAGAATGCGATCCGGGCTGCGTTGCCTTTAGTCCGGGACCTGGGGAGCAGAGGTGCAGCCGCCATACTGACTGCCCGACAAAGCGGCCCCTTCCACTCTCTGGCCGATTTTTGCCGTCGGGTAGGGCGGGGATTGCTGCGACGTAGTGCGTTGTCCAATATGGCTAAAGCAGGAGCATTCGACGGCTTAGGTCTAAACCGGCGCCAAACTTTGGCATCACTGGATGACGTTCTTAAACACGCAGATAAGGTGGCTGGGCAACTTAGTATATTTGACTTACTGCCGCAAGAAGAAGAAACGCCCCAGGCGGATGCGCCGGCCTATACGGTGGAAGAGATTGTTGGCGCCGAGCTGGAGAATCTGGGCATGGCATTGACAGCACATCCGCTTACCGTATTTACAAGTAAACTCACAGGGATATCCCGCACTCCACTGTCTAAGTTGGCAACATTACCGCCAGAGCGGGACGTGACCGTGGCCGGCGTGGTGGTGGGCCGCTCCCGGCGCCGCTTAAAACGGGGCGGGGTCATGCTGACACTGTATCTCTCCGATGAGAGCGGTTTCGCCGAAGCTGTTTTCTTCCCGGAAGCTTACAAACGCTGTTTTTACCGCCTGGATGCTCGGGGAATTCTGGTGACCGGAAAAACCACAGCTGATGGGGATTGCATTATTGCCGAACACATCACACCTCTTGCCCCGTTACCCTAAGACAAAGGGGAGGAGATCAGGCCGATAGCGACGAATTAAACCGTAAGAGATGATAAAGGAGCTGCCGCCTTGAATAAAACCGTAGAACTATGCCAAACCTTAGATGAACTAAAGCAGATATGCCTGTCCTGCCAAAACTGTGAACTGGGAAAGACCCGTCAACGTGTTGTTTTTGGTGAAGGACCCTCCGATGCTGAGATATTTTTTTTAGGCGAGGCACCTGGCGCCCGGGAAGATGAGACCGGCCGTCCTTTTGTGGGCCGGGCTGGTGATTTGCTTACTGAATTATTTGCAAAGGCGGGGATAGACCGTCAGCGTGTTTTTATTACCGGATCCTGTAAGTGCCGGCCTCCCAAAAACCGGAACCCGCGTAAACCGGAACTAAACGCCTGCCGCCCGTTTCTGGAACGGCAGTTAGCAATCATTAAGCCCAAGGTCGTGATCTGTTCGGGACTGGTAGCCGCACATAATATCTTAGATCCCAAAGCTCGCATGGCAGATGTGCGGGGGCGCTGGTTCGACCAACAGCATTACCGGATTCTCCCCACATATCATCCGGCAGCTGTACTGCGGGGTACAGTCAAAGCAGAATTGCTTGTTGAGGACTTTCAACAGGTAGCGGCTTCTTTGCCCAATGTGTAAGTATTAAAAATTCCTTACATTTGGAATTTTTTGAAGGAAATTAGACAGATTAAAGATAATAGTAACTGTGAAAGATTTACGTGAAAGGGGAGTCGTTCAAATGACACTAAAGGAAACTAAAACGGAGAAGAACTTAAAGGCTTCGTTTGCTGGGGAGTCACAAGCACGTAACAAGTATACTTATTATGCTGATATTGCCCGCAAGGAGGGTTATGAGCAAATTGCCGCCATTTTTGAAGAGACGGCTAACCATGAAAAAGCCCATGCCCGTCGTTCCTTAAATTTCTTAGGGGGAGTCGGTAAAACAGAAGAGAACCTGCAAGCCGCAGCCGGCGGGGAACATTATGAGTGGGATGAAATGTACAAACAATTTGAGGAAGAAGCCCGTGAAGAAGGATTTACCGAGATTGCCGACTTCTTTGCCGCCGTAGCCAAAGCTGAAGAAGCTCACGAAAAACGTTACCTGGCGCTGCTGGAAGATCTAAAAGAGGGCAAAGTCTTTAAAAAAGAAGAAGAAGTGCTCTGGAAGTGCCGCAATTGCGGATACGCAGCAGCTGCCTGGGAAGCACCCCATGTTTGCCCGGCCTGCGCCGTCGGCCGTAAGTTCTTCGAAAAAGCAGACGCATACTACGCCAAAGGAAGAATCTAACGCAAAAAAATCAGGCCACAACGGCCTGATTTTTAATTTTGCAACCCCGGGGACGGTTCTGAAATTGCAAAAGTAAAGTATAAAGTATAAAAAACAGTCCCTGTTGCAGAAAGGTTTGCAACTCCAGAACCGTCCCCGGGTTGCGAGTTATTGATTTTTGGTCTCAACAGGGGTTTCTAAGCAAACCTCACAGCGAGGCAGTTTATCAATGAGAAACATGCCGGCTGTGATGACTGCTGCGAACAGGAGTGCAGTCAGCAAAGGGGAGAGACCGAGAAGTCTGTTGAAGGTGAGCGGACCTAAGTTTCCTCTTTCAATCAGGGGTTGTAACGGATCGTGCAGGAATGTGTATGAGAGTGTCCCTACCAGTGCCCCGGCCAGAACAAAAAAAGCATCTTTTTTGCCTTCGGCCATTGCTCCGAAAATTGTACCAGGGCAATAGCCTGCCAACGCGAATCCTACGCCGAAGATCAGACCTCCGATGATAACGCCGGGATGAAATTCGAGGACGGTGATGATGCCGATTCCAAATGCATGTAAAGTAAAAATGCCGATCAGAGAAACAGCTATGGAGAAAAACATAAACTGGGCAATTCGCAAGTCCTGCAGGCGGAGCATTTTTAGGATATTGTCATATTCCGTTGCGCCAACGCGCTGCAGAATGTAGCCGAACGCGATACCGGCCAAGAGCCCCCAGAGTAGCATCAGTGATTCCTCCTTTGCCTAAAGATAAGCAGTGCAGTAGGAATTCCCGTGGCAAAAGCGGCGAGTCCGAAAGTCAGGCCGCTGACAGCCAGACGGCTGGTGCCGCTGATTACGTGACCACTGGTACAACCTCCCGCCAGCCGTGTCCCTAACAAGAGCAGCACTCCCCCGATAAACCCCTGCATGTAGCGGAGCCAGTAGCGGTTACCGAAACGTGCTTTCCATGTGTCGGGGATAGCGGGTCCGGCGCCGCCGCCCGTTCGTCTCCGGGCGATAAACGTACCTATAAAAATGCCAAGTACAACCATCATCTGCCAGTCTACGTGAAGGTAGGTTGACATTAAAATAGCAGGGTCAACCGGCCTTGTATCACAGCCGCACGAATGTGTCAGAAACGTAGACAGTGCCAGATTCGGAGAAATATATTCTGTCATTTTGATCACAGTTTTAACATAGGTATCCGATGTCCCAAGACGCTGCCCCTGGAAATAAACCAGAGTGTTTAAAACACCAAGGATCACACCGCCCTTAATCCAGGACCATCTGCTTGCCTTCAAATGTACACCCCCTAGTAAATCCATACCCCGTATTGCATATTCTTTTTATAGGAGACTATTCCTGCAAAAACGGTTATGTTTTGAAAAAAAAGAGTCGTAACCAAAGTTACGACTCTTGATGGGAACTGCATATTTCATAATGTGAAAGGATTAGGTTAAATGTTAAGCCTGACCCCGGGGGAGTTTATCGACGAGGAACATGCCGGCTGTGATGGCGGTTGCGAATATGAGTGCCGTAAGTAAAGGGGAGAGACCGAGAAGCTGGTCGAAGGTAAGCGGGCCCATGTTTCCTTTATCAATGAGCATGGTTTTTAAAGGCGAGTGCAGGAAGGCGTACAAGAATGTGCCTGCTAGTGCTCCGGCAAATACATACAGGGCGTCTTTTTTACCTTCCGCCATAGCGCCGATAACAGTACCCGGGCAATAGCCGGCCAATCCGAATCCTACGCCAAAGACCAACCCTCCCACAATAATACCGGGATGAAACGGCAGGACGGAGATCGCGCCGACTCCTAAAGTATTCAGAGTATAAATTCCGACTAAAGAAACAGCTACGGAGAAAAACATAAATTGTGCAATCCGCAAATCCTGCAAGCGGAGCATTTTCAGAATGTTGTCATATTCCAGCGCACCTACGCGCTGTAGGATATATCCGAACGCAACACCGGCCAGGAGTCCCCAAAATAGCATCAGTCAGTCCTCCTTTGTTTAAAGATGATTAACGCAGTGGGTATTCCCGCAGCAAATGCGGCAAGGCCAAAAGTCAGGCCACTAACGGCCAGACGGCTGGTGCCGCTGATTACGTGGCCACTGGTGCAGCCTCCCGCCAGGCGTGTTCCCAGCAGTAGCAACACTCCGCCGGCAAACCCCTGCACGTAACGAATCCAACTGCGGTTGCCGAAGCGGGCCTTCCATGTGTCGGGGATAGCCGGTCCTGCGCCGCCACCTGTTAATTTTCGGGCGATAAACGCGCCGATAAAAATACCAAGCACAACCATCCATTGCCAGTCTACGCGCAAATCGGTTAGCATCGCTGCATCAACCGGTCCCGCATCGCAGCCGCCCGGCTGCGCCAGGAAAGTGGCTTTTACCAGCTCTGGAGAAAAGAACTCCGTTGCTTTGGCTACCGTTTTTGTATAGGCGCCTGATGTCCCCAGGCGCTGCCCCAGGTAATAAATAAAGGTATTTAAAGCACCAAGAATCACTCCGCCTTTAAACCACGACCATCGTTTTGTCTTCAAACTTACACCTCCCGAAAAATAAAAGATACCCTAACCCCGTTACCGTATATATATTCCACAAGTTGTGAAAAATTCCTGCAAGCGATAAAAAAAAGTCGTAACTTGGGAGTTACGACTCTTTGATACGTATTCTGTTATTTATACTGCGAACACCCCGCGCCTTTGCTGCTGCAAATTCCGCTGCTTTTCTTTCTTCATGTGACGCTGTTTCCCCAAAGAGGGAAACAACACCCTTTTCTACAGTAAAGTGAATAACTTCTTCGTCAACATTAGGGTCACTGCCTAATTCCTGGGTGACTTCCATATAGACATCATCGTCGTTGACTGAACCATCGGTAGAGATTGTTAAATCGTTCTCTACACTTTTCACGCCGGGAAATTCTTCGGCAAATTCCACCGCCCGTTTAATGTCGGCTAAGACATCGACTATACCCTGCAGATTAACGCGGCCGTCTCTGTCAGCTGAGACGTTAATATCATAGCCTTTAAATTCTTTTGTTTTATGGAATGCCTCGTATAATTCCTTGGCTAGGCGGTTATCATTAGGCGTCTGGTTTCCTTTTTTAATCATTCCTGCGCCTCCCGCGCGCATCTTTATTGCTTTGATGGGTGGGACCCTTCTCCGGATCAATAAATTCTACGGTGCCTCTAAGTCTATTTACATTTTCTTTGCGGACTGCATTGTCAATATTTTGTTTGGTGGGATTCTGCTCATCAGCAAATTCAACTGTCCCTGTTAGTTTCTGTACAAATTCTTTTCGGTCTTGGTCGCTAACAATCTGTTGTGCTTCATTACGCGTTGTGTCTGCAAACTCCATTGTTCCTGTGAATTTCTCGACGAATCCTTTTCGATCTCCATCGTCAACATTCCGATTATCGATTTTTTTTTTCATCTACAACCTCCTGCATATTTTTTTCAAGTTTGCCCGTGTCTTCCTTTCCTCATTCATGTGATAGCAGCAAGAAAAGGTGGCATAATGGAAATAATACAGAAAGTATCAAATAAAGGAGAGTGCTATGCTCGTTAAAAAATGGCATGCCACCATTGAAAGCCGTCACTCGACTCGCTCATAAAACGGTCAGCCTGTGCCCGACCATATCATTGAGCAGATTGAACAAGTATGCCTAAAAAAACAGCCGGCTTAGCCGGCTGCGGGATTTCTATGGAATCTATGGTAATTCATGTATAATTGCATCTTCCGGTGGTGTGAACGTAAATAGTTTGTCATCCAATGCGGGATTGACTGCAAAATTCTGATAGGTCGCTCTGCTCGTCACCCCTGCCTGGGTGCTCTCTAAAATGAAGGGGAACCATGTTTTTTCATCAATCCACCAGGTCATTGTTGCCGAGGGGCTGCCCTCAAATGTCTTGGTGCCTTCTATAACATGAGCTGTACGTCCCTCAATTTCGACAGTTCCCTGGTATTTCAAGTCGTCATTTTTACCAAAGTTGCGTAACTCTGCGAACATATCGGCAGTTTTAGAATTACGAATTACACTCACTTCTTTTTCCCCTATTACATAGCCCCATGCATCTTCCCCGTCAAAGAGATTCCCCTGAACTCTGCCTTCGGAATCAATTCCTTCCAGGCGATACCGGCCTTTACTGTACAATAGGGTATAGCGTTGGTTTATCAGCACTCCTTCAGACGCGCTCGAATACACTAACTCGGCCGTTAATGATTCCAGGTTTTCGCCAAGCTGACGCACATTACTTAAAACGCTATCTAAAGATGGTTCCGTTTTTGTTCTGGTACATCCTGAAAGAACGGCAATGAGTAACAGAAGCACGATGAAAATTCTATTTTTCTTCATAATAACCTCCTGTAATTACATGGTTTCATCCTAACATATAAGGGTACCTCAGACAACCCGCAGTTAACGGTATGTATGAATCCTGTTTTACGGACTTATCTTTTTGGTGTTTCGGAAAGTCTGGATTGCAGGGTTTAAATTATTTGTAAAACGGGAAATGAATACATATCGGGAAGGATTTACATTGATTTTCACGAATAGTAGAGTGGAGTAATCGCGGAGGTGAGCGTTTGTGGCGGACTCTAAACTGAAAGATGAATCTATAGACCAGCTTTTTGAGGCAATTTTGCTTCTGGAAACAGAAGAAGAATGTTATCAGTTTTTTGAAGATGTGTGCACGATCAGTGAATTAAAAGCGTTGGCCCAACGGCTTCAGGTGGCAAGAATGTTGCGGGACGGGAAGACGTACCAGAAGATTGAGCAGGAAACCGGTGCCAGTACTGCTACTATCAGCCGTGTTAAACGCTATTTACAATATGGCGCGGGGGGCTACTCCATCGTACTTTCACGACTGCAGCAAAAGCAGTAATAGTTTTCTAAGCTGAATAAGCAGTCGCGTGCTGCTTTTTTATTTGTGGGATAACAAGAGTTTATATTGGTGCGGCAAGCGGATCTATTTACGGGCAGAAGATTTGTGCCACAGGGAGGAAAAAATGACAGACTTCTATAATGAATTAAACGACGCACAACGGGATGCGGTCAAATGTACTGATGGTCCGCTCTTAATTCTGGCAGGAGCAGGCAGCGGTAAAACAAGAGTAATTACCCACCGAATTGCCTATCTGATGCAAGAGAAAAGGGTTGCCCCGTGGGAAATTCTCGCTCTGACATTTACGAATAAAGCGGCACAGGAAATGAGAACACGGCTTGAGTCTTTGGTTGGTGAGACCCGCGGCATGTGGGTGGCAACATTCCATGCAGCATCAGTGCGGATATTACGGGAGCATGCTGCCGTTTTAGGGTTAAAGCCGTCATTTGTGATTTATGACAGTCAGGATCAGTTAACAGTCGTCAAAAATATCATGAAAGATATGAATATGGAAGATACCCGGTTTAAGCCCAGAGCAGTGCAAAGTGCAATCAGTCGTGCAAAGAACGAAATGAATGATGTGGACGTCTATGAGGAACAGGCCGACAACTTTTATACACGGACAGTTGCCCGGATTTTCGGAAGATACCAGCAGCGGTTAAAGCTGAATAATGCTGTGGATTTCGATGATTTGCTGCTTTTGGTTGTCCGGCTGTTCCACGAACATCCCGACATTCTTGCCCGCTACCAGGAAAAGTTCCGTTATATTCTTGTTGATGAATACCAGGATACAAACAAGGTACAATATGAGATTGTACGGCTACTGGCAGGAACACATCGAAACCTTTGTGTCGTTGGCGATGATGACCAGTCCATCTATCAGTTTCGCGGCGCCGATGTTCGCAATATCCTGGATTTTGAACGGGACTGGCCCGACTCAGAGGTTGTTAAACTGGAGGAAAACTATCGCTCTACAGGCAATATTCTGGAAGCGGCCTACCATGTGGTAAAACATAATACCGGTCGGAAGCATAAGAAACTCTGGACACGACAGGCGGCTGGTGACCCGGTGACCGTTCACCTCGCCGAAGATGAGTACCAGGAAGCCCGCTATATTGCCTCAGAAATACGTTCCCTTTCCCACCAGTACGACCAGTTTGCCATACTATACCGGACCAATGCTCAGTCCCGTGCGATTGAAGATGCCATGGTTCGGGACAATATACCGTATCAGATGGTAGGGGGGGTCCGCTTTTGGGAGCGCAAAGAAGTGAAAGACCTTCTGGCCTACCTGCGGGTGATTGACAACCCGGCCGATGATATCAGCCTGATGAGGATTATTAATGTACCCCGACGGGGGATTGGTGCCACCTCGGTCCAGCGTTTGCGAGAACTGGCTGCAGAGAATAATATTACTTTCTTTGAGGCGCTCGGAAATGCTTCCGCGGCGGGCCTCAGTACGGCTATTCTTAAAAAGGCTACGGATTTTGCTGCCTTTCTGGAAAATCTAATTACTATGAGGGAATACTTAGGAGTGGACGAGCTTTGTGAACAGGTGCTAACGAAAAGCGGTTACCTGGAAGAGCTCCGGGCAGAAGGCAGTGAACAGGCACAGAGCCGTGCAGAAAACCTACAGGAGTTCATAACGGTCGCACAGCAATATATGAAGACGGATGAGGAAGAAAAAAACCTGACAACGTTCTTAACCGAGCTGGCATTAATCAGTGACCTGGACGCCCTGGCCGATGATGATACACCCCGTGTTATTCTGATGACTCTCCATTCCGCGAAAGGGTTAGAATTCCCCGTTGTTTTCCTGGCGGGGATGGAAGAAGGGCTTTTCCCGCATATGCGTTCTTTTGATACCGCTGACGGCATTGAAGAAGAAAGGCGTTTGTGCTATGTGGGAATTACCCGGGCGCAGCGGCGTATCTATTTAACACTGGCTCGCCGCCGAAATCTCTTTGGCCAGTCTATGCAGAATCTGCCGTCACGGTTTCTTTCAGAAATTCCGGAGTCTGTTTTAAGTAAAAGTGAAGAATCTGCGGCTGCCACCGCAGCTGCAGCGATACCGGCAGGAGCCGGGGAGACTATGGTTGTGGGTGACCACGTGGAACACGGCAAATGGGGAACGGGAGAAGTCCGGGCTGTTGATGTATTAAGCGACGGCGATACTGTTTTGACCATTCATTTTCCCGATTTAGGCCTGAAAAAGGTGATTGCCCGGTACGCACCACTGCGTAAAGTGAAATGAGGTGAGTTTATGGACAAAAAAACAGCAACTGACTTGGCAGTGTCTCTGCGTCAGGAAATTGACGAGCACAATTATCGCTACCATGTGCTGGATGACCCTAAGATTTCCGATGCAGACTTTGACCGGTTGTTGCGCAGTCTGGATGCCATTGAAAAAGAGTACCCGGATTTGGTTTCGCCAGACTCGCCGACACAACGGGTTGGCGGCCAGCCCAGTGAAGTGTTTGCTTCTATTACCCACCGCGTCCCGATGCTTTCCCTGGATAATGCCTTTAGTGTGGACGATCTGCGTAACTTTGTCCGCCGTGCTCTTAATCTTGTTCCCGATGCCGAAATCAGTTTTATCGTGGAATTAAAAGTAGACGGTCTGGCGGTCTCCCTCCAGTACGAGAATGGATTGTTTGTTCGCGGCGCTACCCGGGGCGATGGAGAAACAGGGGAGGATATTACCCAAAATCTGAGAACCGTACAAAGCATTCCGTTACGGTTACAGAAACCACTGACCCTTGAGGTCCGGGGTGAAGTGTTTATGCCCCGCTCATCGTTTCTTGCGTTAAATGAGGAGCGGGAACGCAGGGAATTACCGCTCTTTGCCAACCCTCGCAACGCAGCGGCCGGGTCACTGCGTCAATTGGATCCCAAGGTGGCGGCGGAGCGCAACCTGGATATGGTTACATACGGACTCGGTTATTCTCCGGATTTTTCCCCACCCAGCCACTTTGAGGCTTTAATGGCCATGCGCGAATTAGGGCTGAAAATAAACACAAATATAAAAATCATCAGCGACCTGGAAGAAGTGGTGGCATACTGTGAAGGTTGGCGGGAAAAACGCTACGAACTCCCCTACGATATTGACGGGTTAGTTATTAAAATAAATGATCTGGCGTTGCAGCAGCGCTTAGGAACGACGGCAAAAAGTCCACGGTGGGCGATTGCCTTTAAATTTCCGGCGGAGCAGGCCGTCACCCGGGTGGAAGGGATTACTGTCCAGGTGGGACGTATCGGTACTCTGACGCCCATTGCTGAGCTGGCCCCGGTTAAACTGGCTGGGTCTGTGGTCAGGCGCGCCAGCCTGCATAACGAAGATATTCTCCGTGAGAAGGATGTCCGTGTGGGGGATCATGTAATCATCCAAAAAGCCGGTGACGTGATTCCTGAAGTGGTGGAAGTGGTTAAAGCCAAGCGGACAGGGAAAGAAGTATCATTTATTATGCCCGAGGTATGTCCTGCCTGCGGCTCGGCTGTAAGCCGGCTGCCCGGAGAAGTCGCACTGCGCTGCTTTAACCTGGCTTGTCCGGCACAGGTCATGGAGCGCATCGCTCACTTTGCTTCCCGCGGTGCCATGGATATTGAGGGTTTCGGGCCGGCTGCGGCCGAACAATTACTGGGCGCCGGCTTAATTCAGGATGTGGCCGATATTTATTACCTGCCGGAGAATAAAGAAGCATTGCTTGCTCTGGAGCGCAAAGCCGATAAATCTGTGGAAAACCTGCTGGCAGCCATAGAACAGAGTAAATCCAGACCATTGTGGCGGTTAATATACGGCTTAGGTATCCGCTTTGTCGGTGACCGCACCGCACGCCTTTTAGCTGATTACTTTGGCAGCCTCGATAATGTAACAGAAGCGACCATGGAAGAATTGGTCAACGTTCCTGAAGTAGGGCCAAAGATTGCAGAAAGTGTGATAAGCTTTTTTGCACTAGATTCCACCAGTGAAGTAATAGAAAAACTGCGCCGGGCCGGTGTAAATTTTGTTCAGGAACAAAAGGCAGAAGAAGCGGGCCCTCTAAACGGAAAAACATTTGTGCTCACAGGAACACTGCCCACCTATTCCCGGGAAGAAGTAGCCCGCCTGATTGAGGATGCTGGGGGTAAGGTCACCGGCAGTGTCAGTAAAAATACCGACTATCTGGTAGCCGGCGAGAAGGCCGGCAGCAAACTCGATAAAGCAGAAAAACTGAATATCACTGTTCTGGATGAAGCGTCCCTCTTCAAACTTCTGGGCCAGGGTGAGCAGGGAAATACAATTGCAGACACGAAATAGACACGGAAGAACGTGTCTATTTTATTTGGAGGAATGCTAAATGATGAACAGAGGCACTGCCATTATTTTAATCTTCCTGGTCATAAGTGCAGTACTACTGTGGTTTGCCCCGGCAGAACAAACATTGGGACAGTGGATTAAGCTGATTTATTTTCACGGCACGCTAAGCTATGCCGGGTTATATGCTTTTTATGCAGCCGCGCTATTAGGTTTAGCTTACTTGGTTTCATCGCATACACCCCTTGGGCTGTGGTCCTGGGAAATTGGCCTGTGGGCTGTGGTTGTCTGGTTTGTGTCAGTGGCACTTTCCCTTGTGTCCATGCAGGTCGTCTGGGGTGGCCTGTTTTGGGCCGAACCGCGTACCATTGCGGCGATAACGATGTTAGTACTGGGTGTAGGGAAAGAAGCAATTGCGTCTGGGGGAAGTTTAAAGCTGAAATCAGGAGCAAATATTGCATTTGCGGCGGCAGTTCTGTTAATCAGAAGAAACATGGGCATGGTCATGCATCCGGATAACCCCATCGGCGCCTCTGATTCCGTGGCTGTTAAAGTCTTTCCACTGCTGCTTTTAATCTTGACAATAGTCACAATCATTGAGTTTAGCCGCTGGCGACTGTCGCAAAGCAGTAATAAGGGTATGGTCAGGTAAGCTTTCCATGCAATCTGGCCTAGAAAGAAATGAAAGCAAAAATAGCCAGCGAAGGGGAAGAATCCCTCGTTGACTATTTAAAACAGAATTCCTAGCATAAAACACCGTGTTACATAGCGGTGTTTATTTCTTGCGCATCACATGTTCCCTGACCTGTTCAGCTTTCGACTTCTTCACATACCCCTGCTCAACTGCCCATAGTATGGTTTCCAGCCAGTCTTCGCGGATTGGGCGCGGGGAAAAGCCCAATTCATGTTTTGCCTTATCATTGCTAAATATCCAGTTCCATGTTAGATAGTTTTCAATAAATTCGTGGGATAACAGATCTTCTTTAAGGCCAGGCAAAGCATTTTTAAGTGAAGATACAATCAGTAATAACGGCAGCGGGAGCGATAACCCGAGAGCACGGGGTAGGCCGGATAGTTCGCTGAACAGGTTGAGGATGTCGGCCATTTGTAAGGGATCGTCCCCCGTAAGGTAATATACTTCCCCGGAACGGCCTTTTTCCATGGCGGCGAGACAACCTGCTGCAGCATCGTCTGCGCCGATTAAACTGTAAACATGTTTACGTGAACCGGGGACTGTACGAATAAAACTGTTTGCATAGAGAGAGAAACAGGTGGCCGCGTAGCTTGCACCTGCACCCACCAAAAAGGATGGGCGGACAATAACAACTTCAATGTTGCTTTCTTGTGCAAAACGCATGACTACTTCTTCAGCCTGAAATTTGGTGTCCTGGTATGGTGCGGGCAGGGGTTTGGGAGCATGGGCTTCGGTTATTGCCCGGAAGCTTTGTGACGGGCCTGCAGCACCTATGCTGGACACGTATAATACACGGCGAACCTTTGCCTTGACGGCCGCTTGTAATAAATTTTCTGTACCAATCACATTGAAGTCAAAAAACTCCTGAGAACGGTTGGAGAATTCTATATGCTCCTCACAGTGATATAGAGTATCGCAACCTGTTAGAGCGCTTGCCAGACTTTCTTCGTCTTGAGTAACGCTTACGCATTGAACATCCTCTTTCCTTTCCCGGAGAAGAGATGCAATCTTCATACCCAGTAAACTGTCGCAACCTGTAATGGCATGCATGGTAAGTCCTCCTTTTTAGCCGTTATGGTCTATTATAATCAATATCAGAAAATATTAAAAGAAAATTCTGAATAAATTCTGAAAATCTGTAAAAAAGTTGTCATTTTGAAGGGTATATGTTAAACAACGGAGAATACTAAAAAAAATATACTGGAGGGAATGAACATTTCTCGGACAATTTATTTAATCTCTGTGTTGGTAATTATGCTTCTTGTTGGCGTTTATGTGCGGGCAGGAGTTGACCGCACCGAAACGCCACAAGTCACGGGTCCGGTTATTACTCACCCTGTGGCGGGACGGGAAAATTGTTTAGCTTGTCACGGTAATATCACTGAGAGTCATAATGCAATGTTTGGGCCGGGAAACTATAATAATTGTCTAAACTGTCATGCAGAACAATAAAGAGGAAATTTGCATGCTTGTTATAAGTTTGAGAGGGGGGTAATCGTGCAGCGAATTGTTAATATTTTAGCACCTAAGCACGGGGAAATGAAGAGAGTGGTACATAACGCCGCAGATGTCAAAGCGCTCCGTGTCAAGCTGGAACCGGGCGAAAAAGCGGATGAATGTATTGTGGATGCCCCCGTACTGCTCTTTGTTATGGATGGTGACGGTACATTGCATATTGAGGATGAGTCGTATCCATTGACAGACGGAGATATTACCGTAGTTCCTGCGGGGAAGACCAGGTACCTGGAAGCAGGAAAACAAGGCTTCCGCCTCCTGGCTGTACAGAGTCACCAGGCGGATAAAACCTGCGGGCTGTGCGCTCTGCTGGAAAACTGCGTAAGCTTAAAAGACTAGCCTTATAATAACGGGTAACACCGTTATTTTTTTTACCTTCTCATTCCGAAAGTTGCCGAAGAATATGGATTATGGTATAATTTGCCCGTGGTGTATCTGCCGCGAAAGTGTGGTGTTAGGTGTGAAACTTGTTGATAACAATAAATGTTTCGCCTGCGGAGTTGCTAATCCCCATGGGCTCAAACTGGAGTTTGAGTGGGACGGTGAAGAATATTTTTGTGATTTTTACACTGACGAGCGGTATCAGGGGTATACCGGAGTCATGCACGGCGGAATTACCGCCACGATTTTGGATGAAGTTATGGCTAAACACTTAAATACCCGCGGCATGGGTGTGGTTACCGCCGGTATGGAACTACGGTACAAAAAACCTGTACCGACTGGTGTTACCGTTCGCTGTGTCGCTCGCCAGGATAGTGTGAAGCGAAATATATATGTAATGACAGCCGTAGTCATCTTGCCCGACGGAGACGTGGCTGTGGAGGCCACAGGAAAATTTGTCCGATTGGTCGGAGCTAACGATGTGAAGGAGGAGCAAGTATGAAAATTACCAGGGAAGAGGTTGCCCATGTAGCCCGTCTGGCCAGACTGGAAATGGATGACTCAGAGATGGAAGCATACACTGAGCAGCTAAACGCCATTTTACAATATGCGGACAAGCTAAACCGGCTGGATACAGAAAAAATACAGCCCACAGCCCACGTCCTTCCTTTAAATAACGTGTTCCGTGAGGACAGGGTCCGCCCTTGCCTACCCAGGGAAGAAGCGCTGGCCAATGCTCCTGATGAGGAAGACGGTATGTTTCGTGTGCCCCGTGTGATTGAGTAGAGGAGGAGTTTCCTTGTTAGAAAAATTAACTGTGTCTGAAGCATTGGATAAGCTACATAAAAAAGAAGTGAGTTCCCGGGAACTGACGGAAGCTGCGCTTGCCCGTATTTCTGCCGTGGATCAGGAAGTCAAAGCGTTTATGACGGTGATAGGCGATCAGGCGTTGGCTGAAGCGGCCACCCTAGACGCCAGGCGTTTAAATGGCGAGACTGTCGGTCCGCTGGCGGGAATACCTATGGCACTGAAAGATAATATGTGTACCAAAGGAATACGCACTACCTGTTCGTCCAAAATCCTGCACAACTTCATCCCGCCCTATGATGCGACCGTGACAACGCTTTTAAAAAACGCAGGCGCTGTGTTGCTGGGTAAAACAAACCTGGACGAGTTTGCTATGGGTTCCTCCACGGAAAATTCGGCGTACTTTACAACTAGGAACCCCTGGGATACCAGGTGCGTTCCCGGCGGTTCCAGTGGCGGCTCCGCTGCGGCTGTCATTGCAGATGAAGCGTTTTTCGCCCTGGGTTCAGATACCGGAGGATCGATACGCCAGCCAGCCGCTTTTTGCGGTGTCGTTGGTATGAAGCCTACATATGGCCGGGTCTCCCGCTACGGGTTAATCGCCTTTGCTTCGTCTCTGGACCAAATCGGCCCGTTCACCAAAGATGTTCGTGACTGCGCCCTGGTACTTAACTCTATAGCTGCTCACGATCCCGGTGACTCCACTTCTGCTAACGTGGAAACACCGGATTATACATCTTTCCTTAACGGCAACGTTAAAGGGATGAAAATCGGAGTTCCCCGTGAATATTTCGCTGAAGGAATCGAATCGGAAGTGAAGGACGCTGTGCGAAAAGCGCTGGATGTGCTGGTATCCCTGGGCGCCGAAGCAGAAGAGATTTCTCTGCCGCACACAGACTACGGTATTCCCGTCTATTACCTGATTGCACCGGCGGAAGCATCCAGCAACCTGGCACGCTACGACGGTGTTCAGTACGGGTTCCGTGCCGAAGCAGACAACCTGCTGGACATGTATAAAAAGACACGCAGCCAGGGTTTTGGCACTGAGGTGAAGCGCAGGATTATGCTGGGCACCTATGCGCTCAGCTCCGGCTATTATGATGCCTATTACCTGAAAGCCTTAAAAGTCCGGACATTAATTAAACAGGACTTTGACCAAGCTTTTGAAAAATATGATGTAATCCTCACTCCAACAGCACCAACTGTGGCTTTTCAGGCAGGTACGGTGGAAAATCTCCTGACCATGTATCTCAATGACATTTGTACGATTCCCGCTAACTTAGCAGGACTGCCTGCTGTTTCCATACCCTGTGGTTTTGCCGGTAAATTACCAGTCGGTTTACAGTTAATCGGCAAACCGTTTGACGAAGGAACAATTCTTCGCGCTGCTTACGCCTATGAACAAAATAGCGGTATCGAGCGGAAGAAACCGGGACTTGGTAAAGGGGGCGCTGCCTAATGAGCAAGTATGAAACAGTCATCGGCCTCGAGGTCCATGTGGAACTGGCAACGAACACAAAGATATTCTGTTCGTGCCCCACAGAATTCGGCAAAGATCCCAACACTCATGTCTGTCCGGTCTGTCTGGGGTTCCCCGGTTCCCTGCCGGTACTGAATAAAAGTGCAGTGGAGTTTGCAATTCGCGCAGCGCTGGCACTGAACTGTGAAATTCCGTCTTTTGCGAAGTTTGACCGCAAAAATTATTTCTACCCCGATCTGCCTAAGGCGTACCAGATTTCCCAGTTCGATCTGCCCATGGCCGTCAACGGCTATCTGGACATTGAAGTAGAAGGACAAACTAAACGGATTGGCATTACCCGGGTCCACCTGGAAGAAGATGCCGGAAAACTGATTCATGCCGATTTTGGCGATTATTCACTGACCGACTATAACCGCACCGGCGTACCGCTTATTGAAATCGTTTCGGAACCGGACATGCGTTCCGCCGATGAGGCGAAAGCATATCTGGAGAAGCTTAAGAGTATCATCCAGTATACCGGCGTCTCCGATGTAAAAATGGAAGAAGGAAGCCTGCGCTGTGACGCCAATGTTTCCATTATGCCGGCAGGTAGTACCGAGTTTGGTACCCGTTCTGAAATTAAAAACATGAACTCCTTCAGAGCCGTACACCGCGGCATTGAATATGAAGTGGAGCGCCAGGCCGGGGTCCTTGAGTCCGGCGGCAAAGTGGTTCAGGAAACGCGCCGCTGGGATGAAAACAAAGGAATCACTTATTCCATGCGTTCCAAAGAAGAAGCCCACGACTACCGGTATTTCCCCGATCCGGACCTTGTCCCGGTCATCGTTGACCGAGACTGGGTTCATGAAATTAAAGCCGGCCTGCCGGAAATGCCAGACGCCCGCCGCCAGCGTTATGTGACTGAGATGGGCCTTCCCGAGTACGACGCTGCTGTAATTACCGCATCCAAAGCGATGGCCGACTTTTTTGAAGCAGTCGCTGCTGATTACCACGATGTTAAGGCGGTATCTAACTGGCTAATGGGGGATATCTCCGGATTTCTCAATGCTGAAGGCAAAGAGATTCAGGACACCAAGCTGACACCTGCGCATTTAGTGGAATTATTAAAGCTACAAAATAACGGTACCATTAGCGGTAAAATCGCCAAAACCGTCTTTGAAGAAATGTTTACCACCGGTAAATTGCCGGGTGAAATAGTAAAGGAAAAAGGCCTTGTCCAAATCTCCGATGAAGGTGCCATCGCCGCCATCGTCGATCAGGTCATTGCCGGGAACCCACAATCGGTGGAAGACTACAGAAACGGTAAAGAGAAAGCCATCGGCTTCCTCGTCGGCCAAGTCATGAAACTTTCTAAAGGAAAAGCAAACCCCGGCTTAGCCAATAAGCTCCTCAAGGAAAAACTCCAATAAACCAGCTTACAATTGACACTATAATAGTAAAAGTGGCGGAATGATCCGTCACTTTTTTATACTGCTAGAAATTATATCGCTCGCATTTAGCGAGCGGCTAACGTAAGCAGTACTGAAATGCGCGCGTTGAGGGAAGCGAATAAGCGCGCATTTCTTGTGTACAAAAGCCGGGGGTGTCCTGTCGCTACAAGACCACCCCCGGCAGTTTTCTGTAAGCTATACGTCTCTGACGATTGACATCATCTCTTCAAACGCATCAGCAACGGCAATAATGCGGGCCTGGACAGGAAACAAGTTGCTGGCGGTGACTTTACTGTTTCAACTGACATAAAAAGAAATGATGAGATTGGACAGTTAGGCATGCGTTTAATACTATGAATGAGAACCTGCGTCAGCTTATTCGCCAGGCGGTTCTGACAGCCACAGGCGTAAATGAAGGCAGTGAAGCATTGTCCGAGGCAGTGGAATCTGTGAGCGCGTCACTGGAAGAAGTGGTGGCCAGCACCAATCAGTTCTCAAGCAATACGCAAGAGATGAGCGCGAGTTCACAAGAAATGGCTGAGTTGTCCAACCAAGTTGCGACCAGTGCCGCAGAAGGCAGCGCTGCCGTAGATAACGCTATTTTGCAAATGCAGGAAATTAATACCATGGTTGAAGGACTTCGCAATGTCATTGGTGCCTTGGATAAGCGTTCGCAGGATATTGGTAATATTGTTGGCCTCATCACTGATGTTGCGGAACAGACAAACTTGCTTGCTTTAAATGCAGCTATTGAGGCTGCAAGAGCAGGTGAGCAGGGCCGAGGCTTTGCTGTTGTGGCAGAAGAAGTTCGGAAGCTGGCTGAGCAGTCCCGCACCGCAGCTGAGGAGATACGAAAACTTGTAAGAGAAACGCAGGAAGAGAGTAGCTGTGCCGTAACTAGTATGGAAAAAGGCGTGGAGACGGTTCGAAGTAGCTCGGACGTCGTTTTAGCAAGCGGCGTAACATTCAGAGAAATTGTCAAAAATGTAAACAGTATTGTACAGAAGATTGAAGTGGTTACTTCATCGGCCCAGGAGGTTAGTGCAGGCAGTGAGGAAATTGCCGCTTCAACAGAAGAGCAGTCCTCTGTTATGGAAGAGATAAATGCGTCTGCTGAGGAACTAAGGGCAAATGCAGATGCCCTGATTAAAGAATTGAATCGCTTTAAGTATAATTAAGTTAGTCCCCAATGTTACACTCTTGGCAAACGGGCACTCTCTATATTTTTTGCATATGTCTGCCAGCATCTTCTAGCCAAGTATGCATTAACAACGTTAGCCCAAGTAATATACCGTTTTCGAAGTAAAGTCGGGGTTTGGCGGTCAAACTTTCACATTGACTAATAGCCAGAAGCAAGAAAAGTATAGAAAAAATGCTGTATAAAATTAAAAAGCTGAGTTCTCATTATGATGCATCCCTATCAGCCTCCTTACCAATATGATACACAAAAACCGCTATTATTAAATGACACAGTAATTAATAAACTGGGAAAACCTCTATTGGGATAAAAAATGTCGTACATTTTTAAGACAAAATTAATTGATGAAATATAGGAAGATTTACAGATGCATTTCCTGTAAGATATGATTGTACAAAAATTGTTGGGGGGTGTTGAAATGAAGAAAGTTTACGCACCGGGCTGTGCTTTTATGATTTATAAGCCGGAGCTTGCTAAAAAAGTATTGGGATTCTTAAATATGTATTTAGGCGATATGCCTGAACACATGATCTGTTGTAGACATGAACCTAATCTCGAAAGTGGCACACAGGTAATTAACACGTGCGCAGGCTGTGACAGGCGATACCGAGAGCTTTATGATGGAATATCAACCATATCGCTTTGGGAGATATTAA
>JAGXRM010000054.1 GCA_018335855.1 Clostridiales bacterium
TACGCGTTTTCAGATGAACGTCTTTTTTATTCCGCTAGGGGCTGCCGCCCCTTCGGCGGGTCTGAGGACCCTGAGCACCCCGCAAGAGTAAGGGGGAACACCCCCTTACAACCCCCACGGCAAGGATCGTAGCTTCCCTGAGCGTTATAATCCTTGCCTATAATAAAAGGCGCCTGCGGGCGCCTTTTATATCTCAACTGTCTCTAACGTTTTTCTGAAGACAGCCACGTCGTTTTCACTAAACAGCACAAACCGTACAATTTGTATTTCCGGATGCTCCAATAAATAGTCACGTACAGCACGGAGTGAAACACCGGCCGCCTCAGGGACGGGGTAGCCGAAAATCCCTGTGGATATGGCCGAAAATGAAATTGTTTTAACATCATGGGTTGACGCCAGACGTAATGATTCCATGAAACAAGAGCGAAGCAGTTTAGAATCTTCAGGGCTGCCGGAATAAACGGGCCCTACAGTATGAATGACATACTTCGCTCTAAGGTTATGCCCGTATGTGATGGTTGCCTCCCCTGTATCACACCCATCTATTTTTTTAGCTTCTTCCCATAAACCCGGGCCTGCCGCCTTGTGTATGGCACCGGAAACGCCTCCTCCCGGCGACAATTGCTTATTAGCAGCGTTGACGATGGCGTCTGTTTCTTCCATGGTAATGTCACCTTGTACCAGTTGGATTAACGAATTGTTTACCCGCAACTCGTCCATGTAAACACTCCTATTCACATTTTATTTTTTTCCCGAATAAACCAACCAGCACGAGTCCGGCAACAAAACCGCCAATATGGGCCCAGAAAGCAATGGATACTCCGGCGGCACCGATACTGGCTATTCCGGAAAAAATCTGCAATATGAACCAGAAACCGAGAAATATTACCGCTGGTACTTCTGCCAGGGTAAAGATGATAAACACAGGAATTAACGCCAGTACCCTGGCCCGGGGACAACTAACCAGATATGCCCCGAGAACTCCTGCTACGGCACCGCTGGCCCCGATGATCGGCACGGTACTTCCAGTATCTATCGCAATCTGCGCGAACCCTGCCAGGCTGCCGACCAGTAAGTAGAATAGTAAATATTTACTATGACCTACCCGATCCTCAATATTATCACCGAAAACCCACAAGTAGAGCATGTTACTGCCTATATGCAACCAGCCGCCGTGCATAAATTGATACGTTAACAGAGGCGTAATTATCGCTGAGAAATGACCCTGGGTCAGTGCCTCGGTGACTGCCTGGGGAATCAATCCATAGGTAAAGACAAAAGACTGGAGCTCAGGATTGGTCATCGCCAACTGACGGATGAACACAATAATGTTGATAATAATAATAGACACGTTTACATAGGGAAATGTCCTTGTTTTCGGGGAGTCTTTCAGGGGAATCAAAATATCAGCTCCTTTACGTTCAAGGGCGAAGAGTGAAGTAAAGTAAAGCAAGCACCTGTACCGCTACCAGTAAAGGAATCACTGCAATAAACAGGCGGTGCTTCGTTTTATGACGGAATATCTGCATACCCAGCCAGACTCCGGCACTCCCGCCCAGGAAAGCCAAGGTCAGAAATACTTTTTCCGAAATTCTTCTCTTGTGCATCCGGGCATTTCTTTTGTCAAGACCCATAAGCATAAATACCAGTGTGTTTATTGCTATAATCAGCGGTTCCAGGAATTGGCTCAAAAATATCGCCACCTTTATTTCCCACTACTTCCTTTACAAGTTGCCGGATTCCTGCAATGTCTGTAATATAAGTATAAAAAAAGCATGATACGTTACAACATGTATCATGCTTTCACAAAACGTTAATTATTCGGTGCTTTCCGAAACGCCGGCATCGGCGAAACTGGCCATCTCATGCGTTATTTTTAATGCTGCATCAACCATGGTCATCGCCAGTGCAGCTCCTGTTCCTTCCCCAAGGCGCATATTCATCTGTAAGAATGGCTTTAATCCCAGGAGGTTCAGCATTGCCCTATGGCCAGGTTCTTCGGAAAGATGTGAGGCAATCATATAATCGGCGGCCAGTGGGCTCATCCGCCCGGCCACTACAGCGGCGGCACCGGAGATAAAGCCGTCGACAATTACAGGAATCCGGTTGGCTGCGGCGGCCAGTATTACACCGACCAAGCCGGCAATTTCCAAGCCGCCAACCTTGGCAAGTACATCAAGGGCGTCGGCGGGGTCAGGCTGATTTACCTGAAGCGCTTTCTCAATAACACTGATTTTCAAGGCCAGTCGCTGATCATCTACCCCAGTGCCACGGCCGCAAACTCCGGCCACATCCCCTCCGTGGAAGCAGGCAATAATTGCCGTGCTTGGTGTTGTGTTACCAATCCCCATCTCTCCTGTCCCAAATATGCCGGTACCGGTGGCAATGCATTCTTCTGCTATCGCAATACCTGTTTCTATCGCGGCCACCGTCTGCTCCCGCGTCATAGCCGGTCCCTCGGCCATATTGGCTGTTCCAAATGAGATTTTCTTCAGTTTAAGCATTGGATGCTCCGGTAATTCCGCAGCAACACCCACATCGACCACAATCAGTTCCGCACCGGCGTGCCGTGCCAAAACATTCATCGCTGCACCGCCGTGGAGAAAATTTAAAACCATCTGAGGTGTCACTTCACTGGGATACGCAGATACGCCTTCAGCCACAACACCGTGATCTCCGGCCATCAATATGCTGGTTTTTTTAGGAATAGGCGGCTTAATTTCGCCGGTAATACCCGCAATTTTTTTAACCATGTCTTCCAGCACACCCAAACTTCCCACCGGTTTTGTGAGGGAGTCCAGGCGCTTCTGAGCCCCGGACATTGCCGCCTCATCAAGCGGCTTGATGGCGATTAATGTTTCTGCTAATTTTTTCATCTTATGTACCTCCTATTTTTATAATAAAAAGTCCTCAAGCAAAAGTTTGCTTGAGGACTTTACCATCATCCTTCACGATCGACGCAGTGGCAGGTCTCCTGGCTCCCGGTTCGCCGTTCCCACGCCCTTCCCGTTTCAAAAAAAGAAACAGTGGTCTTTCGTGGGTTCTCCCCGGTTACAGTGGCGGGTCCGCCCGGGATTCTCACCCGGTTCCCTATTCTCCGCAATGCGGCACCACAAGTCGTATATTCAACTAGATTCATTATAACTATTTACAATTAATTTTGTCAACAGCTTCGACTCGTATTTCTGCAGGAAACCCGTTCAGTGCGGAGAAGTCTTATAATCAGGTGATGATATGGCTGCATTATATCTGTTTAGTGCAATTTTGCTTGTTTCCCTAAATCCTGTCTGGATTCAGCTTGCTCTGTGGGGCGGGGCGTCCTCCCTGGCACTTATCTTCTGGCAGGCTGTCTTTGCGGTATTATTATATTCCGGGTTTGCCCTGATAAGACACAGGAAGCTTTTCAACGTAAACCGTGCCAGCGTTGGCCCGCTATTGCTCTTAGGCATTGCCGGCTTTTTTTTCATGGCTCTTTTCTTCACTTTAAGTCTGGAGCGTCTCAGTGCGTCTTATACAGTCATGCTTTTCTTTTCCTATCCCTTCTTTGTGCTCGTGGGAAATGCTGCTTTCTTCCGCATTAGGCTGCGCAGACTGGACATTCTTTCTTTAGTCATTCTTTTTTCCGGGGTGCTGGTCACAACACGCCCCGGTGCCGGTGTGGTTAGCGCCCTGGGAATAATGTTAGCTCTTGGAGCCGCCTTGGCTCATGCTTTTTTCATTCTCTACAGCCACCATAACTTACAAAAAGTGCGTCCGCTGCAAGTTTCCATGTTTGTACAGTTTGGCTTTCTGGTTGGGGCCGCTTTCCTGCTGTTATTCATCCCGGAGGGAGCACTTCTTCAACCTGCCGCTATCGGCTACGGCTTTATATTAGCCGTGTTATCATCATTTTTTGGATTTTTACTATTTTTAAACGGTGTCGCGGGACTGGGTGCCAGGAAAGCTGCTGTTTACAGCGTGGTCAACCTGCCCATGTCACTATTCTTTGCATGGCTCTTTCTCGGTGAATTGCTTGGTTTGCATCTACTGCTTGGACTTATATTAATTCTAAGCGGAATTATTATCGAAAGCCGCTCTTCCATTGAAGCAGGCAATAGTGACGACTGACTCTATAGATAGATACTATTGGCCTACCCTTGATTTATTACTCATTTCCGCATATAATAAGGATAGAGGCAAGTATTGGAGGTGGTGCATTGAAAAGCAAAACAAGAAGTAAATTTCATCTCACCGGATTCTCTGTCTTAATCGCACCACTAACTCAAAGTCGGCGTACCTGACGCAAAAAGATTATCGGGGTTAAGATGGTGTGATTACCGGAGCCGGTAGATGAGTACGGTTCGGATGAAATATACTTAGCCAAAAGAAGGAGCCTGCCGTTAACGGCAGGCTCCTTCTTTGCATATCAATCAGAAAATTATTTTACTACCAACACGTGACAAGGAGCCTTATGCATCACTTTATGGCTGATACCTGAACCGGTCAGGAATTCTTCCGCTTCAGATATACTGGAGTTGCCGATAACCATCAGGTCAGCGCCCACTTCGTTCGCTTTCTTAACCAGTTCATTGGCAGCTTTGCCGTACTCCAGAATTGTATGAACTTCGACGTTATTCGTATCGACACAAAGAGCTTGAACTGTACGCTGTAATATCTCTTTTGCGTTTTCTTTCATCTGGGAACCATAATGAATCTTTCTGTATTTACTTCTTTCGCCAGCTAATGCTGAATTCCTCTCCTTGAGGTCGCGAACAAAAAGAACTTAATTATTGATTAATATTTGTGTCTTTATCTAGCAAGACAGTGCATTTTGCATGGAGAAAATAGATGTACGTTGACTGTACCGGCTTTTTTAGAATTACTTCAACTGCTCTTTTGTACAAATCCATCTGTGTGCGGTAACGTGTGGTTAATTCACTGATTCCGCCGGCGGGTATTTGGTCAGTTTTATAATCAATGAGAACATATCCGGACGGAGTTGCGATGATTACGTCGATAATTCCCTGTGTCACAATGTACTCATCTGTATCCGCCGGCAATTCCGGGTTAATTTCGTGAATTGGCAGAGACATGGTAAACGGCCATTCACGGTGAATTGTCCCTTTGTGGGCAAGTAGTACCTTGCCGGCTTCACTCTGCAGAAAGGCAGTAATAAGTCCGGGGTCAATCTCACCAGCGGTTGCGGCAGGAATTATTTTAGTTACGGCCAGTTCATAAATCTGTTGCCTGATTCCCTCTGGATCCAAAGACCCGTGGAAATCCAGGAACTGCAGTACAAGATGGTACAATGTTCCCTTGTCGGCGGCTGACAACCCTTTTTTTTGCGCTATAAAAGCAGGAGAGGACCACAACTGTGTAGACTGATAATTTATTGTTCCGTCTTCTTCCTTTTCTCTGTGGTCAAAGCGGCGTTTTATTTCACTGACGGAGAGCTTTGCCGGCAATGTGGATACAGGATATTGATACCGAAAGTTTATCCTCTCCCGCACTGCCTCCTCCAGATCTGCCGGTACATCACAGGAAACAGGGAGCATCGATAACAAGTCATTCCCGATTTGCTGCACTCTTCTGTGCTCTGCTATTTCAGTTTTCGCATCCGCCGCTGAATCCTCAGTTATCTCTAAGGCAAAACGGGATTCTTCTCCTGTAAGCCAGGAAAGTTGGGCTGTATCTTTACCAAACATGTCCGGATGGCGAACCAGCGCTTTGCCCAGCCAGTCCAGGTAACTTTTTGCGTCTGCAATTTCATCGGCGGGAAGCGTTTGCTCTGTATGGTTTAGCAGGCGGCTCCACTTTTTTATTTCTTTGGGCAGATTTCTGACAGAACCAATCAGGACAAGTTTTTCGCGGGCCCGGGTCAGCGCCACATAGAGGATACGCATTTCTTCAGCCCGGGTTTCCGCCTCTGTCCGCAAGCGAAGCGCCAGATAAGGGAGAGACGGATAACGCAGTCGCTTTTCCGGCTCCACAATGAGCGGGCCCAAGCCAAGCTGGCGGTGTAACAGCACATCATCACGGGTATCCTGAACATTAAAGTCTTTTCCCAAATCACAGAGAAAAACAACGGGAAATTCCAGTCCTTTGGCTTTATGAACACTCAGAATTCGTACCACATTTTCCTTTTCACCGAGAGCCCTGGCTGCGCCCAAGTCTTTTCCGGAAGCTCTCAGTTGCTCTATAAACTGAAGAAAACGAAACAATCCCTGCCTGGAAAACCGGTCAAATTGCCGGGCCCGTTCAAACAAAGCTCTCAGATTCGCCTGTCGTTGCGCCCCGTCCGGTAACCCGGCCACATAGTCCCGATAACCGCTCTCTTTGTATACGGCTGCAATAAATGCTGCCAGCTTTTCATGGCGAACCTTCTCCCGCCAATCATCCAACCGTCGGAAGAAATAGCGCAGCCTTTTTGAAATGCCGGGCAGACCACCTAGTGCTGCTGTGCGGGCGGCTCCGTAGAAATCGCAGCCTTTTCCTCCGTACAGCCTGACCGCTGCCAGTTGTTCTTCGTTCAGGCCCACAAATGGAGACCGGAGAACGGCAGCTAAAGGGATGTCCTGACACGGGTTATCGACAATTTTTAGGAAAGAGAGCATCGTGTCCACTTCCGTTGCAGCAAAATAGCCGGTGGACAGATCGGCATACGCGGGAATTCCGTACTTACCCAGCAGCTCAACAAGTTGATTCGCCCTGCCCGTGGTGGCTCGCATGAGAATGACAATATCCCGGTACATGAGAGGCCGGTACACGTCGGCGGTTTTGTCATAAACCCGGGTGGCTCCGTTGCTCCCAGTGTCAACCATTTGGGATATCCGGCGGGCGATAATGGCCCCTTCTTTTTCCAAAGCTGTGACGCCCGCTTCAGCCCAGTCAGGCATGCCTTCTCCCTGCGGCCTTTCATTATTTCTTTCCAGCAGATATACTTCTACCGGAGTCTCATTCATACAGTTCTCGCCCGCTTCCGGGTACTGGGCACCGCAAGCCAGTTCCGCAGCCCTGTCATACTCGATTTCCGCTGCTTCCCGGGTCATAAGTTGCCGGAAGATAAAGTTAACGGCGTTGACCACACCGCTACGGCAGCGAAAATTGTACGAAAGTAGCAGCCGGCGCTCAGTGCCGCCGCCGGTTTCGGGATAGCGCTCAAAGCGCTCCATAAATAAGCCCGGGTCACCAAGTCTGAAGCGGTAGATACTTTGCTTCACATCTCCGACCATAAAAAGATTGGGTGCCGGCTCTCCCTGTCGCGAAACTAAGTGAAGAATAGCTTCCTGTACCGGATTAATATCCTGATACTCATCGACCAAAACATGCTCATAACGGGAGCGAAGTTCATTTGCCGCCGCTGACGGGGTAAGCATTTCGTCAAAAGTTTCCCCGCTTAATAAGATGCTGAGGCAATTGTGCTCGAGATCATTAAAATCCAGCAATCCCCTGGCTTTCTTTGCCGCACCATAGTATTGGGCAAAGCGTATGACCAGGCCATTCATGGCATGAATCACCGGACCCAGGATTTTTACTTCCTCGTAATATTCTTCAATGGAGCGGGTCAGATACATTACCAGACAGTCTTTTAGTTCGGTTTTTGCTCGGTCCCGAAGTTCCTTAATCTCCTCTTTCAGTTCCTCTTCGGCACCTTTTGCCTCGGGTAACCGCTTAAACTGAATACCGCTCCAGGCTTCCCGTAATTCTGCCCATGAACCGTAAAGCAGCATTTGAAGTTTGGCAATCTGCTCCCGTTCCGCAACAAGGTTCCCTTCATAAACAAGCGGCGCTCCCGGCAAGTTTAGAAGCCGGAGTGCACGGCACAAAGCGCTGTCAGCGGCTGTCAATGAGAGCTGTAATTGCTTCGTAACCGGTTCCAGCCAGTGCCAAAGGGCAGCCTCAGGCGCCGCACCTGTTGTCAGGTAAGGTTGTGCTGCATTAATCAGCCAGCGCTCCGGCCAGGGATTACTCCAGGCAAATCTGTATATGCGCAGTATCAGTTCAATCAGGCTTTCGTCGCTGTTCTTTCCGCCAAAACGGGACACTAAAGCAAGAAAGCCTTTTTCTCCTTCCTGAAACGCTTCTTCGAGTACATCAGCTAACACGCTCTGCTGTAATAGAGTGGCTTCCAGTTCGTCTGCGATACGAAAACCGGGATCCAGATCCAACAGGTAAAAATACCGTCGAATCACATCCAGACAGAACGCATGTAATGTTGAGATCGCAGCGCCGTTTAGAAGGGCTAACTGGCGGGCAAGTTCAGGCCGGCTTGACACAATCATTTCATTCTGAAGCGCTTTACCGATACGTTCTCTCATTTCCGCCGCAGCAGCTTCGGTAAAAGTGACAACCAGCAACCGGTCAATATCAAGGGGTTTTTCCGCATAATTGAGCAGATGAATAATCCGCTCAACAAGAACTGCCGTTTTACCCGCTCCGGCGGCGGCGGAAACTAAAAGGTTACAGTCCCGGACTGTAATCGCCTGCCATTGTTCATCGGTCCACTTATGTTCCATCGGGTAAAACTCCTTTATCATCGGAGCGTCTGCTCAAAGTATCCAGGACATCCTGGTGGCTGAAAGAAGAGAGATGTCGATACCCGTTGCCGGCAGTACCGGTATCAAAGCGGCAAACAGGCTGGAATTCACAGAACTGGCATGCTCTGCTGCCGTCTTTCTTTCTGTATGGCAAAACGGCTGCCTTCCCGGAGAGAATTTCAGTACCCAGTGATGCAACTTTCTCACGCGCAAACGTCATTAATGAAGCTATTTGCTCTGCAGTCGCCACCCGGGAGTGCCGGCTAAATGTTCCGTCATTATTGAGTTCGGCGCGGACCAGATCTCCCGAGCCGCCCATCAGTTCGTATGCCTCCCGTTCACCGAGAATAATCCCGTCCATACGCAGGGAATTTTCCTTCTCCCTTCCCTCCGATGGCGGATTGTCCACACGGCTGAATTGGCCGTTGACTGCAAAATATAAGGCACCGGCACTTCTGAAATCCCCGGACACCAAGGAACAAGCGGATTCATTCATCACCGCCATGTAGCATAACAACTGCAGGGAAAGCCCGTGCCAGGCATCTGCAAGACTCAATTCAGCCGGATTGCTTTTATAGTCAATAATACGTATATAGCTAGCCGTTTCTCCGGTTGCCACATCCAGTCTGTCAATCTGTCCCGTCAGGGTGATAAAACTCTGGTCATCAAGGGGCACCTGCCAAGGAGGCAATCCCCCACCTCTGCCAAAAGGGATTTCCACAGCAACAGGACGAAAGCTGCCCCGTCTTGCATGCTCTGTCAATAAAACGGCGGCCTGTGTCATTGTTTCTTTTAACCGGGAGGCCAGATAGCGCAGGCGGGCCGAGGATAGTAATATCTCATTCTGCAGTCGGGGAATCAGCAATTCCACCACGGCAGACATCCTGTTTTCGGCGTCTGCCGCAGTTAACGTCCCCCAGTCCAGACCATCATCGAGTAACTGTTCTGTAAAGATGCGAAGCGCCGCATGGAAAAAGACACCCATATCTGGTGCTTCCACCTTAAACTCCCGTCGTACGTCAAGTTGCAAGCCATAGCGGGCAAAGTGGGCAAAAGGGCAACGGGCGAAAAGCTCCAGTCGGGAAACACTGCTCTTGAGCGGTGCACCGTACAAACTCCCCACCGTCTGTACGGATAAGTCAGGAACATAGTTTGTATAACGAAGTGAGGGCCAGAGTTTTCGCATGCGCCGTTTGACTGCCGGATTTTTGATTGCTTCCCTGTATGCCGCGCTCCAAAGAGGTGACATCTCCCCATGCCGCACAGCTTGCCCGGCTTTTAACAGCAACAGGGCTGCGCAATTGTCAACACCCGCCAGATAATGCAGGTCGTCTCCCTCTGCGGTGTTTCCATAGAAACATACCTCTGCAGCGGGAAACATCGCCTGCAGCCGGTTAAACAATGAAGACGGACGTTTTGCCCTGCCTTCCCCGTCAGCCAGGGGAAAGCTGGCCCAAAGGTAGTCAGAACTCCTTGTAACTGCGATGTACGAAAGATATTGTTCATGAAACAATCGCTGCCGTCTCGTAACAGCCATCTCTACTCCATCACCGGCAAGGGAATGCCTCTCCCCGTCAGCAAAAAGTCCGTCTTCAGCCAGGCGGGCCGGAAAATCACCCTCACTTAGCCCCAGCACATATGCCGCCTTTAATTTAGGCTGCCGCGAACGTTCCACGCTACCAACACTTACCTGGTCGGTACCCGCGGGAACCAGTCCCAGTGACAGACTCTCCAAACCAGACAGAAATGTCTCAAAGAACTCCTGCAGAGTAAGCTGCCGCTCACCTAATATGTCGGATAACTGATCCAGCAAACCAATTACGCCCCGCCACACCTGGCTGTGGACAGCAATTGCATCTGCTTTTCCACGGCGCAATTCCCGTTCTGCCAGGTCCTGTAATTTGTCAAGGCTTTCCAGCCTCATCATGAACTCCCAGAGTGCCCTACAGTAAACATCCGTCTTTTTATTGCCCCCTCCCGACAGTGCGTCATATAGCGGAGAGAATGCTGTGCAAAAAATTTCCCTCGCCTGATTGATACCATCAAGAGTTTCATGATAGCTGTGATGTCCGTTTCCTTCTTCTTCATTCAGAGCCAGTTGATAACGCCAATGCCAGGGCTCCTTCGTCAGCCATGCTTTGCCGCGGATTCCATGGGCACGCACATAATTTTCCAACCTGTCCACATCATATTGCTCTATGGGAAATAAACCGGTTTTCAGCATATGGAAAACAGGCACATAACCTATATTGGTCAGTATGGCCTCCAGCGCGGATCTAAGCAACTCAACCAGGGGATGGTGTGCTGCAGTTCTCCTGTTATCAAGGAAATAAGGAATACCGAAATCTTCAAATACGGCTGTGACCAAATCATGATAACGGTCAAAATCCCGAAGAATGACACTCATTTCCCGGAACCGCCAACCCTTCTCCCTGACATTGTGGAGGATATCCCTGGCTGCCGACTCCACCTCAGCCCGGCAACCGGCGGCAGCAACCAGGCGAATGCCCTTCGCTTCACCGGTAAATTCCCGGATTGGATATGCGTTGAAGTGGGACTCCAAATAGGCCAATGCTTTGTTGCCGCTAAAACGCCCTATCCCCTCCCTGTAGGGCAACGTCAATGGAGGGCGGGCTCTAAGACCAATATCACCACAGACTTGTCTTAGACGCCTGTACGTGTCCAGGGTGGGATGAAAGAGCTCATGCTCCGACAGTTTTTGCCTGGCATTGGCAGGGTCCAGGCAGAGAGCGATGTTTACCTGATCTGCGGAGACTAATAATGCAGCCAGCACACTGAATTCCTGCTGCGTAAAGCCAGCAAAACCGTCAACCCATATTCTTGTGCCTGTAGGCAGCACACCGTTGGTTACCGCAACAGCCAGTTCCGTTAAAACGTCTTCAGGATCAGTAAAACGGTCTTTAATAAACTCACTGTAAGATTGATAAATTCTGGACAAATCAGATAGTTTCTCCCGTAACGGCGGCGGAAAGCTTTCTACGCCGGAAACTTTCAGCAGCGTCTCCGGGGAAATACTGTAACTTTTAAACTCCCTGATTTGTATTGCCAACTTTTCGCAAAACCGGGGCTGGCGCGCTGCCCGTCGAAACACTCTTAGAAATGGTGCATTGTCTTGCAGAAGGCTGCGTAAAACCATCTGTCGGCCTTCGTCAGTTATAATCGGCCGCGCATCGCCCTGACTCTGCCTTAACAGTCGATACGCCAGGCGTCGAAATGAAAAAACCTGTGCACGGGACGTGCCTCCCTGACATAGTACGGTTAGTTCCTTTTCCATCTGAAAGGTCGCCTGTTCCGGTACAAGAAAAATCAGGGGAGAGCCGTCTGGCTCTACCCTGCAATGTTCGGCTATTTCCCGCAGGCAAAACTGTGTTTTGCCGCTCCCTGCCCTTCCCAGAATAAATTGTACAGTCATCCTGAGCCTCCTATATTTCCACCCAACAGCGATTTCCCCATGCGGAAAATTCCTGTCTGTGGGAAAAGAGCAACACCTGCCGGTTATTTTTTACTTCCATCACAGCCTGGCGCATTCTCTCAAGTCTTTCATCATCCCAATTCAAAAAAGGATCATCAAAGATAAACGGCAGAGACGTTTCACCTGTCAGCAAATCGGCAATGGCCAGCCTGAGGGCAATATACAGTTGGTCCCGGGCCCCCTGACTAAGCTGGCTGACAGATGCCGGCTTGCCGTTTTCCATAATTGAAACAGAAAATTGATCATCTACCAGAACGCGCCGCTCATTTACGCCGGTCAGCCTCGAAAAATACTCTGTTGTCTTTGCCGCAAACTCCTGTCTGTATGACTGGGAAAACTCTTCGATTGCTGCGGCCAGTTCATTATAGGCTAACTCCAGTGATAAAGCTTCCCTGTTAAGACGATCCCGTTGTGTTCTTAGTTCAGATAGCCTGACTTCTCCGGCAGCAATATTCACCGGTGTCTGCCCCTGAAGTCTGGCATATTTTACGTCTAATTCCCGCAGCTTTTCCTGTAACGATTCAACGTCTGCCCGCAGTTGTATAATCTGGTCTTCCAACTGGAGGAAAGATGTGTGCAGAGCAGCAGGATCATCTTGTTGGGTTCCGGGAAGAGCAGGAAAATCAGAGATTAAAGTTTCCCATTGTTGTAAGGCACTTATTGCTTTATTTGTGGTATCTGTCATATTTTGCTGCATTTCTGCCATGTTGGTTACCCCGTGAGACGAGAGGACACCGGCCAGCTCTTTCTTTTCCTCATCATGCAACCGGCGGATTTCGCGAAATGAGTGCCATCGTTCAACGACTGTTGTTAAATCACATTCATCACCAATCAGCGGCGCCAGCATTTCCAGCAGAGGAGCCAATTTTTCCTGTAAGTCAGATGTTAATAGAGTTATTTCCTCCTGTTGCTGCAAAAGGGTTGTCATGGCAGAGCGGCGGCGGGTCAGTTCCGCCTCAGCAGCGCTCCATTGTGATAACATATTTTCTAATCTTTCCGGCTCTGTATTCTCATCAAAAGGAGCAAGTGCTGCCCGCAGTTCCTCTATTTCCCCGGCCAACCGTTCCCGGCGCTGCGCTCCTTCTGAGCCTTCCTCTGTCAGTGCCGAAAGTCCGTTTTTTGCCGCAGCGTATTCCTCAGTTACTTCTTCATAAACAATTACATCGCCTCTGACTTTGCTCCACCAGCTATCATCGAGAGCTTCCAACCAGTCCAGCGCTTCCCCCAGTGTTGATGCACCCACGCCGCAGACTGTGGAAAATACGCCTACTTCCGTCCAGGGTGACGACAACGACTGCAAGTCGATATCATTTACAAGCTGCCCATTGTCAATATTCGTTTGACGCCTTAAAAAGTCTGCCGTTTTCTTTCGTAACGTATTGGCATCCCGACTAAGTTCACGCCACTGCCGAAATGCAGCAGGGATGTCAGAATATTTTGCGGTGAATACTGCTGTTCGTTCCATAAAAGCGTCTGATTCTTTTTTTGCTTGTTCCAGTCTTGTTTTAAGTTCTGAAAGTTCGTCGTCATCGGGCAGGTCTGCCTGCATTTGTTGAATCCTGTCTTGTTCTTCCTGCCGTTGCCTAAGCCGTATGCGCAGTTCCCCCAGTTGCGCTTCACTGCTGACTGAAAACGAACCAAGCAGCGTATCGACCTGGCGCATCTGCGCATTAATTTCTCCAAGCCGGGCCTGAGGTTGAGCCTTCTCTTTTTTCCCTGCAATCGTTTTGAGGATAATAAAAGTAACGAAACCCGCTGCAACCGCAATAACCCCGGTGACTACGGGGTTACCGGTGTAGTAGTAAGCAGCACCCACTCCGGCCAGCATCATGATAAAGACTGCAAGACGTTGGCCCAGACCTGAACTATGGGAGGCAGAGGCAGTTTGCCGTAATACGTCCTCCTCAGCTTTCTTAGCCTGAAGCAAGTCCAATTTTTTTTCTACCAGCGACAGCCCGGTATCATCCAGTCTTTCCATCTCTGCGAACAGGCGCTGATAGTGTTTTCTTGCAGCCTGAATTTGCTCAATTTTTTGCAGTGCAAGCCCCCTGGCGTTTTGAGACGCACCTAATTCAACATCCAAACGCATCTTCCCGGTCTCATACGCAGCCAGCAATTCCAACAGGCTGTCATCAGCTTCTTCAAAAGGACGGTACTGTTGAAATATTTGTTCTTGTATCTGCCGCAGGTTTTCCATATCAGACCTGTACTCATTCCAGTCTTCTTTGCGCAGTTCACATTGCCGACGCAGTGTATCCAGCGCATGGAGTGGTGCTTTTCCCAGTTTAGCAAAATCCGGCAAAGCAGCAATCCGGTTCTTCAGACTCTCACACTGCCCCTGGAGTTTAGAAATGCTTCCCTCTATTTCCCGCCATTCAGACAGTCTGGTACGTAACCCCCGGCAGAGAGCTGGCAAATCGTGACGGCCCTTTACCGTTGACAGTTCACCGCCAAGCAATTCATCAAGCCTGACAATTTCTGCTGACTCTTCTTTCATGCGTTCAGTAAGCTGAACTAACTTCTGTTGCTGAACAGCCAATTCCCTGCTGAGATGTGATACAGTAACAATCTGATCGCCGGTTTCCGGAGGAAATTTGCTAAACTGGGCAAATTCCTGGGACAGGCGCTTCTCTTTCTCACTGACGCTATCGGCCAATATTTTTCCGTGTTGGTATGCCGCTGTAACTGTAGCCTGCTTCACAGCAGCATCCTTGTACCGCTCCTGAAGTGTCCGCCACTGCTTCCACGCTTCCATTAGCCGGCTTTTTTCAGTCAACAGCGCCGTCTGACACTGAAATTGTTCACGGGCCTCCTGTAAAGATGCCGCTGTATCCTGTAGTTCTACAACCGTTTGGCGGCTGGCTGTTATCTGTGTATCCTGTATTGATATCTCCTTCTCCAGCAGTTCAAGACGTCTTTCATTATTCATGTCCCGGGGAGTTATCCCCATCCTCCCGGTATAACGGGTAATGCTCTTTAGTTCTTCAATGAGAGCAGTCAACGCTGTCTGGTAATGGGCACCCGATCCGGACAACAATTGCTGAATTCCCGGAATAATTTTATCTCCTTCCGGCAGCGGCTGAGTAACCTGGAAGGTGGCCGTGAACAGTTCCCTGTCATTAAACCCAATCAGTTCAGAGATTTTCTGCTCGTACGTGAGATTGGGCTTATGTGCACCAGGGTTATGCTCTCCCGACACTTCTTCCTGCCATTGCCCGTCAACCTTGCGCTGAAGTGATATACGGTTATCATCAAAATTTCGCAGAATACGGTAGTGAATGTCCCCGGAAAAAAACTCTAACTCGCCTTCAAACGACGAAGGGTTGTGCCAATTGCGATAACGGGCCGAACCAAACTTGCGCGGATCCGCAATGTTCTGCAAACCAAAAATTACGGCCGCCAATCCCGCAACCAACGTTGATTTCCCTTGTTCATTTTCAGCAAGACACACGGAGACCTCCGGGTGGAATTTTATCGTTACGCGGTCTTTATAACGGCCAAATCCCGATAATGTCAGCGATGCCCAGCGTAAACCCATTATTCTCCGCCCCCCCGCAATGCTGCGATTCCCCGTGTTAAAGCTTTCTTGATCATATCAATTTCTGTATCATCTTCTTCACCTTCAAGCCGGGCCAGTAGCCTTTTTGTAAAATAGCCGCGAATGGTAGGTTCGCCGGCCAGGCTTGCCAGACTGTCCAAATCTAAATAAACACCTTCGCTGTCAACTTGCAGGTGATAAAACAGATGTGCGTTGGCTTCCTGTAAGGCTGCCGGATCGACCCGGTAGTTAACCTGTCCTTTTAACACGATGCGGAGGATTAATTGCGGGTCAGCCCACTGCGCGATGGTTCGGGCCACATCCTCAAAAGTGTCACACAGATTTAAGTCAAGCTCCTTTGTTTGGTATAGCCGGCAGGCTGCGTCAACTCTCTCCACGTTCACACTCTCACCAAGTGAGAGTACGGTAAACATTCCCGTTCCGGGGTCGTGAAACGTCTTGGCTTCTACAGCTCCGGCGTAGCAGGCAGTTGTCTTACCAAGAAAGCGCGTAGAGAAACGGTGGATATGACCCATGGCCAGACAGTCGTAACCGGACCCTGCTACTGCTGCTGAAGATATTGGCATGCTCCGGTCCCCCGTGTCCCAGTCAAGGCTGCCGTGAAGCACAGCGACATGGCGGTCAGCCTCTTCTTTTGGAAATGTTTCCAAAGGTGGAGACGTCTTAGTCAAACCGCCTGTATACGCCATTCCATAAAAAGAAGTCGTTTTACCGTCTAATTCGAGCCTGGCAATTTCCCGGGGCATAGGGCTAGTCGCCAGGTATCCAGGCCAGCGGTGTGCTTCTGCTCGGTAGACAGAGTCGTGGTATGTTATTTCATCGTGATTACCCGGCACAGTGAGTAGAAATATATTGTTTTTTACTAAACGCTGCAACTGACTGAGAGCCATTTCAACCAGCGGTCTGGAAGGGTTGTGTACTTCGAATAAATCCCCCGCTATAAGTACAACATGAATACGATTGCGCGAGTCTAATGCAAAATCTACGGCTCTGCGCAGGAAGTTGTCCCGTTCCCTGGTTCGTTCTTCTTTCTTCTCGCCCAGAAACTCAGGTTGCCAACCCAGATGCAAATCGGCTAAATGTAAAATGCGCATAATGTCACTTCCCTTTGGATTCTGCTGTTTCCTTACGTGAAAAAGCTACGGCCTGCCGTTGCATATTGACACTGATTAAACGGCACCCGCCACCCTGCCAAATATAGGCATGGGGCATCTCATCGTCCCACCAGGAGCCAAGACGCCTGGCCGCCCTGGGTAAGGGAAACCCGAGAATTTTTTCGATTTCGTTAAATGTTAACTCGATAAATTTCATGCTTTGGTGAACGTGCCGCAGGTAATTGGTTAAGTTGCGGTATTTTTGCTTCGTCCAGAGAGCCAGCTTTAAGTCCACAGCTTTCTCATTCAGAAACGGAACCATTTCCCACTTAAGCAGATCTCTTTGCAGTTCCTTTCCCTCCGGGTAAAACTCGCTCACATTACCGTCGCGGTTAACAACACGGTGACCAAAAACTTCTGCGCCGCCAGGCAGCCGTGACAGTTCGGCCATAACCCGCTTTTCATTCCAGTGCAGCCCTAAAAGCTTGGCGAGTTCGGCAAAAGTGGTCACTTCTCCATAAGGAATTTGACGCAAATATGTAAAAAGGGGGTTATTTTCAAGTAATAACGGAACAACACTTTGTAACTCCGGTAAAAACTCAAATTCGTCATTAAGAAAAAAATATCCGGTCAGGGCTGTCACAGTCGCATAAAAAGCTGTCAAAGATGGGGTTGGTAAAATCCTTATCCCGTTTTCTTCCAGCCAACGCCATGGCGTCAGTCCATCAATAGGAGTAAAAGCTTGTAGTATTGGGGTTAATTCCGTAGTAACAATGGGCACTTGCTCTTCATTTAAGAGCCGGAGAATGGAAAAATAGCGTTGAGTTACCCGCACTTCAGTACCAGTACTCACTACAGCTACGTGCGGAGAGTAAGAGCTATCCAGCATCTGCTTTAATTCCTGTTCATCACTAAATGTAGCTGTACGGCATTTTCTCCCTTTCAGCCAGGCAAAACCGCTCTCCCCGCCCTGCACCACATCGAGATAGATACCACAGCTTGTCGGGAATTGGGGATAACGTTTTTTTAACCGATTATAAAAAGGAGATAATTGAATGCCCATAGAAAACCTCCCGAAAGCGGTGCGTCGGCGCTATATCAAACATCGGTCGTTTAGGTATTCGCCAAGTTTACGATGATTTCCTTTTCAACCGACACTTCCCTTTTATAGCTTTTTGTATTACAATAGTGGTCAATATATTTTTTTTGACAGGAGGTTCACCCAATGTACAAGATTGCCGTTTTACCCGGCGACGGGACAGGCCCGGAAGTTGTTGCCGAAGGCCTTAAGGTCCTGGAAGCTGTTAGTGAATCAGCTGGCTTTGCCATGGATTTTACCCGCTACGACTTGGGCGGTGAGCGCTACATGCGTACAGGTGAAATCTTACCCGACAGCGTCATCGAGGAACTCCGCGGGTACGACGCTATTTACCTCGGTGCCATCGGTCACCCCGACGTGAAACCCGGTATTCTGGAAAAAGGGCTTTTGCTACGGCTCCGCTTTGAGCTGGACCTGTACATCAACTTACGTCCGGTCAAACTTTATCCCGGTGTGGACACCCCATTAAAAGATAAAGGACCAAAAGAGATTGACTTTGTTGTTGTCCGCGAGAACACAGAGGGACAGTACGCCGGTGCCGGTGGATTTTTACGTAAAGGCACTCCCGATGAAATTGCCATACAGGAATCCATTAGTACACGTAAAGGAGTGGAACGCTGCCTGCGTTATGCTTTCCAATACACCCAAAAGAGGAATAAAGACAAAAAACTGACGCTCTGCGGTAAGACCAACGTGCTTACATACGCCTTTGACCTCTGGGAGAGGGCCTTCCATGAAGTGGGGCAAAAGGATTTCCCGGATATTACACGGGATTACGCCCACGTGGACGCGACGGTGATGTGGATGGTCAAAAATCCTGAATGGTTTGACGTCATTGTTACTGAAAATATGTTCGGTGATATTATCACCGATCTGGGAGCCATGATTCAGGGAGGAATGGGAATCGCTGCCGGTGGCAACATCAACCCGGAAGGGGTATCCATGTTCGAACCTATTGGCGGATCAGCTCCCAAATACACCGGCTTGAGTGTGGTCAATCCGCTGGCGGCTATCGGAGCCGCTGCCATGATGTTAGAAACACTTGGCGAGGACAAAGCCGCCTCCCGTGTCGAAAACTCTGTCATCCATGTTTGCCAGTCCCACCTCAAGAGTTTAGCTGCCGGGAAAATGGGCTACAACACCCAAGAAGTCGGCGATTTGGTCGTGAAATCTCTTTAAATAAAAGGCACGCCGCTTTGTGCGGCGTGTTTTTTATTGTGGGTTTCAATTTTTCCGGTACTCGGGAGCCAAAGCTGTCAGCCGGTCAAACTCCTTCTCGGCCCGGTAGCGGTGCCCTCCGGCTTCAAGAAGCCGGTATAACTGGAGACGTAAGGCCACTTCTAAATCTTTGCTCATATATTCTCTGTATAGAGTGTTTCGGTAAACCTGAATGGCAGTGCTGTGATAACCCATCTTCTCCAATGACAGGCCCAGAAGATAGCAGGACGGTCCGGATAATAAACGGTTGCTGCCTGACTTTTTAAGAAGGTCAATCGCCTGATCATACTGCTGTTGCCTGAAATGCGCTTCGCCGCAGGAGAAGCGAAATATATCCAATTCTGCATGTTGGGAATTCTCCAGCAAACGGCAGGAATCATCTGTCTTGCCGTGGCTTTGATAAATTTCTGCCGCCAGCAGTTCCAGTCCTGGAAAATCACTCATTAAACGGATTTGTTTGCCGTCACACGCGGTAAGCATGGCACAGACACTCACGCCGGTTTCTTTCCACAAACGGGTAAACCCCTTTCGGTGTATCAACGCACGGTCTACGGCTGTCAGTTGTTCTTCAGGGTTATCACTGATCAGTGAGAGAGCAAAATAAGCGTCCGCCAGCGTATCATCGCGGTGGGCTGCCTCCCGGAAAAAAAAGGCAGCTTCCTCTTTGTTTCCGCAAAGTAACGCCGTAATGCCCCGATAAAAATCTTTCATAGCACGATTGTGAAATATTTTTGGCCGGATTAAACGTTCATCTGCTCCCCCTGATTCCCTTCCTGGTCCCCCGGTCTCTGCAAAGCCCGTTCCGATTAATAACGAATTTCGCCGTTCAGCGGAATATCTGCGGCGGCTTTTTGTTTCTCTGACGGCCGTAACAGAAATGAAGCGAATTAAACGGCCTTCCGGTATTTCCCAAGCTAAACGGAGTCCCACTCTAGTCCTCCTTACCCCTGACTAACGTTCCCACCGGTCAATGAGTGTCGAAATCAGTGCCAGTGCCTGACCATGGGTCTTTACTGTTCCGGACAACTGTGCTGCATACGACTGTTCCAGCAAACCTCCCACAGCCCGGCTGGGAGGAAGATTAAAAAATTCCATCACTTCACGGGCACTTATAATCGGCGCTGGAAGTTCCTGCCCTGCCCCGCTGAAGTATTCATCAAGTATACTTATTAAAATGGCTACCCGTTCATCAGAGCACCGCCCCTGGGCAGAAAGATTTGCTATCCCCAGAAGAATCAGTTCAGGAACATAGTCACCGAATTGCCGGAAAAAGCGTAATTTACCGGCCAAGCCTGCCGGCCCTTCCTCAATATATAAAACCCGGGAATGGGCACAGACAAGAGCCGTTAGCAAAGCGGATTCGCCCTCAGAGAGTTTTAAGAGCCTGGCAAGGCTTCCGACATACGCTTCACCGGCCTGTTCATGGCTAAATAAATGGGCTGTACAGGCCGCAGAGGCATCCAGTTTGCCAATATCATGGATAAGGCATGCCAACCGCAAATAAGCAAGGCGGCGGCGCCTATCCGTTACCTCCGTCTTCAGGTGCGAATGTAACTGTTCTACCAGCCTGCCGGGGAAACAACTTGTCGTCGAAAGAAATTCATCAAGGCAGTCGCAGGTGCGCAATCCGTGGGTTAAAAGATCTTCCCCTCCCTCGCTGACGCAGGCCATGGTTCCCAGTGGCGGGAAAAATGAGCTGAGCACATTGAGATCGTAGTGCAGAACCCTGATTCCATCGGCTGCCTGGGGAGCGCTTAATAACTGGAAAAATTCAATTGCCAGTTTCATCTTAGCCGACTGCCGGATTAGCGGAGCATTGCGTCGAATCATTTCTGCCGTTTCCCCGTCTAACCGTAAACCGACTTTATGCAAAAACCGTGCGCTACGGAGTAGCCTTACAGGGTCGTCCCGTAAGCATTCTTCCGATGTAAGACGAAGCAGCCCTGCAGCTAAATCTGCTTTACCGCCACATGGATCAGACACATAATCCTCCCATCCGTCTCCCTTGAGGTAATCTTCCAGAGAAATAGCCATTGCATTCACTGTAAAATCCCGGAAGCACAAATCATCAGCGATGTGCCTGCCCCTTTGCAGAGAAAAATCCAGCGTCAGAGGCAGACCGTCATCAGCGCAAACAGTAACACGGGAGAACTGTAACTTAGAATTCAATAGTTCATACCCTCCCCGTAACCGCCAGGATACGTGCTTCGCAAATTGTTCGGCTTCATCATTAACGACCATGTCAACATCTCTGCTTTGTATACCCATCAGTGCATCCCGCACAAAACCTCCAACAATAAATAGCCGCCTCTCCTCTTTTGCGGCAACGGCCGCCAGCGCTGCCAGTGTGCCTCGCATCACCAACACCTCACAATTGAATAATTAATGATATACTTCTTTCATGAAAGTCAATTTTCCTTTTATTTCTAATAATTATTTCACCCCATCCTCCCCACGTACGTACTATATAAAAACATAGTATGGGAGGAGAACCATGACCGATAACTGTAATTATAAAGACACAGAACCGGTAGTTTACCAGGTTGATGCTGCCGTTGCCCGCCCCAGTGCCCCGGAAAGTGTAGACGATAATATCATTGGGCTTGGCACAGTCAAAGGGGTTACTGCAGCGGCACTTTATCAGGATGTCCGAAAAAGTGGCCGCTCGACAGGAGTTACCCGGGGACATGTGACTGTAATCGGTACCACCGTAAATGTCGGTGTTGGAAGCGGCCGGATCATCCGGTTGTCAGATCAGATAGTAACGACCCGAATGGCTGATCCGGGAGACAGCGGGTCCCTCTTACTGGACGGTGCAAATCATGCGATAGGCCTGCTCTTCGCCGGAAGCAGTTCCGTTACACTTTACAATCCTATACATCAAGTGTTAGCAGCACTCCGGGTCCGGCTTACACAGGACAGCAGAGAGTCAGATTCATCTCTCACATCTCAATATGACAGTCTCATTTCCCTTGCCAGAGAAAAAGCTGCTGACCTCTTCCATTTCCCCAGTGTTGTCGGTGTGGGAGTGGGTACAAAAATCGTCAATGAAGTGGATACAGGAAAACCTTGCCTGACAGTTCTGGTTAAACAGAAAAAGTCCCGCGAACTACTGAGCGAAGAAGAACTGATTCCGGGAAAATTGGATGAAGCCGCTACGGACGTTGTGGAATCGGGATACCTGAATACCGGCAGCGTTACTAAATGGTACGGCTCACGTTTAGACAGAAAGATTAAAATGAGGCCTGCCCGACCTGGACTCAGTATTGCACATTACCAGGTGTCTGCCGGTACATTTGGCGCTGTAGTCTATGATATAAATAACGGTGAACCATTAATTTTGTCCAATAATCATGTCCTGGCCAATGCAACAAACGGTAAAGACGGCCTTGCTAAAGCCGGAGACGCTATTCTGCAGCCGGGAAAACTTGACGGGGGAAATCTTCCCGGAGACATGATCGGCGAACTGCTTCGATTCTACCCTCTTCATTTTATTAACAACAGCAATATTTAAGCACTTTCTACGCGAATTTTTATACAAAATACTAAGGAGCATATCAAAATTATATGCTCCTTTCTACTTAAAACTGGTAAGCGTTCACGACGGCATGGCAGCCACAGGATGTTGCCAGTAATCCAGGTTTTCTGCGACTTATTACAGCCTCCTGTAATAAATGGAGTTGAGCTGGGGAAAGGCCGCCGACACCGGGTCTGAGTTGGTGGCTCCGCACCACATCCACCGCCAAATCTGGCAAATTCAGGTTTTTGAGAATCTCATAGAGCGGTGACGGACGCTCCTCGCCCGTCTTGTAACAATAACCCAATGGCTCAGGACAATCCTCGGGACACAGATCCCGGGCAAGACTGGCATAAAGAGTGCCGTCAGGCGTGTAATATGCATTGGGGACCGGAATATCAAGGGGAACGGGTATTTGTTCACAGTGATATCCGCCTCTCTGCAGAGTAATGAGCATCCAGGAAAAAACAACATGGACAGGCAGTGCGGGAACAATCCAGGCGTAGCGGGAAAGCTCAGAGTCAACTAAAAAATTGATACCTTCCGAGCATACGGTAACTATCTGGGATGTACTAAGTGCGCCTAAAGCCATGGGGTCTTTATCTACAACGGTGATCCGGCGCTCCATCCCCTGTAATAAATTGGCCGCCCTTACTCCAAAATGTCCTGCGCCTACGATCAAAATCTCTTCCATCATAACCTCCGCCACTTTAGTCTGAAATTTCGCTAGAAAAAAACATTGCATTATTTAAAATGCAAGATTATAATTGGTAATATAGTATATGTTATTTACACATAGGTGAGAGGTGGATATATATGATTGATAATAATGTGCCGACTGAAAGGTCCGGTGAAACACCCTGCCCAAAAGGCAAAATCGAACGGTTTATCGAGCCTTGCCTGCTGCTCCTTTTAGCGGAAAAGTCAGCCCACGGATACGAACTCATGGATAATCTGGAACAGTTTGGCTTTGACCCCCGTTGTCAGGATCCGGGGCAAATCTACCGCTACCTGAGACGTATGGAGACCGAGGGTTTGGTGGAATCAGCATGGGAATCCGGTGACTCTGGCCCGGCCAGGCGATCATACCAGATTACCGGAGATGGATTGTCCTTGCTTGCATCATGGATGAAAACCCTTGAAAAACGGATTACCATTATTAATAAACTCATTACCCGTTATCAGCAAACAATACAAAAAGGAGATGTTTAAATGTTTACCGCTTTTCTGTATACTGCAGCAGTCAGTTGTCTTCTGCTCTCCTTTATTAAGGACAGGAAAAAGACTAAAAAAGCTTTGATGGTGGCAAAAAAAGCGTTTCTGAATATTTTCCCGGAGTTTTCCGCTATCCTGATTTTAATTTCTATTGTTTTAGCCCTGGTCTCACCGCAAATGATTCAACGATTGATTGGCGGGCAAAGCGGCGCCCTGGGAATGCTGATTACATCCATTATCGGCTCAGTTACTTTAATCCCGGGATTTATCGCTTTTCCTCTGGCAAAATCACTTTTGGACAGCGGTGCCGGCGTTTCACAAATCGTTGTCTTTATATCGACACTGATGATGGTCGGTTTTGTAACCGCTCCGCTGGAAATTCGTTATTTTGGCAAAAGACAGACACTGCTGCGTAATGGGATGGCGTTTGTTTACTCCTTTATTGCTGCATTAATCGTAGGAGGAATAGTCCGATGAAAACACTTCACCGTTATTGGCTCTCATTATTACTGATTGCTGTGACTGTTATGCTTTGGATATGGCAACCGGAACTCGGCCTGGACATTACCAACCGTACAGGACGTAACTTCCGGGAAATGCTGGGTGTCTTACCGCCCATTTTTATTCTGCTGGGGTTACTGGAAGTCTGGGTCCCACGGGAAACAATTATCAGAAATTTGGGAGATACATCTGGCGCACGGGGGATTACTCTGAGTATACTCCTGGGTGCCGCAGCCGCAGGTCCACTATATGTAGCCTTTCCGGTAGCTGTTACAATGCTGCGCAAAGGTGCTCGATTTGCTAATATTATTATTTTCCTGTTTTCCTGGTCAACGTTAAAACTACCTTTACTTCTTTTTGAAGCATCGGCCCTGGGCTGGCGTCTGACATTGGCCCGTGCGGCAGTCAACCTGCCGGCAATTATTCTGATGGGCCTGCTGGTTGACCGCCTTGTCCCACTTTCAGAAAAAAGAGAACTGCGAGACCTTCATATCCGGGAAGAGTTACTGCAGACTCAAACTGCGACGCCTGTAAATTAATGAATTGCTGTCTTCTTACTTTTCTGTCATATGTTTTTCCAGTTTTCGCCTATACTTTTCCAATACACTCATTGAGTATCTTTAAGTCCACATCACAACCGAGCCTAAGTGCTTCACCGATACTGCAACCGAATGAAACACGATCCAGCGATATTTCCCGAAAATCGGAATCAAGCAGAACTGCAATATCAACGTCGCGGAAACTTTCACTGCATAAATATGAACCAAAAACATACCCTAGTAATATTTGTGGAAACTGTTCAAGAATTGGTGTTAATGCTTGAATATGCGCTTGCCTGTAATCAAGCATACTACCCCCCCTTACTGTTTAAAAACTACTTCGCCGCTACCGCCGTTATCCCTGCAAAAAAGCGTATGCAAACGTTGACACCGTTTCTACTCTACGCTATGATGGGAAAAGTGAGGTGGGTACTTTGAAGATAGGTATTATCGGGCCGGCAATATCGGGCAAATCAACATTATTTCAACTTTTAACCGGAATGACAGCAGGTTCGGGTGGAAAAGGAGGCGTGCCGCAAGCGGCGGCCCGTGTCCCTGACTCCAGGGTCGACACCTTGGCCGATATCTTTAAACCGAAGAAAACTACATTTGCCTCTATTGAATTTGCAGATTTCCCCGCCCTGGGAAGCGGTTGCGAGGTTAGCGGTGAAACTGCAGGAAGGTTGAAAACCTGCGACGCCTTAGCGATGGTTATTCGGGCTCACAGGGACCCTTCTGTTCCCTGGCCGGCTGAACCGGTTAACCCTTTTGCCTCATTTGAAAATTTTCTCCATGAAATGGTTTTAAATGACCTCTGTCAGGTAGAGGCGCTACTGGCAAAGAATAAGGACAAAAAACGAACAGCTGATGAGCAGCGGGTTCTGGAAGCAGCGCAGAAGCTGCTGGAAGAAACCAAACCCCTTTCAACCGGTGAATGGTCAGCAGAGGATTTGCCTGCTTTACGAAATTACGCCTTTTTGTCTTCCCGGCCTGTTCTGGTCGCCGTCAATTTAGACGAAGACCAAATGCTGACCCGGACATATGAAAAACGGGACGAATTACTGCATTCCTGTAAAGATGCAGGCTATCCGGTTATTGAGTTTTGCGGTAGCCTGGAAAGCGAAATCAGCCGTATGGAAAAACGGGAACAAGCAGAATTTCTCGCTGAATACGGATTGGCCGAGTCGGGGATTGCCCGGCTGGCAAACGCTGCTTACAATCTCCTAGATCTTTGTTCTTTCTTTACAGTTGGCGAAGATGAAGTAAGAGCCTGGACAATTAATGCGTCTACGCCTGCGCGTAAAGCAGCGGGGAAAATTCACTCCGATATTGAACGCGGCTTTATCCGGGCGGAAGTCATCGGATATGATGAGTTTATTGCGTTGGGCTCGCTTAAAACAGCCCGGGATCAGGGTAAGTTACGGCTGGAAGGAAAAGAGTACCCGGTACGGGACGGAGATATTATAAATTTCCGCTTTAACGTTTAAGTATAGTATACATGAAGAGGCCGGACATAAAATGTCCGGCCTCTTCATGTATTTACTACGTTACAAGTCTTTCAGCATACCCCAGCAACGACTGTGCCATGGCATTCACTTCCTCTATGGCTGCCATAACCGCTTGAACTGCAGCCGCCTGTTCCATGGATATCCGGGAGATTTGATTAATTTCACCCTCCAGATTCCCGTTGGCTCCGTTTAATGTTCTGATTATTCCCTCAATTTCCTTTAAAGAAATGGTACTGCTTTCTGAAAGTTTGCGGATTTCATCAGCTACCACACCAAACCCTTTACCCTTGTCTCCCACCCTGGCCGCTTCAATCGAGGCGTTTAAACCTAACAGGTTTGTTTGCGCCGTTATCTTTTTCATCACGCTCAAAACACCGTTTGTTTCTTGAACACTGCTTCCAAGCTGGCCGCCCAATCCGCTAATATGCTGTCCTACCGCTGCTAACTCTTCGGCCTGTGCCGCCAGGGACTCGGTAGAACCAGTTACATCACGTATAGCGCTAAACAAGCCGTTTGCCATTTCCATCAATGTTTCTTGCCTCTCTAAGCTCTCATTAAAGGAAACCGCTCCAATGACTTTGTTGTTACCGTCACGAATTGGCACTCCGATTCCAACATAGGGAACTCCGTACACTTCCTTACTAATTTGCCGGGTTACCCTTTTTCCACTCCTAATTGTAGTGCCGACAACCGATTCAGGCTTTACTTCATCACCGGGTAGAATTTTATGGTCTAACGTTTTTCCCGGAACGTAGACAAGGATTTTCTCCGTGTCGCTAACTGCAACTGCACAGTCACTCATGGTCAGGGAATTGATAAATGGCGCAATATCAACAAAGCTCTTTAACAACGAATCCGATGACATAGTTTCCTCCTATCCCTGTAAGATAAATATCTTTATTGAGAAACATTCGCTATGGACCAGAATTATCCTGCTTTGGTAAAAAATTAACTATCACTCATTTTACTGTCCAGAGACAGAATTTCCGTCAGTATTTTTGCTACGGTAACGTATAATTCAACGGGTATCATATCACCGGTATCGAGAAAACTTAACGCCCGGGCAAGCTCCGCGTCCTCCCGGACAGGGATCTTGTTTCCTTCAGCTATTTCCACAATTCGCTCCGCAATTTTTCCCGTACCTTTGGCGACCACCCGGGGAGCGTTATCCGTTTGTTGATTATATGCCAGCGCCACTGCCTGCCGCCTCTTTTCTTTGTCTGCCATAGAATCACATCCTTACATTTTTAAATTCAGAGAAGCCCCGGCTTCAGTAGCATTCTGCAATTCTGCAGGAGTCAATAATCTTGGCTTTTGCCAGATAAACCGGGAAGCGTCTTCTTCCACTAGCTTCTGCAACTGCGGCATAATAACACGCAAGCTTTCCATGGTGTTGTTCGACTCTAGCAACAAACCGGCAGAATACATATCGTCCGATTTTCTCACCTGAAGCACGATTACTCCTAAGTTCAGGGTGCGTAGTGTAAACTGCCAGCTTCTGATGTTTCTGCCGTGTCCGGGTTTTCTTTCGTCATCTGTTTTTACAGTTAAAAAATACGGAGTATCCCATTCTTCACCTGCATATATGAAGGCGGAAAAAAGGTTAGCCTGCGGTTCGGTCCCTTTTACGTCTGTGGCCGGCACCCGTTGAAGCACCCGGCAGTACAAGACGCCTTCACGGGCCTCCTCCGGCTTTAATAACAATGTTTCTCCCACTCTTACCTGTACAGCCAGCCGGGCATGAAAGCGCCTGTCCCCAGTCTGCAGCAAAGCATTCTCTCCATCTGCTTGCAGAACTTTCGCCAATATATTACCAGGCATGGTATTGTTATCACTCTGGGTAACCAGGGCTTGTAGCAATGATCGTACAGCACTAAGCATAATGGCCTCCAGACTTACGTTTCTATTTCATTTATTTCCCTCTCTTACCGGTTTATCCTGCTGTTAAAATTTTAAAAAGAAAGATGACTGGCAAACGCAGCCAGTCATCTTAAAGAGGAGGACTGAATGTTTAAAATCCGGCAAAGCTCATACTGGTCAGCGCATGATTCATGGAGCCCAAAACATAAATGATGATTACACCAGCCGAAAGTGCAACTCCATAAGGAATTGCATTTTTTTCTGCATCTTTATCCTGTATGTTGCTGCAGTATACAACCTTTTTAGTAGCTGCAAAGAAATAAAAACCCTGAATAATTTTCCACATTCTGCTCATTAGTTTTCTGCCCGCCAGCATAACAATCAATGCATAAATTCCCCCGACAACGGCAGAAGCCAGCATGACTTGCACCACAATCCCATGACCGGTAAATGCGCCTATCATACCCAGCATTTTTACGTCACCTGCACCAAGGCCACCCATGATAAAAGGAATAATCAAAAGTAAAATACCTATAAGAAGTCCGGTAAAAGTAAATAATGTCCCTTCTATCATATTTAACTGGATGATGTTAATAATCAACGCTGCCACAATCCCGCATAGAATCACGCTGTTATAAATTTTTCGCTCAGTCAAGTCGGTGTACAGGCAAACTGCAACAAAAATAAAGAGCATCCAGACGTTTAGCATCAAAACATCTCCTTTCCGTTTTCAGGATGAAACGAAAGATAGTCGCCAATTTGTGTACCGGTATGAGCTACTGTTCCAGCAGGCAGTTCCACAACCTGACGGCAACCTTTAACAAGCGGGGAGAATCTTCCAGGACGAAGAACAGGGCAAAAATGAATCACTTGCAGCTTCTCGTTTACAAACACGACATCGATGGGGTAAAACATAAACATAGTATGAACAGCATTACAGGGAGAAATGATTAAGGCTTCATATGTTTTGGGAAAGGAGCGGCTGAACATCAACCCACGCAACCGCCTGAAAAATTTTGAGGCCAATTTAGTCCTTTCCGCTAAAACTTTCTCCCTTGTCAGATTGTAGAGCATTAATTAAGGATTGTTCCCATAATTTGTATCGCTGCCGGCCCCAACAGCACGATAAAGATTGTTGGAAAAATAAATACCACTAACGGGATCAACATTTTTACGGGTGCTTTCATTGCTTGTTCTTCAATTCGCTGCCTTCTTTTGCGGCGCATCTGCTCAGACTGGTTTCTCAGTGTGTTGCCGATACCAAGACCAAGTTGTTCTGCCTGAACGATGGCATTGACGAAAGAAACGATATCGTCAACCCCTGTCCTATCGGCAAAGTCACGCAGTGCTTCCTTCCGGGATTTTCCCATTTTTGTTTCTTGCAATACCCGCTTAAATTCCAGGCCAATAGGACCGGTATCCTTCTCCACAACTTTGGCCACCGCCCCTTCAAATCCCAGCCCTGCTTCAACACTGACAGTAAGAAGGTCCAGGGTGTCGGGGAACGACTTTTCCAGAAGTTGTGCTTTTTGTGTCAGTTTTTGTGTAAGATAAACTTCAGGCAATTTCCAGCCAACTACAGCAGCTACAGCAAGTATGGAGAAGAATTTACCATCCTGTATTTGACTGCTGGTATAATAATATATAGCTGGCAGGCCGAGTACGAGAAACACCTTAAGCCCCAGAAATTCGCTAGCCGTTAATCCTCCAGGGTTGCCCGCCCGTATAACTTTAGGTTCTAACGCTTTTAGCATGCCTGCGGGCAAAAAACTGCCGACTAACGTTGAGAGCCGGCCTAACGTGGGACGAAGGATTCTTTCGCTTATAGGCTGACTTAATTCGGCCTGCCGTATGTCACTGAAACTATCCGATGAAACTACCTGGCCAAGGCGTCCCCTTACATCTACTTTAACCGGCTGGAATTTCGCCTGGACTGATAATGCAAAACATACAATCGCCAGGAAAACAAAGATGGGAATCAGTATCTGCAAAGCGGCCGCCTCCTAATAGTCAATATTCACAATTTTTTTAATCATCATGGCTCCCACCAGCTCTGAAACAAGGGCTCCGCCGATCATTACCAGACCTACCGGGTGTTTAATTAGCTGTGACATATAAGCCGGGTTGGTAACGGATATAAATCCTGCGAGGAAGACCGGTAGCAAGCCCACAATCAGGCCGGAAATCCTTCCCTGAGCGGTCAGCGTCCTCACTTCCCCTTTAATTCTGACTCGCTCTTTAATAGTAAAGGCAATATTATCCAGAACTTCTGCCAGATTACCTCCTACCTGTCTCTGAATACTGACGGCTGTCACGACAAGATCGAAATCTTCGCTGGCCACTCTTTTTGTCATATTATGCAAAGCTTCCTCAGTGGGAGTACCCAGTCTCATTTCCCGCAAAGCGCGGCCAAACTCGGTGGACATTGGCTCCGCGCCCTCTTTTTGCAAAGATTCCAGCGTTTGTAAAAATGAATAGCCTGCCCGCAGAGAATTTGACATAATGGCTAAGCCTTCACCCAGTTGGTCATTGAATCGCTTAAGTCTCTTTGCCTTAGCCTGTTTAATAAACAGAGTAGGCGCTACAGCTCCTATCAGGGCAAACATCAGAGAAAAAGCTACGCTTTGGAAAATAAGTTGGCCAAGTAAAATCGGCACAATAATGACAGCGATCTGGATAATGGCCAATTCTTCAGGTTTCAGTAGTATATCTGCCTGAGAAAGTTCCAGTTCAGAACTTGCCAGTAATTTTTTAGGCGCCAGTGCCCGAAAAATACCAAGAAGTTTTTCCCTAAAGCTTTTTTCTTCCAGGCTTATCTTTTCAGAACTGCTGTCCCGGGTAAGTGCCTGTACTCTCTGACTAATTTCTTCTTTACCTTTAGTCATGCGACTGGTTGCAGCTTTCAGGATCAGATAAGTACTGAAGAAAACCAGGACGGAAATTTTAAAAGCCTCCATGGCTAACAGACCTCCTAAAATTCTGCTGAAGAGAACATCACTGCGGGAAGTTCAATCCCTGCATCCTGAAGCTGTTTAATAAACTTGGGACGAATACCTGTGGATCGATACCGGCCCATAATTTTTCCGTTTTCGTCAATTCCTGACTGTTCAAAAATAAAAAGATCCTGTAGAACGATGACTTCACCCTCCATACCCTGAACCTCAGTAATATGGGTTATTTTCCGGGAGCCGTCACGTAAGCGGCTTTGCTGTACAATCACATCTATAGCGGATGATATTTGCTCTCTGATGGCTCGTACCGGCAAATCCATTCCGGCCATCAGTACCATCGTTTCCAAACGGGAAAGCATATCACGGGGAGTGTTCGCGTGTCCGGTAGTCAGTGAACCGTCATGACCAGTGTTCATCGCCTGGAGCATGTCCAGCGCTTCACCGCTGCGAACCTCTCCTACAACGATTCTCTCAGGCCTCATACGAAGTGAGTTTTTTACTAAATCCCGGATGACCACAGCCCCTTTCCCCTCGATATTGGGAGGGCGTGTTTCCAGTGAAACAACATGTTCCTGACGCAGTTGCAGTTCCGCAGCGTCCTCGATGGTAACAATCCGTTCATCATCAGGGATAAACGAGGAGAGCACATTCAGTGTAGACGTTTTACCGGAACCGGTACCGCCCGATACCACCACGTTCAGTCTCGCTTTAACCGATGCTTCAAGAAAGGCAGCCATCTCCAAACTCATCGTGCCGAAATTAAGCAAGTCATCGATGGTAAACGGGTCTTTTGCAAATTTACGGATTGTTATACATGGGCCGCAGAGGGAAAGTGGCGGTATAATTGCGTTTACCCGGGAACCATCGGGAAGCCTGGCATCAACCATCGGTGAACTTTCATCAATCCGCCGGCCAATCGGTGCAACAATCTTTTCAATGATATGCATAACATGTTGGTCGTCACGAAAAACAACATCTGTAAGAACCAGCTTACCCTTTCGCTCCACGTAGACTTGGTTAGGTCCGTTTACCATGACTTCAGAAACACTCTCATCATTTAACAGCGGGTGGATGGGACCAAAACCAACTGCTTCGGCCACAATTTCCTGAACGATACGCTCTTTGTCACCGCGGGGGATAAACGTAACTTCCAGGTCAATCGCCTCGGACACCAGCTTACCCAATCTTGCAGAGAGCTCTTCATCTCCACCTTTTTCATTTTCGTTTTTCTTTCCCAGCTCTTCAATCATTTTTTTATGTATTTTTATTTTAAGCTGGCCGTAAGGGTCATTACGTGCAGCAGGCTCAGCTCTTTTTTCCGTAACAGCCTGAACCGGCTTCCCTTCTCTCTCCTGCTGTTTTACTTTTTCCAGCCTTTCCAATAAAGACATGTGACTACTCCCCCTTACAGACTGAATATACGGTTAATCAGTGCTTTCCCCTGTTTTTCCTGGTTTGGCAAACGTTTGCCGCCTACCATTTTTTCCCCCAGGCGACGAAAGGATTTTGAAATTTCCGCGGAACCGCTACTTAGTACAACCGGCACACCTTTATTAATGGCAGAAATCACAGAACGCTCATCACTGGGGATTTGATGTGAAACAACCAGTTCCACGCCTTTTTCCAAATCAGCAATTTCCACACCTAAGTCCTGGTCTGACCGGTTTAATACAAGCCGGATTTTATCCCGTAAGTCAAGAGAGTCGAGAATATTTAAACTTGTCTTTACGTTTTTAATGGTTGCAAGATCACGGTTAGCGACCAGCAGAATCTGATCTGTGAAATCCAGAGCCTGTAGATTAATATCGTGGAAAGCAGAAGCTGTGTCGATAATGATATAATCATAGTTTTCCTTTAAAAGCCTCAGGATGGTTCCCACATGCTGAGTCGTCACATATTCCGCATCCTGGGGAAATAGTGGTGCAGGCAGTATATCAATTCCTGTAAAGTGACGCAGCATATAATTTGTCAGTGTATCCGAGTTCAGTGCCTGCTGATCACGAACCATATCACTGATTGTTTTTCCGTCTGTCAGGTTTAGCATGACTGCAATATCACCAAACTGCAGGTCCAGGTCAATCAGGGCGACCTTTTTCTTTTCATTTTGTGCCAGGACAACTGCCAGATTGGTGGCCAGTGTTGTTTTTCCCACGCCACCTTTACCACAGAAAACTAAAGTAACTAACCCTAATGGTTTAGATTCAGGTTGGGGAATCTGCATAACTTTATTTGCGGGGGGTACTGATCCGTGCGGCAGTTGTTTCTCTTGCTGCTGAATCATCCTTAGTCCGCCGCTTAGCGGCTCTTCCATCTGTTGGCCGGAAGGCTGCCTGCTCTGATAGACGGTTGAAGAAAAATCCCGGCTGTCTGCTGGATTCTTGTGATAACCCGTTTCAATATTTACAGAGCCGGTGATGGGTGGGTTGTTACCAGTTGGAATCTCTTGATGAATACTGTTCTGTTGAGAGCTGTGCAAATGCTGCTGCTTATATACTGAGCGGATAGCTGTGGCCATATCTTCACTGGTCAGAGGTTTGACCAGATAATCCCGTGCTCCGGCAACCATGGACTTTTTCAGGTATTCTGACTCACCCTGGATAGAAATGATAATTACCGAAATGTCCGGATAAATCTGGCGGGCCCGCTCCGTCGCCTTAATCCCGTCCATTTGCGGCATATTAATATCCATCAGGACAACATCAGGCATAAGCTCGTTCATTTTTTGCAGGGCCTCTATACCGTTGCCAGCTTCACCGACTACTTCCATGTCATCCTCAAAATACAGGAGGCGGATAATATCCTTCCGCGTTTGTGGGACGTCATCGACAACCAATAACCTTATTTTATTCATGCGCCCATCACTCCTTATATTTATTACTGACGCTCGCCCGCAGGCAAGAATTGCCTTGGCAAACGGGGCGAAGCAGTATTATTTCCTTCTTCTTCATTCGGCCTGAGAACCAGGCGCACTGAGCCTTTTTCGGATGCCTGAACAAGTGTGTTTACCTGATCCACCGGTGTATCTATGGTAACACTGTCCACAATGAGCTGTTCTTTACCCTGCTCTACAGTAAACTGACCGACAGCCAGGATTTTTAGATTTGTACCGATTACCGTAGTCACTGTGGTGGTTTTATCTCCTTCAGTTACATCGATGGTCAGAACCACATCAACCTTATCACCTGGCAGAATGTAGCCCGCCACCCCTGTTACCGTTCCTACCGGTATTGTTAACGCCCGGTGACCCGGGGAGATCTTATAAGATAAGCCGTTTTTACTGTCTTCAAATACGAGTCTTGAACTGAGGACTTGTTCCCCGCTCAGCAAGCGGTCGGCTGCAAATGTACCTTTAATCTGATTCTTATCGATAACCGCATTGGCGTGCCGGAAATCTTTCGGTACCTCAATCACTGTAAACATGGCCTCGGTAAGTTTCGTCCTGGCCGGAATATCCTCTTTGGCCACGACAACCGGCACCAAATTGGCCGCCGCTTTCGCAGTATTTTCAACATCGTTTAGGTAACGGAAGACCGATACACCAGCAAGCATCGCAAGCACTAATGATAAAAGCAGTAATTTTTTACCCTTCATTCGCCGCTCCCCCTGTTCGAATTTAAATTATCCCCCGATGGTTATGGTTATCAGTTATAAGAAGTCCGGGGGAGCCTGCCGGGTGCTTTCGGGGGAGCATTTTTTCCCGTATGGCATACTTAAAACTTTTCCCCCGGAAATTGTAATCCGGTTTAATATAGGGCTTTACTTCACAAGTTTTATACTGGTCATTCCGTACGGACTTTCACCTTCAGCACTGACAGCACCGGTTACATGGGGTTTGACAAAATATCCCCAGACTTTTCTGTTTTCTCCCTGTCCCTCGGTCCTGCTGACCCAAAATGCTGCAAAGTCTACAATTTCCACAAACTTTGTCTTATTTGCATCTTCAGCAGATGTCGGGGTATATACGGGCAGAATTAAAACCCGCGGACACCCTGGCGGGCAATTATTCAAACTGCACACATGAGTCTTTGCAGCTTCTGTAATTCTATAGTCGATAGCATCGCTAATCGGTCCGGACTTTGCGCCCGACTCTGCCCTCGCTTCATCTTCAATCATAATAAGACCTGAAAAACCGTTTTTCAAATTCTCTTTAAAAATGTTTGCGCCGGTTTGATAATTTCCGTTTTCGTCCTTGAACTGTAACGCTCCCCAGTTACCAGAACCCATTAATTCACTGCCAAAAAGGTTTAACTCCACTCCGTGGGTAATATTCGCTTTCTCATCTACCCCCAGGGGGAATAGATTAAATAAACCTATGGGCCTCGTCATGGCAACCCTGGCGAGCTGCTCCATCTGACTGTCTACATTATTGAAGATAATTCCAAAAAACGTTTGTATTGGTCCGCGGGTCTTTACAGTTATCCCCTTGCCGTCTTCATCCACATCAACGATCAGATTTTCTAAACTGATGCCGTTATTTACAGCTATTTCAGTGGCTGCCTCCAGGGCATACGAATTGCCCTGATCCAGCTTTGTCCCGCCAGCCAAAGCGGCCGCATCTGCCGCCACCGAAAGCTGGGTCTGCTTAACATAATTGACACCGACATCGGCCACCAAAGCCATGACGCCAACCAGTACAACCATGGCTGCGGTCAGCAGTACGATTGCCGAGCCGCTCTCATTGCCAGCGATTTCCCGGATTGCTTTCCTGAGAATCATTCTGTCCACCTCATTCTAACCGCATTATGACTGTGCTTTTCACATTAACCGGGCTAGCTAAACCGGAGAATATCGGGATAATCAGTTCTACTGGATAAGTAACTGTAATGCTAAGATCATTTCCAGTTATCCTGCCGGTTGCCGGATCAATGGTTACGGCCAGCTTATCCACGTCAAGGGGTACTGCAGCGTATTTTACCTTATCAATAATTTCGGCATTACTACCTCCCACAGCACCGTAGCGTGCTCCGTGGCGCGCCGCGTGGGTGACGGCAAGGTAAGCGTTGCTCAAACGTCCCATCTCCACCATACCCATAAGCATCAGTATCAGGAGCGGCATTATCAGGGCGGTTTCAACGATAGCCTGACCGCACTCACTTTTAATCAGCCTGGAAAGCTTCATGTCATCACCCCGCTAAATTATCTGACCGTTAACTGTATTAATTTCTGAAAATGGCCCTGCCCTTTGCGGGCAGGGCCAACCTTGGGGAGGAGCATTAGTCTGTTGCGCCATCTAACGTTGAAGAAATACTATTGAATTTCTCTTTGATCGCGTCGCCCATAAATCCTAGTGCAACCATAGCGACAATTGATACGAGTGCTAAGATAAGTGCGTATTCTGTCATGCCCTGTCCGGATTCCTCAGTGATAAATCTTTTAACTACATCCTTCATTATTCTTCCTCCTTTTAATTTGGTTATATTTTTCCCGAAAGCGAATTACCTGGTATCAGTGTACCATCGTCTGGAGATTCCTGGAATCAATCCTACGTCTCAAATATTCCGGGACCAAGGTCCCAATTTACCGCAGCGTTTTCGTTTTTCAGTGCATCTACAGCCCGGTTAAGCAAGTTGGTGATTTCTTCACCCATTACTTTCATCGCTATAAATACAGCCAGTGCTAAAATAGAAATTATCAGTGCATATTCCGTCATTCCCTGCCCAACCTCTTCCGAAAGAAACCTTACAAGCAGTGAGGACATTCCATTGTATCCCTCCCAGTCGAAGTAAATTCTTCTATGTGCTCATTGTAGCATGCACAGATTGCTTGGCATATTCTCCCAAAGTCTCAAATACGGTAGGACCATAGTCCTGTTTTATGCGCACAAAAAAACCGCTCGCCTGAGCGGTTTTAGAGTTTTACCAGTCTGTTTTTAACGGCATACAGCGCGGCCTGTGTCCGGTCTGTCACCTCAATCTTACGGAAGATGTTCGTGATATGATTCTTTACCGTCTTTTCACTGATATATAACTCTTCCCCGATTTCTTTATTGCTTTTTCCCCGGGCAATGAGCATCAGTACGTCCTGTTCCCGGCGGGAAAGCTGTTCTGTCTCCAAGTTCTTCTTAGTAATACGCTGAAATTCTCCTAGCAGCTTTTGGGTGATCCGCGGGTGAAATACTGTTTCGCCGCGGAAGACAGCCCGGATAGTCTCCACCAGGGAATCTGATTCGATATCTTTAAGTATGTACGCCGAGACACCGGACTTGACCAGTTCAAAGACATATTCTTCATCATCGTGAATCGTCAGAGCGATAATACCAATCTGGGGAAAGTCAGTCTTAATGCGTCGCGTAGCCTCGATTCCGTTCACATTGGGCATATTTATGTCCATCAGAATGATATCGGGCGTCAGCTCACCGGCTAATGTGTAGGCAATCTGGCCATCCGCTGCTTCAGCAACCACTTCCAGCCCTTCCTGCAGTGACAGAATTTTACGAAGCCCGTCACGGATCAAGGCATGGTCATCAGCTATTATTAGCCTGATATTTGTTTCCCCCGGCATCCCGCTCACTCCTTTATCGGTATCGTTACGAAAATTTCCGTCCCTTTACCTGCAACTGAGGATATTTTCATCTGTCCGTCAAGCAATTCAACTCTTTCACGCATACCTAAAAGACCGAAGCACTCCATATTTGCATCATTTAAGAAAGGATCCGTTTCAAAACCGCAACCATCATCGGTAATAGATATATTGACTCTGCCAGGGAGAACTTCAAGTTTAATCATGGCGCGGCGTGCACCGGCATGTTTATTGATATTATTTAACGCTTCCTGAACAATGCGGAAAACGGCTACTTCCAGCGGACCGGAGAGACGTCGCTCTTCTCCGCCTAATACAACCAGCTCAATACTCATGGCGTTTCGTTTTTGCAGTTCGGCAATAAAGCGGCGGAGTGTAGGCACAACGCCCAGATCATCCAGAACCATGGGACGTAAGTCGAAGATAATTTTCCTAACTTCATGCAGGCTTTCTTTCACCATTTCCTTGAGATCATAAAGTTCCTGCTTAACTTTGTCGGGCTCCACAGCCATTAGTTTTTCACATATTTCTGCCCTCAGGACAACATTGGCCATGGACTGAGCTGGTCCGTCATGAATTTCCCGGGCTACGCGCAGCCGTTCTTCCTCCTGCGCTTTAATAACCCTCACACTAAGTTGCTGCCGCAACTGCAATTCATCTAACTTTACAGTAACATCCTGCAGGCCTCCCGACAGGAGGTTAAGAGCGAGGCCGACATGGTTCTCTAATTTTTCAGCTCTATCCAGGGTTTCTGTAATCCGGCGTAATGTTTTTTCGAACTGATCCCTTCTTTGCCGGTGCTGCGTCTCCCTCTCACGCATTAAACCCAGTTGAATCTGAATATGTTGAGCATCCTGATATGCTGCCTGAATATCCTTTTCTGAATATCCCTTGAAATTACGGTTCACTTCCATTAGATATAAGCGGGCCAGTTTCTCTTCTTTTTCCAACCTGTCCACTGCCGTTATGACATCGAGAATATCTCCCTTTAAATCGACTAATTTGGTTAATATTTCATCCCGCTCCTGCCTTGCGCCCTGCGCAAAGGAAAAGATCTGCTCGCGGCCTTCTTCGACTGCTTCGATCGTTCTTTTTAAGACCTGGTCCAGTTGTTTTATATCCTGCAAACAATCACCGCCGTTTCCGTACTCACCTTGTCTATATTCGACTCATTATTTTCCCTTTCCTTCCTGTGTTACTGTTTTTCGACAAAAGACATATATTCTCTCCTGCGTTTGTTTTTGCAAAGTGGCCAGTAATTCGTTCAAATATTGCGTCCCGGGCATAATTTAACACTTTGATTTGAACAATATGACTATCGGCCTTTTTTAAACATACTTTAATTGTCAGAGTCCCAAAGAGGGTGAGAACGTATGACACTGGATTCATTATTTAAACCTGAAACGGTAGCAATCATTGGCGCGTCGAATACAGAAGGAAAAATAGGACACGCCATTATGAAAAATATTATCAGCAGCGGTTATAGAGGTGAACTTTATCCTGTAAACCCTGGTAGTTCTGAAATTCTGGGCTATAAAAGCTATGGTGCCGTCAAAGAGATTGGCAATGTGGTAGATATGGCCGTTATTGCCGTTCCCGCAGAACGGGTCCTGACAGTCGCCCAGGATTGCGGTGAGGCAGGGGTCAGGTATCTCGTTGTCGTAACTGCTGGATTTAAGGAAATTGGCGAGAAAGGCATGAAGCGGGAAAAAGATTTACTTTCTGTTTGTCAAAAATATAATATGCGCCTCGTCGGGCCTAATGTTGTTGGAGTTATGGATACTCACACACCCTTGAATGCATCATTTGCCAATGGGTTTCCGTTAGAGGGAGAAATCGCTTTTATTTCGCAGAGCGGTGCCATGCTGCTGGCAATTCTGGATTGGAGCCGCAGCGTGGGTCTGGGTTTTTCCCGATTTATTTCCATGGGGAATAAGGCAGATTTAAACGAAGTCGACTTTATTTGGGCGGCGGCAGAGGATGTCAATACTAAAGTTATTCTCTGTTACATCGAAGATGTGGCAGACGGACAACGCTTTCTCCGGGTGGTACGTGAAGCCAGCAAACGTAAGCCCGTCATTATCTTAAAATCCGGGACTTCCTCAGCCGGTGCGCGGGCAGCGTCATCCCATACTGGTGCACTGGCAGGAAGCGAGGTAGCATATGAAACAGCCTTTTTGCAAAGTGGTGTTATCCGTGCAAAGAACATGTCTGATCTTTTTGATCTGGCAGTTGCCTTTGTCAATCAACCGATCCCTGCCGGGAAACGGGTCGCCATTGTAACCAACTCCGGCGGCCCCGGGATTATCGCCACCGACAGTGTGGAAGAATACGGGATGCAAATGGCCCGTTTCAGCAAAGAGACCATTGAAAGAATGAGAAAGGTGCTCCCGGCCGAGGCGAATCTGTACAACCCGGTTGACGTCCTGGGCGATGCCAGAACCGGGCGGTATCGGGATTCTCTGGAGGCAGTCCTTGAGGACGAAAACACAGACTGTGTTCTGGTCCTCCTCTCACCAGCGGCTGTAACAGAACCGGTGGAAACGTCTAACGCCATGGTCGAGTTGCAGCAAAAATATAAAAATAAACCGATTTTTGCAGCTTACATGGGTGGCGAGGGACTTGCCGAGGGATGTCGCATTCTCACATCATCCGGCCTGCCGTGTTTCACATTTCCTGAGACTGCAGTAAAAGCCTTTTCCGGTATGGTCAAATATTCAAGTCTGCACAAAAAGCTAACCCGGGATCAGAGCCCGCCAAAGTTTGAAAACCTCGATAGCAGGTCGGTAAAAGCAACATTTTACGACGTTTTACGTGACAGGCGTGTTGTCTTATTAGGCTTTGAAGCTACACAGGTGGCGGAAGCCTACGGAATTCCTGTAGCTCCCGTCTATTTGGCCAAAAGCGCGGAAGAAGCTGTTGAAATTGCGGAGTCCCTGGGCTTTCCATCTGTTCTGAAAGTTGCCTCCCCCAAAATAATGCACAAAAGTGATGTAGGCGGAGTAAAAGTTGGCTTACACGACAGCAGACAAGTGACAGAAGCGTTTCATGCAATTATGGAAAGTGTTACACGTTTAATGCCCGGCACACCAATTTACGGGATTGAAGTGCAGAAAATGATGCCTCCGGGCAATGAACTGATCATCGGAATGGTGCGCGATGTCCAGTTTGGCCCGCTACTGGCCTTTGGCTTAGGCGGCATATATGTAAATCTGTTAAAAGATGCATCTTTCCGTCTGGCACAAGGGCTGACAAAAACACAAATTGAAGAAATGATTGCCGAGACAAAAGCGTATACTCTGATTCGGGGATATCGCGGCAGTCAGCCCTCCGATATCGGTACAATCATTGATACCATAGCCAGAGTGGGCCGATTGGCCTTGGACTTTCCCGAGATAACGGAAATTGACTTAAATCCGATTATTGCCTATCCCGAAGGCGCTGTGGTCCTCGATGTGAAAATAACAGTCTCCTACGGTGACGATCTGTAGAAGGGGTGAAACGAATGAAAAGTCTTTTTATCAGCGGAATGGCCGGCAGTGGAAAAACAGCCATAGCTTTAGGTTTGGCTCTTAAACTGCAGGAACAGGGCAAAAATATCGGCTATTTCAAGCCGCTTAGTTCCGCTAAAGGGCCGGGTAGCCGGACTGACGAAGATATACTTCTCTTTAAACAGGTGCTCTCCCTGACGCAAAAGGAAGAATTACTTGCCCCGGTAAAAACCGGACCGTACTATCTTTCCGTAGGGGCAAGGCGGGACCCGGCGGAACTTACTAAAAAAATTCAGAGTGCGTTTGAAGAGATTGCAGCAGCGGCCGATGTGGTAATCATTGACGGCTACCTCTCCCCATACTCGGCAGCCGGTAAAGGGTTGGACTCCATCCGTCTGGCAAAGATGTTTAACAGCGCAATGATTTACGTTGCCCGGGTCGATGATGATCACAGCCTGGATAAAATGATCTCCTACAATGAATACTTCAAGCTGGCGGGAGTGAATCTTTTAGGTAGTATATTTAATAATGTTGAACGGACTCTCCTTGATAAAACCAGGGGCATCTATGCCCCTATTCTGGAGGAGTTCAACCATACGCTGCTGGGGATTATACCAAAAAAGCCAGAGATTGCCGCACCCACCGTCCGTGAATATTTTGAAGCACTGGGCGGGGAACTGTTAACCGGGGAAATTGGTATGGACGGCTTAGTGGAAGACGTGTTAGTTGGCTCAATGACGATCGAGAGTGCTCTGGGATACCTGCGACGGGCACCAAACAAAGCTGTCATCACAGGGGGCGACCGTTCCGATATGGCCGTTACCGCCCTGGAAACCAGTACTTCCGTCCTCATTTTGACCGGAGGCCTTTATCCCGACGTTGGCGTCCTCGCCCGGGCCATTGAAAAGAAAGTACCGGTCATTCTGGTCCATTATGATACCTTTACGACGATTGAGCGCCTCCATGAAGTTACCCGTCGCATTCACCCGGGCGACGAACAGGGAATAGAAATCGCCAAATCCAATATTAATGACCACTGCCGCTGGCAATCAATTCTTGATTATATTAACAGCTAAAAAGTGTGACAGGGGCAATTCAAAAACTGCCCTTGTCACACTTTTCGTTCTTGTCAACGACGGTTAACAGTTCGTTGACGATTTACTATTTTTGCGACAGAGAGTATTCCTGTCGTATTTTTATTCCACTTCTGTAAGCCATGATATTATTAGAGAAATTTCCTCGCCGTATTCCAGATAGTTTTCTACCGGCGTTTCCAGAACCATTGGCAGGGATATAAACGCGGGGTGAGTAATGAAATTTAGCAGGCCTTCCTTCCCCAGATAACCGCGGCCGATCCGTTCATGTCTGTCTTTATGCGTGCCAGGGGGGAATTTTGAGTCGTTGAGATGAATTGCCCCTATCTTGTCAAGGCCAACCGTCCCCCCTATGTCTTCCACAAGCCTGTCCACCTCTTCCCGACGTAAAAAGTCATACCCTTCACCCGTCAGGTGACAGGTATCAAGACATACGCCCAATCGTGCGGGGTGTCCCAATGCAGTGAATATTTCCTGAATATCGTGCAGTGTTCCAATTTCTGACCCCGACCCTGCCATGGTTTCAAGCAACAGATTTGTTTGCCCGGTAAATGGCAGGAATGACTCTTCCAGGCAATCTACAATACGTTTTAGTCCTGTATCTCGCCCAGAACCTGCATGGGAACCAGGATGAATCACCAGATATTCAGCTCCCACCGCGTCCATACGACTCAAATCATCTGCCACCACCATCCGGGCAAACGTAAAGGAACGCTCGACGGGAGAAGCCATGTTAACCGTATATGGCAGGTGTCCAACAATGGGAGCAATATCGTACTCTGCTTTAAGTGCACGCCACCTCACTGTTTCTTCCGCCGAAATAGTCCTGGCTGCACCGCCCCGTGGGTTCCGTGAAAAAAACTGAAATGTATTGGCGCCTATTTCCCTGGCAGCCCTTGCTGCCTGGTCAAAGCCTTTAGAAACTGACAAATGAGAGCCGAGACGCATAGTGCTCCTCCTTTATAATCCAAATAACAGGCTATCTCTTTTATACCATAAGGTACCGGAAATTCAAAATAGAAAAAGCTCCGACCGGAGCTTTTTGGCTGGCTATCACCCGCTCTTTCTGGGCGCATTATCTTTTTTCTCTTCATCTTTCCGCAGTCTCTGGGAAACAAAACCACCTACCTTGCCGGTTTCCCTGGCTGTCAGGTTCTCCCACCCCTGCTTTTTTATCTTATCCGTCAGACCCAATTCTTCTGCCACTTCAAACTTCATTTTTTCCAGCTCTTTTTCCCATGGCGTCATTTTATCCGGCTTTTTTTTATACTTTGTCATGGCTGCCTCCTTTTAGTAAGTGACTCTTACGAAGATTGTTCCCCGGTTGCAGCATGTTTACTCTAAACTAAAAGCTGAAAAAAATATAAAAGCAAGATAACGGACTATTCAATAATAGGTGTTACCACCGTTGCAAAGAAGTAATCGGTACGTTTCCCGAAACCAGAGGATCCGGCTTCCCTCTGAAGCAAACACAAAAGCAGCTCATTGGCTGCTTTCGTGTTTGATACTATTTGGGATTTTTTACTGCCTCAACCATACTGCTCATGTTCATTTCTTTGTCGCGGCGCTCATCAATGGTCATGTTGGTAATTACCCGGTTCACCCCAGCCTGAAAAGGAAGTTGGTGAACCTCAGAAGCCACTGACATTAAGTCGTCGAACTTCCCCTCTACCATTGTTGACATGGGCGTCACCTGGTAGGACAAACCGCGTCTTTCAAAAATGTCCTGGGCTTGGGTCAAATAACTGCTAAAACTGGCCTGGTCCGTTCCAACGGGTATAATGCTGATCTCAAGGACAGGCATCTAATCACCTCTCTTTAAAATTAGCATCCCCGAAAAAAGGTAAAAATACTAGCTGACAACAGGATGTTGATGATGGTAAAACAAGCTGTAAAAAATTTTTCCACTGTTTATCAGCTTCTCTTTACGGTTCCCCAGGCGCTTTCCTTCGCGGATAATCGCAGTTAATAGTCCGGCGTTTCCGGTCTCTCCGGCCAGTATATAACCAACAAGAAGATCATCCTTAAAAACCAGCCGGCGGTAACTGCCGTCCACACTGATATATCTGCGCACTTCATATTCCGGCTCTTCGCCGCGGGCAAATCCGCCGGAAATTGCGGAAAAGCCAAATAACTCTGTGGAATTCATCGCTATGGACCCGCGATACTCTATCTTTCCTCCAAGCATATTCAGACCGGCAATCCTTCCCTGTTCCGTTGCATTGGGCCAAATTGCATTAACACGCTGACAGAGCCGGGCCAAATCAAAGGTCTCGATAACATCTCCGGCAGCAAAGATATCGGGTATATTCGTTCTCAACTGACTGTCAACGATTACTCCAAAATCAATGTGTATGCCGCTGCCACGAATACAGTCCACGTTGGGCCGTACTCCCTTACCGATAACGACCAAATCTGCAGGCAGAACATCCCCGTCACTGGTTTTTACAGCGCAAACTGTGTCATCGAAAGATTGAATTTCATTAACATCTTTTTGCTTCAGGAATCGGATACCATGACGGGTAAGGTGGCCCTCCACCAATCCCGCTGCATATTCGTCCAACGCCTGAGAGAATATCTGCGATGAAGCACTGAGTACTGTAACGTCCATCCCCTGTTTTCGTAAGCCATAGGCGGTTTTCAGAGAGACCTGACCAGCACCTAAAATCACGGCATGCTTGCCCGGTTGCGCGTAGCGCAGCATCGACTTCGCATCGTTTAATGTCCTCAGCCCGTTAAAAACGGCTCGACACGCACCGCCAGGTATAAACGGAACTTCCGGCCCTGCCCCTGTCGCAATTAAAAGTCTGTCATACTCATACTTCCGTTCCGACAGTGTGTAAACACATTTCTTCTCCGGTTCTATCCGAATGGCTTTTTCACCGGGTCGAAAACGAATGTCCATTTTTTGATAGTAGTCAGCATCCCTGATGGATAACTGCTCTTCCCCACAGTCACCAGCCAGATAGTATGTTAGCAGACAGCGGGAATAAACGGGATATTTTTCATCCGATAAAATGGTAATTTCCGCAACGGGATCATGTTTGCGTATGGCTTCTGCAGCAAAAATCCCCGCCGCGCTGTTGCCGAGTATCAGATGGCGCATTTTATCGCCCCCCTCGTTAAATACCTAGCTCACTGCGCTTTGCCCTGATATGCTCCAGGATTGTGCCAACAGCTTTATGCGGGTCAGACTCTACATAGAATCTTCCCCCGAGCAAATCCACCACTGGCTGTGAGGTTAATATTTCCGTGACCTGGGGACCGCCAAGGACCGGCGGGACTACTCCCAGGTGAGTTAATAACCCTAAAGATACTGCCCAGGTACCAATGGAGAGAGCCTTTTCATGCATGGGCTCCGGAGCAGAAGCAACCACAGGCAATGCTTTTATCGGAACATTAAGATAGGCCGCCAGCGCGTAAACAAGCTCACCAATCCTTGAATTGTCAACGCAACTTCCCATATGAAGTACAGGCGGCAAGGGACACCCTAAGCCTGCCGCTTCTCCGACAGCAGATAATACTGCCTTCAGTGGCTCCCCTGCGAACCGTTCTGCAGCATCCGGCGCCATAAACCCTGCTTTTGCCAGGGCCAGTGCTGAACATCCTGTGGCTACGACCAAGACATTCTCCTTCACCAGTTCACGCACCATTTCCACGTGAAGGAGATCATGAGGGAGCTTAGAATTGCTGCAACCGACGGTACCTACCGCACCCAGAATATTACCGGCAACGATATTGTCTACCAAAGGCTTTAAGGGGTTTTCCGGGTTAACCTTTGAAAGTGCCCCGATAATCGCTTCGACAGAGAATCCGGCGATCATTGGTGTTTTTTCAGCAGGAATTCTTACCCGTGATTTATCTCTTTTTTTATACGCATTAATCGCTGTATGAATAATTTGCTGTGCGGCTTCATCTGCTTTCTCCAGGGTAAAGTCCACGTGGATGGCACCGGGTATTTTCACAATCGGCATTGTTGTAATCAGTGCTGTGTGATAACAGCGAGTTACCGGACCCAGCGACGGCATGATGCACTGCACATCTACAATAACAGCATCGGCAGCGCCGGTAATAACGGCCAGTTCCTGCGCCAGGCCGTTTGTTGCGGGTGGCACTCCCTGACGCATTAAGACTTCATTTCCTGTACAGCAAATACCGGCAAGCTGAATACCTTTTGCCCCCGCAGCCACAGCCTCATCTTCCAAGGTACGCGCCCACTCTACAACTTTTTCCGAAAGAAGCGGCACATGACCGTGAACAATAATATTAACGTAATCCTCTTTAAGAACACCCAGATTCGCTTCCGTGACAACCGGCTGTGGTGTGCCAAACAGGATGTCCTGAACATCCGTGGCCAGATGAAGTCCCGCATATCCGTCAACAAGACCCTGTCGGACCGTGGAAAGAATCAGATTAACCGGATCGGCGTCCATACCCATTGATGTCTGATGCATTGCCTGGCGAATTTCCCTGTCGGGGTTTCGAGGCAGTACACCAAGGTTCCGCCACGTTTCCACCCTTTCTGCCGGTGCCGTAGCTGTCAGGTAGTGCATGGTTTCTCCGCTATGGTTAGCAAAATCGGTGAAAATGGCATCAGCTAACTCTTTCGCCAAAGACCGGTCATCCTTATCTTCTGTCGGTATCCCCAGTTTACCGGCCACCTGCCGCAGCTTCTTACTGTCTTGTAACTCATATGGGGCTTTACCCTCTGCAGCAAGCAATAGCGCTTCCACAGCCTCATAGGCATGGTCTACATGGGATGCGGCTCCTGCTGCTACCTGTCGCAGTAAATTGCGTGCTACAAACAAATCCGGACCGGCACCACAAATCCCCGTCTGCGGGCCGCCATCGCCAAACGGGTCTATCCGGCAAGGGCCCTGCAGGCAATGCCGGCAGCAGAGGCCTGTCAGACCAAAACCGCATTGAGGCTGCTGGGCATCGTGACGGTCCCAGGCAGTCTCGATGCCCTCTTCCCTGGCGACTGGCAACATTTTCAGAACAGCGGGGTCAATAGAAACGTTCCTGTTCATTACATTTCCCCCTTATGGATCCTGATTTGAAAGAGAAATTCCTGACGGACTTTCTTACTCTGGGCCGGAACATCAACGTAAGTCAGCGCTCCGGTTGGGCAGGATTTTACACACTGCGGATAATCGTTTTCAGGACAGCGGTCACATTTAACGGCAAGCCTGCTGAACTGGTCCCGGTTTATTACTCCATAGGGGCAAGCCATTACACACATCCAACAGCCGACACATTTTTCCCGGTGGTTTTGTATAAGGCCGGTATCTTCATCCTGGACCATGGAACCTGCCATACACGCATGCACACAGGGAGCGTCCTGACAATGGCGGCACTCTACAGCAAAGTTCAGGTCTCCGTCCGTTTCCACAAATATACGCTTACGGGGCCGTGGTATTTCTAATATTGCCGCATATAAGTCTTTACTGGCAGAATGTTCAACTGTACATGCCAATTCACAGGTTTTGCACCCTGTGCATTTTGTAGGATCTAAAAATATTTCCACTATGATCTTCCTCCCTTCCTGTTCCAATATATGGTGTTTTTTCCTGGAAAGAACAAAAAAAGACCTGGCCCAGGCACAGGTCTTATACGTTATTGTTAAAATCTATAACTACTTTTTGGGCATATTTTTTACTTCGACAATCAGCGGAAAATTCCTGCATAATATTGTGGAGTGATGACAAAAAGACCTCCGACAGGAGGCCTTTCTCTGTAACGTTAGATTGATACTAGGACTGGTTTTGAAGTTCGCAGGCCATAACAGTATGCTTACACAGAACAGCGGTTGTAACCGAACCAACACCGCCGGGAACCGGCGTAATTTTCTCTACGATTGGCTCAACAGAAGCGAAATCCACATCACCACAGTATTTGCCTTCGTTGTCCGGATCTGCGTTAATACCAACATCGATGACAATTTGTCCAGGCTTTACGAATGTGCTGTTTATCATTTTCGCGCGCCCGATAGCAGCAACAAGAATGTCGGCTTCAGCACATACTCCGGGAAGGTTTTCTGTCCGGGAATGACAAATCGTAACCGTGGCATGTTCCCGAAGGAGCAACATCGCCACAGGCTTGCCTACTACCAGTGAGCGTCCAACCACGACAACTTTTTTGCCCTTTAAGGGAATCTGATAATGTTTTAAGATATCCATACAAGCTGTGGGAGTGCACGGCGGGAATCCTGTTTCTTCATCGGCAAACACTTTGCCTGCACTGCCCAGCGACATGCAATCAACGTCTTTTTCCACAGGAATTAAGGAACGAATTTTTTTCTCATCGAGAGTTTTAGGCAGGGGAGCAAACATCAAAATTCCGTTTATCTCTTTGTTGGCCCCTACATCCAGAATCGCTTTTTCAAAGTCTTCCTGTGTAATGTCAGTGGGATACTCAAAAACTTCGTAAGCCATTCCAATGGAATCGCAGGTTTTTTTTGCTCCTCCTTCATAAAACAGGTCGTCAGCTCTGGCACCTACTCTGACAATGCCAAGTTTCGGTGTTATTCCTTTGCTTTTTAGCGCTTCGACCCGCTTGTTAAGGTCCTCTTTCATCGCATCGGCAACAGCTTTACCTTTTAACGCATCTGCCATTCTTCAACCTCCAGATTCTAATAATATTTTGAGTGGATTATCTTTATTTTTTAATTTTCGCGGTAACCAGTTCCAGTGTTTCGTCAGCAATTTTACTGCCGTCTTCCAACAGCCTGTTCATTTCTTCTGAAACTTCACTTACATATGCCTGATCCTTAATGGTGTTGATGTTGATAATCACATTTAAGTAGCCGCTTATTAAAGCCGCCTTCAAAAATGCGACTCCGCATCCCACATCAGATATGGCTATCAATGTGCCGATTTGCCCCATTCTTTCGTGGATCTTAATTCCTTCATACGATTTCCGCATTATTTCAATAGGTACAGAGCAGGCCACTTTAGAACACTCCTCCATCGTCTTTGCCTTGAATTCAATCTGTTCCGGAGTGTCTTTCGGCAGTCCATATGCTTTGGATAGAGGCTCAAATACCTCGGCATCCCTGTCAACCAAAATTTTTAATTCCGAAATAACCGCACTGCCCTTTTCCACTAATTCTTTTACTTCGTCCTCAACATCTGCATATTTCTTTTTCCCTACAGTTAAATTACCAACCATGTTGGACAGGGCCATCCCGATTGCACCGCCCATTGCAGCTGCCCCACCGCCGCCCGGTACCGGAGCCTTGGAAGCCAAGACGTCCAGGAAATCCGCACAACTTTTCTCTGTCATTGACATTGGCATAACCTCCCAAATCATAATTTACTGGAGTAAGTGGCTATATTATTAAAACTCCAGAATATTTATATTATTTCTTCGCCTTTAATGAATCTCCCTCTATTCGAACAGGCTAATTATATCTTTTTTTCTGTTTTTTTCTATTTACGTACATATTTTTAACCAAAATATGTATTCAAGGATCAAATAGGTGAAAAAAACAGGAAGCGACTAAAAAGCCGCCCCCTGCACATTTGTTAAATATTAAATCGTTACGTCCATATCTTCTGCCCATGATTTGAAGCCTTGCATTACTAATTCATACGTTCGCCGGGAAACATCCGGAAGCCCGCCCAGCATTTTTTCTGCAGCTTCGAACCCCATAATAGTAGCATTTTTAAGCAATTCGATTTTAGAGGAATCATCTCCGGCCAGGTTTTTAGCAAATGCCAAGATTCTCTCAGATGTTTTTTCTGCGCCCCAGTAACCCTGATCCCCGAGGTCTTTTTCCAGCTCGAGGCGAACATCCACATGTACAGTCAGCTTTCCTTCAGCTAAACCACCCTGTTGTTGTATAAGCTCCCGTACTACATTCATTAGTTTACTGAATTTTTCCTCGGCAGCTTTTTGCCAGGCTTCCATTACATCGTCACTTTTCTTAATACGTTGCCCTTTTTCACCTGAGCCGGCCTGAACGGAGCGGTATGGCTGCCCGGTAACACCTATATTGAATTGACTCATACAATTCCCTCCCGCATTGTTTACCGGTATATCGGCATTAGTACGGGAATCTTTAGCCCAACTTTATAATTAAATCGTACTCACCACGGCGAGTAAAATTAGTGTCAACCGCCACCGCCACTGAGTTTGGTGATTAAAAACCCGACAGCAACTAAAATTCCGATATAAAATAATACCATAATCAATGAGTTCATAATAATTCACCTCCTCAAACTGAGCTTATCATCTGTTGAGACAGAATACAATAATATTCAATTCTATTTTACTAACGATTATTCCTGTTGGTAATGTTAATTAAACATTACGATTGTTAGCATATCCTTCCACTCTTTTGCATAAATTGGTATAATAGATGTAAATTACATGAGGAGGTAAATTAATGGCCGAACTGATAGCAAAAGAGCTAAGAACCAATAAAATGGACGGCTTATCTCAGCGTCAGCTTGACGAGCACCACGGTGTTTTATACAAAGGTTATGTTAACAAAGTCAATGAAATTCGTTCCATGATGCAATCTGTGGATTACGGAAAAGCGAATCAGTCGTTTAGTGACTTGCGGGCAATGAAAATAGAAGAAACCTTTGCTTTAAACGGTGTTAAACTACATGAAGCCTATTTCGAAAACATGGGCGGTACCGGCGGTCAGGCTGACGGTGCGGCACTTACAATGATTGAACGTGATTTTGGCTCTTACAATACCTGGGAGACAGATTTTAAAGCCACCGGCATGGCTGTCCGCGGCTGGGTCGTTTTAGCTTATGACAAGGAAGACGGAACATTGCACAATTTTGGCAGCGACTCGCATAACCTGGGACCCATTTGGAACGCAGTTCCCATTCTGGTTATGGATGTATACGAACACGCGTATATGATTGACTATGGGGTTAAGCGTCCCCCATATATTGACGCGTTCATGAAAAATATTGACTGGCAGGTTGTTAATAACCGCCTGACAAATCTCTTATAACAAATTTCCCCGAAGGAGGCTGTCAGGCTGTTCAAAAACAAGCAGAACGAGGAGCAAGAAAATCCGGCACCGCAGGCGTATATAATATGGTCCTGGAAATATATCAATCAATGATGCCACAATCCTGGACCGGGGGTTGGTAAGGGGGACTCCCCCTTACTCTTGCGGGGTGCTCAGGGTCGAAGACCCGCCGAAGGGGCGGCAGCCCATAGCGGACAAAAAAAACGCATTCCTGCGTTTTTTTTGTGTTGAGTATGCCGGATTATCGCGGCGACGAAGTAATGCGCAGTTTTTCAACAGCCTGACAGTCTCCTTGCTGCAATCAGACCATAACAGCCCATAAGCATCATATTTCCCTGAGGAGCGGCAAAATAATATCCGGTGCCTGCCAGCATTTCACGCCTTGGCCCCGTTACAGCAATCAGTCTGGCAGCTACCGGTTCCACCGGCGCAATACAGCCGTGACCTCCGTCCTGCCGGATTTCAATATCCGTTAACGTACCTGCAAGCAACCGTTTCAGATATATTTTGGCTTTAACAGCGGAAAGCGCGCCTGTATGATGTTCAAAGAGGCCTAAAACCTTTCCGTTCCTGATGATAGCAGCAAAAGTATGTTGATTTCCCAGGTTTACAACAGCTACCGCAGTCTGTTTGGCCGCGGCCGCTACAGTTTTATCAGTTAACGCACCGAGTAGTGCTGCTCCGCAGGTGTCCATGAGTAATGAGCCAGATACAATATCCTGAACAGCCCGCATACGGGTAAAATAATCGGGGACGTCGCGATAAATTAAAGCATGCAAATCTCCACCGGAATGCATAAATTCCTCCCAGATACGGAAGCGGAATGATCGGTTGGATTCATAAGGCGAATAACCGTGGTCCTGTACGGCCACTGCAAAGTTTGACGGCAGTTCTTCCCCCGCCTCAGCTAAAATTCGTCCTAACATTTCAACGTCTATATCGCTGAGACTAACAGATCCGGCACCAGCAGGTGGCTCGTCGCCGATTATCACACCCAACTTGGTAACATGCTCGAGATTATCGTGGATGGTTAACGCTGCCCGGGCCGTTGCAATTACAGGCAGCCCTTTCTTTAAGTGATTGCGAATGGCTTTGGTTGAAGGTCCTCCGCCCATAACACTCCCGTCTAAAAATAGCGGTTTGCCCGCCTCGGTAATGCGGGCAATTTTTTTTGCCACCAGTACAGTAGGAGAAGGTAAAACCAATTGTATACAATTTTCCAGTGTTTTTGCCTGATCAAATAGTAAAATGTCCTGCGTCCCGCCCCCAATGTCAAGGGCAAGCAGTTTATCCATTCATTCAACCTCCCCTGTTACATAGAAAAAAACCCGCGCCCGGGTTTATTTTTCTACTTTTACAACCGGAACCATAGGTTCGCCGCAGCAAACCAATGTGCCTACTCCACGATCGATTACTTCCACTTTATTGCCGCAAATTTCACAATAATATACTTCTCCAACTTGGGTGGCCACTATTTCACCGCCTTTCTGATGAATGCAAGGGTAATTCTACTTCCCTTTCTTTTTCGCTTAAGACTTCAACAATAACAAGATTAAGCTTTTCCATCAGATTGATGTCATAAGGGGAATCATATATATAACCGTCGCCGCTCTTACATATCCTGATAACCGGACGAAGGGGTGCCCCTTTATGATTTTTGACTACTAGCCCCAGATCTCCGTTACTCAGTCGTATGACAGTACCCACTGGATAAGCGGCCAGGTGCCGAAAGAAGTGCTGGACCATGCTTTCGTCATATAATCCGGCACATACGGAGATATTTTCTATGGCCAAATGCGGAGGCATCGAACTCCTGTAAGGGCGGTCTGCAGTCAATGCGTCATAAACATCTACAGCCATAACCAGACGTGCTGCAGGGTGAATGTCTTCCCGTGTCAGTTTATAAGGATAACCACTGCCATCACAGCGCTCATGGTGTTGCAGGACAACTTTAATACTGTCGGCGGAAATACTTGGCTGCTGAGATAAAATTTCGAAACCAAGGGCCGGGTGCCTCTTTATTTCCTCATATTCTTCCGGAGTTAAACTGCCGTTTTTATTTAATATTTTATCGTCAATACACACTTTTCCCATATCATGCAGCAGAGCCCCCACTCCCAGTTCTTCCAAACTGGTCCGGGAATAATCCATCCCTGCGCCAGTCAGCAGGCAAAGAGTGCAGACATTCACAGAGTGAAAGAAAGTATAATCATCCGAGTTTCGTATATCCGAAAGATTGATTACGACATCTTTATTGGCTAACACATCCTCGACCATTTTCTCCAGTACTGGTCTGAATCTGTTATCAAGAACGATTTTTCTCTGGCCTTGTCTGTCGAACCTGTTCGCCATCAACATCCCTTTTAATACTTTCACTGCTTCACGTCGGGTCTCTTCAGTTATAACGTCAGCCACTTCCACATCCTCAAGCAACGGATCACTGATATAAACAAATAAAATACCGGTACGGCGAAGGTTGTGAATGTAGCGGTATTTCAACTCCACACCGGAATTTAAGTATAACTGTCCCTCTGCACCCATAACAGGCTTTGCCAGAATCATGCCGGGACGTAATGCATCCACGGAAAATTTTCGCATTAACTTTACCTCTTCCTGGGCATTATTACGTTGGTTTATTATTCGATAATTAACAACAAATTCCTTTATAAAATAATAAAAAAACCCGCCCTAACGGGTTTATTCTTCTTCTGTCAGAAGAACGCATTCATTTTTCTCTTCCGCAATTTCTATTTCTTCCGTGCAATTTTTTTTAATACGACACCGGTATAGCCATATTAGTGGCCAGACAACCAGTTTGGGAATTATAAATATGGCAGTAGCCAGATATCTAAACATTGAGCACCTCTCATAATTAAACAGCGTTAGGTTAATTATATATTTTGTCAGAGTAAAATGAAAGATGAATATATTTTCACAGCACATTTGCAGGAAAGTCATGTGTAAAGCTATAATATATGTGTAGGCATAAAAAGCCTATCCATCTCTCAAGAGGAGGTCATGTAATGGAAAAATGGGTCTGCACAGTATGCGGTTATGTTTACAACCCGGAGGAGGGGGATCCTGATAACGGGGTCTCTCCCGGTACAGCTTTCGAGGACCTGCCTGAGGATTGGGTCTGCCCTGATTGCGGAGCAGATAAAGACATGTTTGAAAAAGAATAGTAAAAAAAGACGCTTCAGAGAAGCGTCTTTTTTTTGCTTCTGCAATAATTGCTTCCACTGTTTGATCAATCAGAGAGCCCGGCAAACTGCCAATACCCATCTGTTTCCGTTCTGCCAGGAACAGTTCGTAAATGTTTTTGTCCACAGGAGCCGGCGGTGTAATCTTATTCTTAATGCATTATAATCTGTGAAAGTAGCGATTGCAAGCACAATTTATGAAAAAGGCTTTCACATTATGAAATTATTATTTGATATAGACAGGTAATTCTATGACAACCTTCGTTCCTCTACCTTCTTCACTTTCTAGTTTCAGACTACCACGATGTGCCTCCACAATATGCTTAACAATGGCCAGCCCCAACCCTGTTCCGCCAAGACGGCGTGAGCGGGCCGTATCTACCCGGTAAAAGCGCTCAAAAATCCTCTCCATGGCGTCCCGGGGAATACCAATGCCGTTATCTTTAATAACAACCTGAACGTTGTCATTCACCTTTTGGGCTCGCAAAGCTATGGTACCACCTACATGTGTATATTTAATTGCGTTATCCATTAAATTATAAATAGCCTGGAGCAAGAGTCCATAATCACCGGATACAGGGGGCAACTCCGCATCTACATGGATGTTCAACTTGTAACCGGATAAACGTTGGGAGAGCCGCTCCATCACGTCCTTAGTAAGCTCGTTCATATCAACAGGCACTAAAGTAATACTTGTTTTGTCACTTTCAATTTTAGAAAGCTTAAGCACATCTTCTATCAGATTACTTAATCGCTCCGCTTCTTTATGAATAATCTTAGCAAAACGAAATGCTGATTCCGGTTCACTATATGCACCGTCCAGAAGTGTTTCCGCGAATCCACGGATTGCAGTTAAGGGTGTGCGCATTTCATGGGAAACATTAGCCGCGAAATCAACTCTCATTTCTTCCAATTTGCGTAAACGGGTAATCTCATGGAATACGGCCAGTACACCGGTCATTTCCTCTTTTTGCGCAACAGGTACCAAGCTGACGCTTAGGACTTTCTTTTCAGGAAAGAATGTAATGATTTCATGTTCAAGAACAACTTTTTCCCTGCTAACAGAACGAATTTTTTCGTGTAGCTGCGTGTTACGGACAATTTCCAGGTCACGACGTCCGAACCATTCCTTATCATCGAGACTTAGCATTTTTCTTGCCATAGGATTGACCATCACGGCTCTCCCATCATGATCAAAAACAATCACACCGTCTACCATTGTGGACAAGATTGCTTCCAACTGGTCGCGGTTGGCCATAACTTCTCTGACCTGTTCCTGCAGTGACTCCGCCATGTGATTAATAGAATTCGCCAAATCGCCAAGTTCATCCTGATTTTGCAGATAAATCCGGCTGGTTAACTCACCGCCGGATATCCGTTCCGCCACTTCAGACATTTGCTCGAGAGGACTTGTCAGTCCGGATGATAACTTAAAGCTTACAGCCAATGCCAGTCCCAGTACAGAAAGAAGCCCGGCTAACAGTGCATATTGAATTCTGCGGAGCACTAGATTTAAGGATGAAAGCGGCTGTGCCAAACGCAAGTAACCGATTCCCTGACCTTCATCATCCAGGAAAACAGCAACATAGAGCATATCCTGATTCACTGAATCTGAAAAACGAATGGCCGTGCCAACGCCACTTTCCCTGGCCTTTCTGACTTCCGGTCGATTAAAATGATTGTCCATTAGATCTCTGTCCTGAGCGGAGTCCCCCCAGACCAATCCGTCAGGGCCAATAAGAGTAATTCTGGTTTCGTTGTCTTTACCAAGATCATCTATAACACGGTTAATATCTGTAAAACGTGACCCAGCAGGGCCTTCCTGTATCATTGGTATAAGCATCCTCCCAATGACCCGGGCTTCCTGTGTCATACGTTGTTGCAGCGTATCAAGATACAAAGCCCGGACAAACAAGGTGAATCCTGTCCCGATAATCAGAATCGTGAACAAAATTAATATGGCATAGGTTGCAAAAAGCTTATGCCGGATGCTTTTCATCAAACCTGCTCCTTAAATTTATAGCCCACACCCCTAACAGTCAGCAGGTATGCAGGGTTGTTGGCGTCATCCTCAATTTTTTGGCGCAGATAGCGGATATGAACATCTACTGTGCGTGTATCGGCAGGATAATCGTATCCCCAGACCTTATTTAAAATTTCTTCCCGCCTGTAAACGCGACCAGGGCTTGCAGCCAATAGGAAAAGCAACTCAAATTCTTTGGGCGGCAGCTCCAGAGACTTATTATTTTTTTTAATAACATACCGTTCTGCATCCAGGTATATCTCGCCCTGTTTAATGATTTTACCGCCTTCCTTTGGCACAGCATCTTTGGCCTGATGTGCACGCAAATGTGCCTTTATCCGTGCAGCTAGTTCCCGGGGAGAAAACGGTTTTGTCACATAGTCATTGGCGCCCAGTTCCAAGCCAAGAATCTTGTCCACTTCCTCCCCGCGGGCAGTCAGCATGATTACAGGTAAGGCTGCAATCTCAGCATTACGTCGGATCTGCCTGCAAACTTCCAGCCCGTCCATGCCGGGCAACATCCAATCCAAGACAACAAGATCAGGCTTAAGCGTTACTATTTTATCCAACGCCTCCTGTCCGTCCACAGCTGTTTCCACCTGAAAGCCTTCTTTTACTAATGTAAAAGATATCAGTTCCAGAATTGTTTCTTCGTCGTCTACAATCAGTATCAGCGGCAAGCAGACCACCTCACTTTTATACTGCTATTGTACATACTATTACATTCGCAAACAATAGTTATATCTTCTGTCTGGCTTTAGTCATTCAAGTCAACACGTTTACCGCTGACCAGATAAATTACATTTTCGCTGATGTTTGTAGCATGGTCGGCAATCCGTTCGAGGGAACGGCTGACAAAAAGTAAATGAGTGGCCTGACTTATGGTGCGGGGATTCTCCATCATTAAAACCAACAGTTCACGGAAAACCTGTTTGTGCAATTGATCCACATCATCGTCAGCACGACCCACCGCTCTTGCTAACTCTTCATTTTCCGTAACATAGGCGTCTAACGAATCCTTTACCATCTTCTGCACCAACATGGCCATTCGCGGCAAGTCAATTAACGGTTTTATCAGTGGAGTCGTGCCAATACGTTTAGTCACTTTGGCGATATCCACGGAGTAATCGCCCATTCTTTCCAAGTCGGTAATAATTTTAAATGCAGAAGCAATTTTGCGGAGGTCCTTTGCCATGGGCTGTTGGGTAGCAATGAGGCGCATACAGGTTTCTTCAATCTCTGACTCCATCCTGTCAATGGTTTCTTCAACATCAAAAACAGTCTGAGCCAGTTGCAGATCCTGCCTGGCCAGTGAGTCCACAGACATGGCTATATTCTCCTCAACCAAGCTACCCATTTTTAATATATCTTTCTGCAGTTCATCCAGTGACTTATGAAATTCGCTGCGCTGTATCATTTCTTACACTCCCCTTTTATCCGAATTTTCCAGTGATATAATCTTCTGTCCGCTGATCCTGCGGCCTGGTAAAAAGAAGTTCCGTTCCGCCGATTTCAATGATTTCTCCGTTAAGAAAAAAGGCGGTTGTGTCAGATACACGGGCTGCCTGCTGCATATTGTGAGTGACAATGACAATGGTAAATTTCTTTTTTAAGGCTCTAATCAGGTCCTCAATCTTTTGTGTGGCAATGGGATCCAACGCCGACGTCGGTTCATCCATGAGTACCACGTCTGGTTCCACCGCCAATACCCGAGCAATGCAAAGCCTTTGCTGCTGGCCGCCGGAAAGGCGCAGTGCAGAACGGTTTAAGTCGTCCTTAACTTCATCCCAGAGCGCCGCTTCCCGCAAGCTTTTCTCAACGATAATATCCAGTGACTTCCGGTCTTTTGTTCCGTGAATCCGTGGCCCGTACGCCACATTTTCATAAATGGTTTTTGGGAATGGGTTAGGTTTTTGAAAAACCATGCCTACCTTTTTGCGAAGAGCTACCACATCACAATTTTTATCGTAGATATCTTCCCCGTATATGGTAATCTTGCCTTCTATCCGCGCGCTGTCAATCAAATCATTAAGACGGTTTAACGTGCGCAGAAATGTGGATTTACCACATCCTGACGGGCCAATCAGAGCTGTTACTTTATTCTTTTCTATCTCCATATTAACGCCTTTAAGTGCCTGAAACTTTCCATAATACAAATCTAAGTCGTGTACGTGTATTTCGATTTGCTCATCTTTATTATGCATGATATCCTCCTACCCACGCAGTTTTTTACGATAATGTATGCGCAGTACTATTGCTGTCATGTTCATGGCTACAACTAAAGCGATGAGCACCAAAGCGGTGCCGTACGCCAGCGGCCTGACTTTATCGATGGAATGATGCTGCGTCGACATAATAAACAAGTGATACGGCAAAGCCATAAATTTCGATGAAAGCGAACCTGGCAACCTTGGCAGATAAAAGGCGGCACCGGTAAACAAAATTGGAGCTGTTTCTCCTGCGGCCCGGGAAACTCCAAGAATCATGCCGGTAATAATACCGGGAATGGCAGACGGGATCACATTGGTACGGATAGATTGCCAGCGAGTGGCACCTAATGCCAATGCCCCTTCCCTGTATGATTCCGGCACTGCTTTTAACGCTTCTTCCGATGCAGTAATCGTCACCGGTAACGTCAACAGACCCAGGGTAAGGCCAGCAGATAAAATCGAGGAACCAAGCGCCAACGCCCGCACAAACAATGCTACGCCAAACATACCGTATACAATAGACGGAACACCAGCTAAGTTACGGATGGAGAGACGGATTGCTCTGGTGAATAAATTTTGACGGGCATATTCGTTTAGATATATGGCGGCAAACACTCCTACCGGAACAGAAGCCAGTGCCGTAATCATGGTCACGTAGATTGTCCCCAGGATGGCCGGTAAGATTCCACCTTCTGTCATCCCTTTTCTGGGCATGGCAGTGAGGAACTCCCAACTTACAGCGCCAATGCCCTTACTGACAATATCATACATTAAATAGGCTATGGCCAGAATTACTATGACCATTGTCAGGCGTAGCAACATGAAAGCTATTTGTTGCGTTCCAAAGACTCTATTCTTTCTTCCTTGTTTCGTTGTGATTATCTGTGGTACAGCAGGCCTATTTGTAGCACGAGTCATCGTTTCTTCACCTCACTTGCCCGGTGGAGAAAGATATCTGCCAGCAAACTGACTGCAAACGTCATAACAAACAGTACCAAGCCAATGGCGAATAATGCATAATAATGGGTAGTATTATAAGGAACCTCCCCAAGTTCTATGGCAATGGTCGCTGTCATTGTTCTCACGGAGCTAAAATAGCCGGTTGGAAATTTTAACGCATTTCCTGTGGCCATAATTACTGTCATCGTTTCACCGATGGCCCTTCCTACGCCTAGCATAACAGCCGCAGTAACACCAGAGCCGGCAGCGGGCAGTAAAACATGCCTTAGTGTCTGATAACGGTTTGCACCCAAAGCCAGTGAGGCCTCCTTAAACTCCCGGGGAACTGCGGTGAGTGCGTCTTCAGCAATACTTATAATGGTGGGCAAGGACATCAGGGCCAAAAGAATGGAACCGTTAAGCGCATTAAGCCCATTTGGCAAATTAAATATCCTGGCCAGAATCGGGCTTAAGACAACAATACCGAAAAATCCCAAAACTACTGATGGTACCGCAGCTAATACTTCAACAACCGGTTTAATAATTTCTCTCTCCACCGGGGAGGCCACTTCCGCAAGGTATGCCGCACAACCCACTCCCAAAGGTACAGCAATGACCATGGCGCCCACGGTAACCATCAGCGTACCGACAATTAGTGTTCGAATGCCATACAATGATTCTGAAAAACCGGACGGCCGCCACTCTATGCCGATTAAGAAACGGAAAAAGCCCACATCCTGCCAGGCAAAAAAGCTGTTAGACAGGAGCAGGCAAAAGACGCCGATTGAAATGAAGATAACCAGTGCCCCGTTTAACGTAAAAAACCAGGCAATGGCAGTTTCTCTTTTTTTATTCATACTCTACCTCCGTTTCCTATGATTCCCCCTGAAGGGGCGGGAGCCGAATTCGGCTCCCGTATAGGAAGGAATTGCTGACGAAATATTTTGCTACTTGATATATTTATTGTTTTCTTGCATGAATCCAGATGTAACCGGTAAAAACCCTTCAGCCTCCACCAGTGCCTGACCTTCAGCACTCAGTTCAAAATCAACAAACTGACGCAACGCACCGGTGGGAACTCCGTTGAAATACTGGTACAGCGGCCGAGTCAGTACATATTCGCCGCCTTTTACTTTAGCGGTATCCAAGGGGGTGACAAAGGGACCGGCTTCGGTTTCAGCAACGGACAGAGCGGAAATCCCGGATGCACCCTGCAGATAACCAATGGCCACATACCCAATGCCTGTGGTGTCTGCACGGACACCTTCCACTATCTGCGAGTTGCCGTTCATGTTTTGCATAGCTTGGGAATAGTCGCCACGGACAACCCGTTCCATGAAGAATACATAGGTGCCGGAGTTGCTCTGTCTGCCATACATGGAAATGGGCTTATTTTCGCCTCCTACTTCACTCCAGTTGGTAATTTCACCGGCAAATATTTTACCGATCTGCTCAACACTCAGTTCAGTAACAGGGTTATCTTCATGAACAATTACGGCTAAACCATCCATGCTGAATACCACAGGAACAGGTTCCACGCCGTTGGCTCTGGCTTGCGCAATCTCTCCATCCTTCATAGGACGGGATGAATTGGCAATATCCGTTTGCTTGTTAATCAGTGCAGCGATACCGGTACCGGAACCGCCGCCGGTAACGGAAAACTCAGCTACATCATTCACGTTTGCAAACGCTTCCACCATAGCTTGTACAAGGTTTACTTCACTGTCAGAACCTTTGATTTCAAAAAACCCGGAAAGATCTTCAACCGGTTCCTCCTGTTCACCGTTTTCTGCAGGCGGTGTCGGTGCAGGTGTGCTGGAACTGCCGCATCCTGCAAGCAACCCCATAAGTAACAGTGACACAACCAGAATTGCTATAACCCCCGTACGATGTAATCTCATCATTTTCTCTGCTCTCCTCCTGTAAAGGAAATTTTTTAACTCGCATTCATTATATCAACCCCGTGTTAACAGCAAACCTTCTTTATGTTAAAAGTACGTTAACTTTCATCAGATTTCCATTGACGAGGATTTATCAAGGTCCTTGTGGAATATAAGAAAAAAATCCATAGGAGGAAACTATGAGTACATCTAAAATAAAACGTTTAGGTATCCTTACAGGAGGTGGTGACTGCCCCGGGCTGAACGCGGTCATCCGCGCGGTGGCCAAGACCGCCTTTAACCGCTACAACATTGAGGTTCTTGGTATTACCAACGGGTTTCGCGGCATCATGGAAAATGAACATTTTCTCTTGAATGATAGTCATGTCTCCGGTATTCTTCACCGCGGCGGCACCATTTTAGGTACCACCAATAGGGACAATCCCTTTCGCTATCCTGTAGGCACAGAGAACGGCACCACTGTGTGGGGTGACGTTTCCGACCAAGCCATGGCCAACTTAAAAAAAATGGAGATTGAAGCCCTGATTGTCGTCGGCGGAGACGGCAGCCTGATTATCGGCAACGAGTTATATAAAAAAGGAATCCCGGTGGTGGGAATCCCCAAAACCATAGATAACGATCTTTCTGCCACAGATATTACCTTCGGCTTTGATACCGCTTTAAACACGGCCACTGATGCCATAGACAAACTTCATACCACAGCTGAATCCCATCACCGCGCCATGATTCTGGAAGTCATGGGCCGCAATGCCGGTTGGATTGCACTTCATTCCGGAATGGCCGGTGGTGCCGACGTAATTTTGATCCCCGAAATTCCCTTTACCTATGATTCTATTTATAATAAAATTAGCGATCGGCAAAACCGTGGCAAAAAGTTTTCCATCATCGTTGTGGCAGAAGGAGCAACATTACCCGACGGTGATCTGGTTTATCAAAAAGAAGTAATAGATAACCCTCATCACAGTAAGTTAGGCGGTGTGGCCGACATCGTTGGCAGTGAAATTCAAAAGCAGTTTGGTGTGGAAACACGGGTAACCGTTCTTGGCCACCTGCAGCGCGGCGGCACACCCACTCCCTTTGACCGTATCCTTGGCACCAGGTTTGGCGTCAAAGCAGTAGAACTGGCCATGGCCGGAGAATTTGGTAAAATGGTTTGCCTCTGCAGCGGTGCCATTCAATCCGTTTCCATGGAAGACGCAGTAGCAGTGCAAAAATTGGTCAGAGCCGACGGAGAATTGGTCAGAGCGGCCAAGTCTGTTGGCACATCATTTGGTGACTGAGGTGGAATCATGTATAAAGCATTGACGATTGCCGGATCCGACTCCGGTGGCGGCGCCGGGATCCAGACAGATCTTAAAACATTTACCGCCCTGGGTGTTTACGGCACCAGCGTGATCACCGCACTAACAGCGCAGAACACGTTAGGTGTACACGGTATTCATACTGTTCCCGAAGATTTTATTGCGCGCCAACTTGAGGCGGTGCTCTCAGACATTCCTGTGCAAGCGGCGAAAACCGGCATGCTGGGTGACTCAGCTACAATATCAGTCGTTGCTGAGATGCTGACAAAGTACCGGATACTGAATTTGGTAGTTGACCCGGTGATGATTGCGCAAAGCGGAGACCGCCTCTTACAGGAAGATTCCGTGGATGTCCTGCGTAATAAATTACTGCCGCTGTCGCTCATAGCAACTCCCAATCTTCCCGAGGCCGGTTTCCTGCTGGACAGGGAAATCACCAATGTAAGTGAAATGGAGACTGCTGCCAAGGAAATCCGTCTTCTCGGACCCCGATGCGTTCTCGTCAAAGGAGGCCATCTTCCCGGCGAGGAAATGGTTGATGTTTTTTACGACGGCAACTCGTACCACCACCTTACGGCAAAGAAAATTGACACAAAAAACACCCACGGAACCGGATGCACATATGCTGCCGCCATAACAGCCCACCTTGCCCGGGGTCTTACACCTCTCGAGGCGGTGCAGTTAGCTAAACATTTTATTACCGACGCTATCTCCCACGGCATCTGTGTTGGTGCCGGTTACGGCCCCACTAATCCCATCGGCTCTCTGTTGCGCGAATTGGAAACTAGCCGCGTCATAGAGGGGTTGCGTACCGTTCTGGAACAACTTATGCAATCCCCTGGAGTTTCAAACCTGCTGGCTGAAGGCGAAACCAACTTATTCTATGCTCTGGAAGATGCCATAACATTATCTGATATCGCTTCCTATTCCGCACCTCTCCTGCGTAGCCAGGGCAAAATTGAAGCCCTGGGTGCCCCGGTTTTCGATAGCGCCCACCCGGTCGCGCCCATCCTTTTAGCCGCCCGCCAGACTAATTCGCGCATCCGTTTGATGATTAACCTGCGCTTCAGCGAAGAAATTATCGCCGCAGCCCAAGCCATGGACTGGTCTATTGTCGAATTCACGGAAACCCCACTCTTCAACTCTTCAGACATTCCATCCATTCTTTATGACCGCGGCACCTCAGACCGCCCCCCTCAAATCTTCCTCTTTGCCTCCACCCCAACCGACCTGGCCGACAAAACCGCAACCCTCGCCCGCTGCTTCCGCGGTTGCTAACGGGGTCAGGTTTAACAATTGATCTTATTTCTTTACAGACGGCACGATCATTTTCCTCGGCAGAACAGCATTATGTGCAAAACAAAAAGAGGGTTAGCTGTAGTAAAAAGCTAACCCTCTTTGAATATACCCAGGCTTTCTTTTACAATAACATCAATTGTTAAACCTGATCCCGTTTTTTGGGGCCGTCCTGGTCGTATGGGATGGGGATGTATTGCACGGAGGGGCGGGTGCGCATCGGCTGTGGGAAGTGATCCATCAATTCATATATTTCCGTTGGCAGAATGCCGCACGCAGGCAACCCCAGTGTTGCCAGTTCGCTGCAGGAGATAGGATAGTCATGGGTCCATTGCCCTTCCGTTAATGTCGCGGAAACTTCCCTGGCTTTCTCCTCGCCAAGCCTGTCCAGCAAGATTTCATAAACGGATTTTGTCACTTGTTTAATCGCTTTTTCAGCAACATCGGCTAAAATTAATGTTTCGTCATCTACCTCATTTACATCTTTCGCTTTCACTGCTTTTAGAATAGAAACAGCCGGAAAACGGCCGATTTGTGGATCAACCGGTCCCAGGACGGCGTTTCCGTCCATAAGAATTTCATCCGCGGCCAAAGCGATTAATGTTCCGCCAGACATGGCATAATGCGGCACAAAAACAGTAATCTTGGCTGGATGCTTTTTTAAGGCATTGGCAATTTGCTCAGAAGCCAATACCAAACCGCCGGGAGTATGAAGAAGTATATCAATTGGCATCTCCGGAGGTGTAAGGCGGATGGCGCGAAGCACCTGTTCGGAATCCTCAATATTAATATACTTAGTCAATGGAATTCCTAATATGGAAAGCGACTCCTGCCTGTGTATCATGGTAATAACACGTGATTTTCTTTTCCGCTCTAAATCACGGATAAACTTAACACGCGAAGCCTCCAGGCGAGCCTGTTTAATCATGGGACTGATTGCTGAGAAAATGAAAAATATCCAGATTAATTGAAAGAAATTAAAGTTCTCACCTATTGTTACCACCCCTTTTTTATTAGGCTGACCAGCCGATTTCCAGCTGATCGCCATGCTTAATTGCTGTAGTAAATTGTGCTTCGCGTCCGTTAACCCGCAGAATTAAACGGTTCTTCCCGGTAGGAGGCGTAGTGCTGAAGTCTATAATATTCAGGATATCTGCTAAAGAGACATCATAATCAATCTCCCGTATTTCAACGACATCACCGTCCCTTAGAAAAACATCCGGTGAAACATCCTTCCCGTTTACCGTAAAAATGACGTCCTTGACTGAGGTGGCAATTAAACCGTTGTTCACTTGTATTTCAATTTTTCTGCTTCTTGCCGGGGTCAGAATTCCTGCCGTTGGATAATCGCCATCATTAGTCATTTCAAGAATATCGCCGTCTGATACCTCGCTCTCGTGAACGGCAATTTTTCCGTTGATTTTAACAGCTCGCGGACCATATGGAATTTGCAACGTTTCACCATTTACCTTTACGCTGATAGTCCCTCCGTCTAACTCCCGGTCCATGTCGAGTTGGTGAAGAACCCAGGACAGAGGCATTGTTTTCAGCACTCTGAGTTTATCCCGGTCTGCTAATTCCGTTTCAGCAGATAACTCCTGTTTCCCACGGTACACAGGAGGCGCCAGAGGATAATTACGGCCGTTTACACTCACTCGGAAGGGAGTGAATCTGGCTAAAAAGGTGGCAGTGTTTAGCCTTGCATCGGCCCCGGACTTCGCCGCGGTAAATGAGATTTTATCTCCCTGGGAAATACGGCTTTCTAATGAAACTGGCTGGCCGTTTACATCAATCTCCGCCATCTCTCCCATCTCACCGGGAACTGTAACAACAGATCGGTTTACTTCCACAGTAATACCTTTACCCGGCGGCCCCACAAGTTCCCTGGAACTGATACCGGCAGCAAGCAAGGCGTCAGCCACACTGCTGCGTCCCAAATCCATAACATCAACAACTTGTTTGTTCACATTTACCCGGTAAAATCGTAGTGCTTCACCTGCTATAGCGGTATCGGCAATCCCCAGAGGTGTTACTAACTCGGGACCGAAATATTTCCGCGGTTTACCCGGCAAAAGTTTAATCATTTCTTTTCCTTTAATTGTGACCCTTGCCGGATTCATACCCAGCTTTTCCGCAATGACCAGAGGCAAACCGTACGTCAGACTGCCGCCGCCGACACAAAATACAGCTTGGGGTGCAACTGCATTATTTTTCAGGATGGACGCCGCAATCTTTCCACCCAGTGAATCTAACGCAGGGAATAGCGCCTGGCGAGCTTCGTCTGCCGGAATTGCAATTTTTTCACCCAAAACGTTAATAACGCTGAGTGACCCGTCTTTATGTAAAGTTCTTTTTAAATTCTCCGCCACCATAAAATCCAGCAGATACTTTTCACATAACAATTCAGTCAGTTCGTCGCCTGCTTCCGGCACCATATCATAAGCGAAAATCGAACCGTCCTTGGTGATGGCAATGTCAGATGTTCCCGCACCTATATCCACCAGTGCAACATTTAACCGTCTCATACCCTCGGGAATAACCATACGCAGAGCAGCAATGGGCTCCAGCGTCAGGCTTTGCAATTTTAACCGGGCTAAATCAAGCACACTGCGCAGAGAATCGACCACGACCCGTGGCAGAAACGTTGCAATGACCTCACACGCAGCAGCCGTTCCCCTTTGACCAATCAGATTGCCGATAGGTGAACCGTCCAGTGTATACCGGACTACACTATACCCTACGCAATGATATTGTTCCGCAAAACGTGCCCTGCCTTCCGGACCGGAAAGCAGTTGTTGCTGAGCACTGTGAATAGCAGCATATTCCAGACGAAGAACATCATCCTGAAGGATACGGCTGGATGACTTTACATGCACCTCCGCCTGTCCGCGCATGGTGCATAGTGACCGTCCGGCTACTGCAACAGCGGCGACATACAACTTACAATTACCCTTTTCTTCCAATCGTGTTCGCACACGTGAAACCACGTCAGCGACCTTGGGAATGTCATGGATTTGCCCGTTCAGCATAGCACGGGTATCGTGCTCCATCGTCTCCACAGCAATTATGTTGAACCCTTCTTCGGTTTGCTTAAGAAGAAGCCCGGTCACCTTTCGCGTTCCCACATCAAGTGCAAGAATAACTTGTTCCGTCATGTTCTCCCCCCGGCATTGCATTACCAGTAATATTCTACAATCGACAAACTTTTCCTGTTATTATAGACAACTAAACAAAATATACTGCTCCAGCAGAAGCAAGTTCCAAATTCGCAAAATACTCCGCTGCTTCAGCCCATGACTTCTTAAGATTCCGTTCGGGATGATGATGGGTGAGCACCAAACGTTTCACACCCGCGTCCCTGGCCGTTTTCCCTGCTTGATATGCAGCCAGATGATTGGGTGAACCATTCTTTATATCTTTCTGCAAATAATTTGCCTCACAAAGAAATAAATCTGCCCCTGCAGCTAATTCTGCCAGTTGCGGGAAATATTCTGTATCCCCGGAGTAGACCAGTTTTTTATTACCGGACACCACAGTTATGACGTGGGATGGATATGCATGAACAGCAGGGCTAAATGATATTTCCAAATTCCCCACGGAAATTCTAAATTTTTGTTGTTCTGCATATTCTTTTTTTCGATACAAATACTAAATAATAATTGTAAATCCATCACGAAAGGAGGGGAAATATGCACCATCTGACGCAACGTGAGTTAATGTTCCTGGAAGACTATTTAAAAAATGAACAATTGTGCACAAAGACAATGAATTTTTACGCCGAACAATGCACTGACCCGTCGATTAAACAACTATGTCAGGATTGTGCTCAATCTCACCAGCAAAATTACCAGACCATGGTTCGTCATTTAAGCAGTCACACTCTTCAGTAAAACTATTCATTTTGGAAGGAGAATATAAATGCAAAGACTAAGTGACCAGGATATTGCTCAAAATCTGCTAAAAGACGAAAAGTTTATTTGTAATATGATTAGCGGATATGTTTTAGAAGCGGCTAATGATAATATAAGACGCGACTGGACCAGTTGCCTGCAAAGTTCATATAATATGCAGAAGCAGGTTTTTGATGCCATGAGTCAAAAGGGTTGGTATTCGCCGGCTAAAGCACAGCCACAACAAATCAGCCAGGCGCAGTCACAGTTTTCACAAAATCCAATGCAGTCTTAAATCGTCAGATAAAAACAGGCTCAAGTGGAGCCTGTTTTTATATTCCCAGCTTTGTCAAAAATTTAGCGGTTTTTTTCTGCCAAGACGTTAATACTAAGACAAGTGAAACTTATTCGTTCACAAGGGGGTGCTACCAGATGTCTTATTTTCCTGAGCCTTGGAAACACGTAAAAGATGATGATGTGGAAATCGCAGAAGATATGTCGGCTATGGAGGCACTGGACCCGCCAAACGAGTCTGCCGGCAATAAACATGCTTCGCTGTTTCGACGTTATTGGGAAAAATTGTTTCGTAACAACAGGTGAGTAAAATGTCAACACTGTGTATTGTAATGCATGACGGTATGCTAGCCGCAGCGCTGGACGTATCGCGCCTTAAACCATGTTATAATCCCACGGAAACACGAGAATTAAGGCAGGAAAGATACCAGGCGAGGAATACCCCATATCCTTCCTGGTATCTTTTTGGTTCAGAAGAAAAGCAGGTGTCCGGCCTAGTGGAACTATATACCAACCAGGGTTTTAATGTGTCCCTTTCTCCTGAGTCATGCTTTATAGATTTTAAAAATGCTCTGTATTTTGATGTGCAGTTTTGCACTGTAAGTGACAATCATTATCAGGATTTATTGAAAAAAGGCGCACAGCTATACGGCTACCTTCCTGAAGCCTATTCCTCTAAAATTGTACAGGCAGAATACATTTTTAAACAGAGTGGTTTCCGTTTTCTCCCTTTACAACGCACTTACCATAAAAATAGTTTACCTATACTTCCAGAGTCGCCAACCGAAGCATGGATTGTTAAATCGGCAATCGGCTCTGCGGGAGTCAGCCCAGATGGAATCCCTTACACTGTCTGGACAACGAACCGCCTAAAACGTGAATTACAAACCTTAATTCATAATCTGCCTCCTGAGGAAAGCATAATTGTCAGCGAATTTATACACACAGACGATCCGTATGCTGGATATGCAGACCATGTAGTTCATAAGGCGCATTTTTATACAGTCAAAAAAAATGGTAAAATTTTGGTAGTCCCATACGGAACATACTGTCAGAAGTTTGTTTTTCACTGTAATCGGGAGAAATTATATCAGGCGGGAGTCCTTTCCATGGGAGATTATATCGGCTCACCGGAATTTCACGTAGGTCAGTTCGACACTATCTCCACTTTTGATGTGTTTATAAAGCAGTTAAGCTATCTCGGTTGTAGCCGTATTATTTTCTCAGCAGATTTCATAATCCCCGTAGACGGGATTCCCCGTTTTCTTGAATTTAATAAAATTGGCGCTACTTTCGCTGAAAAGTTTCACCCCGGCCTTCCGGCAATTATCGATATGTACCCGCAGCTCAACGTTTAAGAAAGGCATCCCCTTACCCATAAATAATTTGAGGCCGGCCCAATATGGGCCGGCCTCGTCTTAGGAAGCGCTGCCTTCCTCGGACTTGCTCAGTAACTTTTTCTGTTTTTCCTGTTCCCGCAAATCAATACGGCGAATTTTTCCACTTACCGTTTTGGGTAAGCTATCGACAAACTCAATTTCCCTGGGATATTTGTAGGGTGCAGTTAAGTTTTTAACGAAATTTTGCAGTTCCTTCACCAATTCCGGGGAACCCTCATACCCGGGTGCCAGAATAATAAAGGCCTTAACCACTTCACCACGCACATCGTCAGGGCTGGCTACTACAGCAGACTCTGCTACAGCAGCGTGCTCAATTAAAGCACTTTCCACTTCAAAGGGCCCAATACGATAACCGGAGCTCAGGATTACATCATCAGCCCGACCGACAAACCAGATATAATCTTCTGTGTCCTTGGTGCCGCGGTCTCCCGTAATATACCAGTCTCCCCGGAATGTATTTGCGGTACGTTCCGGTTCATTATAATATTCTTTAAATAAACCGACGGGCCTTTCCGGCTTAACTCTTACAGCGATATCGCCTTCTACACCTGGTGCAACTTCTTTACCCTCGTCGTCCACCAGGCCGATATAAAAGCCGGGGGCCATTTTACCCATGGATCCGGGACGAACTTCAAAACAGGGGAAATTGCCAACCAGGAGAACAGTTTCGGTCTGTCCGTAGCCATCATAAATAAGTGTTCCTGTTGCTTCTTTCCAAACTGCGATAACTTCTGGATTTAACGGCTCTCCCGCAGCTACACAGTGCCGTAACGTTTTGAAATTATAATTTTTTAGATCTTGCTGAACGAAAACCCGGTACGCAGTCGGCGGTCCACATAACGTTGTAATCGGGAACTTACTAAGGAGGTCCAGTGTTTGCTTACCATCGAATTTTCCGGTTCCGTTATGGACAAATATCGCTGCGCCGCAATTCCACGGGCCAAAGAAGCTACTCCAGGCAGCTTTTGCCCATCCTGTATCGGATAAATTCCAGTGCAAATCATTCTCTGTAGAATCCAACCAATATTTACCGGTAATTTTATGGGCGAGGCCGTATGAAGCATGGCTGTGGACAGTCATCTTCGGCATTCCCGTAGTTCCCGATGTAAAATAGAGAATGGAGTTATCGGTAGCCAGGGAATTATAGGTATCATATTTGTCGGAAGCATTGGCGACCTCTTCGTCAAATGAAAGCCAACCGTCACGCTTGCCAACAACAATCTTAGTCTTTAATGTCGGGCACTTATCTGCCACAGCATCCACTTTTGCGGCAATCTCCTCATCAACAATAACAGCAACAGCACCTGACGCTTCAAAACGGTACTGAATGTCTTTTGGTGTTAACTGTGAAGTTCCCGGGGAAACAACCACTCCGGAGCGTAATGAAGCTAACATGGTTAACCAAAAGGCGGGAATCCGTCCGAGAACAATGATAATTTTGTCACCGGGTTGTATGTTGTTGGCGCGGAAGACATTAGCTAGTTGATTCGATAGTTTTGTTAATTCAGCAAATGTAAACTTTTGCTCGTTGCCAAAATCATCGACTACCCATAATGCAAGCTTCTCAGGGTTTTTTCCCCAGGGGTCAAATTCATCCCTCGCCCAGTTATAGTATTCGGGCACATCCAGCTTAAAACTTTTGTAAACTTCTTCGTAGTTATTCATGTTTGGCATATTATTATTGTCCCTCCCCAGATATTAGTAGAAAATGGCTTTCCGGTTTCTTAACGTACCACCTCCAAGTAATATATCTTTCAAAAAAGAATACTATTTGTCTATTCTGCATGTTCTTAATAATAGAAATTTTCTCATTATTTAGGCCCAAAAAAAAGAAACTTGTCTCATGTAGTTGCTAGATAAATCATATCATGGGTAAAGAAATAAATGCAACTCCCTCTTAAATCATACTATTCTCTCTCTGATGCAAAATTCCTCCTTTTTGATGGTTATTTTGCATCAATTATTCTATTTCGTAAAAACTAATAGAAATATAGAAAGGAATGATACTGATGGCCGATGTCCGTTCACTCGTCGAAGACTCCATCAAAAAATGTCAAAGTTCTGCGGCCGATCTGCGAACGGCCGCAGATAGAGCTGAAAATATCGCAGCAAAAAATTCGTTTGAACAGGCTGCACACGAGCTCGAAGAATGTGTGCAAAAATGCAGAATCGCACTCAATCAGCTAATCGGGTAGGAGGCTACCCATTAATTGAGTAGCCGACCTCCCACACCGTGCGTACCGTTCGGTACACGGCGGTTCCTACAGTTCACGCGGTAACTCGTCGGCAGTAATCAGAAAAGAATAAGTACCCTAATCTTGTTAGGACTTTGTTTCCTAGGGATTTGGATAGAATTGGGCTATAGGAGATTCTCCAGTAGCCCTTTCTCGTGTTTGCATATTCCCATGCTTTCAGTAACAGCTCTCCCCATAAAATATAACACCCGATCGATTTGACCGGGTGTTATCGCTATTTATAGAACTACTATGGCCATAACATCTGTATGCAACTTCACTGGCATTACTGATTTAAATTAAGCAATTACCTGAGCCTGGGCCTTATTGATTTGGTTAATGCCAAACGTATGGTATCTGCAAAATTGCTATTCCTTTCTGAGCGCCGGATACTGTCCCGTAGAAATAGACCAAATGTATGTGAAGTCCCACGCCACATAAGTTGATTGGGTTTTCATCTGGCTTGTGGTTCTGGGAATTCCCCGGCCTGTGTCGCTTCTGCCGGAGGTCTCCTTGTCGTAATATGAGTATGACACAGTACCACCGTCGTTATGCCCAACAAGGCCGCCAATGTTATTGTATCCATCCACTTTCCCCGCTGAATAGCAATACTGCACCCCGCCCTGATTATAGCCGATAAGCCCACCCTCATTACCGCTTCCAAATACATCCGTACGGGCGAAAGAGTTGGCTACCCCTCCGGTTGCTGAATTAATGCCCACGAGTCCCCCTATCATGCCCCTTGTCCCTGTCACATGGCCGCTAACCACACCGCACCTTTCAATTATTCCGCTATTTGCGCCCGCTATTCCGCCAACATAATTTTTGGCCGCAATACTAACGTTGGACAAGCATTGGGAAATAGTGCCGCGGTTATACCCAACTACTCCTCCCGCATAGCTTACCTGGGAACTGATCTGGCCTGCTACTGTAAGGTTCATAATTTTAGCCGAGGTACTTGCTGTTTTCCCTGTTGAAGCAAACAAACCAGCGTGCTGCGTTTCCCCTGGCATCCTCAGATCGATGGTAACCGCGTAACCATCTCCGTTCAAAGTACCGTAAAAAACGTTTTTAATATATACATCCCGAGCAAGCTCAATGTCCGATATCAGCTTAAAGTATTTACCTGCAGTAGGTACAATTTCTAACAGCATAAATTGCTTTGCTGTAGCAATAAGGTACGGGTCAGAAAAGGTCCCGCTTCCTCCGGCAAAACCATAGCTTACCGGACCCTTCGCTGGGCTGGTCACGTTGCCTGAAGCAGAGCCGCTCGCAGTCACCTTCAGTTTCAGATATTTCCCCAAGTCATTTTGAGGAATCGCATAGAATGCTTCAGTCTCTCCCGGTATATCCGTGTAGGTACCGCTTGGCGATGTTGCCCTCATCCATTGATACGAAAGCTCAGGCTCCGGGGAGGGAACTTGGCCTAAATAGCCGATAATTCCAGCACTTAGGGTTTCGTTCATCACTGCAGTACCGTTTACTGTGACAAATGTAATGGTCGGCTTTATAATCAGCACAAGCGAAAACGTTACATTGACGCGGACATTGACATGTGTCTGATTTATTCCGTCCGATACTGTCACGACAAAGTCATCGGTTACGTTTGTCGCGATATCCCTCGATGTATATGCGCATTTCCCATCCACTATCAGGGACGCCGTCCCGTTAATAGTGTTGTAGTTTTCCGTTTGGCCGTTAATTCGAATAATTGAGAGAGTGTCCCCGTCCGGGTCTGTGGCAAGCTGTGAGGCCGAAATAATAAGTTCGGTCTGCTCGGGAACTGAGAATACGACGGGATTCGAAATCGCTATTGGCGCCCGGTTCTCACTCGTCCCAGCATTTCCCGAGTAGGTGGTATAACCATCGAACACTCGGTTTATAAGTAAAATGCCTTGCTCAACTGTTGTGTTGCCCTTGGGGTTTATCCGATTTCCTCCTACTCCACGTAAAATACCAAGGCTATTGGCGTTTTTTACTTCTTCCAGCGCCCAATAGGATATCTCATTCTGGTCAGCAAAGATAATGGCGGTAGTGTCGGATATCGCAGCATAGGATGTTCCTTTAATTTCATCAAGCTTTCTCGCACCACGCATCATCATCGCGGCAATCTGTTCCCGTGTGATAAAGTCGTGCGGTGCGAAGCGAGTCGCGGATACACCGCTGACAATTCCAAGCTGATAAGCCTTAATGATATCCGTATCGCTTGTGTCATGAAAAGGATTTGTTACCGTGACTACGACCGTTTGTCCTAAAATTCTCTCCACCATGTTGACGATCAAAGCACAAAAAAGCCGGCGGCTAATGTTTGCCTGATAGTTTTGGTCGGCTTCCGCTATCACAAGGCCTTTGGATCGCGCAATATCCACATCTCCCTGCGCCCAGGAGCTGGGAATATCGGAAGACATGGCCGAAGCGCCAATACCGGTTGCCAAAACAGCTAAAATAGTTATCAGAGCGATCAGCCGATAGGTTTTGCTGTTCCGTTTTTGATATTTCTCTCCCACTGTAATCCTCCTTATAATTAGATTTTCCCAAATGTCACGCTAAATTTATTCCTCGGGTATCAATATGATTGTGATGAGAGCGGAGTAGCCTTCGTATTCATCGCTTGCACCCGTGTCAAAATTATAGGTGTACGTGCCAATTTTGCCAAACGAGGTAAAGCCCTCAGCTGTGTTGCTTTCCACAATAATGGCTGCGTCCTTTAATACTTCCTTGTAAAATGCTGCTATGGTGTTGAAATCATCCTTTGCGAAGGCAATCACTGTATAGCCTCCGTTATACTCCATAACACTTGCGATGGCGCTGTCCTTATAAAGCGGGAATATGTCCGACGGATATCCTTCAGGCAGTTCAGTGTTTAAGCCGTCATAGTCATAATTAATACTGATGGTTTCATTGCCGGTAGGTGCTGAGGTATCCGGCTGAACCGCCTGTGAATTAGTCGGTTTCTCTGAAGCGGGCATGTCTTTTACCGACTGCACACTGTCACTGTTTGCACCGCAGCCCGAAAATGTTATTGTGACAAATAAGGACATAAGTAATAACACGCCTGTTTTTGTTTTTTTCAATATCATCAAACCTCCCTGTATGTATTGTTATGCCATGCCTTTAACTTTAATTATATTAAAACGTCAATTACATTTGCAGTGTCGCGGGTCACTGCTTGCATGACTTGCAGCTATATTTTATAATGAAAATACTAATAACGTACGCCTGCCTGAAAGGAAGATTAACATGGGTCTTGTTTTCGCATACGATACATACCATTTAATCCTACTGCATATTTTTTCAATATTCATTCTTCTTTCTGTAAATTTCTCCATCTGGTTGAAAGCAAAAAAAATCCCGCTGCTCTATGCATACCTTGCAGTGCAGGGGATTCTCCTTCTGTGGATGACTTCTAAAATATTCAAAACGGTAGCTCCTAATGCTCACCTTAAATTTATTTTTGTGGTATGCCAGTATGCCGGCGTTGTTTTCTTGGGAGTGGTGTTTTACATTTTTGCATTTCTGTACGCAAAGGGAAAGTTGCCTACAGCAAGAACCATTGTGCGCATGAGCATTCTGCCGCTGCTGTTTTTACTAATACTGGTCACGAATCCGTATCACCTGCTTTTTTACTCCCATTTCGACTTTTGGGGGGACAGCTTTGGCCCGGCGTTTTACATACAGCAGGGGTACAGCTACATATTGATTGGAGCCGGCATCCTGCTGTGTGCCGGGAACTTCCGCAAACAATTTGGAGAAAGGCGAATTCAGTCGCTTTTGTTTTCCATTGCCATTCTGATTCCCCTAGCCGCAAACATTATTTATGTGTTTGGCTGGTTTAAACCTATTTTCGGCTTCTCACCACCTTGTGACATTACGCCAATTACCTGCAATGTTTCCCTAATGCTGTTTGCATTGGCCACTTTCAAGTACAGATTTTTTGACGATATAAGAATAGCCCGCCGCGAAGCGCTCGCATCTGTCCCAGAAGGCATACTTCTAACAGATGCCAGCATGCGGATTATGGATTTCAACGACACCTTTAAAAACCTTTATGAAAGCGGCTGCCTGTACGCAAAGGACGGTTGCGGAATTATACGCAGGATAGCGGATAATCCATCCCTAGTTCCGTATGAACCGGCGGCTTTCTTGACGCAGCAGCCGGAGCCTGGCGAACAAATTTACGAAACTGAAAACGGCTGTTACTACAGGGTCATCGGCCGGTCAGTTACGCACAACGGTGAGTCCATCGGATTTTCTCTAAGGTTTATTGATTTTACACTCAAGCAGGCGATCCTGACGAGAATGGCAAGCAAAAACAATGAAATGGCCACGTTACACAGCAAGCTGAATGAACAGGCTCGAATGTGCAGTGATCTTGCTAAAGCCCGAACCCGAAACTTTATTGCAGGCGAGGTGCATGACATCCTCGGGCATTCCGTTGTTCTGGTCATTTCACTTTTAGAAGTCGCACGACTTTCGTTTGGCAAGCCCGGCTTTGAGTTAAACGGTTTCTTAGACCGGGCCAGGGGCATACTTCGTAACACCATCCTAGGACAACCGGATGCTGTGACAGATTGTCACAGCCTAATAGACCGAATAAACCGAATAGTACGGGATGTGGGAGCGGCCTCAGTTCATGCCGAACTCACCATTTCCGGCAACCTTCCACAGCTATCACAGGAGTGTGAAAACGCAATATTCAAGGTTTGCCGTGAAGGAATTACAAACGCGATTCGTCACGGCAAAGCCGAAAAAATTGATATTATTATCCGCTCTTTGCCTGAGAACATTGAGGTTTATGTAATAGACAACGGTATCGGCTGCGAAAAATTTTGCACGGGCATGGGTATAACCGGGATGCAAGAAAGGTTGAAGTCACTTGGTGGTTCACTCATCTGCGGTACACTTGGCAACTACGGCTTTTCACTTCAAGCTGAGATCCCAGTCAGATTAGATCGTTTTTAAGCGCAAATACAGCGATCTGCGTCCGGTCTTTCTGGCCTGTAATGCTTAGAATACGCGAGATTCTGTTTTTGATGGTGCCCTCGGAAAAACTCAGGGCCTCCGCTATTTCACGGTTGCTCTTGCCGTTAATCAGAAGTCTGATAACCTTGCGGTCTGTCAGATCAAGCCCGTATTCGTCATACAGTTCTTCCGCCGCATCAAGCTGCGCAGCTTTCCCTGCTGTCAACACACCTATACGTTTACGCAATATAGAGTGGATGCTCTCGTGCATGACAAAAAGCCCGTCGCGCACACATTTTACGGTCATTGCCAGCATGTGAGGCTTGATGTCCTTCAGGATATAACCGTCCGCTCCGCCGTTGTACGCATCGAGCACATTCTTTTCGTCGCCGAAGGTTGTAAGCATAATTACCTTGACGGCAGGGAATTCGCTCTTGATGGCGCTAAGCGCATACACTCCGTCATAAGTCGGCATCTTAATATCCAAAAGTACTACACCGGGTTGCTTATCCCGACAAATTTCCAATATTTCTTTTCCATTACCGGCTTCTCCAACAACCTCAAATTCTTCATCCTGCGAAAGAATCATGGCGAGCATCTCCCGCAGGAGAGTTTGGTCGTCTGCTACGGCAATTCTAATCATACATTCACTCCTCGCATACGGCATTAGCCTTCTACTGATTTGCGTATATCGGTCATGACCTTTCGGCAGTTTTCAATTATTTCGGTCAGCTTATCTTTTATCGTGTCATCCTGCCCATCTACTATTTTAACTGCATCCAGGCTGATGAGGATTTCCGCAACGCTCTGTCCGATGGCCCGCTGTATATCCATTAACGCGCGAGTTTTCTCTCTTTCATCCTCCAGGCGATGCGCTACCTCAATATAGCTTCTCAGTGCGCCGTTAAGTTCCTCAAGCCTCGCATTCTTCTTTTCAAGCTCATTAAGTAGCATATTCTTTTCTGTTACATCGTTGAAGGTCAAAATCGTAGCAATCGGTAAAGAATTTTTGTTTCTGACCGTCGTTATAAAGTGCATAAAATACCGTATCCCACCTGAATCCTCAACTCCGATTTCCGTCGGCTCCGCAAAAGCATGGTCTGGTAAGGAAAATATGTTTCCTGAAATAATGCGCTTGTGCAGCTGGCAATAAAAATCTCTAATGGTGCAGGCCTCACTAATGAAAGGGAAAATGATTTTAGCATTGTGGTTACAATCGATAAAACTATCTGAGCTATCAAAAATTAGGATGGCATCCTCAATTCTATCCATAAAAACGTCGATAGACATATCCGATAGCTCAACAAAAATGTTACTTCTTTGAAAAAATAAAAACCCGTTCCATATAAGAAAGGCACATGCCGGTAAAAAATCATTAACCCATTCGGGAATACTAAAAAAAAATACGCTTACGGCACATGCCAATGCCGCAATACCGGTTACATGGAAACGGATAAGAACTTTCTTATCCATTTTTTGTTTGCCCACTGCAAGTAAAAGCATTAATAGAGCAGGGAATAATAGAAAGATTGCAACCCTCTGAACAAGCAAGTGAGTATTCATAATCGCCTGCGTAGGTGAAACAAGCTCCAATAATTTGCCGCAGAGCCAGATTAGCAATGCCGACTGTACAAAGACATGCTTCCAAAACAATTTGTCTTTTCGGACCTTTATGGCAACATATGAGCATAACAACGCAGAAATCATAACACAGAATGTGATGACTGCCACGAAAAACAATGTATATGGCGTATATACATCCATATAGTTCATTGTAACACCAGCTTTATTTTTTTACATAATTATATCGTGAGGAAGCTGTCATAAAAAGTGCCGCGTATCACTTTTCCCATGACTTTCGGCTATACATATAGGTAATACGCAACCTTTGATCTCTTCGCCACTGAAAACATAATGCTATTGTTATTATATCTCAATTATCTTTCCAGATATATACCCTCAGACTCGCAGGTTCTTTCTTTATTATTAGAATGTAATTGTCGGACTATGTGTCGGTCATGATTCGATATTTATTAAGCATTCAAAGGCGCCTATCACAACCTTGATAACAAAAGATCGGGTTTTAGGGCACAATCCTGCAGTGGCACTCTACACCAGCGGGTTCTATTATAACAGATTATTAAAAAAGGAATAATCCCAAAAAAGAGCTGAGGAAAGTTAAACAGCAGCTGAACTATTTAACCAGTTCAGCTGCTGTTTCGTTAAGGATAATCTTGGGTTCCTTCGGCAGTTTAAGCGGGGAAAACTATAGATCTTCACTTTCATAGGAAATGCTCTTCGTTCGATATAGGGCTATGTGCTTGCCGCTACCAGGCTACACTCGGGACTTTCACCCGTTAGATTACTCCCATGCCGGGCGCACTTGTAAAAAATCCCCGCGGTTGATAGATAACCGCAGGGATTTTTTACAACTACTGATTCCAGGGTTCTGCACCGACAAATGTTGTCTTGCCGGCGGCATCGGCAGCCTCTTTATTCCAGGGCCAAATGCCTGACCAATCGGCTTGTGTCTTCGCATCGCCGCCGTCTTTCAGTACCCAGTGGTACTGTTCCGGAGATAGACCGTAGACCAGGCCTTCTTCGTTTAAGTTGAATAAATGCTGTTTGTTGGGCTGGCGGCCATATTCCGTGCCCCAATTAGGAAATTCTGCTTTTTCCCAACCGCGACGGCCATCCAACGCCTCTTCCATAGTGAAGTCTTTATGGCACTGGAC
>JAGXRM010000055.1 GCA_018335855.1 Clostridiales bacterium
AACAATAAAAAAAGCGGAAGTTGTGGCTTACCCTGAATTAGGACCGGAAGCCATCTACCGCCTGGAAGTGGAAGATTTTCCCGCAACGGTTGTTAACGACGCTTATGGCAACGATATCTATGAAGAAGGCCGCAAAGAATACGAAATTACCGGTTAATAAAGATAAACAAGGAGGGGATTGAACAATAAAAAAAGCGGAAGTTGTGGCTTACCCTGAATTAGGACCGGAAGCCATCTACCGCCTGGAAGTGAAGATTTCCAGGCCACGGTGATTAACGACGCTTACGGCAATGGCCTGTATGAAGACGCAAACAGTATGCAATGACTAACTAATGTGGCCGACAGGTCGAATAAAGAGAGGAGAGTTTTTTATGACGATGAAGCGTGCAAAAATCAGTGTAATCGGAGCCGGTTTCACCGCCCAGGGGACTGTGCTTGCCTGTGCCGAGCGGGAGCTTGGTGACATAGTGATGCTTGACATTCCGGAGAAGGAGAACTTCGCCAAGGGAGTTGCCCTTGACCTTTTGCAGGCAACTCCGGTCAACCTGAAGGACGTGAATATTCATGGTACCGCCGACTACGCCGACATTAAATATTCCGACGTGGTGGTTGTCACCGCCGGTTTTCCCCGCAAACCTGGCATGAGCCGTGAAGACCTGATTTCAGCCAACGCCGGGATTATTTCCCAGGTTGCCGAAAATATTGTTAGATACGCGCCGGAAGCCTTTGTGATTGTATTGACCAATCCGGTTGATTCCATGACATATACAATGTTTAAGAAAACCGGTTTTCCGAAAAACAGGGTGCTTGGCCAGTCCGGCGTACTCGATACCGCCCGTTACCGCACCTTTATTTCACAAGCTCTAGGGGTTTCCGTCAGGGATATCAGCTCGCTGGTGCTCGGTGGCCACGGCGACGAGATGGTGCCGCTGGTGCGTTACACAAGCATCGGCGGCGTGCCGGTAGAAAAGCTACTGCCAGCGGAAACCATTGCCGCGATTGTTGAGCGTACCAGAAAGGGCGGCGGTGAAATTGTCAACCTAATGGGCACCAGTGCAGGTTATGCTCCCGGCGCGTCTATCGCTCAGATGGCCGAAGCAATTATCAGGGATCAGCGGCGTCTCCTGCCGGTTATTGCTTTCTTGAACGGCGAATACGGCTTGACCGACATGTATCTGGGCGTACCAGCCATTATTGGCGGCAACGGCCTGGAAAAGATCATTGAGATTGACATGACGGCCGAGGAGAGGGAAGCATTTAATAAGAGCGCTGCCGTTACCAAAACCACAATTGAATATGTTAAAGAAAAAGTACTATAACAACTTTTGGGGGGAGAAAAATCGTGGGACAAGAACATGAAGGTATAAACATTTTTATTATGGGCAAGAAATACAAGGTGCCCGATTCCTTGACGATCATGAACGCCATGGAATATGCTGGCTACCAGTTAGTACGTGGGTGTGGTTGCCGTGCCGGTTTTTGCGGTGCCTGCGCCACCATTTACCGGCTCAAGGGTGATTATGACCTGAAAGTTGGACTGGCCTGTCAGACGAAGGTGGAGCCCGAGATGTATCTTACCCAACTCCCCTTCTTCCCCGCACAAAAGTCGGAATACAATATTCAGGAGTTAAAAGCTACCGCTGAACAGATCAGTCAGTTTTATCCTGAAATCTTCCGCTGTATCGGCTGTAATGCGTGTACTAAAATCTGTCCTCAGGACTTAAAGGTAATGCAGTATATCGGGTACGCCCAACGGGGCCAGATTGACCGCTGCGCCGATGAGTCCTTTGACTGTGTCATGTGCGGTTTATGCGCTTCCCGTTGCCCGGCACAAATCGTCCATTATAATGTGGGCATTCTGGCCCGCCGCCTTTTCTCCCGTCATTTAACGCCGCCAGCACAGCATCTCCAGAATCGGGTCGAAGAGATTGAATCCGGTGCTTTTGACAAAGAGATCAACGAATTAATGAGCGCGGATCTGATAGAACTGAAAAGACGTTATAACGAACGTGATATGGAGGCCTAAGGCCGGGACTCAAGAAATTAGGAGGGTAAGCAAATATGTCATATACTCCCAAGATGAGGGAACAGATTAAAAAAGTAGAAGCCACCCGCGCTGAGCGGGTTAAGCAAAACTTTCCGCGCATGAACCCCGAACAAAAAGATAATGTGCTAAAGAATTTCCATCCGGACTATATTGAAGCCAGCATGCGCGCACTGCCCGTCGGTGTGAATAAAGGTGACCGGGTACCCCACGAACTGGCCGACTTAATCGAAGCCCGCAGCCGGGTGGAGAACATTAAGTTTGACCTAGAAGATATCGCCTACGATGTTGACGTGCTTGTTGTCGGCGGCGGCGGGGCCGGTGCTTCCGCAGCACTGTTGGCCCAGGAGCAGGATGCCGATGTATTAATGGTTACCAAGCTGCGTTTCGGTGATGCAAACACCGTGATGGCGCAGGGCGGAATCCAGGGTGCCGATAAAGAAAATGATTCTCCCGCCATTCACTATCTTGATGTTATGGGCGGCGGCCACTACACCAACGTACCAGAGTTGGTCCGCGCACTGACCATGGATGCACCCATTGCCCTGAAATGGCTGGAATACCTGGGAACCATGTTTGATAAATTCGAAGACGGCACCATGAAAAGTATTCACGGCGGCGGTACTTCACGCAAGCGGATGCATTCAGCCCGTGACTACTCCGGCGCTGAAATCATGCGTACCCTGCGGGACGAAGTACGCAACCGCGGAGTACGTGTGATTGAATTCTGCTCTGTTGTAGAACTGCTGCTGGATGAAGACGGTAAATGCGGCGGTGCCATTCTTTACAATATGGAAACCGGTGAATATGAAATTGCCCGGGCCAAGACGGTTATTATGGCTGTCGGCGGTTCAGGCCGCCTGCATTACCAGGGTTTTCCCACAACAAATCACTACGGAGCCACAGGAGACGGCCTGATCATGGGCTATCGTGCCGGCGCGAAGCTGGCATTTATGAACACCATTCAGTATCATCCCACAGGTGCCGCTTATCCGCCGCAGATTCTCGGACTGCTGATTACTGAAAAAGTCCGCGGTCTCGGAGCAGAACCGGTCAATATTGACGGTGCCCAATTCGTTTTCCATCTGGAAACCCGTGACGTGGAAGCATCCGCCATCATCCGTGAGGTAAAACAAAACGGTAAAGGCGTTACCACTCCCACCGGGATGGTCGGCGTGTGGCTGGATTCTCCCATGATTGATATTATTCATGGGCCGGGAACGATTGAAAAAGAACTTCCCGCCATGGTCCGGCAGTTCGCCCGGTTCGGCGTGGATATCGTCCGTGACCCCATGCTGATTTACCCTGCTTTGCATTACCAGAACGGTGGACTGCTCATTGATGAAAATGGTATGACCAATGTGGAGAACCTGTATGTGGCCGGTGAAGGCGCAGGCGGTATCCACGGCAAAAACCGTCTGATGGGTAACTCACTTCTGGATATCGTTGTCTTTGGCCGTCGTGCCGGCAAACATGCCGGTGCCCGAGTTAAAGACATTACAGTGAAGAAGCTTAATATGGACCATGTGGCCAGCTACCACAAAGAGCTGGAGGACAACGGCGTAGATACTGCCGGCCGTGTTTCGCCACTTCTCCTGCCACGCTATACTCACCGTATTGACGAATAAAATCCAATAAAAAATGGTTGGGACATTGTACCTAACCATTTTTTATTGTATCCGACGGGTTTTGCAACCCGGACGGTTCTCAAGTTGCAAAGTATTCAGGTGTAGCCTGATTTCCGGTTTGTTTAGGTACTACCATAAAAATTTAGTTAGCAGATAATTAAAGCAGGAACTGTAAAAATAAATAGGGAATTCTTTGGGGAGAGGGGGAGTTGACATTGAAACTGCTGGAAGACGTGCGCGTGCTTGACTTAACCAGACTTTACCCAGGACCGTTCTGTACAATGATGATGGCTGACATGGGTGCGGAAGTAATCAAGGTGGAAAGTCCGGGGGAAGGCGATTATATGCGGACAATGGGGCCGATGGAGGGAGAAGACAGTCTGTACTTTCGCCTGTTAAACAGAAATAAAAAAAGCATCACGCTTAATTTAAAGAGTAAAAAAGGCGTTGAAGTACTTCACCGGCTTGCTGCGACTGCCGATGTGATTGTTGAAAGTTTTCGACCCGGAGTAGTCGATTCATTGGGCGTTGGTTATGCTGACCTTAAAAAAATAAAGGATGATATCATCTATTGCTCTATCACAGGCTACGGACAGGACGGTCCCTATAAAGACCGGGCAGGCCATGACTTAAACTATATTGCACTGGCAGGCATATTGGACATGACCGGCAGCGCTGGCGGTTCTCCGGCCATTCCCGGCGTGCAGCTGGGTGATGTGGGAGGCGGCGCTTTAATGGCATTATCACCGATCATGGCCGCTTTATATGCCCGTTCCCGGGGTAAGGGCGGATGCTATATTGATGTGGCTATGCTAGACGGCCTGATTTCCTGGCTGCCGTTGTCTGCAGCAGAGGCTTTTGCCGGCAATCAGGCGGGTAGGGGAAGCTCGGCGTTAAACGGTGCGCTGGCCTGCTACAATGTTTATAAGACATCTGATGGATGTTATATGGCCCTGGGAGCACTGGAAGCTAAATTCTGGACGGAATTTTGTCAAGCCGTTGGCAAGGAAGATTGGAGAGCGAAGCATTACCAGGCAGACCAGGCGGCGTTAAAGAAGGAACTGGCTGATTTGTTTGCTGGCCGTATGCAACAGGAGTGGAAAGAGCTATTCCTGGCCTATGACTGCTGTTGTGAACCGGTTCTCACAATAAACGAAGCGTTTACCCACCCACAGGTTATAGCCCGTAAAGCAGTGGGAGATAACTCATTATCTTTCCCGATTAAGATATCCGGAGAAACAGCAGAGTTGCGTCACCCGGCGCCCAAGATCGGGGAACATACTGAAGAAGTTCTGTGCCACGCCGGTTTTTCCCGGGAAGAAGTGGCGACCCTGCGGGAAAATGAAGTATTGTAAGGCGAAATACCATATAAGTCAAAAAATGAATTTATATTCAGAATATTCAAAATTAATGCTTGCTTTTCAAATTCACTAAATGTTATAATCTCTTTAAAAGGATGCAAATCTGAATTGTATCAAAGGAATTACATTATGCAAAACTGCATAATAATGAGTAGAACAAGATTAATAATAGTAAGAAAATTCTAAATATTAATTGTGGGAGGTGGTCTATGGATATGAAATCTTAGGACAACATCCAGGGTTAGCAGCTTAGATGAAGTAATATAAATGAACGGCTGCCAGTTCTTGTGAAAAAAAAGCTGGAGGAGGAAAGAGAATGACGGAAGAAAATAACTACAGAGCGGTAACGCAAGTTGATGCTGACGCTCACTGGAAAGAAAATGTCGGATTGGTCTCATGGCTGTTGCTTGTATGGTTTGTGGTTACGTGGGTAGTAGCACTACTGGCGAACCAGCTCAATTCCTTTTCGATACTGGGCTTCCCAATGGGCTACACCTTTGGATCGCTGTTTGCGCTACTAATTTACACGGTAATGATTTTTTATTACGCACACCGTATGGAACAAATCGATGCGAAATACGGGATGAAAGAATAACACAGAAATCATAAGCGTTGAGGAGGGAAAATAATTGAAAAACAAACAATGGGCAATGTTTGTGATAGGCGTAGTAACCATCTTGCTTGCTCTGGTAGGAATATTTACCATTATGGAAGGGCAAGGTCTTATCCAGCCCAGAACGATTGGCCTGATCTTTTTCTTTGGAACGGTTGCTTTATATGCTGTTGTCGGCCTGATGGTTTCAGCGCGCAAGGTTTCTGATTATTATGTGGCCGGGCGCGATATCCCCGCGCTTTATAACGGAATGGCTGGTGCCGCGAACTGGATGAGCGCGGCGTCCGTTATCGGGCTGGCAGGTACGATTTACTTGCTGGGTTATGACGGCTTGGCCTATATCATGGGCTGGACCGGCGGCTATGTGCTTCTGGCTCTTCTTGTCGCTCCTTATATCCGGAAAATGCGGGCCTACACCGTGCCGGACTTTATGGCTGCCCGCTACGGCGGCAATGTGGCCCGCGGCGTTTCTGTTTTTGCCGCGCTGGCGATGAATATTGTGTATCTGATTCCCCAGTTTATGGGTGTGGGTTCAATCGCCGCCCGTTTCCTGGGACTACCGTACCAAGTTGGTGTCTTTGTGGCACTTGCCGTAATTCTGCTCACCACCTTCTCTGGTGGGATGCGCGGTGTTACCTGGGTGTCTGTGGCCCAGTATCTAATATTAATAGTGGCCTTTCTGGTTCCGTTGGTGATTATGTCCGTCCGTCTGACGGGCAACCCCATCCCCTGGATCGCTTACGGCCGCGCATTGGAATCAATAACTAACTTTGAAAATGCGAATGGTATGGTTAACTATATCCAGCCGTTCCAGAAGATGGGTATGGTAAACACGCTGGGATTGATTTTCTGCCTGATGGTCGGAACCGTGGGTCTGCCCCACGTTATGACACGTTTTTATACTGTCCCCTCCGTCAAAGAATCCCGGATTAGCGTGGGTTGGTGCCTGCTCTTTATCATCCTGCTCTATATATCCGCTCCGGCAAAAGCGGCTCTTGTGCGGAACGACATTTACCATAACCTCGTTGGCACAAGTTACGATGAGCTTCCCGCCTGGATGGAGACCTGGGGTGCCCAGGGCCTCGTTAAGACCGAGGATAAAAACGGTGACGGTTTCCTGCAGTTTAATGAACTGACTCTTCATGCTGACATGATCGTTATCGGGACTCCGGAAATCACCCGGATGCCGTACACAGTTTCCAGTCTGATTGGCGCCGGTGGTATGGCTGCAGCCGTATCCACATCCCTCGGACTGCTGATGGTGCTTGCCGCCGGTGTGGCCCACGATATTTACAAGAAGATGATTAACCCTGACGCGTCAGAGAGTACGGTTCTCTTCTGGTCACGGGCGGTACTGGTTGTGGTGGCGTCGCTCTGCGCGTTAGCTGCCCTGACTCGGCCGGCGCTTATCGTAGCTATGGTAGCCTGGGCGTTTTCCATTGCCGCTTCATCATTCTTCCCCGCGGTGTTCCTGGGGATTTGGTGGCGGCGAGCCAACGCTCCCGGTGCTGTCTCCGGCATGATAGTCGGACTGATCGTTACCATTAGCTACATTATCGCTTCCCACTTCTATGGTGTTAGAATCTTCGGGATTTTACCGGTTAATGCGGGACTCTTCGGTGTTCCGGCCAACTTCATCGTGACATACTTTGTGTCAATGGCTACAGCGGCTCCGTCCGAAGATATTATGGACCTTGTTACGGAACTGCGCTATCCCGTTGCAACCCGGGCAATCGGTGAAGGCAACTAGTTTTATTTCGAGGAAAGAATATTTTCAAAAGTCAAAGATAACTGTATATTCTGAAAGTTCAAAAATTAGACTTGTCTTTCTACCATGCGAATGTTATAATTTGTATGTAGTGATGACGGTCAGCATCAAGACCGTAAAAAGACAGGGGGCCGGTTCCCCGGCCCCTAATTTTTTTTGAGGAGGGGCATTATGGCAGAAGAAGTAAAAGAATTTGCACCACCGCAAGAGTTTAGCAAGAACGCACATGTTAAGTCGATGGCGGAGTATGAGGAAATGTATAATCGTTCCATTAGTGATCCCGACGGCTTTTGGGCAGAAATGGCCGGGCAGCTTGATTGGTTTAAGCCGTGGGACAAAGTTGTTGATTTTGATTTTGTGAACGCTAAGATTGCCTGGTTTACCGGCGGTAAGCTCAATGTTTCCTATAACTGTTTAGACCGCCATTTGGACAGCTGGCGTAAGAACAAAGCGGCCCTGATTTGGGAAGGCGATTCTCCCGGTGAAAGCAAGACTTACACATATCAGCAGTTACACCGTGAAGTATGCCATTTTGCCAATGTACTTAAAAAGAAGGGCATAAAAAAAGGCGATCGCGTCGCCATTTATATGCCGATGATTCCTCAACTGGCCATTAGCATGCTGGCCTGTACCCGTATCGGTGCTGTTCACAGCATTATCTTCGGTGGCTTTAGTGCCGATTCACTGCGTGACCGCATCCAGGACAGCAGCTGCAAAATGTTAATTACTGCGGATGCAGGTATGCGGGGTGGTAAAACTGTCAAGCTGAAGGCGACGTGCGACGAAGCTTTGGCAGAATGCCCATCCATTGAGAATATGATTGTCTATAAGCGTACAGGCTTAGACGTAACCATGCAGGATGGCCGCGATACATGGTGGAGTGATGAGGTAAACGCAGAGGATATCGAAAGTGTCTGCCCTGCCGAAGAAATGGACGCGGAAGATCCGCTATTTATCCTCTACACCAGTGGCAGCACCGGCAAGCCCAAGGGCGTACTGCATACGACCGGCGGCTATTTGACCCATGTTAACACCACAGCTAAGTACATTTTTGACTTAAAGGACGAAGACACGTATTGGTGCACAGCAGATATCGGCTGGGTCACAGGCCACAGCTATATCGTCTATGGACCCCTTTCGCTTGGAACAACAAGTTTGATGTTTGAGGGAATTCCCAACTATCCGAATCCGGATCGTTTCTGGGATGTGGTGGAAAAGTACCGTGTTAACGTTTTCTATACTGCACCCACAGCAATTCGTGCCATGATGCGTGACGGTCATCAATGGCCAGACCGCCATGATCTAAGTAGCCTTCGCTTACTAGGTTCTGTCGGTGAGCCGATTAACCCGGAAGCCTGGATGTGGTACCACAAAGTGATTGGGCATGAAAATTGCCCCATCGTGGACACATGGTGGCAAACAGAAACCGGCGGCATTCTTATTTCGCCACTTCCCGGTGCCATGGCCACGAAGCCCGGTTCAGCCACCCGGCCGTTCTTTGGCGTAGATCCGCTCGTAATCCGTCAGGACGGCAGTGAGTGTGACGTAGACGAGGGCGGTTATTTGGTTATCCGTAAAGCTTGGCCCGGCATCATGCGTACTGTGTACGGCGATCATGAGCGCTTTAAAACCACATACTTCTCCCAGTATCCCGGCTATTACTTCACCGGGGACGGCGCGCGTAAAGATGAGGACGGTTATATCTGGCTCACAGGACGGGTAGATGATGTTATTAATATCTCCGGTCACAGGTTGGGTACTGCCGAAGTGGAGAGCGCTCTTGTTTCCCATCCGTCTGTTGCTGAAGCTGCAGTCGTAGGCTTCCCCCACGATATTAAAGGGGAAGGGATTTACTCCTACGTTATCTTGCGCGATGGTTTTAGCGCCAGTGATGAATTGCGTAAAGAGTTAATTCAGCACGTACGTAAGGTTATTGGTCCCATTGCAACTCCGGATCGTCTCCAGTTTGCACCAGGCCTGCCAAAGACACGAAGCGGGAAGATTATGCGTCGTATTCTGCGCAAAATCGCCCATAACGAAATTGAAAATATCGGTGATACATCCACACTGGCCGACCCCGCTATTGTGACCACTCTTGTGTCAGAACGGGTTAGCTAACTGGCAAAATTTCGAAAAAGACAGTTCCGGTATCGGAACTGTCTTTTTGTATACCTTTATAATCTGTTTATGGAACAGTTCATGGATGTGTGGTATGATATTGCCTAGTGAGAGGCCGCCCAATTTTGGGGAAAGCAAGGGAAGGATTTTGCCGCAACACCGGGAAATAAAGAAAAAGAAGCAGGTGACTAAAGGGGGAAGCGAATTGAAACACAGAACGCTAAAACCAGAAGAATTACGCTATTTTTGCGATCCTTCACAGTTTGAATTTGAAACAACAGAGTCGGTTCCGCCATTGGAAGGAATCATAGGCCAGGACCGGGCGGTGCGGGCCATGGAGTTTGGTCTGGCGATTAAACGCCGGGGATACAATATTTTCATGACAGGCTTGACAGGGACAGGGAAAGTTTCCTACGCCCAGACATTGATTAACGAGGTGGCAGGGACAGAACCGCCGCCCGACGATTGGTGCTACGTTTATAGTTTTGAGAATCCGGGTCATCCGGTGTCATTACGTTTACCGTGCGGTCAGGGATCCCGTTTTGCCAAAGATATGGAAGAACTGGTCGAATCATTAAAACTGGAGATTCCCAAAGCATTTGATGCCGATGACTATGAGCGGGAAAAAGCGGAGATTTTTAAAATATTCCAGGAAACCAGGTCGCAGTTGCTGGAAGAGCTAACGAGTACTGCAGCGGAACAGGGATTTGTTTTAAAAAAAGCAAGTACCGGGTTTGTCAGTATTCCTCTGGTGGACGGCCAGGAAATTTCCACCGAAGAGTTTGAAGCGCTGCCTGCTGAAAAGAAAGAAGAATTTGAACGTAGATCCAGTGAAATTCAGCTTAAGGCATTGCAGTTAATGAGGAAGATTCAAAGTGCAGAGCGGGAAATGAAAATTAAAATAAAAGAGTTGGAAAATAAAATTGGTCTTTTTGCCGTTGGCTATCTGATTGATGAGCTCAAAGAACGTTATAGTAAAGAAGAGATGGTTACAGGGTACTTAACCGAAGTTCAAAAGGATATTCTGGATAACCTGGATGAATTCCGCGGTGTTGACGAAGATGAGGCCAACCCCTTTCCCTGGATGAAGCGTAAAGGAGATCCGGGCCACAAATACCGTGTAAATTTAGTCGTAGATAATAAAGATACCATAGGTGCGCCGGTGATTCTGGAAACCAACCCGACGTACTACAATTTGGTCGGCCGTGTCGAGTATGAAAACAAAATGGGCATGGTGACCACCGACTATACTATGATTAAAGCCGGCTCATTATTAAAAGCCAACGGTGGGTATCTTCTTCTGCAAATCAGGGATGTTCTGACCAGTCCCGGTGCATGGGAAGGGCTCAAACGGGTACTGAAGACCAGGGAAGCTTGTATGGAGAACCTGGGTGAACAGTTTGGCCTATTGGCTATGTCGTCACTGCGTCCCCAGCCCATTCCCGTAGATGTCAAAGTAATACTGATTGGCAATCCCAGTATCTATCAAGCTCTTTACCATTTAGACGAAGATTTCCGTAAGCTATTTAAAGTAAAAGCTGATTTTGATACAGATATGGTTAGCAGCCGTGAAAACATGACGCAGATGGCCAGCTTTATTGCTACTCACTCAGAGCGTGAAGGCGTACGCCATTTTGACCGTACAGCCGTAGCCCGTCTGGTTGAGTACAGTGCCCGTCTGGCTGACCACCAGGGTAAACTAAGCACCCGGTTCAATGAGATTGTGGAGATTATTTTTGAAGCAGATGCATGGACGCAAATGGCCGATGCTGAAATAGTGAGTGGTAATCATGTTAAGAGAGCAATTGAGGAGAAAGTTTTCCGTTCCGATAAATATGAACAGAAATTGCAAGAGTTTCTGGATGAAGGAACGATCCTCTTAGATGTGGACGGTGAAAAAGTCGGCCAGCTTAATGGACTTTCTGTACTAAATAGCGGTGATTATATATTTGGCCGGCCGTCCAGAATTACAGCCGTGACTTATTTGGGGAAACAGGGCATTATAAATATTGAGCGGGAAACAAAAATGAGCGGTCAGATTCACGATAAAGGGTTACTGACACTGAGTGGGTATATTGCGTCTAAGTTTGCTCAGGAGCGTCCACTGACATTGTCTGCCAGCCTGACATTTGAACAACTGTACTCTGGTGTAGACGGCGATAGCGCTTCCAGCACAGAGCTATATGCTATTCTATCGAGCCTTTCCGGGTTACCCCTCAGACAGGATATTGCCGTAACCGGGTCAGTGAATCAGCGTGGGGAAGTGCAACCCATTGGCGGTGCCACGTATAAAGTGGAAGGCTTCTTTAAAGCCTGTAAACTTTTAGGGCTTACCGGCAAACAAGGGGTAATGCTGCCGGTGCAAAATATTAAAAATCTGAATCTCTCTGATGAAGTGGTTGATGCGGTGCGCGAAGGTAAATTTCATATTTACCCGGTTGCCAGTATTGACGAAGGCATAGAAGTCTTAACCGGGGTATCAGCCGGAACACAGGAGCCGGATGGCGGCTACCCTGCAGATACTGTCTATGGACTTGTGGCTGCAAAACTGGAAAGATACCATAATCTTTCACAGCAGTCGGACAACGAAGATGATGGTGAAAAAGACCGGGGATCTGCCTGCCCTGACGGCTGCCATTAAACGGTATCGCAAATCAGGAAGGACTGGAACATTGAGAGCACTGCTGAGTGTAGAACAGTTCCTTGAGAACATGAATCAGTATTTTATTGTTGACGTTCGCTCCCCCCTTGAATACGCGGAGGCTTCTATTCCGGGAGCTGTCAATATTCCTTTGTTTGATGATCAAGAGCGGGCAGTCGTCGGCACCACGTATAAGCAGGAGGGGACCGACCAAGCTAAAATGGTCGGTCTTTCTCTCGTTTCTCCACGGTTGCCCAAAATGGTGGAAAAGATAATTTCTGCAGCAGCTGGCCGGGAAATCGTGCTCTATTGTTGGCGGGGCGGTATGCGCAGCCGCAGCATTTTTACGTTGTTGGAAGCGTTGGGATATCCGGTGTTACAGTTGGTTGGAGGTTATAAGGCATTTCGTCGTCGGGTTAACAAATTTTTAAACGATGCCACAGTAAATGTACCTGTCATTGTTTTAAACGGTCTGACCGGTGTGGGAAAAACGCTGGTCATTAAAGAACTGCAGCAGATGAATGCACCTGCTTTGGATCTGGAAGCGATGGCTAACCACCGCGGCTCAGCGTTTGGCAGCGTAGGCCTGGGAAAGCCCCGTAGCCAGAAAGATTTTGAAGCTTTACTTTTTCTGGAGATCCATAAATGTAAAGATGCACCATTTCTCATCGTCGAGGGAGAAGGCAAGTGCATTGGCTCCGTGGTAATCCCTGAATTTTTTTATCAAGCGATGTTGGACGGACAGCACATCCTCCTGGAGACAGGGTTAGAAACAAGAGTAGAAAGAATTGTCGATGAATACCGGAATGTCTCGGTGGAAAATACAGAGGATCTGGCCACTGCAGTCTTGGCTCTGCAAAAACGGTTAGGCAAGAATAAATGTGAAGAATTGGCAGAGCAAGTCAGGCAGGGTGAATTTCATTATGCAGCAACTTGTCTTTGTACCGAATATTATGATTCCTACTACAAAGATTCACGTCGCAGACACGGGGATTATCTGGCGGTCATTAATGTAGATGATGTGAGTCACGGAGCCAAGGAAGTTGTGGCGGTGATTAACAGTTACTTCCAGGGCAGGAAGGAGCATCATGGCACAGTATAGCGGGTTATCAGGCATTTATGATCAACTGATGGCAGGGATCGACTACCGGGACTGGGCTGATTACATTGAGATATTGGTTCATAAACATGGCGGGGTTCCAGAGCAGTCAGCGCTGGATTTGGCTTGCGGTACCGGCAATACAACAGTTGCTTTGGCGGAAAAAGGATATATTGTTACCGGGCTGGATTTGGCTGAAAAAATGCTGGAGATTGCTCACCAAAAAGTAAAAAAACTGCCGATAACACTCCGGCAGGATGATATGCGTATATTTACTTTGCCGCAGCAGGTTGGACTGGTTACTGCGTTTCAGGATGGTTTAAATTACCTGCTTTCTGAGGACGATCTTCGACAGACGTTCCTTACGGTATCCAGGACATTATTACCGGAGGGCCTGTTTATTTTTGATATCAACTGCGTTAATAAACTGCCTGCGTCTGGCTCGGATGTGGCGTATGTGGAAACTGATAAGTTTACTTTGATTTGGGAAACATCGTTTGTGACAGAGTCGGTATGGGAAATTTCCGTGACAGGGTTTATCTCACAGGGGGAAGGCCTCTACCGCCGTTTTCAGGAAGTACACAGGGAACGGGTGATTACAGAACAAGAAGTAGAGGCTGCACTGCATGCTGCGGGTATGGGATTGTTGGGCAGATACGACGCATTTTCCCTCAATGAGCCAAAAGAAGCAACAAGGCGTGTTTTCTACGTGGCGAGAGGGGGCGAGCAGCGGTGAATGTTGTGCTGGTGGAGCCAGAAATACCGCCGAATACCGGCAATATCTCCCGAACATGCGCCGTCACAGGAACGGTCCTTCATCTGATTGAACCGCTGGGCTTCTCCATCGACGAACGTCATTTGCGGCGGGCTGGTCTGGATTACTGGGAGCATCTGAAGCTGGTAACGCATAGTAATCTGGAGAACTTTTTCCGTAATATTCCAGAGGAGAACTTCTGGCTTTTGACAACCAAAGGAACGCGCTCATACACAGATATTACGTATAGTCGGGACGACTATATTATCTTTGGAAAAGAAACGGCCGGATTACCGTCCGAATTGCTTGCTGCCCATCCGGAGCGCTGTATCCGTATTCCTATGGGGGAGAAGGTACGTTCTCTCAATCTGTCAAACGCCGTCGCCGTCGTTCTTTATGAAGCTCTCCGTCAGCAAGGATTCCCGGGAATGGACTAACACATAATTGGAAAAACTATTCGAAAAATACTTGACAAATTTGGCAAACACATTTATGATAAACCTATCCCCGGTATGGGGGGTAGGGGAAGGTGAAACGATGCAGGGATCAGGTAAAGAAGATACGATGCGTCGGCTAAAAACTGCCGGTGGTCACCTAAAAGCGGTCGAGCGTATGGTGGACGAAGATAAATACTGTGCAGATATATTATTACAGCTTCAGGCTGTGATTGCGTCTCTGGAAAAGGTAAATGGAATCATTCTGGAAAACCATTTGGAAACATGTCTGCGAGCAGCTATCCGCCGTGGAGAAGATGAAGAGATTGTGAAAGAGTTAAAAACACTCCTTAAATTTAATAAATAACCTTACCGTATTTGTTGGAGCCTTGTGAAATGTAGGTAATGAAAGTCCTAAATTAAAACTGGAGGGATTCGCATGGCAGAAAAGATTGTTTTGAATATTAGCGGCATGACATGTAACCATTGTAAAATGAAAGTGGAGAAAGCTCTGAAAACGCTGGATGGTGTGGAAGACGTGCAAATTAATCTGGATGGCGGCACTGCAGATGTGAGCTTTGATTCCGGTAAAGTAAGTGCAGATGATTTAAAAGCTGTTATCGGCGATGCGGGATATGAAGTAAAATAAGAGAAGTCCGGGAAAAATCCCGGATTTCCTTTATTTGCTTGACAAAACAACTCCTAATGAATATAGTTTAAATAGTTACAGTTACTGCTGGAAACGAGGAGATTATATGACTATTACACCCCGAATCCACAGAATGACGAAACAACGTCAAATCATTCTGGATGTGCTAAAAAAAACAGAGTCTCATCCTACCGCTGACTGGATTTATGAAAAAGTCAGGCAGGAAGTTCCGAGAATCAGCCTAGGCACTGTCTATCGGAATTTGCGTGTGCTTAAAGAGATGGGCGATATCCAGGAACTAAATTACGGCAGTACCTATAGCCGCTTTGATGGTAATACCAAACCTCACTATCATTTTGTTTGTCTTGACTGCGGTGATATTATGGACATTCATGTTCCCGTTTACACTGAACTTGATAAAGATGCGGCAGAGGAAACAGGCGGGAAAGTTGAATTCCATAGACTGGAGTTTTACGGAATTTGCTCAGGGTGTATTCAATAAAGGCAAGCTGTTCAAAATTAAAATAAAAAAAGCCCGAAAGGGCTTTTTAATTTTTACAGATTAAATTTACTGTGTTCTTTTAGATAATAATGATAAATAATCACTTTAAGTGTGGCTGCTACCGGAATAGCCAGGATAATACCGATAAAGCCTAAAAGCTTACCGCCTACCAACAGGCTGACAATCACTGTGAAGGGGCGCAAATCAACAGCCTTGCCCAGGAGTAGGGGCACAAGGAGAAAGCCGTCCAGCGCCTGGATGAGGACATACAGCACGATAATAATCAAAGGGTTAGGTGTGTCGGGCGCCAAGGCAAGTATTACAGCGGGTATCCCGGCCAAATAAGGGCCGACATACACAATGATGTTTAATAACCCTGCCAGGATTCCCAGCATTAGTGCAAAGGGCATGCCGACAATGGACAGAATCAGGCCCGTTAGAACGCCTACGATGCCGCAACGCAGGATATTCCCCCGGAGATAGGCACCTACCTTTACATCGATAATGCGCAGCACGTGGGAACTCTCTTTACGCCAGCGGTCAGGAAACATGCGTATAACGCCTTTTTTTATCAACGAGAGATCCCTTAGCAGGTAATAGATCAGGAAAAGAACGATAACAGCTTCTGTCAGGACGGAAAAAACATTGCCGGTCAGGCCGGTAAGAGTGAGGACAGCCTGCTGTAGCATAATGGGCAGTTCCTGAGAAAACTCCTGGAGAGCAGTGGCAATATTTTCATTAATAAGAATATCTTGAATCTGTACGACCAGTTGCGGAAGCAGATAGCTGTAATCGGTAGCCAGATAACGTGCTAAACCCCGCATTTCACTGAGCAGTGTGGGGATCAGCAGATAAAAGAACATAGCTGTTGAAAAGAGAAGAAAAAAGTAAACAGTTAAAACAGAAAGATAATGGGGGAGACCTTTTCTTGTCAGGTACGATGATAACGGAGAGATACTGTATACAATCAGAGTGGCAACGGTAAGCAAGCCGATTACCCAAGTAATTTGCCTGAGAAACCAAATTACAGCGATAACCGATATGATGACAAAAATAATCCTCAGTGACAATCGCCAGGTTCGTTCTTCCCAGCTCTGTTCCTCCATGTGCACACCTCCGCTACTACCATTATAAATGGGATGGGCCCCGGTGACAACATGCAGTGATAAAAACCGGTGTATGCGCGTATATTTGGGACAGGAGGTGTTTACATGTTTGTCATAATAATGCTTATCCTGGTCAATCTAATCCTGGCGTTGGGCATGATATGGCTGCCACCGGTAGCCGGAGGAGAAATCGGCAATCTTTTTGTTCGGATATGGCTTTTATTTGGAATTCTCGTTTTCCTGGGCCACTATCTACATTACAAAACGGACTTTGAAAACAAAGTATCCACCTCTTGTAGGGACCGGACTAAGGTTCATCGTCGTTCTGTCCCATCTGCGGAACGTGATCAAGTACGTAGGTCAGTTTCTCCGCAATAATCACAGTTTTTACGGTGAGTCGAAAATGTTTGCCATCAGCTTCCACAATCCGCTGGTCAAGTAAGTGGACTACTAACGGATAAGGTATCGTTTCCACCTCTTCACCTACTAAATTTTGCGTGAGCTTAAGAATTTGCTGACGAAGTGCCAGTTCAAGAAACTGGTCATCCAAGGGTCGGTGAAACTGGATACTTACTTCCTTAATCAGTGCGGTCCGGTGGCTTTGCCACTGGGCTTCCATCTTTTTTAAACGTTCTTCTGTTTCATATAGGTTGACTTTAAGCTTTTCACGGGAAATATATAGTTCGTCCATGCGGCGGCTTAGATAAATATTCATCAAAACAGCGCCGAATATAGTACCGAGCAGTATCAGTGCCAGGTAACGTTTCATCGCATCCGCCCGCCCGTTAGATGGAGAACCAGCAGATAGCCGGCATGGGCCCCCAAAAAAGCAGATAAAATTAACAGGAGTTGTTTGGCAAGGGTACCGACCTGCCAGCCCAGAAACCCTTCTTCAATGGCCCGGATCGTATCAAACGTACCGCCCATAGCGGTAACCAGAGCCCAAATCTTTAACTTGCCAGCCAGCTCCAACATGCTGTGGCCCGGTGCCTGCCCCATAAACACAGCGCCAAGGGACCCAATCAGCGTTCCTCCCAGGATCACGCCAAAAGCAATAAATGCATTAATTGTCAGTGTATCCAGCAACCTGCCCATAAACGTCCCTCCCATGATAAAATAATATGGCGAAAAAGAAAGTTTTAGACATGTGTAGAGAAAAAGGAAAAGTATAGGGAAAAACCGAATATTGTACAAAGATTGACATCGAGGTGAAAACATGACAAAACAACAATTTGTACATTTGCACGTCCATACAGAATATTCTCTGCTGGACGGAGCAGGCCGTGTTAAAAAATCGGTGGCCCGGGCTGCTGAATTTGGGATGCCCGCACTGGCTATCACCGACCACGGTGTAATGTACGGAGTTATTGACTTTTACAAAGCAGCAAAAAAAGCAGGAATTAAGCCTATAATCGGCTGCGAGGTTTACGTGGCACCACGCTCCCGTACAGACCGTGACTCGCGTCGTGATAGCAAGCAGCACCATTTAGTTCTTCTCGCACGCAATATGGCCGGGTACAAAAACTTAATGGAACTGGTCAGTCGGGGATTCAGCGAGGGCTTTTATTATAAGCCCCGGGTAGACCACGAACTGCTAAAACAGTACTCAGGGGGTTTAATTGCATTGTCCGCCTGTCTGGCCGGTGAGATTCCTGCAGCGATTATGGAACACCGCGAAGAAGATGCTCTGCAAATTGTCCGTTTTTACCGTGAAACGTTCGGAGAAGAAAATTTCTTCCTGGAAATGCAGGACCACGGTATTCCGGAACAAAAAGTTGTGAACCAGGGACTCATTCAATTGTCCAAAGCTACCGGGGCGCCTCTGGTTGCTTCTAACGATCTTCACTATATTGACCGCAGTGATGCGGAAGCTCATGACGTTTTGCTGTGTATCCAGACAGGCAAAACGATTGACGATACCAACCGGATGCGTTTTTCTACAGAAGAGTTTTATTTAAAGTCCGCCGAGGAGATGGCAACTCTTTTCCCGGAACAACTGCAGGCACTGGATAATACCCTGGCTGTTGCAGATGCCTGTGACCTTGAATTTGAATTCGGGAATACCCATTTGCCGGTTTATGAAATACCTGTTGATTATGACGATAACAGCTATTTGCGTAAAGTGTGTATGGACGGCGCACAGGGTCGTTACAGAACAGGACTTTCCGCTGAAATTACGGAACGACTGGACTTCGAATTAAATGTAATCAAACAAATGGGCTATGCTTCCTACTTTTTAATTGTATGGGACTTTATTCGTTACGCCCATGAAAACGGAATTTTAGTCGGGCCGGGACGGGGCTCGGCTGCAGGTAGCTTAGTGGCGTATTGTCTCGGTATTACCAACATTGATCCGCTCAAATACAATCTACTTTTTGAACGGTTTCTTAATCCCGAGCGGGTGACCATGCCTGATATCGATATCGACTTCTGCTATGAAAAACGGGAAAAAGTCATTGAATATGTGGTTGCAAAATACGGTGATGAAAGCGTAGCGCAAATTATTACCTTTGGTACCATGGCCGCCCGGGCTGCCGTTCGTGATGTGGGTCGGGTACTGAATCTGCCGTACACAGAGGTAGACAAGATTGCCAAGCTCATTCCGGCGGAGCTGAATATTTCCATCGCCGATGCGATGGAAAAAACGCCGGAACTGCAGGAGTTGGCAAAAAATGATCCAAGAGTGGCCAAGCTCATTGAACTGAGCCTGGCTGTTGAAGGGTTGCCACGTCATGCTTCCACTCACGCTGCCGGTGTAGTTATCTCCCGTGACCCTCTGGTACAGTATGTGCCTCTGCAGAAATCAGGAAATGACGGCATGGTAACCCAGTTTCCCATGGGGACACTGGAAGAACTGGGCCTGTTGAAAATGGACTTTCTCGGACTGCGCACCCTTACCATCATGGAAGAAGCAGTCCGCCTTATTAAGCTTTCTACCGGTAAAGATGTTGATATTTCAACGCTGCCCCTGGAAGACGAAGCAACATTTCGTTTACTCTCCCAGGGAGATGCGGCCGGCGTATTCCAGTTGGAATCCAGCGGGATGCGGAGCGTTCTGAGAGAATTAAAGCCGAACGTTTTTGAAGATATTATTGCTGTGGTGGCTTTGTACCGACCCGGCCCCATGGAGCAGATTCCCACGTTTATTCAAAGTAAGCACGGTCATGTGCCGATTCGCTACGCACATCCGTCACTGGAACCAATTCTGAAAGAAACCTACGGGGTCATGGTTTACCAGGAACAAATTATGCAGGTGGCAGCTGCCATGGCCGGATTTTCCCTGGGCGAGGCAGACTTGCTTCGCCGGGCCATCGGTAAAAAGAAATTAGAAGTACTGAACGAACAGCGTGAAAAGTTCGTTAAAGGTTGTACAGTAAAAGGCCACCCGGCAAAAGTGGCCAATGAAATTTATGATCTGATTGTTAAATTTGCTTCCTACGGCTTTAATAAATCCCACGCTGCTGCGTATGCTCTGATTGCTTACCAGACCGCCTACCTGAAAGCGAACTACACCACTCAGTTTATGGCAGCCCTGCTGACAGGTGTCATGGGTACAACCGATAAAGTTGCTGCTTATATTGTTGACAGTAAACGGATGGGGATTGATGTGCTGGCCCCCGATATAAATATCAGTGAGGCAAACTTTACTGTCAGCGGTGATAAAGAAATTCGCTCAGGGCTGTCAGCAGTTAAGAATGTCGGAATGGGCGCGATTGAATCTATATTAAAGGCACGCGGTGAGCACGGGGATTTTACTTCTCTGCGGGATTTCTGTTCCAGAGTGGATTTACGCACCTGTAATAAAAAAGTACTGGAGAACCTAATAAAAAGTGGTGCTTTCGACTGCCTCGGCGCAAACCGGGCACAACTACTGGCAATATTGGAAGATACTGTGGTTGCCGGGCAGACAATGCAAAGGGAGCGGCAAAACGGTCAGATGTCTATGTTTGAAATCGCCGAAGAAGATTGCGAGTGGGTAAAACTAAGGGACGAACTGCCTGAACTACCACCGCTTTCCCCGCGGGAACGGTTAGCGATGGAAAAAGAAGCGATTGGCTTGTATATAAGCGGCCACCCGTTGCAGGAATATGAAAATGTTCTCAATCACTACCCGTATTTGACGAACTGTACCGCACTCAAGCAGGCTCAGGACAACAAGCAAGTGGTCGTTGCCGGCATGATTGGCGGTGTTAAGCAAATTGTCACGAAGGCCGGTAAACCCATGGCGTTTTTCATGCTGGAAGACTTACAGGATCAAGTGGAAGTGGTGGTCTTTTCTGCCATTTATGATATAGCCAGACCCTACCTGGAGAACGACCGGGTTGTTGTTGTCCAGGGAAGGACAAGCCACAAAGAGGAAGAAGACGTTAAGATTATCGCAGACAGTATAGCGCCGCTGCCGGTGGAAGCGAGGGAAGTGGTTATCCACTGCAACGAAACCGGCAGCATCAGCCATCTGCTCACACTAAAAGATTTGCTACAGGGAATTCGTGGTACTCTGCCTGTTTATCTCTATTTTCCTGAAGAAAAAAAGAAAGTGCTTTTAGCACAAAATTATTGGGTTAACGAGGATGACCCCCGGCTTTTGGAGGTAGAAAAGCTGTTCGGCAGGGATGCTGTCTGCGTCAATAAAGCAGGATAAGCTGACTTTTTGCGGGGCAAATTATGGGCAGGCCATTTTAAGTGAGGAGTCTACTTTATATGCGAAAAATAGGTGTTTTAACATCCGGAGGCGATGCTCCTGGAATGAATGCAGCACTCCGGGCAGTCGTCCGTAAGGCCATCTACCATGGTTTGGAAGTCGTCGGCTTCCGCCGTGGCTTTCATGGCTTAATTTATGGCGAATACGCGCCGATGGAGTTAGGTTCTGTCGCCGATATTATTCACCGCGGCGGTACAACGTTACGCACGGCCAGGGCGCCGGAATTTCTCGAACCTGTCGGCCGGGAGAAAGCGCTGGAAACAATCAGCGCCAGCGGAATTGACGCCCTGATTGTTATTGGCGGGGACGGCTCTTTCAAAGGAGCCGCAGCACTGGAGGGTGCCGGCATACAAACCATCGGCATACCGGGGACCATTGACAACGATATCGCCTGTACTGAATACAGTATTGGCTTTGATACTGCCGTCAATAACGTCACCGATGCAATCAATAAAGTCAGGGATACAGCCACATCCCACGAACGCGTCTACCTTATTGAAGTGATGGGCCGTACAACCGGCCATATTGCGCTGGCAGCGGGAGTCGCCGGCGGTGCAGAGTCCATACTTGTGCCCGAGGTTCCTTTTGAACTGGACCATGTATGCGAGCGGCTTCACCGGGGCGTACGCCGTGGTAAGCTTCACAGTATTATTCTGGTTGCCGAAGGAGTGAGGAGTGCCATTGATATCGGTAAACAACTGGAAGATCTGACAAAAATGGAGACACGGGTCACCATACTTGGCCATCTGCAGCGGGGTGGCACACCCACTGCATTCGACCGGATGCTTGCGAGCCGAATGGGCGCCGCCGCAGTAGACCTTTTACGTTCCGGTTGTCACGGTCAAATGGTCGGCATCGAGGCAGGCCAGATCTGTGCCACACCATTTGCCGAGGCACTGGCACAGGACAAGCCGTTCCCCATGGATTTGTATGAATTAGCGACAATATTAGCCATATAAGTATAAGCCGACGGAGGAGGTAACTATGAGGAGGACAAAAATTGTCTGTACACTGGGACCCGCCAGCAGCACTGTTCCCGTACTCAAGCAACTAATGGCTGCAGGGATGGATGTGGCCAGGTTAAATTTTTCCCACGGCACCCACGAAGAACATGTTGTAACTATTGCCGCCGCAAGACAGGCCATTGCAGAACAACACAGCAATGTGGCATTGCTCCTGGACACCAAGGGACCTGAAATCCGTATTGGCATATTTGCTGAGGGAAGTGTTATTTTAAAGGAAGGTGAACACTTTAAGCTTATCACGGACGAAGTAATCGGGAGTGAAACCGGCGTCCACGTTAACTATCGCGGGCTTGTCCATGATGTTGAACCGGGCATGAAAATACTGCTGGATGACGGTCTGATTATCCTGGAAGTGATGGAGACTACTGCCAATGAAATACGCTGTCTTGTGTTAAATGGCGGGGAACTGACTAATCGAAAAGGAGTGAATGTTCCCGGTGCTCTCCTTAGCCTGCCGGCTATGTCCGATAAAGACAGAGAAGACATCGTTTTCGCCGTAAAGAACGACCTGGATTTTATTGCCGCATCCTTCGTCCGGAAACCATCTGATGTCTTAGCCATTCGAGCCATCCTGGAAGAACACCGTTCGCATATTCAAATTATCGCCAAAATTGAGAACCAGGAAGGTGTCGATAACCTGGACAAAATCCTGGCGGTAGCTGATGGCATCATGGTCGCCCGCGGTGATTTGGGCGTGGAAATTCCCACCGAAGATGTGCCTCTGGTTCAGAAAATGATCATAACCAAATGCAATTCTGTGGGAAAACCGGTTATAACGGCTACACAGATGCTGGATTCAATGATACGGAATCCCCGTCCTACCCGGGCTGAAGCCAGTGACGTCGCCAACGCCATCTTTGATGGTACAGACGCAGTGATGCTCTCCGGAGAAACAGCTGTTGGCCGCTATCCCCTGGAAACGGTACAGACGATGGCACGGATTGCTGAACGGGCTGAAACCGCCCTCCACTATGCGCAAATGCTGGAAAATTTTGATCCGCCTGCGGAACGGAGCGTCACAGACGCCATCTCCTACGCTACATGCTATGCTGCGCAAGAGCTGGGGGCCAAGGCTATCATCACAGCAACCCAATCGGGTTTTACTGCGAAAGCAGTCTCTAAATATAAGCCTAAAGCAAGAATCATCGCAGTCACACCACGTGAACCGGTGGCGCGTAAATTAGCATTGACATGGGGCACCTTTCCCGTTCTCTGCCGGCCTACAAACTCGACTGATGAGATGTTTGCCACAGCGATAGAAGCGGCGCTGGGAAGCGGTTACATATCAAACGGTGATCTGGTCATAATCACGGCCGGCGTACCAGTCGGTGTCAGCGGTACTACCAACCTGCTTCGGGTCCACACTGTTGGTGAGATTCTCATGCGAGGTACAGGTCTGGGCAAAAAGCCGGGCACCGGTAAAGTACGAATTGCCCTAAACGGCGAGGAAGCCGAAAAGTTACAAGAAGGTGAAATTCTCGTTGCGCCCTGCACCGACAGCGAATACATCCCATATCTTCGCAGAGCCGCCGGATTAATCGTGGAAGAAGGCGGATTAACATCCCATGCCGCCGTTGTGGCAATACACATGGGGCTGCCTGTAATTGTAGGTGTCGAACATGCAATCTCGAACCTCACCAATGGGGAAACGGTGACGCTCGATACGGTCAGGGGCTTAATTTACCGGGGCAAGGCAACAATACTATAGGAGTTGATAGGATGAAGAGCGGGGAAGCAATCGTCCGAGTCCGTTATGCGGAAACAGACCAGATGGGTGTTGTCTATTACGCCAACTATTTTACCTGGCTGGAAGTGGGCAGAACCGAATATTTCAGACAGATGGGGATGCCTTACAGTGAAGTTGAGAAAAATGATATTCTTTTGCCGGTCACCAAAGCATTCTGCCAATATAAATCACCGGCACGCTATGATGATACCCTGCGAATTGTTACAAACATTGCCAGTCTGCAGGAAGTACGTATTGCATTTAAATATGAAGTCTTCAGGCACGAAACCGGAGAATTGCTGGCCAACGGTGAAACAGAACATGCTTTTGTTAACCGTCAGGGCCGGCCGGTCGTTCTTAAAAAACATAACCCGTTTCTGTGGAAACGCCTGCAGGAAACTGCAGGGGAACATGTGGAGTAGACAATGTTTGCAAAACTTCTGATTCTTTTCACCCTGGGACCTTTATTAGAACTTTATCTGTTAATTGAAGTAGGACGGGCAATAGGTACAGGGCCGACAGTCCTGCTTGTGGTATCCACCGGTTTCTTTGGTGTCATGTTAGCCAGAGCCGAGGGATTTCTCGTCCTGCGCAGAATCGGTGATAACCTGCGCAGCGGCGAAGTACCGGGAGACGAACTTTTAAACGGTGTTCTGATTCTTATCGGCGCCGCCTTTCTGTTAACACCGGGCCTAATCTCAGACACGGCAGGGTTTTTACTATTAATTCCCGGCAGCCGTAACCGGGTTAAACATATTATCCGCCGCAAACTTAAAAAAGCTCTGGACGACGGAACCATGCGCATTTTCTGGCGATAAGGCTTAAAGGAGGTTAGTAACCATGTCAGATAAACCACAAATCGGTATTGTTTATCATCCCAACTACTTTATACATACGAATGACAATCATCCGGAAAAAAAAGAAAGGCTTCAGGCCATTCTTACCCAACTTAAAGAAGAAGAGCTATTCGTAAAACTTCAGCAGCTGGCTCCATATCCGGCAACCGCAGACGAAATCGGCACAGTCCACACCAAGCAGCACATAGAGCATCTCCGCGGCCTCTGCGAACGCCGTGCTACCTACCTGGACCCAGATACATACCTTACTCCGCAGTCCTACGACGTCGCTCTCCTGTCAGCCGGCGGTGCCCTTACAGCCATGCGTGCAGTCATGGACAACAAACTAAAAACATGCTATGCCCTGAGTCGGCCTCCAGGCCATCACGCCGAGCCAAACAGAGGGATGGGCTTCTGTCTCTTTAACAACGGCGCCATCGCTACCCGCCATGCACTGGAAGAATACAATCTCTCGCGAATTCTATATTTGGACTGGGATGTTCACCACGGTAATGGCGTACAAAAGACATTCTACCATGATCCCCGGGTTCTGTTCGTTTCTATTCACCAAAGCCCCGCCTACCCCGGAACTGGTCATGTCAACGAAACAGGCGAAGGCGAAGGGAAGGGCTACACTGTGAATATTCCCCTCCCACCCGGATGCGGCGATCGTCACTACGCCAAAGTCTTCGATCAAATTGTCATGCCCCTGGCTGATAAATTTAAACCTGAACTGCTTATGGTTTCCGCCGGTCAGGATGCGTATCACGAAGATCCGTTAGCCGGCATGTGCATCAGCTTCGAAGGCTTTGCCAATATGGCCCGCCATGCCAAAAAAATTGCCGACAAATACACCGACGGCAAAGCAGTCCTTTTCTTAGAAGGAGGCTACCACCTCCGTGGTCTCTCTGAGGCCGTCATCACAATACTTTCAGAATTTGGCGGCTGGGAACGACCTATAAACCCAGAACCCGCCCCCAATATGACTCCCATGTACGACGACCCCGATGCAATTATCGAAGCCGTCAAGAAAGCCAGTATGCTCTTAAACAGCTAAATAGAAAGAAGACAGAGGAATGTATTATTCCCTGTCTTCTTTTTATTTGTAATTACTTTGAAAAGTCATTAATGATCAGGCCGGTAATTAATTTCGGGTAGAAGTAGGTGGACTTTTGGGGCATTTTATCGCCAGCGGCAGCTACTTCTGTTACTTCTTTGACCAGGGTTGGGTTGAGGAAGATGGCAGCCTGGTATTCACCGGCGTCGACACTTTCTAACGCCTTGGCTTCTTCCCTGGTATAGGTTAGGTTTGTGCCGCTGTGACGGGCTTCTTTATCAATGCCTAGAGCCTCTTCCAGGACCAGACATTGGAGTATGGCCACGTCAAGTTCCCGCCATTGCGCGCTGTACGCGCCACAGCGGCTTGCCATGAGCCTGTTTTCAACGCCGCGGGGGATGGAGAGGCGGTAGAGTATGTTGTCGCCTAAGTAGACAGAGAAAGCGTTTGCTGAAGCCATGGCTTCTTTCATGGAAGCCAGTTCGACGGATAGGGCAGTTGCTCTGTCATTTGAGGGAAAAGTGGCGGATAAAACAGTGAAATTTTGTGCCACTTTATCCAGGAATTGTTGAGGTGAAAAGTTATGTATATTTTTTACGAGTCTGTGGGTAGGAAGAATGATCAGGCCGGGGTCGTGGAGGTTCACCAGGGTCATGAGGGTGAAGCCGAATTCGTTGCGGCCCTGGGCCTGCATTTCTTTGTGGTAGTTGAGGGCTGTTTCATAGCGATGGTGGCCGTCGGCGATGTAGATTTTTTTAGAGTCGAAGAGTGCGGTGATACAGGAGAGGTCTCCTTCGTCTGAGAGAAGCCAGAGCCGGTGTGCTTCGCCGTTTTCGGCAGTAAAGGCAACGTCCGGTTCACGGTTTTTGTAACCGGTCGCGATGGTTTCCACGGAGAGGGACGGGTCATCGTATAACCCGAAGATGGGACTGAAATTGGCGCCGCAGTGACGTAATAATTCCAGGCGGTCGGCTTTGGCTTTAGAAAGTGTTTCCTCGTGGGGGAGGATTGTACCTGAACTGTAATCTTCGACGCCGACGCCGCAGATGATACCGCTGCGGGTGAGACGTTGATCTTCAACGGTGAACTCTTGCTCGTAGAGATAGATGGACGGCTTTTGATCGTGAATGAGGATATTTTGCTGGAGCCAGTTGGAAAAGAATGCGGCGGAACGGGTATAGCGGTTGTCGTTTGCGTCATCGTTGTCACGAATCCGGCCGTACTCCAGACGAATGATATTATAGGGGCTTTTTTCGTAAAAGCCAATTTGCGCTTCTTCATTGATCACGTCATAGGGCGGTGTGATCAGGTCGGGCATGTTGCCGGCTTTGTCCGGGTTATAGCGGACACCGCGGATGGGAACAATTTTTGCCATTAGGGGAACCTCCTCCGTTAAACTGAGTAAATTTTACCTTATATCCAGTAAAAAAGCAACGACCCCGGATAACGGGTCGTTGTTTTGTCAATTCAAAAGATTGCGAATATTAACAATATGCCATAGTGTTTTTGACGTGGAGATAGTAGTAAACTTGCTTTAATGTGTCAATTTGTTTTTCTTCCAGTTTGGTGAGGTGATCCAGGAATACTTCCGCCGTCATTAACGAATCACCTAAAGCTGTGTGTCTGTCGACACAGGGAACGTTATGATACTTCAAGAGAGTATCGAGGTCGTGGGAGAGAAGTTCGGGGCAAAGAGCCCGGGACAGTTTTAAGGTGTCCAAAACCGGATTGTAAATCTCGGTCTGGGTATACCAATTTAGCTTGATGTTAAGAAAGGCTAAGTCAAAATCAGCATTATGCGCAACAAGTACAGAATCGCCGATGAAGTCCATGAATTCGTTAAGTACGGAGCAGATGCCAGGTTTGTCGGCAACCATTTCGTTAGAGATTCCCGTTAGTTCAACGACTGCCGGAGGAATGGACCGATAGGGGTTAACCAGTTGGTGGAAATACTGGTCTTTACATATTTCACCGTTTTCCACAACGACAGCACCAATTGAAATAATTTCATCCCCCTGATAGGGGTAAAACCCTGTAGTTTCAGTATCAAAAAGAATATAGCGGCAGGTTTTCAACTGCAGGTTCCAGTCTTTTCGATCTTTTAAGTGTTGGGTTTTTTCTACTATTTCCGAGGTAACTGTAGGCTCCGGACTGTATCCGTTTTGGGGACCGCTTTTTATGGCCCGTGTTTTATAAAGCCGGTAAAGCATCCGGTTAAAGAATACTTGCCAGCGTGAGGGGCGTGTCTCCATAATGGTGGGCAGACTGTCTCTGTTTATCATTAGAAACGGCAGCATTCTTCCTCACTCCTTGTTGTTAACCGATAAATGCGTAAAATGCATGACCGGTCAGGTTCTGCATGCGATCTACAGCGATGAACGCCTCGCGTAGAGCTGCTTTTTCTTTTTTGGTCAGGTCATTTGGGTTAATATAGTTATCCGGGTGTTCTCCACGGCTTAACTGCAGCAGACTCTGCCGAATTCTGAACGTCATGAGTGTTTCATAGGCTGTAGTAAAAAACTCCGTATCATCAGGGGAGAAGACACCCCTTTTAGCTAGCTCCTCCAAGCGGCGGAAAGTGTTGGTTTCCACAATCCCTTCCCGCAGAGAAAAATTTCGTAAACAATCAACCATGTGTACGCAGGCAGCGCTTTTCAGATTCACAAGATTACGGTGTTCCTTTGATTTTTCAGTGATTATTTGTTTAAAAAAGTTTATGGGAACTCTGTGCATCAAATCATCTTTTGTAAGAAAAAGTAAGACGGTGGGGGCCTTCTGAAATTTTCGTGTGACAAAATTTCGCAGTAGGTCGCAAAGACTTTTTTTGCCGTAAACATGCCTAAAGTCAAGAAAAATTGTCATTAGTCTTACATTTTCATTATCTAAGTTATTTATCCACTCCGTTATGGAATCCCGCCAGCTTCTAAAGGAACGGCACCAGATAGGGTTGGAAGCCATGACATTCCCTTTGCATTTGGCGAACCCAACTTGGAACAGGCCTTCCACAACTTTCTCAGCCAGAATGTGAAAATACTGGGCGGTTTCTTCTTCCTTTTCCGGGGGTACGTTATCATAGATGATTCCGTTATCCTGGTCTGTTTTAACAAATTGCTCCAACCGTCCGCTACTTCCCATGGTTATCCAACTATAAGCAACAGGAGGGGGCCCATGCCCTTCCGTTTGCATTTCCCGCTCACAGAGCTGAATGATTTTTATTGTCAGACGGTCGAAAAATTCAGTAATTAACTGTAAGATTTCTTTGCTACTGGCATTTTCTGCGACCAATGCATGTAGAACTCTGTCAATTTCTTTACTTGCTTTGACCAAGCCTTCAATGGTGGTTTGTTTCTCAATACTGTTAACAATCGTTAATGCTCCGGTGCTGCGAGAGATAATAAGGTCACGAATGGTAATAATTCCTTGGAGACCCTCATTGTCAACGACAACAAGATGCTTTACCTTGTTTTTTACCATGATTAACAGCGCTTCATAGTAAAATGCTTCAGGGGCCACGGTAAGCAGGTTGGAACTCATGATGTCGGATGCTGTCAAACGTTTAAGAAAGTCACCCCGGGCCAAGACTTTGCTAACCAAATCTTTTTCTGTCACAATCCCCACAGGTTGATTTGCATTGTCGACAACAATCAGGGAAGAGACATTTTTTGTAGTCATTTTTTCTGCAAGGGCGGTTATTTCGTCTCCTTGCAGGCATGTAGCCGGCGGGGTTGACATTAAGTCCGATACCCGCTTACGCATTGACTGTTCTTTTGGCGCATTCTCTGAAAACATATCCGACTTCAATGCCTGGTAAACCTTTCGCATCCTGGATGCCAGGATGCGGCTAAATTGACTGGAAAAATCGGCGGACTGACTGAGGATAGTTTCAAAGAGTTCATAAGGCAAAATGACACATATCATGTCTTCCACGGCTTTCACAGATCCGGGATAAGCCTCATCACTCATAAACACGGTTTCACCGAAAAAATCCAGTTCCCCACGCAGCCCTGTGATGACTTCTTTGTCCTGTTCGTCCAATACGGTTACCTCGGCGGTTCCCGTGACGATAATGAACAGAGACTGCTGTGAAGGATCACCTTGGCGAAAGACATAGGAGCCTTTTGGGTAATCACGAATCTCGACGCGTTTAACAACAGCATCAATCGTTTTTGGGTCAAGAAGGTTAAAAGGAACGACCTTTTTCAGAAATGCAGCTGCATCAGTTGGCTGTCCATTATATAGAATAAGCTTCATCGGCAGCACCCAACTCCTAGCTAAAATTTATCAGAAAATTTCTACTACTCATATATTATATAATAAGAGTACTACCAGTGCAACGTTCTTTTCCTGAAAATTACTATTAAATCTCAGTCCTATTGAGATGGGGCAGGATATTGCACAAATGAGTGGAATATATTTCTCAATAAGGTATTTAGAACCAGTGACCGAGTTGAAACGTCTTTTAACGTTAATCCCGGTCTTGTTTTTCCTGGCGAATTTCCCAATGGACAATCAGGTTAAGAGTAGCCCGCAGGAAGATTATCGAGGCCAGGATGATTACTTCATTCATTGTACGGACGATGACGGTACGGAGAATTTCTCCGGCGAGCTTAAATTCTAATCCAAAGACTAGGTAACGAGCAAACGTTAAACGGGCTTCCCGGCCGTCTTTGCTGGTACGTAAAAAACGCAGGAAGATTCCTGTGCCAGCGTATAGAATAATAACGGCACCGAAAACTTCCAGCATATGAACTGCTATCAGTATTACCTGTCCTAGTAGCTCCTCAATGGCATGGATATTCAAGTCTCAACATCCTTTTCCCTTTTTATTAAGTTTTTCCATAAGGAAGCATAATAACTCTTTATTAAGGTGATTTGTGCTATGAAAACAAAAATCGTATTTAATAAATGTCTCCCTTCGACTAGGGAACCGTTTGTTCGTTACGTGCCTGTTTGGGGATGGCTGCTTCTGCTTGCTCTTTATTTGCTTCCTTTGACTTTTATCGTTGTTTATCTTAACTCCGGGTATTATCTCATTCAGCGGATTTGGCTATACACGGCGCTACTTCTTCCTGGACTGATGCTCTGTTATTATCTTGGTTTCCGCGGCGCTATAGTAGCTAACATCTTCAAATTTCCTCTCTTTTATTTGCACGGATCCAGGGCATTCGTTGAACGGTCGGAAGCTTCCATGGTTCTTACCTCACACCTGGCCCTCTTAATGATTACGGTGTTTTTCATCGGGCTCATGGCGGAAACAATGAAGCGTCAGGAAGAAAAATTAAAAATGCTTTCCATCACTGACGAGTTAAGCGGGCTGTTTAATCACCGTTTTTTTTACCAGTGCCTTGAGAAGGAAGTTGATAGAGCAAGGCGCTATAAATTACCTTTGTCATTAGTTATCATAGATTTAGATGATTTTAAAAAATATAATGATTCCTGGGGGCATCCCCAAGGTGACAGGGCAATTTCGTTGGCCGCCTCTGTTTTAAAAGAAACAGTACGGACAACCGATATTGTGGCCCGCTACGGCGGAGAAGAGTTTGCCATTATTTTGCCACAGACAAATTTAATGGACGCCAAGCAAATTTGTGAAAGAGTCAGGGAAGCCTTAGCCAAAACTCCCGTTCCCACGGTATCCGGTGTTACGGAACCGTTAACGGCTTCTTTTGGGGTTGTGGTTCGTGAGCCTTCCATGACGGCATCCGAGCTTGTTACCGAGGCAGACAAAATTCTTTACTATGCCAAAAGCAGCGGTAAAAATTTGGTTACATGCAAATAAGCCAAAACAAGAGGAATTTGAAAAAAAATGACGAATTTTAACAAAAACCTTAAATGCTGGGTGGGCTTATGAAAAATAAGATAACACCAGGTAAGGATAAATGGGAATCAATCTTTCAGAATATATTCGAATCACTGCCTGCGGCTGTTCTGGTGCTGGACCAAGATTTACATGTAGAAATGGCCAACCAGGCAGCACAGTCGCTTTTTTCTTGTTGCGCAAACCCGGAGTGTAAGCCGGGTGTTCTTTTTCGTTGTGCTGATCCGGAGTTTGGTTGTGGTTTTGGACCGGATTGTTCAAATTGTGTTTTACTGCAACAACTGAAGGCAGAAATATTGCAGGAAAGGGCTAACGGCACACAGTCGGTTATCAAAGACAGGTATAGCTTTGTTATTTCTTCTGTACGCTCTGCGGACGAACCGGTAAAGTTTGTTTTGACCGTGACGACGCAGGACACGGACAAATCTGGACAACCAGAGGATTCAATGTACCGGGATATTTTTGAAAACATCAGTGACCTCATTTTTATTCATGACTTTAATGGGAAGATTATTCATCTAAATCCTGCAGTGAAAGATGTGTTTGGATATTTACCTGAAGAACTAACAGGCAGGCATTTACACGACTTGGTCGCTGTACTGTACCGTGACGAAGTCGATGATTATTTGAAGACGTTATGCGAACAAGGCGAAATGACCGGAGTTATGCGCGCAACGGCACGGAATGGACAGGAAAAATTCCTCTCCTATAATGCATCTTTGATAAATAACGGGAAAATGTGCAGAGGGATTGCCAGAGATGTCACCACTGATTTTATGGCAGCCAAAGTTTTGGAAGAAAATCCTATCCTCTGAGCCTGATTATCGTCGATGTGGACGGTTTAAAAATTATCAACGATACGCTTGGGCACCAGCGGGGAGATGCTGTCCTGAGCAAAACTGCGGCCATTCTGCAAGCTCCGTTTCGGTCCGGTGACATTGTCGCCAGGATCGGGGGTGATGAATTTGCCATTGTTCTGCCCCGGGCAGAAGAGGCCATAGTAGAAAATGCCCGTTTGCGTATACTCCAGGCTCTTCGCAGGGAAAACCGGGAATTAGAAGATTTGCGACTCAGTGTTTCTTTTGGTTATGTAACGGCCAGAAAACCCGGTGCCACAATCAGTGAGTTGGTTAAAGCTGCAGACGATGCTATGTATATACAAAAGAGTGCAGAATCCGGAGAAACCAGACAGGGCATTGTGAAATCGCTCCTTGCTACTCTGGAGGTTCGGGATCATATGACTGTGGAGCACGCAGAACGATTACAGCGACTGGCCGATACGTTTGGGCGGTTGGTGAACCTAAGTGACAGGGAAAAAGATGACTTGCTTATGCTCACCCTGCTTCACGATATCGGTAAGATTGGTGTGCCGGATAACGTCTTGTTTAAGCCCGGTCCCTTATCGGCAGAAGAGCGTTGTCTGATGCAAAAACATTCCGAAATCGGCTACCGGATTGCTGCTTCTACCCCGGAATTAACGACCATTGCCCGGTATGTTCTACTCCACCATGAACGGTGGGACGGTGACGGGTACCCGCAAAAGCTGACCGGCAAAAAAATACCTCTTGTGTGTAGGATGTTAACGATTCTTGACGCTTATGATGCCATGATTTCAAACCGTCCTTACCGTCCAGGGATGAGTAAGGATGAAGCTGTACTTGAACTTCAGCGCTGTGCAGGAAGTCAGTTTGACCCTGATTTGGTAGAGTTGTTTATAGAACATGTACTGAAAGAAGTATAGATATAGTAAAACCGGGCTTATTTAGCCCGGTTTTACTATATCTTTCAGCGTTTCCATTGTTATATTTCTGTGTGCAGTATTCCATACGCATTGGCCGTCACGGATAAGTAAGACCTGCGGCGACTCGTGGCGTACACCTGTTTTACTGGCAACAGCCTGAGAGACGTCTCTTGCTTCCTGAACAACAACACGGCAAACATCGACGGCTTGCGCTTCTTTGCATTCTAAAAACCTGTCCACCTCCCGGTGGGCGCGTCCGCTTACCGGTCACGTGGCACTGTGTTTAAAAATAAGCACGGGTTTTTTATCAGAACCGGCCAAGGAGTGCTCCAGGTCACTTACATTACTAATCTGAATAATATTAGACATGTCTAACCACCTCGCTGTATTATAATAGTTACTATTCCACATTTATCCGAAAAAATCCTTCTTAAAGCGAAGGCAACAGATGCCATTCATGGACTAATCCGGCAGCTTTTTTCCGGGGTTTAAAATTCCATGGGGGTCGAAGGCGTTTTTAAGACGTTTCATTAAACTAATTTCTGATTCACTCAATACATTCGGGAGAAACTGCTTACGTTTTAAGCCGATACCATGTTCTCCGCTAATGGAACCGTCAAGGGAAGCAGCCATCTGGTATGCATCTTTTAGCATCTCAGGCAAATTATTTTCCCACTGGAGCACATCGTGTGCTGCACGTTTCAGGAAACGGGCATGAATATTTCCGTCTCCCGCATGACCGTAGCTTACCACATCACAGTAATATTTTTCGGCCAGAGCATGCAAAAACATGACGAATTCGGATACGGCACTGACAGGAACTACGATATCTTCGCCGTTTTGTATGGGGTATAGGGTTTTTACTGCCTCGGCGACTGCTTCACGTATGCGCCAGAGTTTGTGGCGTGCCTGAGCATCATTGGCACTGTAAATCTCAAGAACCCCGTATGTCTCTGCAAGCCCGCCGAGCGTTTCACAGGCCACAAACAGTTCATCTTCGCTGCTGCCATCCAGTTGTACCAATAGAAGGGCACCGGCTTGGTGCGGGAGGGTCTCACCCAAAAAACGGCATGATATTTCCACTGCAAACCGTAGTAATAACGGCTAATGTTCCTTCTGAACCTACCAGCAGAGAAACAAGGTTATACCCGGTTACATCTTTAACACGCTTACCGCCGATTTGCATAATTTCACCGGTGGGCAGGACTACTTCCAGGCCCAAAACATAACGGCCTGTCACACCGTATTTGACGGCATGACCGCCTCCGGCATTGGTTGCCACATTTCCGCCCACGGAGCAGGATTCTTTACTCATGGGGTAACCAGGATAAAAAAGATTATCACGGGCTAACCGCTCATTAATGGTTTTGGTGATGACCCCCGGCTCCACGGTAATTGTCAGATTAGCCAAATCATAGTCCAGGATCCTGTCCATGCGCTCCAGTGACAGGACGATTCCGCCGTAAACAGGCACAGCCCCTCCAGCCAGGCCTGTGCCCGCACCCCGGGGAGTAACAGGAAGGTGGTGTACATGAGCAATTTTCATGACAGCTGCCACTTCTTCCGCAGACGCCGGCTTGACTACCACATCAGGGAATGCCCGATACTTTTTGCCGGGGACTTCATCGTGGGAATAGGGAAAAAGTTGCTCTTTATCTGTGATGATGTTAATAGTGCCGACAATATCCTCAAGATCTGAGAGGATAGACAGGGTGACAGTATTAAATGTGTTCATGTTTGCCTCCATATAAATCATAAAGTAACCTTCGTTTCTTTTTAGGAATACCCTGCAGAAAGGAAAAATTTTTAAATGACTAGGCAGGAAAACAATTGGTCTCTGTCATAACTGTTTAAAAGCAATCAATAGGAGGCAGCTTATGTTTTTTAATTTTAATAGAAAAACGGTGGGCGAATTAAGGAGGAAACGGGGATTAACTGTGAGGGAACTGGCAGACCGGGTTCGCTGCAAAGAGTCTTTAATTCTTTCCATTGAAAGCAGAAAGTTAATACATGTACCCAGACCGTTACGGGACCGACTGGAACCAATATTGCGCGGGGATGACATGGATAAGATTCCGTGGTAATCTGTTAAGATTCCAGCTATATACCGAAAGGTATAAAACTGGTAAAACTATGGGAGCTTAACTACCTCTTGGCAAAGCTTCCGGTTAAGGATGTCATGGCAAAGGAAGTACGGTTTGTTTCTCCGGATGAACCCATTGATGACGCAGCACAATTGATGCGTGAGTATCGCATAGGTGGACTGCCTGTCGTAAAAGACAATAAAGTGGTGGGGATCATTACGGAAACAGATATCTTTGCCGCATTCCTGGAGATGTTTGGTGTCAGCCGCGGCGGGTTACGACTTACATTGGAATTGCCGGACAAGCCCGGCGCACTGGTAGAGGCGGCTGAAGTTTTCCGGATAATTGAATAAATACCAGCAAAAAGCGGCATGCCTCCAGGCATGCCGCTTTGATTTAACTTTGGTTGGATGCAGTTTTCTGGTCTTTATTCGCCCTGGAGCGTTCATGCTTTTTGAGAAGCTTTTTGCGTAAACGAATGCTTTTTGGCGTAATTTCCACCAGTTCGTCATCGGCAATAAATTCAATTGCTTCTTCCAGGCTGAGAACCAGCGGTTCTCTCAGTCGAACGGTATCGTCCGAGCTGGATGAGCGGATGTTGGTCAGGTGCTTTTTCTTACAGACGTTCACTTCCAGATCGTCTTCCCTGTTATTTTGACCGACAATCATTCCCTCGTAGACTTTATACGTGGGAGTGATAAATAGTGTGCCCCGTTCTTCAGCGGCATGCAGGCCGTAAGCGGTAGCCTCGCCGTCTTCAAAAGCAATGAGCGCACCCTGATAACGGGAAGGAATATCCCCTTTATAAGGCTGGTAACCGTAGAAGATATGGTTCATTACGCCGTTGCCCCGGGTTTCTGTTAAAAACTCGGAACGGAAGCCAATCAGGCCACGGGCGGGAATATGGAACTCCAGGCGAATCTGGCCCGTTCCCGAAGAGGTCATATCGACCATATCGGCTTTTCGCTTGCTTAGTGCTTCCATAACTCCACCCATGGCTTCCTCAGGCAGGTCAAGAATTAAATGCTCCACAGGCTCGTGGACTTTACCGTCAATCCGCTTGAGAATAACTTCCGGCTTGCTCACTTGCATTTCATAGCCTTCGCGGCGCATGTTTTCAATCAGAATTGAGAGGTGCAGTTCACCCCGGCCGGCAACCAGGTAGCAGTCCGCGCTGTCGGTTTCTTCCACACGCAGGGAAACGTTGACATCCAACTCCCTGAAAAGCCGCTCCCGTATTTTACGGGATGTGACAAACTGGCCTTCACGTCCGGCGAAAGGGCTGTTATTGACGAGAAAGTTCATGGTCAGCGTCGGTTCATCTACGGCAATGACTGCAATTTGCTCCGGGTTATCGGGGTGACAGATAGTTTCACCAATATTAACCTGCTCTAAGCCGGAAAGCGCGACGATTTCACCGGCTTCTGCTTTTTCCGTCTCTACTTTTTTCAGACCATCATAAACAAAAACTTTATTAATACGTCCCCGTTCTACTGTGCCGTCTGTACGCATAACGATAACACTTTCACCCGGCGCCAGTGATCCCCGCAGTACGCGGCCGATCGCATACTTTCCCACATAATTGTCGTGGGACAAATTGGCAACCAACATTTGAAACGGAGCGGCAACCTCCCCCAGAGGCGCCGGGGTATACTCTACCATCATCTCAAAAAGCGGCTGCAGTGAATCTTCCAGTTTATCCGGTTCTAACCCGGCAACGCCTTCTTTAGCAGATGCATAAATTACGGGAAAGTCCAATTGTTCATCAGAAGCACCCAGTTCCACAAACAGGTCAAAAACCATGTCAACAACTTCCAGCGGGCGGGAATCGGTACGGTCTACCTTATTGACGACAACAATGGGTCGAAGCCCGGACTCCAGAGCTTTTCGCAGTACAAACCGCGTTTGCGGCATCGGTCCCTCAAAGGCATCAACGATAAGTAGAGCACCGTCTACCATGGAGAGTGCCCGTTCCACCTCGCCGCCAAAATCAGCGTGTCCCGGTGTATCCACAATATTAATCTTAACACCGCGGTAGTTTACGGCAGTGTTTTTTGCCAGAATTGTGATTCCCCGCTCTCTTTCCAGATCGTTGGAATCCATCACACGTTCAGCTACCACTTCATTACTGCGAAAAATACCGCTCTGCCTGAGCAGTCCGTCAACAAGAGTAGTTTTACCGTGATCTACGTGGGCGATAATCGCCAAGTTCCTAATTTCCATTTGTTAGCCCCCTATAAGCACCTTACTAGTATAACAGCTTAACGGCCCGGATACAAGGAAAACGGTGCAAGCGAACCATTAGCCGGCTCCATGCTTTAAAAGACATGATAGCAGGAATAATAGTCATTGCGCTGAATTACATTATAGATTATATTTGTTTCTTTAACGGAGGCCTTTGCTATATATGACCGTACTTGCAGTGAATCAACTATCAAAATCATACGGTTTCGATATCATTCTTGACGCCGTCTCCCTGCAAATCCAGCCGGGTGAGCGGGTAGGGCTTATCGGCCCAAATGGAGCAGGTAAAACTACATTGCTGAAAATCCTTACCGGACAGGAACGGGCCGACGATGGGACAATCACAATGGCACGTAATACTGCTCTCGGTTATTTGGCGCAGGGAACGCTGGCGCCGATCCCCGGAACCATGGAGGGGGAACTGCGGCGCGCGTTTGAAAAGCTGGATGAGATGTCCGTCCGCCTGCGTGAAATGGAAGCAAGGATGGGTACACCTGAAGTGACAGCAGACCCGGAGGCACTTGAGGCGCTGATGTTGTCTTATGGGGAATTGGAGCAGAATTTTGAGCATGCAGGCGGGTATCGCGCCGAAGCTAAGTTTCGTGCAGTCACCTTTGGCTTGGGTTTTTCTGATTCAGACCTGCAACGGCCTGTGTCCACATTTTCTGGCGGAGAGCGAACACGGCTACAATTGGCTCGTTTACTCCTGGAAGAACCTGACTTATTGCTTCTTGATGAACCAACAAACCATCTGGACATTGCTGCAGTGGAATGGCTGGAAGGGTATCTCCGTGACTGGCGGGGAAGTGTGCTTATTGTTTCCCATGACCGCTACTTTCTGGATCGGGTGGTAGGGCGGATTCTCTCCCTGGATGCCTGTCGCATCAAGAGTTATCCCGGGAACTATACGGCGTACCTGGCACAGCGTGAACTGGAAGAAGTCTCACTGCGCAAAGAATATAACAAACAGCAAATCTTGCTGGATAAGGAAAGAACATTGATCCGTACAACCGGTACCGGGGAACGGGAAAAAAGGCAGGCAAAAAGCAGGCAGAAACGGCTGGATACACTGGAATTGGTGGAAAAACCCCGGAGTGAGAAGAACATCCGGATAGGTTTCGGTTATTCCGGCCGGAGCGGTGAAATTGTGACACGGGTGGAAAATGCCGCAAAAGAATTTGACGGAAAGACTGTGTTTGCCAGTGCCAACTTTGAGCTTCGCTGGGGTGACAGAATCGCGTTGGTGGGCCCCAACGGTGCCGGAAAAAGCACGTTGCTGAAAATGATTGCTAAAGAACTGGAGCCTGATGAGGGCAACGTCTGGCTTGGATCCAGTGTGCGCATGGTTTATTTTGACCAGCATCAAGGCGCCTTATCTGCTGAAAAAACACCGCTGGAGGAAATTCTCGATGCATCAGATATGACAGACACGGAGGCACGCACCTACCTGGGGAGGTTTTTGTTTCCTGGGGATGATGTTTTTAAACGCAATGCTGATCTGAGCGGCGGGGAGAGAAGTCGCTTAGCCTTGGCCAAACTGGGGCTTGAGGACGGAAACTTCCTGGTGCTTGACGAACCCACCAATCATTTGGATATCAGCGGCGTGGAAGAGCTGGAAAAAGCAATCGGACAGTTTCCGGGCACATTACTGGTGGTTTCTCACGACCGGTACTTTATTTCTCGGACAACCCAAAAGGTGCTGGAAGTAACAGACGGCTGTGTTCGTCTTTATAAAATGCCTTATGCCGCCTATGTGGAAGAACGGAATAACCGGCGTGAGGCTGTGACAGATCAGGGAAAAACAGAGAAACGGCTACGGGTGGAAAAAGAAAAAGAAGAGCGCGGCCGTGAACTGGCTGTCCGCCGTGAACGGCGTAAACTGGAACAGGGGTACGCTCAACTGGAAGAAAGTATTACCGCCAAAGAACGCCTGGTATGTGATTTGGAGCAACAGTTGGCACTGCCGGAAGTGTTTGGGGATTTTACGCTGGCCAGGGAAAAGGCGGAGGCCATGCAATCCCTAAAAGTGGAGCTTGAAGAAATGTATCAGGATTGGGAATGTATGGCCAGAAAACTGGAGAGTTGAACATCGCTTATAACCGGACGTTTTTTGCTCTGTATAATACAATATAGCAAAGTGAAACGGGAGGTAATTACATATGGAAAAAGTATTGTTAGTCTCCGGTAGCCCCAAAAAAGAAGGCAATACCATGCGGGTGATGGAGAAATGTGCTACGGTACTGACGGCACAGGGTCTGGAAGCAGAAATTATCTCTTTAGCCGGCCGAAAGATTGAAGCATGTATAGCCTGCGCAAAATGTGTGGGGACCGGCGTTTGTGTTTTGGATGACGGGTTGAATGAAATTGCCGACAAAGTCAGGGCTGCTAAAGGCTTTATTATCGGTTCCCCCGTCTACTTCGGCACAGCCCGGGGAGATTTAATGAATCTTCTGCAACGGGTTGGGATGCTCTCTTACAACAATGATAAATTCCTATCCTGGAAAGTGGGGGGACCCATTGCTGTTAACCGCCGGGGCGGCGCCACGGCAACTATACAGGAAATGCTGATGTTTTTCTTTATCAATGAGATGATTGTGCCCGGATCAACGTACTGGAATATTCTCTTCGGCAAAAAGCCTGGAGAAGCTATGGAAGATGAAGAGGGCGTAAGAACGGCGGAACGATTTGCAGAGAATGTTGGCAAACTCATTGAAAAGCTAGCGTAACATTCGTTCTATAAGCCCGGCATATGTGCCGGGCTTATTTTAGAAGAAAACAATGGGTAGACATCATTTTTTTGTCGATTTGCGTAAAGTATTACTTGTTTTTTTTAGTCTTTTATAGATAAAATAGGAGAGAAGTGGTTAGATTCAGGAGGGATGAAATGAAACATATTGAGGAACAAGCGATAAACACCATTCGCTTATTATCAGTGGACGCGATTGAAGCCGCAAATTCCGGACACCCAGGACTGCCTATGGGCGGAGCTCCCATGGCTTATGTGCTCTGGTCAAAGTTTATGAAGCACAGTCCAACTGACCCGGCGTGGACAAACCGGGATCGGTTTGTTTTGTCAGCAGGACACGGTTCCATGCTTCTATATTCTTTGCTTCACCTTTTTGGTTATGACTTGCCGCTGGAAGAGATTAAAAAATTTCGTCAGTGGGGAAGTAAGACGCCGGGACACCCGGAATATGGCCATACACCCGGCGTAGAAACGACGACCGGACCACTGGGACAGGGTTTTGCTAATGCAGTGGGCATGGCCATGGCGGAAAGACGTTTGGCTGCAGAGTTTAACCGTCCCGGCTATAACTTAGTTGATCACTTTACCTATGTTTACACCGGAGACGGTTGCATGATGGAAGGAATTACGTCGGAGGCCGCTTCGTTAGCCGGTCACTTAAAGCTGGGTAGATTAATCTGCCTGTATGACGACAATCATATCACCATCGACGGATCCACGGAAATGGCTTTCACCGAAGATGTGGGGAAACGGTTTGAGGCGTACAACTGGCATGTGTTAAAAGTGGCAGACGGTAATGATACAGAGGCCATTGCCAAAGCATTGACAGCGGCAAAGAATGAAGAAGAACGGCCAACACTAATTATGGTACGGACAGAAATTGGTTTTGGCAGCCCTAACAAGCAGGGGAGTGCCGATGCTCACGGCGCACCGCTGGGAGCTGATGAAGTTAAATTAACGAAAGAACGCCTGGGCTGGCCTGGATCGCCTGCGTTTCATGTCCCAGCAGAAGTGCGGGAGCTATACGAACGGCTACGCAGTGAGCTGGAAGAACAAAAAGATGAATGGGACAAGCTATTCGCCCGGTTCCGCGAGGAATTCCCGGAAGCGGCTGCACGCTGGGATGCCTGGCATGCCCACGGCGTACCGGATGAACTGGAGAACGACCCTTCCCTGTGGGATTTTGATAAACCTGTGGCCACCCGGGCCGCATCGGGCCATATTATGCAAGTATTAGCTCGCTATCTGCCCAACATGATAGGTGGATCGGCGGATTTAAACGCATCCACAAAGACTTACCTGAAAGGCTTCGGTGATTTTGGCCCCGGTAAATACGGCTGGAATAATATCTATTTTGGTGTACGGGAACATGCCATGGGTGCCATCATGTCCGGGCTTGCTCTCCACGGCGGGTTACGGTCTTACGGCTCAACTTTTATGGTTTTCTTTGATTATATGAAGCCATCAGTCAGATTAGCGGCACTGATGGGTTTGCCGGTCGTCTTTGTATTCACCCATGACAGTATTGGCGTCGGTGAAGACGGGCCTACTCATCAACCCATTGAACATCTGGCAAATATGCGCTCCATTCCTAATTTACATGTCTTGAGACCTGCAGATGGCCGTGAAACGGCAGCTGCCTGGCTACAGGCGGTAAAACGCTCTGACGGTCCAACTGTGCTTGTTTTGACAAGACAAAACCTGCCCCAGTTGCCAGGCACAGGAATGAACGCTTTAAAAGGCGGATATATCCTCAGCCGGGAAGACGGCGGAGCTGCACCAGATATTACAATGCTGGCCAGCGGTTCGGAAGTGCCGTTGGTGATGGAAGCCAAAACCATGCTGGAACAAAAAAATATCCGTGTACGGGTTGTGAGTATGATGAGTTGGGAACTGTTCCTTTCTCAGGATGAAAGTTACAGAAGCGATGTTCTGCCTAGTGGTGGGAAGCGCCTGGCTGTTGAAGCTGGCCACTCCATGGGTTGGGAACGCTTTACTGGCGACAGTGGCCGTGTTATCGGCATTGATCATTTCGGTGCGTCAGCGCCGGGGGACATTTTAATGGAGAAATTCGGGTTTACCGTAGAAAATATTGTAGCACAGGCAGAAGAACTGCTTGCAGTTAAGTAGAATGATTGACACTATGGGAGAAACAGGCTAAAATAGCTACATGCCCATTGGGTATAGTGGATATGTAAAGGAGGTTGAACGATGCCTACTTACGAGTATGTCTGTAAAAACTGCCGCAACAGATTTGAGGTTATGGTCCCCAGTGCGGATAAAATGAACGTAAAATGTCCTTCCTGCGAAAGCTGTGAGTTACAGGAAGTGTACAGTGTAAATGTGCAAAAGTCGGCCGGTAATTCTTGCGAGCAAATTGATTCCTGCCCGTCAAGACGGTTCGGCTTCGGCTGAGGTTAATAAGTAGTAGCCTTGTACAGGTTAATAAATAAAAACGGACGGCAGTTTCACACTGCCGTCCGTTTTTTTATTCTATGTTTGCTCCTGCAGCAAGCTTTTTGCCAAACTCACTGCATTGCTGTAATTCTTCTTCACCAGGTACCCAATAAACTTCCATTGTTTCATCATGGAGAGTGAAGCCTGCTTTTTTGACCCTCTCATCCATCTGCTTGGTCGCACCGCGGCTCCAGCCGGAGGAGCCAAAGAGAGCAGCCCGTTTATTTTTGGGTTTTAAGCCCATTAAATCATCCAGAAAGGCGGAAAGGGCCGGAATAAACTCACGGTTAATCGTTGGAGAACCGACGACAAGCAATTCCGAATCCATGACTTCGGCGATAACATCATTACGGTCGCTTACCGACATGCGGAAAATCTTTACTTCCATACCGCCTTCTACCAGGCCGCTTGCAATGGCGTGTGCCATTTTGTCGGTGCTATCCCACATAGTGTCATAGACCACAGTTGCTTTGTTTTTATTCGTACCTTTTGCCCATTCCACATAAGCGTTAATAATCTTACCCGGGTCATTACGCCAGATAATGCCGTGGCTCGGAGCAATCATATCTATTTCGATCCCCATCTCGACCACTTCTTCGATTTTCTTTAGTACAAGGGAGCTAAACGGTAACAAAATATTAGCGTAATATTTCTTTGCCTCCTGCATGACTTCTGTCATATCTACCTCATCATCGAAGCGGGCAGAGGAAGCAATGTGTTGGCCGAACGCGTCATTGGGCAGCAGTAGTTTTTCCTCGGGAATGTAGGTGAACATGCTGTCCGGCCAATGCAACATGGGTGCTTCCACAAATGCAAGAGTTCGTTTTCCGATAGATACAGTGTCGCCGCTTTTCATGATTTGTTTTTTCCACGAACTGCTGAAATGCTTGTCAATGGAAGGGGCCGCTTTTTCCGAGCAAAGAATCGTCGCCTGCGGGGCCGCTTCCATCACTGCAGGCAGTGCGCCGGAGTGATCCATTTCCACGTGATTAACAACGATATACTTTAATTGTTTTGGATCAATAACAGCGCGGATATTGTTAAGCAAATCTTCGGAGAAGGGTGTAAAAACCGTATCAACAAGTGTTGGTTGCTCATCCAGAAGCAGGTACGAATTATATGTCGTACCCCTGTGAGTAGTGTACATGGGGCCGTGGAAATAACGAATATTCCAGTCTACAACACCAACCCAGAAAATATTTTTTTTAATCTCTGCCTGAATCATGTAAATCCCCCTTTAAAAAAGATATTTAACATAGATTTCTATGTTTTATAGGCATTCCCTCTTTTATCTTTTAACATTAATAATACATTAACATTTAGTTCTGACAGTTGTGAAAAATTCATTATCATGTCATGAAAATTAGAAGTTTATGATGATGGCGTGAAATTTATGTGAAGTTTTTTATGATTAGCTATAGCGTAAATCATAAAAATGTGCTACACTAATACTGGCAATAACCCTTATGTATAAGGAGATTCTTTGTGCATAGAATATCTATAGGAATACTATATGAAGTTAGTATATGAGGATTTTTTAAGAAAGACTAAGTTCAAAAGTTCACTAATACTAAGCGCGGGAGGAGTGGGCAGAAAGTACAAGCGCTAAAGTGTCTAGTTAAACCGGGGGTCAATGACAACACAGAGAGGTGATTTATTTGCAGAAAAATGGAGGAAAAAGTTTAGTATTTTTAAGACTGCTTGTTTTATCAGCTTTTGTTGTGCTGATTTTTTCCGGGTGCGGGGCCAAAAAATCTCCTGTATCTCCCGTAGCTGCTGTGGTCAGTGACGCGTGTATCCTCTGTCACATCAGTCCAGAGGCTATTGACATGATGCATGTCCCGCCGGAAGTTGCCGCCGGCGGCGGTGGGTGAGGCGTGGCGGGCCCGCAGTTAGCGGGCAGCGAAATGTTTTGTATCAGTGAGGATTTTCTCAGCTCGGAACACGGCAAGCTCGGCTGCATCGCCTGTCACGGCGGTGAAAATGTCGGAGATTTTGGGAAGGCTCATGCCGGGGTAAACCGTTATCCGTCAGCAGATGCCGGCGGTATCTGTAATCAATGCCACGGTGAAATAGGCGCAACCTTTGCTAATTCCATCCACTATACGGTTCAGGGGATGGCAAACGCTCTGGAAAACTTCACCCATCCGGGAGTGTTGGACGTGGACGGCCCGTTGAAGACGGCGTTTGATAACAATTGTTACAAATGCCATGCAACATGTGGTTCCTGCCATGTCAGCAGGCCAAAAGCGTTTACCGGCGGTCTTCACTCCCAGCATGTTTTCACTAAGCGCCCGCCAATGGAAGACACTTGCTACGGTTGCCATGGTGCCAGAAATGCTGGCGAATACATGGGTAAAGTTGGCTATACCAAGGATGTTCACTTTGAGTCCGGCAAACATTGTGCAGATTGTCACAATGTAAGTAATTTCCACGGTACCGGTGTTGCAGAGCAGAATATGTATGAAGTTGACCTGCCTCAATGTACGGACTGTCATGAAAATATTTATAGTGGTTCGTCCATTCCAGCCCATAACATACATTCTGCGGACACCATGTCCTGCCAGGTATGTCACGCATCAGCCAATAATAACTGCTTTGACTGTCATGCAACGCAAAAAACGGATGACAGTGTTGCTGGGGTGGCCGATCAGATGAGAATTATGTTTAAAATCGGCCTAAACCCGGAGAGGACCGAGGAAAGGCCATACAAGTACATTACTTTGCGTCATATTCCCACGACGCCGGATACCTTTGCCCCGCTGGGCGGTGAACTACCCAACTATGACCTGATTCCCAACTGGAAATACTCACCAACGCATAATATCCAGCGCAAAACAGTTCAGAACGAGAGCTGCGATTCTTGTCACGGGAATCAGTACATTTGGCTGCAGGAGAAGGATTTACGGGAGAACGACAGCAAGTCCAACCTGAAACTGGTTGTTCCGGATCTGCCTTAATTGCACTCCGGTTTTGAAGGGAGGGATGAATGAAACGTTTTATGGATTTAGTAATAGGTTAGCTATACCAAAAAATAAGGGGGTTAGTAAGAGATGAAAAAGAATCTTAGATTACTGTTGCTTGTGCTTTTAATCGGTTTAATGATTTTTAGTGTGGTAGGTTGCGGCAAATCAACAACACCAACTCCGCCGCCCGTTGCGGAAGAACCCGTTGCTGAAGAACCCGAAGCGCTTGATCCTCAGCAGGTGCTACTTGATGCCGCTAAGGCATATTTCCCCAAAGTTGCGGATAGCAACAATATTATTCCCTCGGAAGATGTAAAGGACATGCTGGAATCCAATCCAGATTCCGTATTAATCATCGATATCCGCAGCGCAGAAGATTTTGAAGCCGGCCACATCCCTGGAGCGGTCCACAGCCCGTGGGCAAATGTTGGAGAAATCATGGATCGTATTCCCCGCAATAAGCCTGTTGTGGTTGCTTGTTACAGCGGCCAGACAGCTGGCCAGACTATCGGCGCACTGAGAGCAGCAGGATTTGACAATGTGAAGTCCCTGTTTTACGGAATTAAGCTTGGCTGGACCGGGAAAAGCGGGTTTGAGCTGGAAGGTACCGGCATGGTAGCCGCTGCCGATCTGCCGGTAGTATCCGCCCCCACTAGCGAAGAAGAAGAAATTCTTTGGCAGGCCGCCAAAGATTACTTCCCCAAGGTGGCAACCTCAGCCGAAGGAAACAAAATTATTCCCGGGGCGGACCTGTACGCTGCGCTTCAGGATAACCCAAGTTCTTTCCATGTTATTGATATCCGCAGCGCCGAGCACTTCGCGGAAGGCCATATCGAGCACTCCGTTCACAGCCCGTGGTCCAAGTTCGGTGATTTGCTAGAAGGGCTACCCACAAACCGTCCGATTGTTGTAGCATGCTATTCCGGCCAGACGGCGGGACAGACCGTGGGCATACTGCGTATGATGGGTTACGACGCTTACTCACTCTTTTACGGTGTACGTGACGGTTATGTCGCCAAAGACAATCTGCCGCTCGTTACAAACTAACACTAATGCAACAAAAAAAACCGGGACACGCGTCCCGGTTTTTCCTTTTATATAGCAGGTTCTTTTAGCATATTAATAAAATTAAGCACTAGCTTAATCTGGTCTTTATCCAGTGTGCAGATATGTCCGATAAGCATTTGCACTTTAGTGTCAAAGAGAAGCTCTCTAAGTTCTGGCGTGATGCCAACCATTATCCCTTCAGCATCCTCCTGTTCAAGAATCAAAAAGCAGGTGGATACACCAAGCGCACTGGCAATCCTTTCAATAGTCTTTAATGAAGGCTGAACTTTTCCCGCCTCTAACTGGGCAATCAACCCTGGTGAAACTTCGGCCCCGCCAGCAAGCTGTTTTTGTGTCATTCCTTTAGCTTCCCGGGTCGTTTTGATTTTTTTACCTGTTGTTATAAGCTTAGACTGGGTATGTAAAAAAACGCTAACAGGAACGCTAAAGTATCTGCTAATTTTTTGCAGCGTCTGTATGGAAGGCGTTCTTTCTTCCAGTTCAATTTCACTCAGATAGGTCGTTGAGAGATCAAGATGTTTGCCCAGCTCTTCCAGTGTCAGTTTTTTTTCTTCGCGCATAGCTCTTACTTTATCTCCCAGGCCACGGGTGCTGATATGTATCTTTCCCAGTTCTTCGTCAAAATCTAGATTTTCAAGCAGAAAATCTAACGCTTTATTCGTTAATTCTCTTTTACCATCTTCAACTTCCTGCAGATAGGCTAAGGGAAGATTGCAACTGCGGGAAAGCTCTTCTAATGAAATTTTTTGTTTTGTCCTTATCTTTTTCAAGTGTTTTTCCAGCATGAAAAACCCTCCCGTGTGTTTTTAGCATCATTATATCACGGCTATTAGTTTTTGCCCAATAAAAAGCCCCTGTCCTGACCCAGAAGTCTTTTCCCGTATACAGAAGTAAATATGTCATCAGTACGCCAAAAAAGCCTGCAACTGATAAATGGGCGAGAATGGCGCTGATAAAACCTCCGGGAGTTAAATTTATTATATCGATTACTACCAATGTGGCTTTGGTGACATTATTTCCACAACCAAATCACAAGGACCGTCAATGCGCTCCTTTCGCATAATTTCTTTATGACACTATATATTTTTGTATTCCGTGTCAAAATTTTGTCAGAAAACAAACACACAAGGCCCGAAAATAAAGCCTTGTGTGTTCTTTTATGTTCTAAACAAATCGGAGTGTGTCCCGGTGCGGGAGGCCACAAGGATGAGTGTTTCGCTGTCAACCTGATAGATTAGCAGCCAATCGGGGAGAATATGGCATTCCCGAAAGCCGGTATAGTTCCCGACAAGTGCATGGTCACAATGCTTTTCAGCAAGCGGCTTTTCTTCCAAAAGTGTTTGCAAGACTTCTTGAAGCAAACCTATATTATAGCCACGCTTTTTCATCAGCTTATAGTCTTTGCGAAATTGTGTAGTCGTTTTTAATGTCAACATTCGTGGTCAAGCTCCTGAAATAGCTCTTTAGCAGAAGCGTAAGATTTCGCCGGGATTTTTCCACTAGTAATGGCTCTTGCTTCCTGCATAGCTGCTTCGGTTTCAGCATTATAGTTGGGTTGCTTCATCTCAAATGGTAGGCCACCTACCATCAGAGACTGACGCAGGAAAATGTTTACCGCATCGGTTAAGGTAATGCCGAACTTGGCAAAAAGCTGCTCTGCTCCCGCTTTAGTTTCCGGGTCAATTCGAATGTTGATGTTTGCCGTCTTTGCCATAAGTTCACCCCCTTGCAATCCTATTATAGCCAAATGTGCTCACAATGTCAACACAATGAGATAAGTTTTAGCGTCCATGCGCTACTAGATATGCAGTCCAAAAAAACAAGTTATAACAACTTCAAGTTTATTCTCATGAGCATTATTCGATTGAAAGGTTTTTTGCAAATGAATAAGAAATTTTTGCCAGTTGAGAACCAAAAAACCGTTATTTCTGATATTGAAATGGTATAAAGCCAGAGGATTCAGATGGCGATGAATTGGATTGCGTGGTGCTAGCCGGAGATCCTATTTTTTCTGGACGTATGGTATTTCCGAATACGATTCCTTATCAGGCCGAGCAGGAAAGATTCTAAAAGCCAGTCTACAATCAATGGGTGATTTGACCAGACATTATTTTACGAATCAGCGGCTTTGCCGTAAGTGGCAAATCATCAAGAATGAGCCCGTTGGTCCAGTCGGCCTGAACATGGCCCTGCATGACATACTGGAGAAGGGTCGCTTCCTGTGTTATGGCCTGTTTAATCTTTTTTAGTGTGCTTATTTTATCCGGTTGGCCAAACCCTATTTTCATAAATTCGTTAATAGAAGTAATCTCTGTCTTCTCCAAATACTCAAAAATCTTTTGCTCCAGGTTTTGACGGGATCCAAGTATTTTTTGAACCGACTGCATGTACTGTTCAGAACTGGCTGCACCTATGGCTCTGGCCGCTAGAATTCCGGAAATACAGGCTATGTCAATGCCTCCACCGTGTAAGGGAGAAGCCAGTCCTGCGGCATCCCCCACCAACAGTGTATTGCCAAGAACCAGTTCTTTTCGGCGTAAAAGAGGTATGGGGCCACCGGTTTGCCTGAGAATCTGATAATGGTCAAGTTGCTCTTTTTCAATAATCCGTTTTAATTCTTGATGAATCTGAAGTCCGCTACTGCGCTTGCCAAACCAGCCCACACCTACATTTGCACAGTCCCGGGCTTTGGGAAAAACCCAATAATAGCCACAATAATGCGGTTCAACTGCCACTTTTATTTTACCAAACAAAGAGGAAAAATCCCCGGCGAGGGTATACTGTGCTGTCATTCCCAGACGGACTGGCGGCAGCTTAAACTTTGCTTTTGAAACCGGTGATACACCACTGCTATCTACAATCCAGTCATAATCACTTTGCAAGCATGAAAAATTAATAGCGGTAACAGGTGTATTCTCGTAGAGTTGACAGCCGCGCCGACAGGCATCCTCTGCCAACGCTTTTTGCCACTCCGACCGGTCGATTACCCACAGATGAAGGCCGGTACAATCTACAGTAAAGGTATCTATAGCAGAAAGTATAGCTTCCTTGACTTTACAGCGGATACCAGCGATGGGAGGGTCTAAAAGTTTGAGCAAATCAAAAAAACCTTCTGCACAGGAAATACGTTCCCCAACGGACGCTTTTTCAAAGATTGTAACCGATAAACCAAGGGAAGCTGCCTCACGGGCCGCACTAAGTCCCCCGGGACCGGCTCCAATGATGGCCACCTTATCCCCCATTTTCTCTACCTCCGCGCTTTTAACTGTTACTACATACTATTTGACAGGGTAACAGCAGATGCATTTATTAATACTTTCTGTATCTGTCTGACCCAGATGAATTGTCAGTTCTCCCGCTCCCGCAGTGATATTCAGTTTTTTAACATCAAGCATTGATAAATCCAAATCAGCACGGGTCACACCGGTTCTGAATACTATTTCCGCCGGCACCCTCTCTGCCATAGAGAATTCCCAACGTGAAGGGGAGTCGCCTATGCTCCAGGAACGAGATTCATCACCAATTATAATTTGTGCCAAGCTTCCACTTCTATGCACATTGATTTCCGGTCCACAGTGAACCCACGGTGTATTGGGAAGAACACAGCAAAAAAGCCGCCGAAAGATAATCCAATTAATAACTGTATAAAACCGTGTAAATGGCAAAAAACTATAATGTATTTAAATAATTTTTTGAGGAGCAAACTCATGACTGTTCAGTCAGATTTAAAAACAGCTATTGCCGCATGTGAAAGCGCTAAAGGCAACTACGATACTTTTGCGCAGTCTACCGAAGACGAAGCTGCCAAAACAATGTTTCAGCAAATGAGCCAAGATATGACAACCATCTCCAGCAACTAAACAGCCGTATGAAATATATTACTGAAAGCAATCCAATGAATCAGGGCCAACAACAGCAACAATAAGTAAGAGGCTGCCGTACAACATGATATGCTCCCCTTGTAGTAGACAGTTGAAATAATAAAACTGTTAATTACAAGGATGAGCTATTTTTGTGCCTCACTGGGTGAAAGTATCAGGGCCAGATAAGGTTGCAGCTATTGAAAAATATCTTCGAGACGAAGATTCACTTAGTCATATAGCCACTCAGCTAGGTGTCCGTGTGCCATCCATCAGAAAATGGCTTAACAAGTATCAATCATTAGGTCCTGACAGCCTGCTTAATCAATGAAATTGGCCGCCAGGAAATGCGAACCTTGGTCTGCGCCCAGTGCCATGTTACCTACTACCTCGACCCTAAAACAGCAGAGGTCAAAATCCCCTGGTCGCAAGAACCAAATATAAATGCGGTTGAAAACTACTTTTCTGCCTCTCTTTTCCGCGAATGGACACATACCATGACCGAGGCTGATTTAGTTAAGCTACGCCATCAGGACTACGAATTTTTCCTGGGCAGTAATCATTTTGAGGCCGGCGTAACCTGTGTCGATTAGGACACCTTACTAAGTAAAGGGAGGTATAAATGATGTTGCGAGACGCTTATGAGCTCATGAAATTACTCCCAATTGGGACTGAGGCTGTGAAATTCGAACTCAAGGATATTTTTGGAAATATAGTTACACTAGACGATTTTTTGGGTAAGTATTGGGTAGTGCTGGAGTTTGGCTCCTTCACGTGACCTCCCTTCCGGAGCCAGATGGCTCCCATGGAGAGCGTAGCCGCTGAATTAAAATCAAAGCCCGTACGATTTTTAATCATTTACACTCGTGAAGCCCACCCCGGCCAATATAATTTTAAGCATATTCCTCAACACTGCAACATAGAAGACAAGAGCAAGATGGCAGCAATGCTTCAACAAGAAACTGGCTTGGAAAACAGAACCATATTGATTGATGATATTAATGATTCTGTAACGAGAACGTATCGGGGATTTCCCAACAAGGCGTATATCATTGGCCTTAACGGCAAAATAGTTTACGCCGATCGCTGGGCTTCTGCCGATAGAATCAGTAAAGAGGTACACAGTCTCTTGAAATAACTATAAACAAGTAACTGACTATGCTCAGGAACATTACAGTGAATAATTACCAAAAGCATCTCTGAATTTACAAATTTCATAATGAAAAGCAAAGTGGGCTTTAATTCGTAGCCCACTTTGTGTATTTATTAAATGTATAAGAGGTTTTCATTTATAATTTCCACAGAATAAGTTAAGCGAAAACATCAATAATAAATATAATAAGGGAAGGTGATTTTCTTTGAAGATGTTTACTGCCAAAAGAGCTGCTTTACTTATACTGGTTGCAGGGATTATTTTTTTTGTATCCTCCCTGCTCTTAAATGATACCCGGGGGCAAAAGGAACCGGATGATCCAAATATTCCTGAAGAAGAACAGCAAGCTCTGGATAAATTTTTTCTAAACCTTAAATCAGGAGGGCCCTCTAAAGATGGAATTCCCCCTATTGAAAACCCCAATTATCTATCCATAACTGACGCCGATGAAAATATTGATGATAATGAGGTCGTATTTGTTGTTGAATCTAGTGATGGTGTTTTTATTTATCGTCAGCGAATTCTTGCCTGGCATGAAATCGTAAATGAAACGTTTTCAGGGGAGAAGATGAGCATTACCTACTGCCCCTTGACTGGTTCTGCTGTAGGCTTTAAGGGGGCTGTTTCCAGAGGGGAAACCACCTTTGGAACATCGGGTAAGCTTTTAAACAGTAACTTGGTGATGTATGACCGGTTAACAGGCAGCTATATTCCTCAGTTGCTGGGAAAGGCTATCAATGGGAACTTAAAGGGAGAAAGACTGGATGAATTTCCAATTATCTGGACTAGGTGGTTTAAAGCAAAATCATTTTATGAAGAAGCCCAGGTTTTATCAGAAAAGACAGGTTTTATCAGAAATTATCGAGGGGATCCTTATGGCTCATATCTGGAAAAAAACAATTACTATGATAGCGGTGGAGCTTTATTTCCCGTCATGCATCAAGATAACAGATTTGAGCCAAAAGAAGTTGTCATGGCTGGAAGAGTAAATGAAACACCTTTTGCTATTTTAAAGCAAAAGATTAGGAGCGAAAAAGTGATGAACCTGGAACTTGAAAACATCCCATTGGTCGCTCTTTATGATGGGGAGCTGGATACGGTGAGAATTTTTAGAAGAATGGATCAGGATCAAACGTTAACCTTTAGATTTGAAAACGGTGATTTTCTTGATGAAAATACCATGTCAATATGGAATGAAAGAGGAGCAGCGGTGGAAGGACAACAGCAAGGCGCCCAGCTGGAAGCTATAAATTCTTTTGACGTAATGTGGTTTGCCTGGGTTGCATTTCACCCTGAAACAGAAGTTTATGAATAGGAACAATAGTTTGCACAAAATACGCAATATCTTAAAAAATAAAAGTGCATTAATTCCTGGAATAGTTATAGGTACTGTTTATTTTATTCTATACCTGATAAGCATAAATCACTTGTTCTTAGCAGTTGGTGAATTTGAGATAGCTGTGATTGATAATCCTGGATCGAAATTTTTTACAATGAGAGCGCCTTTTTTATGGGAACCGATTGCCTCGATTTCATTCTTTGGGTTAAAGCTCTTTATTGCCCCTTTAAATATACTAATAGGGGTACTCCTTTCTCTGATGGTGATGCTAAATATAGCGGTGGCCGTTTTTAGCTATCGATGCAAAAGATCTTGCCGCACCAACTTAGGCTACTCCTTTGCCGGCTTTTTGCCGGCTATGCTCACTGGTTTCGCCTGTTGTGCACCAACTTTTGTCATTGCTCTGGCACCAGTGCTGTCTTCCTTTACGGTATTCTTTGTTTCACTTCAGCCGTTTTTAATCCCATTCAGTGTAGCAGTTATGACTCTGGGTTTGCTCTGGAGCCTATCGAGAATAACTGAACTTAATATCTAACATAATCTATATTTTAACAGGGCCTCTTTTCTGTTTGTTATCTCTTGTTTTACTTTTTCCAATCCAAAGCATTTCGAGGAACATTTTCAGTTGACTATCATAATTGAACAGGTAGTTTTTTAATGCTACCCGGTGATTCGATATCCTGCAATGCCTGTAAAGCCATGGTAACTACACGAGTTTGTGTTTCCACGTCAAAAGCCTTACCGGTAACTCTTCCCAGAGGAAAATTAACATGTACTGCTCTGGGAACCCGGATTTTTGCGGTTAATCCCTGCATTAATGTTATACTCACAGTAATGAGACCGGCTGTTTCCAGTTCCCGCTGAATCAATCCCACCGATTGATGGCACAGCGGTCAGCCTGGAGTAAGTAAAACTATATCAGTTTCTTGTTTTAATAGTTCCCGGGCTACTTTGCCTGCATTGGCAATCAGTGTTTCATGCAGGGCATTAAGGATAAAGCCCATAAACCCATAATTTGTTGCAGAGATTCCTTTAATAAAGCCGGACTGCACCAGTTCCTCAAGTCTTGTTATGGGGAAGACACAATTAATATCTTTATCTGCGTCAGTATGGTCATAATGAGTGTGAGTGATTAGATAGTCCTCTAGTGGCGCTTTAGCCGAAACTTCCCGAAAGGAAGCATCCCCCTTTTTTGCCTTGACATCAAAGGGTGCCTGATTCTTTAAATGCACGCCAGCGGTAGTAACAAGGGCGACGCGACATTCGTTTAGAGTTTTTTGCAGGGGCTGCCACGGTACTTCTTTGCCCGTGTTATCAACTATAAATGGTTTAACAAGCTTCTGTGTCAAATTTTGTTTTAACATATATTCTCTCATCCCTTCAAGTTACTATCCTGCCTGGGAAAGCGGGATATACTGCACAGAGGACTTTCTTTGCGGATGCTGCGGAGCATTATATTGTACAGTTGTAGTATTATAGTTTGGTCATAGTCTTATACAAGTTCTTACATACATTCTATGATGGAAGCATCTGCTTTTCCCGCCAATAGATTAGCACCAAAATTACGGCAAAAAGAACGATACTTGAAAACTGGGCAGTATTGAAGACAACAAAAGTAGGTTCACTGCGGAAGTAATCGATAAAAGAACGGGCGGCAAAATACCCGGCGAGATAGGTCAGGAACAGCTGCCCTTCTCTTACCCTGTCTCTCAGATACCAGAGGACAAAGAAGATAAGCAGTGTAGCTATCATCGTATACAGCGGGATATTGTGATAGGGCACGCCGCCAACCAGCCTCGGCCAGGGCGCCGATGGCGCATGCAGGCCGTAGACATCGCAACCGAGTCGGGCGATTGCTTCCCCCAGGGCGAGGGATGGGGCGAAAACATCAGCCATGGCCCAAAATTTAACTTTCCGGCGGCGGACAAACCAGATTGCGACCAACACTCCTCCGGTAAGACCGCCCAGAAAAGCCAGGCCGCCTTCGTGAATACGGAAAAGATAGAGGGGGTCAGCGAGAAAAAGATTGAAATTCAACAACACGGAGAGAATGCGGGAACCGACGACGGCTCCGACAACCGCGTAAATGGCAAACTCGAAGATCAGATCCGGTTCAATTTTTTTGGCAATGGCACGACGGTGGGCAAGGGCCAGCCCAACTAAAATAGCAGCAACCAACCCCAATCCGTAAAGATGGAAAGTCAATGGCCCAAGGTAAAATGAGGGCTCCACATAATTCAGAAGCATCTGTTCATCTCCTTTGCACTAGAACTATTGTACCCTTTTACATTTAACGGAACCTTCTTAATTCCCGGCATTGAAAAAGTTAAAACTCCCAAAAGGTGTAACCCCATTACTATTGCCACCACAGCCAGAAGGTAATACCACCCGGCCCCAATCCGGCCAAAAAAGAGGCCAAAATAAGAGGCAATAAAACCGAGAATGGCAAAAGTCACAGCCAAGCCTGTCACAAACGACAGCGACATCAAAAAACCTTTTATTCTTGACCCTTCGCTGTAGCCGCCGATGTAGCCGACCATAACAGGTGTCATTGACAAAATGCAGGGGCTAAAACTTGTAACTAAGCCGCCTGCAAAAACGATCACGTAAGTGAGAATAGACGTGTTTGCAAGGGAATTTGGTATAATTTCAGAGAAAAACAGATCCAGCAAAACTACCTCACCTCAATAGGCTTAATTATCCAGAATTTGTGCTATTCTGCTCTCTATATTGCCTTTTGTCAAAACCCCTGTATCGTTTGCAACAATTTCACCATTGCTGTCAATATAGAAAAATGCCGGGATGTATCTAACCATGAATTCATTCGCCATGCGGTTGCCTTCCTGATCGCCAACATCGACAATAACAAAAACAACTTGATCTTCATACTTCTCTTTAAGAGCCATAACCACGGGCTCCATTAGTTTGCATGTAATTCACCAATCAGCATAAAATTCTACAAATACAGGTTTTCCTTCGGCCAGTGCCTGTTCATAAAGGGCAATTGGATCAGGTGTAGCGGAAAACTGACTCTCAGTCCGATTCAAAAAAGGAATATATGGTTTTGCCATTACACCAACAACCAGTAAGCCTACAAATACCAGGATTAACCGTTTTACACTAGTCTTCAAGCTCGATTCTCCTCTCGTTTTTATTGCCAGGCACTACTCTTTGTAGTGCAAATCCCGAAAAAAAGAGCAGCGTCAGACACAACCCTGCCCAAAACTAATAAGTATACCTGCTAAAAAAAGGAAGGTAGCCGCAATATGGGCGGGCGGGGCAATTCGAATTTGTCGGTTACCTGATAACAGCTGGGCGATTCGCAAATCGGGTGTTGTATTAGGCTCGATCAACCATACCGGAACTGAGATATTTTCCACATCTGAGAACACTTTCAAAAATGCGGATGCCAAATATCTTTTGTCCGGAATCTTGTTCAATGAAGCCTGATCAGCGGCTAATTCTTTAAATTGGTCATAGCTGCGAAATAGATACTTTGCTAAAGGCAGAAAGAAAAGGCTCCCTTTTATTGCCCTGCTGATAACCACCTTTAGCGGATCTGAATGGTAGAGGTGGTACTGTTCATGTAAAAGCACCGCTTCCATTTCAGACATGCTAAACGCGGCTGCGAGCTTGCTCGAAACAACGATTTGCGGACGAGAAAATCCGTACGTAAAAACCAGGGGAGTGTCACTGTTTATGCATACTGTATGTTTTAGAAGGCCCAACCTGTCTAAGAGCCGGATTAACTCACAGGGTGGAGTCGTTCTCAATGCTGACAGCTTCCTGTTCAGCCTGAGGAAAGAGAGATACTGTTTCACAGTAAAATAAATAAAAAATGAGATGATGAAAAACAAAGCACCTGTCAGTAAAAGTAACATTATTTGATTAATCAGGTTATTTTGAATGGCAAAGCCAAGTCTGACAAACTTAAATTTGTAAAATACAGTAAGAAACAAGACTCCCGCAACAGCGGCAAAAAGGGCTGTCAACCCGTAAAATGACACCTGTGCTTTAATGTGGGGATGCGAGTAGTCACTCTTTAAATGTATCATCATTTTTCATATCCTTTGAATTTTTAATAAGATCCTCCAAAGCCTTTAAATATTCCGGGCTTGCTTTTTCAAGAGTCTGCACAAAAGAAGCAATTGCATCCTCTCCATATTCATGTAAAAGCTCTTCAGTTACTTGCCTGGAAATATCGTTAAGGAAGCACTCCTTTGTTTGCACAGGCAAATAACAGTAAGCTTTTTCACCGGGTTTCTTCTGAAGAAATCCTTTATCTGACAAACGGTTCATTACAGTCATCACAGTATTAAAGGCAATTGGCCTTTTTAAACTTATGCTTTCCGTAACTTCTTTAATCATCACACCTTCTCCCCGGGACCAGGCAACTTCCATGATTTCTGTCTCGAGATCCCCTAAAACCCTGTTAATACCACGCTTTTCAAGATTAAAAGATTGAATTAGCTTTTTTTTCAAGCGCATCACCTTTTTATTTAAAGAATAACACTACTATCTGTAGTGTCACCTTAGTATACCTTCATTAACCTAAACAAGTCAATTGGATAATTTGAAGAGGCTGGGACAACTTTTTTCAGGAGTGTTTTGTAACAAAGCAAAGCAGAGAATAACGCATCCGGCTGATGATTCTCTGCTTAATACAGTCTCCCTGGACTATGACAAATTTTGCTCTATTTTTTTGCAGCAATCCTTAATCTTTTGCACCTCTTGCTGTACGCTCTGTTGCGAAGTCGCCGCTTCGATCTTGTTGCAGCAATCTTTTATTTGCTCCGCTTCCTGGTTTACCTGGTTATTAATCACATTATCACCTCCTTCTCCGTGCTAAGCTTATTTTCTTCTGCAGTTCTTCCCTGGTTGCTTTCAGTAAGTTAAATCATCGCAACACGGAACCGGCTGCATGATTATTATCTACATTGTTCCTTATTTGATTTTTTCTGGTGCTAAACTGAGATGGTGGTCGCGCAGCATCCCTTTTTGGTGATATTAGCGGACTTGCGTTTAAAGGCGTGGCGCCCGTGAATAATTTGTCATCGCCGAGTTTAACGGCGATAGCCGCTGCAACTGTGCCGTAGGCGGTGTGGCTGACAAATTGCGTTAACACTGTTTTGGGGGAGAATGGCCGGACTTTTGTTGCACCCATTGTAGCCATTACGCCGTAAAGTGACTGCCACATGACCTGACCGCTAAAAGCTCCTTTTAAGGCAGCCTTATCCTTTCCTGTTATTGAGAGCATGTAGACGGTTCCCACACCAAGTAAGCCGGCAATCACTGAATCTGCAAGAATACCTACTGCCTTTCCCTCAGGAGAGATTAATTTGTAAGGTGGCGTCAACATGCCGGCGGCAATACCAGGCCCGTCTATTTCTGAAATGTTCAGCCTCTGAGCAAGAGTGCCAATAGCCAGCTTTGCAATGTTTCCACCTAACCCCGCGACAAAACCAAGTATTACTCTATCTGAAATTTTCACAATATCTGTTCCCACCTTTACGCGTTGCAATCTAATCCCACAACGACGGCAATAAAACTGCACTACCTCTTCCAGATTTAACCGTCCTTGGCCAGTTCCGCCGCTTATCATACAGAAAAAATTACTTATCTGCTTTTAATATTCGTAAAAAGACAGATAATATACTGACACTGCCTGCAACCTGAAGCAGTAATATATGTAAAGTATTTTACATCATACTGTATTGAACATCTGTTATAATTAAATTGATAAAAAAGAAACGGAGGTTTTAGTATGGTCAGCCTCGAAAAGCTCCATCCTGAGGAGCGAAACTTCCTCGAAAACGTACCCTGTCCGACATTTGCAGCACAGCCTTGGGTCAGGGGCAAAAAACTGAAGGAAAGGCGAGTCGCAATAATTTCCACGGCCGGTCTGCATCAGCCCGAAGACCGCCCCTTTACCTCTGTGGAAGGTGATTACTACCGTATAATTCCCGGGGACATTCAATCAAATAACCTGGTAATGAGCCATGTCTCGGTCAATTTTGACAGGACAGGCTTTTACCGGGACTTAAATGTGGTCTTTCCCATTGACCGCCTGAGGGAACTTGCAGAAAGCGGCGATATCGGCAGCATAGCAAGCTTTCATTATTCTTTCATGGGCGCTGATGATCCTATGAGATGGGAGCAGACGGCACGCCATCTTGCAGGCCTGTTAAAAAAAGACAATATTGACGCCGTGTTGCTGGTGCCGGTCTGACCGCTTTGTACGCGCGCCGTTGGCGTGCTGGCACACTTTCTTGAGGAGGAAGGGCTTGCTACCACGCAAATCAGCCTGATTCGCCTGCATACGGATGTTATCAAGCCGCCAAGAGCCCTTTGGGTGCCTTTTGAACTTGGTCGCCCGTTAGGAGAGCCAAATAACCCAGCTTTTCAGAAGCGTGTTCTGATGTCCGCCCTCGGTCTGCTTGAAGCGCCACGGGGCCCGCTGCTGATCGATTTCCCGGATGATACCCCGTTATTAGGGGGGGCGCCGGTTATGCTTGCCTGCCCATATGTTCCGCCGGCAGAGGATGCCGAGACCACGCAGGCCGACCGGCTTTGCAAGACCTTTAAAACAGAAATGACATCGATGAGACCCTGGTATGATCAGGCCTTAAAAAAGCGAGGGCGTACCATAGTCGGAATTAGCAAACTCACACCCGAGGCTATCGCAGATTTTTTGTGTTCTTTCCTTGAAGGCAGCACTCCTACTCAGAACCCGCGCCAGGATGTATCTCTTGCATACCAACTCGGGTATTCAGTAGAAGACCTGAAGGCCTACTACTATGAGGCTATCACGGCGCAACCTGGTGCTGATGTTCTGTCTAGCGAAGATCTCGATAAATGGTTTTGGGAAAATACAGTTGCCGGAAAATTCTTGCGGGAATTAAGAGGAATTTGTCTTAAAAACGAAGATAAATTGTTGCAACAGACCGCCGCAAGGCGGATAATACCTCAAAAAACCCTGTTAACAAATACTGGTGGTAAAGGATAGTATTTTAGAGGTTTGTCTATTTTGGCTTCATAAGCGATTCGTATACACCATTTTGCAAGATATTACAATTGAATAATCACCCTTAACGCAAATAGACCGTATTTATATACGGTCTATTTGCGTTTAGTCACAAGAAAAAAAACCACCCACATAAAAATGGATGGTCGTAATCACAAATGGTCACGGAAGCATTATAACTTACTGTTTTTAACGAACTAACCAAACGTTCTCCTGCGGGAATAGAAAACTCTCTGATAATTTTAATATTTTCATTGTGTCGTTCCGATTACTTTTGAGATCCTGGACTAACGCTTCAACCATTTTAACCGATACTGACAGCATGGCAGTGAAATTAGAGAGTTTACCAATCTTGTCCAGATAAAATTTCATGCTCTGTTTGTGGAATGGAGCCCTGAGAGATATAAGATTAGCGTCGAACATGTCTTTTTTAGACAGAAAAATAAGTTTAAAGGAGTTTTTACTGGTAGCTCCGTAATTAAAGGGACGTTCATTATTACCGTGATGGTAAATGATGGTGGGGTACTCCGGACCAAGCCACTTTGCCACGTGAAAAGCTGGGTCGAGATTACCTGCCAGTGATTCTGCCTCAACCTCGTAAAAGCCTTCTCCTTTAAACTTCGGCAATGTCAGTTTAATATTGTTGAGATGCTCTTCAAAACCGGGACTATCTACACTTTCCCTAAACCACTTAGCGTTTTTAAGTACTATGGCAGCCATCGCTACAGAGTACTTATCAAGAAATACATGCATTACCATTCAACACCTTTCTGAATTTATCTTATATTTTTTGCCTCTGATATTCTCCTCAGCTAATAAATCCCAGGTTTTTTACCGGTTGTTTACCCCCAAAGGCGAAAGTCCGTTTTCTACGAGCTTCATAAGATCTTTTATTATCCCATGCAAATCGAGTTTTTTAATAATTTCAATGTTGCCTGGCTCATAGATCTGGCCAAAATAGTTCGGACCTGCTTTAGTAGCCACATACTTAGCGAACTCGGTGGTGAGGGCATTTATAAAAAAAACCATTAGATCTGTGCCCACGTCATCTCGGACCTGCCTACTGTTTTTGGCGTTCTCCAGCAGGTGAACCATATAATGTTGGCTCATCTCCTTCATCTTGGCCAAGCTTTCATCAACCAGTGGTCCGTTAAAAGCACTGACGAGCAACTTACTGTGCATCGGATTGTTTAAGTCAAATTCTGAGCCCTGTAACATCAGTGCGGCAAAGCCCTCAAAGAAGTCGTCAAACACCACAACCTGTTCACTTTCCTGCAAAAACTTTAATTTAGCCTGGCTGGAAGACCGCCTGGTCATGTCAAGTGTTTTAATTTAAAGAAATCCCCCCGGTTTTAAATATTAAAAGTGCTTGGGTTTAATTAAGTTTTAGTGAAAACCGGTGGCAGAGGCCTCTGAATTTCTTGTATTTCCACATTGCTCATTTAACTAATTGCCGATTTAAACAGTCTATTGTGTTTTAACGCAGAATTATCTATGCACTATAGAACTCAGGACTTAAGTGGAGTTTACGGGGTAAGGCAATAGTCGAGCAAAAGAAGGTTATTGCTTTTAACATATATAAGTTGATTTTAGTTGTTTCCAGATTGTATAATAGAAACGGAGGTGGGAACATGGATAATGGGAAAGACCTTATCACGGCTCAAGTATTGGCTGATGCCCTTGACCTCTCTGTTGAAACAATTTGGAGATATACCAGGAGCAATAAAATTCCTTATGTGCACCTTGGTGAAAGACAATACCGATATAATCTTAATGAAGTTATTCAGGCTCTTTCCGGAGTTGTCAAAGAAAAACGTCAGGACTACAAAACTGAATGTAAAACTTATACCTACCAGGATTATCTGGCATTACCGGAGGAACCGGGATTCCGCTATGAGGTCCTGGAAGGTGAACTGGTCAAAGAACCCTCACCTAATTTGTTGCATCAAAGAATATCCAGAGAATTGGAATTTCTTTTGATCACTTATTTTAAACAGGCGGATCCTATAGGAGAAGTTTTTGACGCTCCGCTGGACGTTACATTTGAGGACATAACCGTAGTTCAGCCGGATATTCTTTACATAGCCGGAAACCGGCTTGATATCATGAAAAAAAACAGGATTGACGGTGCTCCGACTTTGACCGTAGAGATTATATCTGATTCCAGCTGGCGAAAAGATCGAATGAGAAAACTGCAGATTTACCAAAAGGCCGGGGTTCAACATTATTGGCTGGTAAATCCTCTGGATAATACATTTGAATGCTTTGCTCTCAGGGACGGAATATACTCACTAGTGGCTTTAGGAATGGATGATGATGTGCTAGAGCATCCTGGCTTCCCAGGCCTGGCCATTCCGTTGGCTGAATTATGGTATGATCCAACCCGGCCTTAACATTAAGCGGCTGTGATATTCTAGCTATGATAGAATGTTTTCCCTTCTGGCATCACATACACTGAAACTACCGTACAGGATGATAAACATATAAGAAAGGTGCGCTTATTCGGTTCCCTTGCGCGCGCTTTTGTTGGTTTCATTAAGCAGCTTCACAAGCTGTGAAGCGTTATAATTTTCTGGCAGTATAAAAAAACCACCACACTTTTATAAAGTGGGCGGCGTGGTCACAAATGGTCACGGAAGTGTTATAACTTACTATTTTTCAGCTAACTTACAACGTTCTCCTACGGGGAAAAGCCTTAAATTAATTAACTTCTTGGCACTTTAGCATACATTACGGACATCCTAATAAAGTCTGCAACATGGGGTTAATTATATTTTGCACGGAATCCACAGTCACTTTAGTTTAAAAGGTATAACCTTACCTTTATCTGGTTGAGGTGATTTGTCCTTGCAAGACTTACAACCTCCACCACAGCCGGCTTCATAACCTATAAACACTTTACGCCAGTAAACATGCCATTTTTCATTTACTTTCTCTATTTTAGTCTCAACATAATACTGGGGGCCACGTGGTTGGCTGGCCAATCTGGCTTCTGTAGTTGAAACAATTTTTGCAGCTTTTGACGCTTTTACCTCCGAGTCAAAGGAAGTTTGTAGCTTTACCCATTCCATATGAATTACTCCCTTGCAGTTAATTATAAATACTACAATTTGCTAATAAATGCTGGTATCATCAGACGTTTTTAAAAATGGCAATTTAGCTTTTGGGGCGTAAAAACCTTGCAGAATAGGAACCAAGCGTATAAAGAGCTGCCATGGGATTGTGTCCTGAGACCCGGTCTTTAACAGCAAAAACTGTTGTTGGAGCTTTAGTGTTCATAAAGAAAAGTGAATCATGCCCTACGCACAGTCCCATCAGTATGTTAAAATCCGTCTTGGATTCATTTAGGACCTCTGCTTGTGTCAGGGGATTGCACATAGGTTCAAACGAACCGATCTGAACTTTCTCAGAGTCCGACAGGCCTATTTCTTCTTTTGGAACGCATCCGACCTTGCAAACAACAGACATTATTTCAAAACCCCAGCTCTTAAGTACCTTGGTTAATATACCAGCCTCGGACTGAAGACCTGCGCAATAAGCAAGGCCCAGCCTCTTGTACCCCATTCTCTCAGCAAACTCGCATATTTCCTGAAGCCGAGGTTTAATCGGGTGAAGTACAAAGGGTTTTGCCTCCCTGTTAATGTAACATTCACTCTCCTGGATAGAAGCCTGCCGCGCAAACTCACGTATATTTGGCTCTGCATACCGTTCTTTTACCCTTTCCACAACCTCTGTCATCTCTTTTGTCGGGCAAAAACTTGGTGCTTTACCACCCTGAACACGACACGCTTTTTCTGCCCTCGAAAAACCGCATGCTGCACATCCGGGTACTTTATCTGACATTTTAGGATACTCTCCTTTCAGTTAATGTTGCTTCCCGGAAACTCTCAAATGAGCCTCCCTGCAGCTTTTCGGCCTGGAACTTCTGTTTTCCTGCAAAGTGCAGGCTGAAGAGCAAGTTTATTATATGACAGAGGAGTCTTAATCGTTTTATATAAGGCTTTAACAAAATAACTGAAGTGTTAGCCATTTTAAATTACCAGGTTAACATTGACTTACGAAGAATAAAAGAGTAAAATTATATTGAGCATATACTCAATATAAGATGAGGTGTCGTCATGCCAAGGCCGCCCAAGTGCAGAAGAGTTGAATTTGAACCCCAGGTCACTTATTTTAAGCCCGCTGGAATTCCAAAACATAAGTTGGAAGAACTGGTTCTGACAGTTGAGGAACTAGAGGCTATCCGGCTTAAGGACAGGGAAGGGTTGGAACAGGAGATATGTGCCGAAAGGATGAATGTCTCCCGGGCAACTTTTCAGCGCGTTTTAGGGGCTGCAAGGGGGAAAATAGCCGAAGCAATTACTGAAGGTAAAGCTATACGTGTCGAGGGTGGCCACTATCATATTGTGGCGAGATGTTTTAAATGCCACAGTTGTGAGGAAACTTTTGAGGTTGCGCGGGGAACTGGCCGCGGTTGTGAGCAAAAATGCCCGCTGTGCGGCGATTTTGTGCATCGTGTCTGATATTGGTGGTTTAGCTCTAAGGAAGGATGTTTATCATGCCTGGTTTTGACGGCAAAGGCCCTGTCGGAGAAGGCACTATGACCGGCTACGGCAGGGGATATTGCATCAGGACGCTTGAGCGCGGAGATAATTTCCCTCCCAATTTTGCCAGCCGCAGGGCTTGGTCCCGATTTAGGAGTTACCAGGGTTTAGGGCAGGGGCCATGCGGCCGGAGGTTTGGGCGAGGCCGCGGCTTTGGCCTCACTTTAAGAAGAGAGTTTGCCCTTGGTGACGATAAAGCGGAAGGCAACTTAGAATAGGCTGTAAATGACTTACGCAGGCTCTCTGTCACAAATTGACAGTGGCCTTATTTTCCTTGTATTCTAATATCAACCATTATAAACAGGAAACCCCAATATAAATTCGCAAAGCCGCTTTTATTCAAAATATCCATCCCCTTTTAAAGTATAATGCAAGTTCTATATCTAAGACATTAAGTCGAAATTCACTCCTAATCCCATCTCCATGGAACGAAGCAATATGTATTTACCCACGGAAACATCCTGGGCGGAAAGGCCGACAGATTTAAACATGGTAATCTCTTCATCATTCTCTCTGGCGGTTAACTTACCGGCAACAATTTCTCCGATTTCACCGTAAATTGCTTCTTTTTTAAATAACCCTTTCTTGATAGGTATTATTAAGTCACCTGCTTCTTCTAAAACTGCCTCAACAGAGTCTACACAGACTTTATCTACTTTGGCCAGTACATCATCGCCAATTTCCTGCATATCGGGAGTGAAGGCCCCTACAGCATTAATATGTGCCCCTGCCTTTAACGCATCAGCCGGGAAAACAGGTTTTTTTGAAGTTGTTGCAGTACAGATAATATCCGCATCTTTTACAGCCTCTGCAGGAGAAGATGCCACAAAAAATTTCATGTTTAAAAACCGCAGTTTATCCTGCATCTCTTTGGTAAATTCCCGGGCCTTGTCCTCGCTTATATTAAAGACGCTTACCTGCCGGATGCCCCTGACACTACATACCGCCTCGAGCTGCGTCCTGCCCTGTACACCTGTACCAATGATGGCAACCTTTGCAGCATCCTGCCTTGCCAGGTATTTTGTAGCTACCCCTGAAGCAGCCCCTGTCCTTAATGCAGTAAGATAGCTACCTTCCATAGCTGCAATGGGTACCCCTGTTTCCGAATCTGCCAGGATAACTATAGAGTTAATGGTAGGCATTCTTCGGTTCTTGTTCTTCGGAAAAACTGATACTATTTTTGCTCCTAGCGCTTTTTGATCCTCAACAAACCCCGGCATGTAGAGTGAAACAGCACTTTCCCCCGGAATCTCGATTTGAGTCCTGATTGGGACTTTGGTTTCCCCTGCAGAGTATGATGCAAAAACATTTCCCACAACACTAATGGCCTCTTTCATGGAAATAGCCTGCTGAACATCGCTTTTCTTTAATAACAGCATAGAATAGACTCCTTTACTTTGAAATTACTTTTTATTCTTCGTAAAGTTTCACCTGTTCTGCCGCAGCAGCGACTAATGTTTATTTCTGCAATTATCTTTATTACCCTGCATTTTCGTTTATGAAAGTGATGGACATTAAAAAGCCGACCAGATGGTTTCTCTCATGGCCGGCTTGACATAGCTACTAGCTACTGCTTAAGGTTTGATAAACTGAATCAGAAATGATTTGCTGGAAAGAACGTTAAAGGAAAAACCCTGAGAGCGGAGGCCCTCGATTATTTGCGGCGGTATGGTTGGCGTAAATTTTTGATAATTTGCATTCTTTTCTTTTGGTCAGAATCATTTCTTTTGCACTGGGAGAGGCAAACATGCCAAGTCCCCTTTTTTTATATAAAATTCCTTCGTCCGCCAGTATATTTAACCCCTTGGCTGCGGTAGCAGGATTAATATTAAACATCTCCGCCAGTTGATACTGTGAATACATTAAGAATCCGGGCAAAGCTTAAAGAGGGTAAAATCACCAAGGAAAAAGCAGATAAAATCACAGCTAAAATTGACTCAAGGATTGAGAAAATACAACAGTTTAACAGCCTTACAACACAGCAGAAAAAGGATAAACTAATTGGTGATTTTAAAGCATCCCTGGATGAAAAGGTCAAAGCCGGTAGACTGACCCAGGAAATGGCTGATGAACTGCTCAAAAAATACACTGATAAGGTAAATCAGTGGGATGGCAGCGGTTATCCGAAGTTTGCCAGGAAAGGTTGCAAGCACTAGAGCACTACGGTAAACAGCAAATTAATGCCAAGTCAAAAGCATGAAAAAAGGGAATCGGCCTAAATATAGGCTGATTCCCTTTTAGAGCTATTTATTATGCTATAACCCTACTCACTTCACTTACCGTGTGTTTGGGTTTGTACAATATTTGTAGCCTTGGGCAGCAGGCGGTCAAAAATGCTATAGATCAACGGAATTACAAAAAGTGTGAGTAGAGCGCCCACCGTCAAACCACCCATCACCGTCAGGGCAAGCGGCTGCTGCATCTCAGCACCGCTGCCGATGCCAAGCGCCAGCGGCATCAATGCCAAAACAGTTGTCAGCGTTGTCATTAATATGGGTCGCAGGCGGGTTTCTCCGGCTTCCAGCAAAGCACTGTTTAGATCCAGGCCCCTGCCGCGCAGCTGATTTACATAGTCAATTAGAACAATGGCGTTATTGACCACCACTCCCGCCAGCATCACAACACCAATCAGTGACGGAATACTCAGCTTCTGGCCGGTCATAAGCAATGTAAAAATTACGCCGATAGCTGCAAGCGGCAGGGTGAACATTACTGTCAGCGGATGAATAAAAGACTCAAACTGAGAAGCCATCACCATATAGACCAGGGCAACTGCCAAAGCGAGAGCCAGCAGCATCCCTGAAAACGCTGTCTGCATTTCCAAAACCTGTCCTCTGAACGAAGCTGAATAACCTGCCGGCAAACTCAATCCGTCAACAGCTGCTTGTATATCCCGCCGGGCACTAATCAAATCTTTACCCTCGGTGAGATTTGCGGTTACAGTTACTGTACGTTGATTGTTGCGCCTGTTAATGACTCTTGGCCCTTGGGCTCTTTCCACTTCAGCCACGTCGCCAACCCGGACTATGCGGCCGCCCTGGGTGCTGACAATGACATCAGAGATGTGGGTGAGGCTGTCCCTCTGATCATCCTGCATTTTTACCACTACGGCCAGTTCATAGCCGTCTCTTGTAATCCGCGTGGCGGTCTCGCCCTGGAAGGCAGAACGGATGGCGCTTCCCACAACCATGGGATTAACACCCATCATTAATGCCCGCTCCAAGTCAAGCCTCACCTGAACCTCAGGATTACGGGCTGCCAGTGAATTCTCTGTCGATGCTACATAATCTAGTTCTGACAGAATGCCTTCAAGCCGGCCAGCGTGTTCGCCAAGGGTTTCCAAATCCCGGCCCCTCAGCTCTACCTCAATTCCACTCCCACCAAGCATACCACCGCCTGCCATTCTCATCGCGCTTACAGTAATCTGAGCCTCAGGTACAAGCGGTAGCTTTTCCTCCAGTTGAGCGATAAATGCCTGCGTTGACAGATCCCGCGCCTCCACCGGTCTCAGTTGGAATGAAACACGAGCTCGGTTAGGCACTGACTGGCCGCCGCCACCCATTATTGATCCCATCTGTCCTGAGCCGGAACCTATGGTTGTGCTGACAATTTCCACATTGGGGTCGCTTATCAGCAACTCTTCAATTTGACGCACCACAGCCTCGGTATCAGCAATTTTAGTGTCACTTGGCATTAAGATATTTACTCTGCCGGTTCCTTCATCAAAAGCCGGAATCATTTCCCCTCCCAACCGTGGAACCATAAGCAGACTGGCGACAAAGAGTGCTGCAACCACAGCAAGGGTAACTGATTTACGCCGTAATACAAAGGAGAGGGCCCTGCGGTAAAGAGGAGCGATCCCGGATGCCTTGGTAATAGCATCCCCCATGCCCGGCCGCAAGAGGGCAGCAGAAAACATCGGGATTACAGTAAGTGCTACCCCCAATGAAGCCAGTAGCGCAAAACTCACTGTAAGAGCAAGGTCACGGAAGAAAATGCCGGCGATACCGCCCACAAATACTACAGGCAGAAAAACAGCTACAGTAGTCAGAGTGGATGCGGTAATTGCCATCCCCACCTCCCGCGTTCCCTCAAAGGCAGCATCCTGGCTGCTTTTACCGTTTTGCAGGTGCCTGAAAATATTCTCGATCACCACAATGGAATTGTCCACCAGCATCCCCACACCTAGAGCCAGTCCGCCAAGTGTCATCATGTTGACTGTGAGGCCGGCAAAGAACATGAGAATAAAGGTGCTAATCAGTGAAACTGGTATCGAGAGCGCAATAATTAATGTGCTGCGCATATTACGTAAAAAGAAAAGCAGGATCAGAAGCGCCAAAGCACCGCCAATCAGGGCATTACGTACCAGCGAGCTGATAGATAGTTCTACAAAAAATGATTGGTCTTCTGTGGGGATAAATGAAATTCCCTCATATTCATTGCCAAGAGTCTCCAACTCAGTCTTAATCTGATTAGCTGTCAATACTGTATTGGCATCAGACCGTTTCGATATACTTAAGCTAAGGTTGGGTATCCTGTTCACCCGGTTAATAACCGCCTGCTGCTGTGACTGCAAGCTTACCTTGGCCACATCTTTTACATACACTGGTACAGGCACAGGCTGGGGTTGGCCTGGAACAGCCACTGTCTTCATACCAACCATTAGGCCTTCAATCTCCTCCACAGCCTGTGTGCGCACCACTGTGCGGATTAACCAGCGTGTTCCTTCCTCCATAACATTACCGCCGGGAATATTGATATTGGCAATACGCAGCGCATTTGTCACAGCTGATAACGGGATATTATACTCCTGCAGCTTAGCTGCATCGACTATTACAGTTATTTCTTCACTAAGCCCGCCGCTGATACTTACAGACGCCACACCCTCCAGCCGTTCCAGTCGCTGTGCAAAAATAGTAGAGAGACGGGTCAACTCCACCATGTCATAGCTATCTGATGCAACTGCCACACTCATAACCGGCATCATAGATGGATCAAATTTAAATATAGTCGGTGCAGACACATCACTGGGCAGGAAGCGCGCGACCTGGTCCAGGTTCTCCCGCATTTCTACAGCTGCTGCATCCATATCAGCGCCCCAGTTAAACATTAATATAATCGTTGCAGATCCTTCTCTGGACACAGACTGGATTTCACGCACATTGGTAAGAGTACCCAAAGAGCCTTCAAGCACCTGGGTAACGTGCTGTTCCACTTCTTCCGGGGCTGCACCGGGATAAGATACCATAACGGCCGCACCTGGGAATGTTATATCAGGAAACAGATCCACCGGCGTACGTGACCAGGAAACAGTACCCAGCAAAACTACAGCGGCGATAAGCATAATAACAGTGACTTTACGTGTAACGGCAAACTTAATTAAACTCTGCATGTGTTAACCTCCTGATAGTTTAATCCCTGGTGCACAATGTTGTTTTTTCCACCGCAATACCCGACAAAACCATCTTCAGTACTTCGGGCATAATCTGTTTTTCATCCAAGTGACTGCGAAACATATGCCCCATACTCAGATTATTTATCATAGCCAGCAGCGCTGCTGCGATAATTTCAGACTTGTGAGGACGAAATTCCCCGTTATCAATCCCCCTTGCCAACTCATCTGCATACCTTCCCTCAATACGCTTTATCACATTGATGACTTCAAAAAAAGCAGCTCCATTTTTTACTTTTCGCATCAGCTCCGGCTCTTCCGCAAAAAAACGGTGCATGAGCACAACTTTACCCACTGCCAACTTGTAATGGGCATTAACCATGGCGGCAATGCAGTTAAAACTGCTGCCCCTGCTTTCTCTGGCAGCATTGTCCACGACCTTATACAGTTCTTCGATACCGGATATAAATGTCTGCTGTATCAAATCCTGCTTACTATTGAAATACAAATAAACGGTACCTTTGGCCACACCTGCAGCAGCCGCTACCTTGTCAATGGTTATTTGGCCGCCTTCTTCCAGCAGCCGGCCTGTCGCTTTGATAATAGCAACTTTTTTATCATCCAATGCTCTACGCCTCCTTATGACTGACCGTTCAGTCATAAGGGTAACATACCACTCCTTACATTGACTGTCAATATCTGAGCCCGAATCTCTATTAAAACTTCATAATTGGCAAAAAAAATGGCGCATAGCAGCGCCGTTATCTAACTCGTAATGCTCTCCATCCATGGCAGTGGCAAGGTTTTCCAGGGTGCTTCCCACCTTGCCTGCCACCTCCTGATGTTTCAACGCATGAATAGTTACTGCCTCAGCAATAGCCCTAAGCACCCGGGCAATATTTTTGTACCCTTCTTTCTCCGCCTTTTGAGCAAATGCAAGGTACTTTCGATTAGCCTGCGATTCACCTGCGAAAGCATCCATCAGGTTTTTATCAGTTTTCATTAAAATCTCTCTTAATTTTGTATTATTGCCTCCGTCAAAAAAAATAAACAGAAGGCTCTATATGTATTTCCATAAAAACAAAGGAAAAAACTTCCTCCACATAGAGATTTAGCCATCGTAGCACTATTGTTTATATTTACCGATGAACGAATTAAGGTGCAGGTAATTCTGCCGGCTGGTAGAAATATATTTAAACTGAACAGAGATTGGAAATAAAGCTATATGGATGCTCCTTTTGCAGCAAATTTAGAGAGGAGTGATATGATGCGTGCCGCAGCACTGAGTTTCGCGGGCTCTGACTTTATCACAAGACAGGGCTTCAAAGAACATGTTTATAAGACTGTTCCGCCAGGCGGTGATGATGAATTACTGCTGGTCTTTCCGCAACACCTGGCCTTGCTCCTGGCTTTTCGCTGCAAAGAGCTGGGACAACCGTTAAGCCTGGCAGAAGCTTTTGCGGCCTTCATGAAGCTGCCGCACTCATGGCACAGGGAATACCTGAATATGCAGCATGAAATCGCACGCAGCCTGTCCGCCTATCTTGTACCAGGCAGTCTTTGGCTGCAGGATGGCGGCATTTACAGCAGCTCTTGCCTGATTTCACCCGGCGGGGAGATGTTGGGATATCAACGCCAGATTTTTCTCTCCCGCCAGGAACGCGAACTCGGGTTATCACGGGGGGAGGAAGCAGAAGTTTTTGAGACCGGGATTGGCCGGCTCGGCATTATAATTGGCACTGACGCCTGGTATCCAGAAGTGGGCCGGGTACTGGCGCTTAAAGGCGCTGAGGTTGTCTGCCACTGCGGGGCACTGTCGGCAGGTGAAAACAGGTGGCTGCAGCTGGCCGGCATGTGGCAGCAGGTGCAGCAGAACCAGTTTTTCTGCGTGGAAAGCCAGCTGGCAGCCGAGATTGCAGGTCAGAAATTTGCTGCGGAATCACTGCTGCATGCCCCGTGCGAAATGACTGCAGGTTTTGAAGGTATACTGGCCCGTGGCGGGCTGGGGGGTGAGCCGGTGTCAGCGGAATTGGATAAAGAGAAGCGCCTGCAGGTTGTAAACTCGTATCCTCTTTTGAAATTGTTAAACCCCATGGCATATGAAGATATGTCGGGGGGTGAGTGTAAATGAAGATTAAAGAAAGGTTATTTCTAAAGCAGCTTTACTGGCGGACAAGGCCTGCCTTGGTAGAGAAGTATTTAAGGGGTAAAAAAATTCACAGGACAGCCAACTGCCACAGTGTCGACCGGCGGCGCGTGAAAGTAGCGGCGGCACAGCTTGAAATAAAGCTTTTTAAAAATCCTGTCCACTATGTTGAAGAGATGTACCGTCATGTAAAAAAGGCGGCTGAATCCGGGGTGCAGCTGGTTGTCTTCCCTGAATACAACAGCTACCAGCTTTTCGGCCTTATCCCCGGCATAGAATCTATGGCCGTCAAACTGGATGACACCGGCGGCGGTGTACAGTCGTTTGGAGTAATTGATCTTCTCTTATTTATCGGAAACCCCTTTAACATACTCTCTTATACCACCTTCTCCTCTCTCGCCCGTGAATTTGGTATTTACCTGATGGCAGGCAGCTTTCCCACACCCATTGACGGCAGTGTAATGAACCGGTCGGCACTATTTGCTCCCGACGGCGCCCTGGTTGGTGTCCAGGATAAAGTTCATCTTATGCCAAAAGAACACAAATTTAAACTTACCCCGGGCAGTAAACTGCATGCCTTTGACACTGAACTTGGCAGGCTCGCTCTGCCAGTCTGTATGGATGCCACTTATTTTGAGACCTTTCGCATCCTGGAGAAAAAAGGCACAGAAATAGTGCTCCTCCCCATCTCAGACCCTGCTTCCTATAATTACTGGCTGGCACTGCGGGGCATTTGGCCAAGAGTCCAGGAAAGCATGGTATACGGTGTTAAAAGCGCTCTGGTCGGGGATTTTTTGGGCCAGATACATACAGGAAAAGCGGGTATTTTCGCGCCGCTTGAACTGACTCCAGACAGAGATGGCGTACTTGCCGAAGCGCACCATTTCGACCGGGAAGCGCTGGTTATCGCCGAGCTTAACCTGGAGGCTCTAAATGAGCTGAAAAAAAATCACCCTTACCTGGGTGATGGAAATCAAAGATTTATGAAAAAATATTTTCCCTCCGTCTACTATGAAACAACTTAGAAGCCCGCTGCTTTTTCAGCGCTGTATGCCATAACTTCTTTCTCAGGATAATGGAGAAAGATAAAGCCGCCAACAAGGCAAAAAACCGCCGCTATCACACCAGTAAGCTGTACCCCCAGTGAATCTGCCGCTGTACTGCCGAAAAACTGCAGCAGCATTCCTGTGATAAATGTTGACAGTCCCATGGCTATTTTTAAAATCAGTCCCTGGGTGCCAAAATACATGGCCTCCCGCCGCTGTCCGGAAAGGGTCTCCTCCAGGTCGGTGATTGACGACACCATGGCATCGGGCACCACAAACAGGCTGGAAAGGGGTATCCCTGTCAGTGCCATGATTAAAAATGCGAAGTTAACGGGCGACAGCCCTAAAACAGGCTGGCCCAGCAAATAGAACCAGGGGAAAATGGCGGCAAACAGGAAAAGTGCTGTTACTGAAATTATCTTAAGGCCAACTCTTTTAGCTAAGAAATTTATTAGCGGGAACATCAGTACAGCCACACCAAAGGTAGCAGCAAAAAAGAGCGATGTTTGCTCTTTTTCCAATCCCAGCAGTACCGTTACATAAAACGGCAGGCCAAGCGTAATAATGTTAAATCCAAACCAGAAAGTAACATTGCCTGCGAGAAAAATGCGAAAAGCCCTGTTTTTAAAAGTTGTAGTTACAGCTTCAATTAAGCCCAGACTGGCGGGTTCAGCCCTGGCGTAATCTTTTTCTTTAATCAGGGTTGGCAGATACATAAAGACAAGGCCGGTCAGCCCCAAACCCCAGACCATGCCCTTGAAGCCGAACATCCCAATCAGAATACCGGACCCCACCAGAGCCACAGCCACTCCAAGCAGCGTAAATCCCGCCTTCAGGGTAGCCAGATCCACCCTGTCGTTCTTGGTCTGCGCCAACTCAGGCATCAGTGCCAGGTAGGGGCAGACATAAACAGTAAAAAGAAAAAAGTAAGTCCCCATCATCAAAAGCAGGTATAGCACATTCCACTTGCTTTCCGCCGCCACAGGAGGGTAAAAAAGGGCGATAAACACCAGGACATAAAGAAAGCCGCCGGCAAGCAGAAAAGGCATACGCCTGCCCAGTCTGCCGCGGAAGTTATCGGACCAGAGGGCAATTAAAGGGTCTGCGATGGCGTCAACAATCCTGCCAAACACCATAATAGAGCCAAACACAGCCGACTGCATTAAAACCCCCCTGCTATCAGTAGCTGTTACATAGTAGAAAAAGAGCCAGGTAATCACAACCCTGTCTATCATGGCCCACCCGGCCGATGAGGCGGCATAAAGGATTTTGCCCGACAATGGGAGCTTTTTAACCATCAGTTTTCCCCCTTTAGTTTTAGTTTTCATGTTTTTCTAAAGTACGTATGCCGGAGGGCAAAGGCAAGAAAGCCGGAGGCTGAAGCAAAAGCCTGCCCGGTTGCAGCCCGGCCTCTGTGCGGATCCACAGTCTCACAGAAAAAGCCGTTGTCCATTGGTGCCCGTCCAAAGAAATTACCTTTATCCAGATTTAAAGACAGGAGGTCGTTTACAAAAGACATGGGCCAGGGGTTAACAGCATGGCGCGAAGCGGCTCCTTTTATAGGGCCACCATGGCAGTAATAAGGATTATGCAGAGAGTGTACCCAGCGCACCGTGTTTCTGTAGGCTGCCTCATTTTTCCCGCAGAAACCGTAATAGGCCAAAAGCTGCAGGCTTCCCGGCGGGTTATCGTACAACTCATAGCTGCCACCGCCATCAACCGACCAGGCAAACATAGGACCAAACGGCCCTTCCACCACGCCATACCTGTAGACAGCCCTGCGCAAGGCGGCCGCAAGGGTTGACAAGTCTGCTCTAAACACCAAGGCTTTTTCCCGCTGCAGTCTTGACAGAAAAGCCAGGGCTCTTTGCGCCAGTGCGTTATCATAGATTAGAAAGGCATATTTCACAGGGTCGTCGGAGGGGTCAAGAAAGGTAGAATAAAGGCCTGTCTCGGTGTCGCGCATCTGTAGCAGCTTCCCTGCTACTGCCGGCAGTCCTCTTTTAATTACTTTTTCTTTCAGTATTGTAGTATCCCCGGTCTTTGCCAGGTAAGCTTTGACCGCCAATACATATGATGACAACTGGTCCAGTTCGAAGCCCGGATAAAGAAGCACCCCATTAATATAATGGGCATGCTCCCCCGCCTTTTCCAGGTGACGGCCAAACACCGCCAGCAGCACCTGCCTGGAAGTAACCTTGTCTGCCAAAAGCAAGCCCGGAAAACTCCACAGGAGGCAATCCCTGCTCCAGAAAGCCGCGCTTACATAATACCGGGGGCTGCGCGATGTAACCGGCACTAATTCATCGGAATCTATCGCCCTGCCAAGGGAAAAGAAATAATTGAAGAAAAGATTGCGGTTAGCCACTGCTTCATGCTGCGTAAGCTTCATCTTTCTTAATTCCAGCCACTCTTCTGTATCAGCAAGCAGCGTAGCAAAACCTCTCCGCCGCAGATCCACTACAGTGGCGCCTGCCCCGCTGCCTTCAATATTTACAGCCAGGTACAGGGGTAGAGAGGCCCTCTGCCCTGGTTTTAAGTTTATCTGTTTTACTCCTTCGCCACGGCCAAACCCACTTTCCCTCGGCCGCACAAGCCATTTTAAATCAGTGTCAAGCCCCAGCGACAAGGCGGCCAGGGGCAGTCCGCTCCTGGCCTCAAGCACCAGGCTTTTAGTCCATTCATCATAAAAAATAGTATGTCCGCCGCTTATCTCGGCAGCTTTAAATATTTGATGCCTGACGGTGTCCCACTTTACATTAAAGCCGGCCTCAAATGATACCGGCTTCTCACCGGTATTCTCAAACTCAAGGAGGTAGACTGCACCTCTATGGCCGATAGGAGCATAAATTATTCCCTTTAGCTGAATCTTCCCCACTCTGCCAAGTAACACGGGAAGCCACGAATGCCTGTAGCTCCAGGTCAGCCTCAGGTCGGCCTTCCTGCCGCCTAGTTTAAGAAAAGGTAAGATTAGCGGCTCTTTTATCCCCGCAAACTCAATCAGGCCTTTGGCGCCCATATGAAGCACATTCAGTGATCGTATGCCGCCGTCCCGGGGGTTTATGTCCGGCAGTGACATGTACTCATTTCCCGTAACAAGAAGTGGTTTATAAACCCTGGTTTCAGTTGGAACAGTTAAAATATCCTCCGGCAATTCTTCCACTCCCGGTCTTTACATGATCTATCCCTGTTGCAAGAATTTTCGCTGTTTATTGCCATTTACCTGCAACTACAAGAAAAATGCTTAATAAATTGATTGACACAAAAATAAGGTTCGCAAACTTGAGTTGTGCGAACCTTATTTCAAATATTACTGTTTGTTTAGCCTGCTGCTTCATTGAGACGCCGCAGTAAATCGTCGGGCTCCTGCCCGTGCTTCAGTGCCGCCTGATGAACCGACTCACCGCTTGCAGACGGGCATCCCAGACAGTGAATGCCAAGCGACATAAAAACCCTGGCTGTATCGGGATATTCCTGCAGCACCTGAGCGATAGTCATATCTTGCGTAATTTTAGCCATTTTTCAGTGCTCCTTCATCATTATTCTAAAACTGACGTATTACCTTAGTAATCTGGAGAACGACACATCTTTATACAAGGCGGTTAACGGCGTAAACGGTAAAAAATTCAAATTACTTTATTTAGTATCGTTTTAAGTACGACTACGGGAAAGTAAATCTCCGGTTATAAAGAGTATTTTTTCTTCAGGCGGGCAGAAATGCTGCGAAGCATGGCATAGGCTTTTTCTACCGCTTCTTCACTGCGTGGCCCCACCAGGTTACAGGTGGCTGGGGAGACCCTGGCGTTTTGCACAATAGTTTCTTTATCGACACCCTTGGCAACCAGGTAGTCCCAAAGTCCCTCCAGCCGGTTAATAATGCTGTCTTCAGTTTCCTCTTCCAGGATTTCTATCTGTGTCGGCACGATACCCCACTCCAGAATTTTACCGTCAGCAATAAAGCGGCGCAGGCTTTCGTAGCGTACTATTACCTCTCCACGGCGGTAGGCATCGAAGGACAACACATCTATATCCGCATTAAGCAGAAAATCCCAATCAGGGTTGCCGCAAAGATGTATACCTTTTAGGCCGTCCACGCCCTGCAGAAGTCCGGCCAAGTCCTTTTTTGCCATATCGCCGGTGTAACCCGACATGCTGTTAAAGATAAATTCCAGACCAGGCTCATCAAAAAAAACAACCGGATTTGGGTTATACTTTCGCAGAAGCCTATACTGGTTATTCAGTTTTTCACGGGTAAACTCAAAAAGGAGCAGGCGTGCATCGTCATTAAAAATCATGGGTTTAAGGTTCTCGTCAGAGGTGCGCAGGCCAAAAGATACAGGGCCGATGACCTGCCCCTTAATAGCAGTATACGCGCTCAGGTCTCGCTGCAGGAAACGGTGAAAGACCTGGGCGTACTTATCCGATAAATTAAAGGTTTCCGGGTCTTCACTTTTTTCCAGGTAGCCAGGAAGCTCTTCATAAAAAAGCCCTGTGTTGAATGAAACTCTTTGCTCCTCTTCATCGATAATGATACCGGGGAAATGTTCAGAAAACTGCACATACATATCCTCGTAGTAAGACACGTGCGGCAGCTGCGGCCAAAAGGGAATATCAAGCGATAAGGCCATATCAAGAGCTTTATCGATGTCCCTGTGGGGGAGTATGCCCATGGCCGATGTTTTGCAGCCTCCGAATATGTTCATATATTCTGCTCCCTTCATTTCACTGTTTATAAGTACTATAACAATATATTACTATTAGCGCTGTGTTATTGGTCACAGAAACAAAAAACAGGAAGGGGCGCACTGTGTCTTGCTGCGCCCCCAATGAAAGTCTATGCTTAATTATTTTAAACAGACAAAAATGTGGCTATTGCAAGATTAACAAAAAGAACAGCATCTTTTTTTATCAGTGTTAATTTTGCGGAGATGAATCAAATACAGGGTTTTTGAGTTGATCCTCAGCGTTAGCCATTAAAAATTGAGTTGTTGCGATTAGTCCGGGATCATTTGAACCAAGCTCCAACACTTCTTCAAATCTTTTTATGGCGTCAGCAGGCTTGTTGAGTCCGTAGAAGAGGAAAACCCCGTAGTTGAAATGTGCCTTGACGTGTTTAGGGTCAATGGCTATGGCCTCTTCAAATTCCGCTGCCGCCAGTTCATGGTTTCCTGACCAAAAAGCTGAAACTGCCATGTCAACCCGGACATCGACTTTTTCTGGTTTAGCCTCAAGTACTTTACCGTATGGTTCAATGGCCATGGCAAAACTTTCACTGGCTTTGTCATCTTTTTTGGCTTCTGAATAGGCAACCCCAAGATCAAAGTAGCTGTCACCCAACGCTGTGAGGAAATATTCATTGTTGGGATCTTTCTCCAGGCTATCCTTTAGCTGGCCGATTTTGTACTCCAGTTCAGCTATTTCGTTACGGCCCGGTGATGAAGCAAATGAGCGGAAGCCGAAGTAGCCGAGCACAGATGTGAGCACCAGGCCGCTCCCGGCTATGAAGATGACAATATAAACAAATAAATGATTTTTTCTTAATCTTCGCTTAGCTTTTTTCTTGGCCACTAAGGACCCCTCCCCAATATAAATAAATATTTAACATGCTCACTACCAAGTTTAACACAATAACGTTAAGAAAGTTTGAACTTTTTGTGAATATTTTATTGGTTTATATTAGTACTGCACCCCCGTGGATATCATTACATAACCCAAGTTTGCGTATATTTAAAGAAATGATGAACGGGGGGTTGCCATGCTAAAGGATAACACGGTGCTAATCATGGCCGCATTGCGCCTGTTTTCAGGATTGGTAGAGGTATGTGCAGCTGTGCTTATTTTTCATCTGAACCGTGTGGACACTGCCCTGCGCATTAACGGTGTATTGGCAGTGATAGGCCCAACAGTATTGCTGACCGGGATTGTGGTGGGGATTGCAGGACTGTCGGGCCGCATTCCCCTGCTTCGTTTACTGCTTGTCTACTTCGGCGCTTTTCTTATTTTTTGGGGTACAAGGCGCTAACTCTTTGCTCCCACTCGGACTGGGCCACATTGGCAGCTACAACCACAGCTTCCCAGACCCCTTTATATGGTGGGGCGTAGCACATGTCTACCTCGCCCAACTGTTGAAGTGTCATCCGGGCGCTAATGGCAGTTGCCAGGATGTCAATACGGTGGGCGACACCCTCATAGCCGGCAATCTGTGCGCCAAGAATAATTGAAGAGTTACTGTCATAGACAAGCTTGGTAACCAAGCGGCGCGGGTTGGGGTAGTAGACGGCATGATCCAGTGTTTTCACCGCAGTAGCCTGGACATTCAGTCCTTCGCGGGCAGCATCCTGCTCAGTAAGCCCGGTTACGGCCACAGCAATGTCAAATACTTTAACGACCGCAGTACCCAGTGCACCGGCAAACTCACCGGACTGGCCTGAAACAGCCTCACCGGCCAGCCTGCCCTGGCGGTTGGCTGTGGTGCCCAGCGGAATATAAACATTACGCTCAAGGATGCGGTGATAAGTTTCTGCGCAATCGCCGGCTGCATAGACATCGTCTGCATTGGTGCGCATCTGCCTGTCAACTGCTACTGCGTTCTTAAAGCCAAGGCTGATACCGGCTTTTTGTGCCAGTTCGCTGTTGGGGCGCACACCGATGCATAGCACTGCCAGATCACAGGGATAACGTCCTTTATCGGTAACAATGGCCTGCAACCGGGAGTCGCCTTCGCAGGCTTCCAGTGTCTCACCGCAGTGCACAGCAACCTGATTGGCAACCAATTCATCGGCCACAGCCCGTGAAAATTGGGGATCACAGTTGACAAGGCACCTGTCCGCCCTCTCCACGAGAATTACTTCTTTATCCATCATGCGCAAATTTTCTGCCACCTCAAGACCGATATAGCCTCCCCCGATCACGGCCACCCGTTTGACACCGGGGTCCCGGAGCTTTTGTTTCAGGATAAGCCCGTCGTCAAGTGTGCGCAGGGAATATACACCCGGCAGGCCCATGCCCGGAAGCTCAGGTACGATCGGTCGTGCTCCGGCGGCATAGACAAGCTTTCCATAGCTCTGTGTAAAAATCTCTCCCGTGGCAAGATTTTTAACTTCCACTCTTTTGGCCGAAGTATCGATAGACAGGACCTCGTGTCCCACCAGCACTTTTATCCCCATCTTTTTATCGTAATAATCCGGGGTACGGATTACCATTTTATTGTGGTCAGTTATAACATCAGAAAGATAATAGGGCATACCGCAGGCCCCGTAGGAAACAAAATTGCTCTTTTCATAGACAATAACAGGCAAATCAGGTTGAAGCCGGCGTGTTTTGGACGCCGCACTCATACCGGCGGCAACGCCCCCGATAACGATAAGTGGTTTTTGCATCTTTCTCTCCACTCCTTTTTGTTATCCCTGCTGTGGCACAAACGGCTCCTGCCGTTTACCAGGGGATATTTTTCCGTTTTTTGGGCTACTATAATTGCAGATTAGTGACTGCAGGTGATGCTATTGGCGATTTACCAATTACCGCTGCGTGAGCTACAGGGACTTGAGGAATTAAAACAGGTTGAGATACGGCTGCGCGAAGTCTGCCACGGTGAAGATAAGTGGACGCTTCTTTTTTCCTCGGTGCTGCAGGGCGGAAAGCGTTTGAGGCCGGCTCTTGTTGTGTTGTGCGGCTCGTTTTTGCCTGCCCCACGCTCCGAGCTGGTCGATGTGGCTGCGGCGGCAGAGTTGATTCACGCGGCCTCACTGGTACACGATGACATCATTGACCACGCTGACAGCAGGCGTGGCCAACCCACTATTTCCAAACGCTGGGGAGAGCAGCGGGCAGTACTCTATGGTGATTTCCTCTTCGCCCAGGCGTTTACATTGCTGACCAACCACGGCCACACCGGGATACTCGGCAATATGACAAGGGCCATAAGCCTGATGTGCCAGGGGGAGATAGAACAATTTAATCTGCGCTATGACTGCCGCCTGTCAGAAACTGATTATATGTCTTATATACATAGAAAAACAGCTTTTTTTCTTTCAGCCTGCTGCCTGTCCGGGGCGGAGGTATGCGGCCTTTCATCACTACAGCAGAAGTCCCTGGCCGCTTTTGGTCTTCAGCTTGGGTACGCATTTCAGCTAACTGACGATATTCTGGACTTTCGGGGCAATACCAGCGATACAGGTAAGCCGGTACTCCATGACCTGGCGGAGGGGTATCTTACCTTGCCCGTGATCCGGCTGCTTCGCAATAATCACCACGGCCCCACCGTCAGGCAGATAATCGAATCACGTAATTTTACAGCGGATAATCTGGCCTACATCAAAATGGCGCTTGAGTCTACCGGCATTCTCAGGGAAGTTGACCAAAAAGCAAGAATGATAATTCAAAGGGCAAAGCAAAACCTGGCCAGGCTGCCCAACAAGCCGCCTCGAGCCACACTCACCAGTCTTGCCAACCATATCCTGCAAAGAACCTGTTAAAATCACAGGGTGCCTTTTTTTCTTAAATTCAGGCACACACGATGCAGCCAGACAGCCTCTTTCCCGTCGTGGCGCAGCAGACGCTGTGCTATTTTTTTGCGTCCACCGCTATACGCTTTGGGGTCTGAAAGATACATCGCCAGCAGTCCTTTTATTACTGTACGGTGGAAAGCCGGCCGTGAGAGACTGTTTGCACGCCGCAAAGACTCATTAAGAAAACGCATAAGCCCTTCCTCCATCGCTGACTGCGTACGGTAATAGGCGGCAAAGTTAAGGTCCCCGTGCTCATTGTCTTCGTCAAGGTCAATAAAGTAGTCGAGCATAATGTGCAGCCCGCACAACCAGGGGAAATAACAATCCAGCAAAGCTTCAACTTCCCCGGCTTCGACTGCAGGCTGGTGTGCGCAAAGAGCAACCAGGGCAAAGATGCCAAGCGTCGAGCCGCAGGCGGCGGCAAATTCCCACCACTCTATCTCGCCTGTCAGTTCGCCATGGCTGTCAAACCAGCTTTTCAGTCTCTCTTCACGCAGTGACAGGTGAAGATGTTTATAAACCTGTAAATCACTGTAGAGGGAGGCCAGTCGCAGTGTCTCTGCAACTATAGAGCCGTAGCCGGGCAGACAGCCCAGGGAGCGGTGGCATGTATTTACCAGGTCATCGAGGTAGCCGCCGTCATTGTCATGCGGATAATTTTTATACCATGGGAGAATCGGCAAAGCAGGATCCACAGCAGCTTCCATTGCACCATGCAGGGCGACAAATCCGGCTTCCCCGCTTCCCTCTATGCGGTCGCAAAGATTGTCAAGATAATCACTTATTGTTTGCAGCGCCACAATAAAGGGTAAAAGAACAGTGGTTTTTCCGCCGCTGTAGAGGGCGTAGATACTCCCCCCCTGGCAGTGGAATCTCTTGTACGCAATACTGGCCTTCGCCTGTTTTGAAAGTTCAGCGTCCGGTATATCGCAAGCGCGGCTGCGCCAGCAATCCAGCTCATGTTCTACCTCGGGGAAAACTTTAAAAATATAAGGAAAAAGTAACAACCTGTCCCTTACCCTTACAAGTGAAAACTGCACAGTCAACCCTCGCTTGAAGCTCAGTGCTCAAATTTTATCTGCGCACAGCAATTGAATTTATTTCAACAAACAGTTATTATTTATTAAACAGACAAATACAGCTTAAGGGGATGGTATTCAAATGCTTGGTATCGTGGCCGCACTGATTGCAATTAATATTTTATCATATTATGGCCGCAAACTGTATCTTTCCGTACTGGCAGGCATAATATTAGTCGCATTATTTAACCGTTTCCCACTAGATGAAGTTTTTTTTCTTTTTTACCGCTCTGTGTCAAGCAGTACTTCGGTTAACCTGGCACTGATAATTATCGGCTTGACCGCTTTCGGTGAACTCTTTAAGGAAACCGGAAATTTGCGCATCATGGTTGACAAGTTGGCTATAGTACTGAGCGACAGGCGCCATCAGGTGGTCGTACTGCCGGCATTGGTGGGGTTGATGGCTTTCCCCGGAGGAGCAGTTTTTTCAGCGCCCCTGGTGGAGGAAGCAGGTACGGGCCTGGAACTGGACGGTGTTAAATTGACAGTTGCCAACATTATGTTCCGACATATGTTCTACCTGATTTTCCCGTTTTATTCCGGTTTAATAATTTTATCCGGTCTGTCAAACACCAATGTCATGTTTTTTGTACGTATCAACGTTTTAACACTGATTCCTTTCTTTATTTTAATCTATTTCTATACTTTTAGAAACGTTAAACATAATGGTAAAATCAAGGCCGACTTCTCCCAGGTGCCTTCGTTGCTGCTGAGCATGTCGCCATTGCTGATTATCCTCGTCCTGGCACTGGGCTTTAATATCTACTTTCCACTGGCAATTCTGGCCGGAATTGTGCTTGCTATGTTTAACTACCTGCCAAAGCAGTCAAAATTGTCAGAAACGCTTAAAACGAGGGTTGTCCAACTTATGCATGGTATCAACTGGTCAATGGCTCTTTCCGTCATTTTTATACTGGTACTGAAGGACTTTATGGAGAGGTCAGGCGCCATCGATATAATTATAGAATTCATGGTTAAAAATGGTGTTCCCCTTATTATACTGGCAATCATCCTGCCGTTCCTAACCGGATTAATCACAGGCAGCCAGACAGCAGCGCTTGGTATGTCGGCGCCTGTTTTTCTGGCAGGAATCACCGACCCGATTTTACAAAGAAATTTTCTGGGTTTGGTCTTTGTTACATCCCTGGCAGGATACATGGGTTCACCACTTCACCTGTGTACAGTTTTAACGGCGGAACACTTTAAAGTTTCTCTGCAGCAGGTGATGAGGAAGATCAACCTGCTGGGATTGTGTCTTGCCGGACTGGGTGTTGCTACCTTCTTTATATCGATAAAATTATTTTAATTGGCACTGCAGGAGACGACATATGAAAATTGGATTTCCTTTTACAGAGATTATTAAACAAATACTTAATAAGCCTGCAGACATGAAAGAATACGCAAACCGGCAGGCAGTCCTGGTCACACTCGTTGACGGAGAGCGCCAGTATCTTGATTCTGTATAGCAAAGCACGCCTCGCGGCGTGCTTAATTTTTTGACAAGGTGTCTGTCGCTTGTCCCGCCCTTGTCCCGGCTTGTTCTTTAAACTGAAAGTTTACGCTTTGCAAGCACAGTTCCGTCTAAGGAGATGGTGATGTGTTCTACGGGCACATCACAACCAGAACGCTTCACCGCTTCTCGTACTATACTACCCAGACCGCCGCAGCAGGGCACCTCCATAATCACTACTGTAACGCTTTTAAGGTCATTAATACGGATAATTTCTGCCAGTTTATCAACGTAGGGCATGGCGTCATCAAGCTTGGGGCAGCCTATGGCCACAGCGCGGCCGCGCAGCAGGTCCCTATGAAAACCGGCATATGCAAACGGCACACAGTCAGCGGCTACAAGTAGATCAGCATTTTTGAAATAGGAGGCAGCAGGGTTTACCAGCTTTAGCTGGACAGGCCACTGGCCAAGTTCAGATGGCGTATGTCCGTGTCCAATCTCGCCTGCAGGCTCCTTTTTGTCCGCAAGTACGCGGGAGTGAGACCCCGGGCAGCCGCAGCCAAATGACTGCTCGTGTGTATGCTCCGGCTCTTCCTCTTTTTGTTGTGACAAATGGGCTTGGACTGCCTCTTCATCAAAAGCATCCGCTGCACGCTCCTCTATAATCAGGGCGTCTTGCGGGCATTCACCAAGACAGGCGCCCAGACCGTCACACAGCTTATCTGCAATCAGGCGGGCCTTTCCGTTCACTATCTGCAGCGCGCCCTCGGCACAAGAGGGAATACACAGCCCACAACCGTTACATTTTTCCTCGTCAATCCGAATTATTTGTCTTTTCATGAGTTTTTCCTCCTTTGTTTTTCATCTGGTTATTCCAAGTATAACAAGAAGAGAAACTATTTAATGTGATATATATCAAAGATTTAGAAAAAATTTATATTTGAAGATCAAATTAAAAGTAAAAACGAGGTGTGCCTTCCACCTCGTTTATCAGTTTATCATCAGCAAGAAAATAAAACTATCGATACACATTGGAAATTCGTGCCGCTATCATCAATCTGCCCGGCGCCCCCGAACGACTTTTTTGTCTTGCTGTACTTTCGGCCATCATCCGCAGCGTATCGAATGCCGACCCCCGTCATATTTTCCCCGGTTATTCCAAGCGAATGCGCCTCCTTGATAAAAACGGTATTTCCCGTCCGCAGCCGCTTGAACTTTTCAGTACAGCCGCCCAAAAAAGGATAGAAAGCCTTAAATGTTACCATGAGCTTCCCAAAACTGAATGCCGCGTCGTCCTTGGTGACGCACGCCGCCTTAACCGGCTGCTAATTGAGCCCGTACACCTGATTGTAACAAACCCTCCTTATATCAGCTCCATACGCTACCTTGAGACAATGAAACTGGAGATGTCCTGGCTGGGCATGCTAAGCAGCCAGTCCGATTACCTTGCGCTTGACCGCCAGGTTGTGGGAAGCGAGCGTTATTATAAAAGTGAATACAGCAGGCTGCTGCAAACGGGCAGAGAACAGGTTGACCGGCTGACATCGGCACTGCACGCCGCAGGCCACCTGAAGATGAGCTATACTGTTGCCCGCTTCTTCCTTGATCTCGAAGAATCCATAAAAGGAATGTCAGCAGTACTTTGTGCCGGAGGGCATCTTGTAGTCAAAATCAGCGACAGCCGTGTAAGAGGCCATGATGTGCCCACTAGCCGTTTCTTTTCAGAAATCGCCGCCTGCTTTGGGCTCTTTGAACTTGCTTCCTTCCCTGACAAAATCGGCGGCAGATCGCTTTTAACACGCCGCAACTGCCGCAGATATTACAGTCACGTGGACTTAGACGTTCACCCTCATCCCCATTCCAGCCAGGGCAAAGGCACAACCCCTGTTCACGAAGCCCTTATCAGCTGCTACTAGCGCATACGCGCTATCGGACCTTTTCGCCATTTTATACTTAAAAAAAACAGCGGCAGCCAATTTTTGGGCTGCCGCTGTTTTTTATGAGCCTGTTTTTCTGGTATAGTTAAGGAGCCCACCGTCAAGTATAATAGCTGCCTGCCTGCCAGACAGATCGTGGCGTGCCTTAAATGCTTTGCCGGTAGTACGGTTTGTGAGCTGCAGTTTGTTCCCGGCAGTAAGCAGTGAGCGCACACCGGTTAATTCAAGCAGGTCATCCTGCCCAATGGCTTCATAATCGTCCTCATTAACAAAAGTAAGCGGCAGGATGCCGAAGTTAACCAGGTTGGCACGGTGAATGCGGGCAAATGATTTAGCCAGTACTGCCTTAATTCCCAGGTACATAGGAGCGAGGGCCGCATGTTCACGGCTTGAACCCTGCCCGTAATTGTGTCCTCCCACAACAAGTCCGCCCCCGTCTTCGCGGGCCCGGGTGGCAAATCCAGCGTCTATAGCTGAAAAAACATGCTCACTGATGGCAGGTATATTTGATCGCAGTGGCAGGACTTTAGAGCCTGCCGGCATAATATGGTCGGTTGTGATATTGTCACCAACTTTAAGCAGAACTCTGGCGTTTATTGTATCAGCCAGTTCAGCATTGACGGGAAGCGGCTTAATATTGGGGCCTCGCAGCACTTCCACCTCTTCTTTGCCGCAGGACGGCGGGATAATCAGGCTGTCATCAACCAGGAATTCTGCAGGTTGTTGAATTATTTTATACTCACCCAGAATGCGCGGGTCAGTCAGTTTTCCAGTCAGGGCCGAAGCTGCCGCTACTTCCGGACTGGCCAGGTAGACTCCGGCATCGGACGTGCCTGAGCGACCGGGGAAGTTGCGGTTGAAGGTTCGCACAGATACAGCCGCCGTTGGCGGCGCCTGCCCCATCCCGATACACGGGCCGCATGTGGTTTCCAGTATACGGGCGCCGGCGGAAATCAGGTCGGCAAGAGCCCCGTTTCTGGCCATCATTTCAAGCACCTGGCGTGACCCAGGAGAGATTACCAGGCTGGTAAAAGGATGCACTTTCTTCCCGCGCAGGATGCCTGCCACAAGCATCATATCCTTATAGGAAGAGTTGGTGCAGCTGCCTATGGCCACCTGGTCAACACTGATTTCACCTGCGTCCCTCACACTTACTACTGTGTCAGGACTGTGGGGCAGAGCCACCATGGGTTCAAGCTCAGACAGTTCTATTACCAGCTCTTCATCATAGACTGCATCTTTATCAGGTAAAAACTCAGTCCAATCATTTTCACGGCCCTGTGCCGACAGGAACATGCGGGTGATTTCGTCACTGGGGAAAATGCTTGTGGTTGCACCAAGTTCCGCCCCCATATTTGTAATGGTGGCACGCTCGGGCACAGTAAGTGTTTTCACCCCGGGACCGGTATATTCAATTACTTTACCCACACCGCCCTTGACAGTCAGGCAGCGCAGCACCTCAAGGATTACGTCCTTGGCTGATACCCAGGGCGAGAGCCTGCCGCGCAGTTCCACCTTAATAACTTTGGGCATAGGCATATAAAAGGGGCCGCCACCCATGGCCACAGCCACGTCAAGCCCCCCCGCGCCGATGGCCAGCATGCCGATACCACCACCTGTGGGTGTATGGCTGTCAGCGCCCAGCAGCGTCTTTCCAGGTACGCCAAACCTTTCCAGGTGCACCTGGTGACAAATACCATTGCCGGGCCGGGAAAAGTAGATGCCATACCTGGCTGCAGCTGTTTGCAGATAGCGGTGGTCATCGGCATTTTCAAAGCCGGTCTGCAACGTGTTATGATCGATATAGGATACTGACAGTTCAGTCTTAACGCAAGGCACACCCATAGCCTCAAACTGCAGGTAAGCCATGGTGCCCGTTGCATCTTGCGTCAGCGTCTGGTCAATCCTGATGCCGATTTCAGCACCGCCTGCCATCTCCCCGTCCTTCAGGTGTGCCGCGATAATTTTTCGTGTCAGGTTCTCTCCCATTTTTGTCACTCCCCGTAAGTATCTTCATTGAATGACTGTATCAAAAAACGGTATTGCTGTCAATGAAACAAAAGAGCCGGTGTGTTTCTGCAGAAGGAATCAGCACAGCAAAAGGAGAAAAGGTATGCAAAGAATATTTATTCAGGGAAGGTGATTTAATGCCGGCAAACCTTACCCCTCAATACTATGCGGCTGAGGAAAAATATCGCCGTGCCCGCACAGTTGAGGAAAAGACCGAGGCGTTGCAGGAAATGCTGTCGGTAATGCCTAAGCACAAAGGTACTGAAAAACTGCAGGCCGACATTAAAAAAAGGCTTTCCCAACTGAGAGAGGAAGGCCAGAAAAAGAAACAAAAAGGTGGCTTTAACCCTTTTCACGTTGAAAAACAGGGAGCCGGACAGGCGGTGCTGGCAGGATGCCCCAATACGGGCAAATCGGCTCTGGTTGCAGCGCTGACTCGGGCTAAAGTCAAGGTGGCTGATTTCCCTTTTACAACCACTCTGCCGGCCACGGGAATGATGCCTTACGAGGACATTCTGGTACAGCTGGTTGATACACCTCCTTTTACCAAGGACGTTGTGCCTCCGGGCCTCACAGGCACCTTCCGCAACGCAGATGCTCTGCTGATAGTTATAGACCTGGGAGCCGGAGAGTGCCTTGATCAACTGGAAACTGCAGTGACACTATTGTCTGAACGGGGCATAGTCGACCTGTCCGGTGAGAGCCCGGTCGCTGTTCCTTTCCTGGTGCTGGGCCTGAAAAGCGACCTGCCTGATGCCGCTTCCAATCTAAAGATAATGCGTGAGCTTTACCCTGAAGTGGATATAACGCCTTTCTCCGCACAGGAAGGAAACCCGGACCGCTTAAGACGTATGATTTTCGAGCTGCTGGATGTAATACGTGTCTATGGTAAGTCTCCCGGCAAACCAGCCGAGATGGAACGTCCATTCATTCTTAAACGCGGCTCCACTGTTGTAGACCTGGCATATCAAATCCACCGCGATTTTCCCAATAAACTGAAAAGTTCCCTGGTCTGGGGCTCTTCCCGCTTCGACGGCCAGGCGGTGTCGCGCGACTATGTTTTACATGACAAAGATATCGTGGAGTTGGTAGTTTAACTACTAAACAGTTAACAATTCCAAACTGCTCTCTATTTACGGGCAAAAATCTATAAATTATTATATAATAAGATAATTGCCGTCACTTCCAAGTTGTGCACCACTATAACAGTTTTCTTTGATACTGAAGACAACGAAAGAGGGATTAAATGACCAGACAGGAAAGTGCAATCAAAGTTATTCTGCCCGAGCAAATGGCTGAAATTGAGCAGGAAGGCCGTACACTGCTCCAGATAAGTGAAAATTTTAAGCACTTATACAAATCATCAATTGTGGCTGCGCTTGTGAATAACAAGCTGCACGAGCTCTCATCTGCTGTCCCCGACGGAGCCTGCCTCCAGTTCCTGGACCTGACAACGAAGGAGGGCGCGCGCATCTATCAGCGCAGCCTTACCCTGCTGCTGATCTGCGCCACCCACGATTTATTCCCACAAGCCAGCGTCAAGGTAGAACACTCTCTGGGCAAGGGGCTTTACTGTGAAATCTTTAAAGAACCTGGGTTAAGCGCTGAAGATGTGGGCCGCATAGAAGAGCGGATGAGAGAACTGGTGAAAGAGGATATTCCCCTGAAGAAAAGAAGGCTCCCCCTATCTGAAGTGGAAGAAGTCTTCCGGCAGCAAAAATATGACGATAAGATTGAACTCTTAAAGTATCTGCCGAAAAACTACCTCAGCCTCTATTCTATTAATGGCCTTGAAGACTCACTGCACGGCTATTGTGTGCCAAGCACAGGCTACCTGCAGCTCTTTTCCCTAAAATACTACAAGCCGGGGCTTGTTGTCAGATTCCCCGACGAGAAAGACCCGGCGGTCATTCCGCCTTTTATTGATCAACCTAAGCTGTTTGAAATCTTCCGCGAAGCAGAAAAATGGGGCGCCATTCTTGGCTTCGACACTGTAGGCGCCATGAACAGTTTATTTGAAGACGGCCAGGGCCCCGATGTGGTGCGCATAGCAGAAGCGCTGCATGAAAAGAAAATTGCCCAAATTGCCGACATGATTACAGGAGACCACGAGGATATATGCATTATTCTTGTGGCCGGCCCTTCATCATCCGGCAAGACCACTTTTGCCCAGCGTCTGCGTACTCAACTTCTGGTCAACGGTATACGCCCCTTCCCTATTTCTCTTGACGACTATTTTGTTGACCGTGACCACACACCCCTTGATGAATCAAACAAGCCCGACTTCGAACACATCGAAGCCATAGACCTGCCTCTCTTTAATGAACATCTGCTGCACCTGATAAACGGCGAGGAGGTAGACATTCCCACTTTTAATTTTGCAACCGGAACACGGGAATACCGGGGACATAAAATAAAAATTGAAAAAAACCAGCCGCTTATTATAGAAGGGATTCACGGCTTAAACGAACGGCTGACGGAATCTATTCCCCGCAACCGTAAGTTTAAAATTTATATTTCAGCTCTGACTGCACTCAATATTGACCGCCATACAAGGATACACACCACAGACACGCGCCTGCTGCGCCGTATTGTGCGCGACAATCAGTTTCGCGGCACCGACGCGCTCTCCACCATCAGGCGCTGGCCCTCTGTGCGCCGCGGCGAGGAACGCAACATCTTTTTTTTACAGGAAGAAGCCGATGTAATGTTTAATTCTTCCCTAGTTTATGAACTGGCTGTCCTTAAGACATTCGCCGAACCTCTCCTGGAAAAAATCAGCGATGCAGAACCTGAATATATCGATGCCAAACGCCTTCTCACTTTTCTGTCCTGCTTTGTCCGGCTCAGCCATGAAGGCTCTGTTCCGTCCAACTCCATTTTAAGTGAATTTGTTGGAAATTCCTGCTTTTTTATGGGTTGAGCAGATTGTCTGACATTTTATCCGGCCGGAAACGCTTAAAGACCGGTGCATCATTGCCCTGGATATGGAATAAATAACGCCTCCCGCGCGGGAGGCGTTATTTATTCAGGCTTAAAATAGTCAAAGAGATACCCGAAATCAAACCCCGCTGGGGTGCTCCCCCTGTACATCCGGTAAATTTGCTGGTGGCCCTCTGCCAGATGGCGCGACCTGATACCGTGAGATAAAGACATGTAAGCCTCAACATAAGCGGCAAACTGGTCGCAAATTTTTACCAACTCCCCGTCAAGCGGAGAAAAAATGTCTTGATTGTATTCTCTGTCAATCTCACCGGCTCCTACAAACCTGACACCATCATTTTTAAAAATTCTGTTCTTAAATTCATCCTCTGTAAAATATTTAATCTCTTTGTGCCAGGCAGACGGCAAAAGCGGCAGCAGTTTTTCCTCAAGCTGCCTCTGCTCTATTCCTTTTATCAGCTCATCAAGGCCTGGAACAGACCTTTTGACAGGTGAGACTATGTCCCGCGTCAATACTTCCGGCAGATCGTGGAAAAGTCCGCCGAAAAAATTATTATAAATCCTTTTATTGCAGGCGCCCGCCTCAATTGACAAAAAATATGAGAGCATAGCAACTATCAGCATATGACCCATGACCGATGTTTCAGGGATTCTCGGTGTCTGCGCCCACCTCTGCTGAAATCTGAGCTGGCCGACCATGTCCATAAAATTGCTGGTCTTTTTACCCAACTGTAGTTTCTGTACGCCTGCCAGTTCATAATGCTCTTCTATTTCATCCTCAATTTTGGCCTTGGTATCCTCCAGGCCAAAGAGGCTGGCATTTAAGTTAAAAATAATTTTAAACTCCCAGTTTGTGGCCAGATAATGTGAAGCCTTCAAAATCTTTTTTTCCAGGCGGCAGTATTCTTCCTGCTGCAGGTATTTTTCCATGTTCCCGAGAAAATCGCCCCCCAACCCCGTCAACTTTTCTTCCAGCCGCCCCAGCACCCAGTTGTTGAGCAGTGCCCCCTTCTCAGCCATGAGCTGGTGAAAAATAGGAGGCTTGATGTCTGTGAGCACAATGCGGTGCAGAAATTCAAAGATTCCGCCCTCAATCAGCCTTTTCCAGTCAACACCCTTGCCTCTGTCATCTTCCTCAAATTTAGCCAGCACGTAGGCAAAAATCATTTTATGCGCCTGTTTGTCCAGCTCGGTAAAACCCCTGTGGGGCCGGATATGGTCATTCCAGCGCTGGATGCTGGCAGCTTCATAAATAAGTTCTATCAGTTCCCTGCTGATCATATTGCCTGCCTCCCCACTATCTGAATCAAACATGCTCCTCACTCCCTGTATTATTGTATTGAAATTATCTTATTTACTATTATTATAACTGTAATTCCACTTGCTTCCAACCTTTTATGCAAACTGATATGTTTTACTGCAGACAGATTAAACCTGGGCCATATAGGTTAATGCTGTATATATTTTGCTGGCAGCATGTAAGATAATCTGGTATACTAATATCGTAGTTCGATAACGAAACACGAAGGAAGGTGCATTCCATGCAGGACAGAATTTTACGGAGGCTGTTTCTCGGATTCATTCAGATACACATCCTGCACCATGCCGGGAAAAGCCCTGTTTACGGCTCGTGGATGATATCAGAGTTAAAGACACACGGGTATGAAATGAGCCCGGGTACACTCTACCCCATACTGCACAGCTTGGAAGCCAGCGGTTTGCTGGAGAAAGAAGAGCAAGTTGTTGGCGGCAAAGTAAGAAAATACTACAGTCTTACTGAAAGCGGCCGCATTATCCTGGAAGAAGCACGAAAAAAAGCTTTTGAGCTGTTCAGGGAAATAAAATAACTTCAATGAATGGAGGCTGCCCCATGTTTCGTCTGGAAGGTGTCAGATATAAAAACATACTGGATATTGAAAGTCTTCTTATCCCTGCAGGCATGGTTACCTCTGTGGTGGGTGAAAGCGGCAGTGGCAAAACGACACTGCTCAAGCTGCTGAATAAGCTCATTAGCCCCGACCGGGGTTCCATATTTTTTAATGATAAACCATTTAGCGAAATTAACTCAATCGAATTGAGAAGAAAAGTGGTCATGCTGTCCCAGTCTCCCGCCATTTTTCCCGGCACAGTTAAGCATAACCTGCTGATCGGCCTAAAGTTTGCAGAAAAACCTGGCGCCACAGACCAGGATCTTGCCACCATCCTTAAATTTATACACCTGTCAAAAGACTTCGAAGATGATGCCGAAAAATTATCCGGAGGCGAGAAACAAAGGTTGGCACTTGGCCGCGTCATCCTGCTTGACCCACAGGTTTTTATGCTTGATGAGCCCTCTTCTTCACTGGACGAAGAAACAGAAAAGCTGGTTATGGATAAACTTGTCAGTCACAGCCGCCAAAAAGGAAAAACACTGATAATGGTCACACACGCAAAAAAAATTGCCCAGGCTTACTCCGATAAAATTATTGAAATAAAAAATGGCAGGGAGGCTGTGACATGCAGGAAATAATTCAAATCCAGTTCTGGCAGATGGCGGCAGCCTATATCTTTGTTCTTATTCTGATGATTATAGTTAAAGTTAAAGGCATACCGCGGGAAAAAGAAATTGCACTCTCCACAGTGCGTATGACACTGCAATTAATATTGACAGGATTTGTCCTTGTCTACCTTTTTGAGAACCCCCACCCTCTTCTCGTCCTGCTCACTCTCGCCATAATGCAGCTTTTCGCCATCTCCAATATCTTTAAAAGAGTTAAAACAAAACTGTCCCATAAACTAAAAAAAATTATCGCCCTGGCCATGGTGACAGGCACCCTTACCAGCCTTTTATACTTTATTCTTGTTGTAATCAACCTCTCGCCCTGGTACGAGCCAAGGTATTTCATACCGCTGGCAGGCATGCTGATCGGGAATTCAATGACAGGGATTTCACTTGGCGTCACAAGGCTGGTGGAAGGCATGAACACACAAAAAAAACTGGTGGAAACAGCCCTCATGCTTGGCGCAACTCCAAAAGCCGCCTCCAGGCAAATCACAGACAATGCCTTTGATGCGGCTATCCTGCCCACTATTAATTCCATGGTTGGGATGGGTATAGTATTTTTACCGGGCATGATGACAGGCCAAATCCTTGCCGGCATTTCACCCATTACAGCCATCGAGTATCAAATCGCAATCATGCTCGGCATTGTCGGCAGTGTCGCGCTGACTGTAATCCTTTTTGTGCAGCTAGGTTACAAAACATTTTTTAACCACGAGCAGCAGTTTGAAATTTAGAAACGATTTTTATACCTCAAAAAATGAGTTTACCCCATAAAAGGGCCCTGCCGAAAAGCAAGGCTCTTATAACTTATATCTTTTTAGGTTTTTTGAAACTAATTTTCGACTTCTGCAGAGAGGTTGACAGCTTAAAGCTTTTTTCCTGTTGAAACTTTTTCACATCTTCGATGAAGAAAGTGAGGTTTCCAGCCAGAAGCTTTGTAAAAACTGCCAGGGACAAACCATATAAAAAGTGAGCTGCGATTGTTATTAAGATACCAGACGGCTCCAGGGGAACTTTATCGTGCACTAATTGCCCCAATAACAAACCGAAAAGACTAACCCAGACAAGCAGGCCAAAGCCTATGCCTTTAATCCATAAGTTTTCCTTACCGGTAAAATAAATAACATAGATAAAGATTACCCCCAAGAACCCGGCTACAATGATATCAGCAATACCGCCGATAAGTATACCGGCAGGGGTGAACACATCCTCTTTTTCAAGAAAGAGTGCAGATATAAGCTGCCAGAAAACAACCGGAGTAAAGTTCAACCTAAAGCCTATGAAATTAAACGTCAGTTTTACCGCATCTGCCAGCAGACCAACCAATATGCCAAGTATAATTTTATCCTTTAACATCTTAAATCACCCTTTTATAATGTCATCTGGCACTCAGCTTCCGTAACATACATACTATATTTGAAAATTTGAAGACTAATCTCATAGTGTTAGTGTGTTCAATATCTGGATCGAATAAACAACTTTTCTGAATCATATTGAATGGCTTTAAAGCAAAAAAGCAGTATTCTCCAAAAAAATAAAGGGGCTTGCAGTTATGCAAACCCCTTTTAAGCAACCATCCCTATTCAAACGAGTAATTTACCATTGTCACTATCAAGATACTTGACACACATCCTAACTAGCAACAGTAACCAGACATTTAATCGTCAACCATTGAAACTGTACAGCTGAACTGGAAACAAGCTTGGTAAAGAAAAAACACTATCCTCAGACTGATTAAACTACCTGCAAAAAACCCAACGGTTTTGCAAAAGCATTTAAACCATAGTCA
>JAGXRM010000056.1 GCA_018335855.1 Clostridiales bacterium
ATGCAGACTTCTTCATTAAAATTGTTTAACCCGTTAATCTTCATGTATTTCATAAGCCCATTTAGAATACCTCGCTGAACTTTAACTGTATTCTGTGAATACATTTGATCTTGCAGCGCTTTTAGTACCGCTTCGATAGCAGCCTGAACATCCGGTAATTCATTCATAATAACCATCCTCTCATTTTTATTCTGATAGGATAATTATAAATAATTATGGTGAGTGTTCCACAAAAAAAAGCCCTTAAATTGGGCATAAATTAGAATCACTCACCATAATCTAACACTCTACATAATGACGCTTATGGTGAGCTCACCATAAGCGGCACTTCTTTGCAACTGCAACCCTGGGTACCCTCGCGCGGACAGGCGGTTCTCTTTATACTGCAACCCGGGACGGTTCTCGAGTTGCATTAATACTAATTTAATAAATTACAGCTATACGATTGTAACTTGAGAACCGTCCCCGGGGTTGCAGTCACAATGGCTCGTATATAATAGTGCCAATATTGCCTCTGCTGTATAAATAGGGGAGAATTTAATATATATACCAATGAAATAAATAGGAATAATTTAATAACCTGAGATAAAGGGTACTATTATCCAACAAAAGCCATTTGGCATTGAATTTGCACAAAAATGGCGTTAGCCAGCCAGTATTTAATATGGTACTATAGAATTGGCTTAAGCCATAATGCCAATTCAATTGGCCTGAATGAGGTGGTACCATGGATCTGGAAATGGATAAAAGTAGTGGTGTTCCGCTTTATATTCAGATTAAGGATCAAATTATCAGGGACATAAATAATAAAAAGTTCATTTCGGGTCAGAAAATGCCAACCGAAAGAGAGTTGGCTAAAAGACTGCTCATTAGCAGAAATACGATAAGCGCTGCTTATAAATTGCTTATTAAGGATGGCGTACTTGTCTCTTACCAGGGCAGAGGTACGTTTGTTGCACAAGAAGACAGCATGGAAAAGGCACAACGCTTTTACAACCGGATAGACTCACTTATGGATGATGCACTGGAAAAAGGCTTTAGTCCGGATGAATTTCTCCAAATCGTCCAGGTACGGGTCAAGGAAAAAGAAGAAGAACAAAAAAGAGTCACAGCTTTATTTGTTGAGTGCAATGTGGAACAGGCCAGGGTCTTCGCCAGGGAGTTAGCGGAAATAACCAATGTGAATATACGTCCATTAGTCTTAAAAGAACTCAGGGAGAATGACGGAACGATTGAACATTTACTGGACCGCGTTCAATGTGTGTTTTCTACGTTTAATCATGCTTTAGAAGTGCGTGAGTTAATTTCCAACCGGAACATAGAAGTACACGGTGTCGCTGTTAAACCTTGCCTGGAGGGGATTGTGAGAATAGCCAGATACCCTGCCGGTACAAAATTCGGCCTTATTTCCCTCTCAGATGAGTTTCGTTCCAAGTTTGAAAGAAATTTAAATTCTGCCGGGCTGGCAAGCCTGAACCTAACATCCACGATAAGCCGGAATGAACAGGATATCAAGAGACTCATTGATGAATCAGATGTCATTATCGTGTCTCCTGGCCGGTGTGAGGAAATAACCAACACTGTTGCCGGACAGAAGGATGTAATTATTTTCAACACGACTCTTGATCTTGCATCCGCAAAGACTGCAATCGCAAAGTTTGCCACAGGAAAGCAGTAGCTTTACTATACAGGGAGGTGTGGAAGAATGGGAAGATTGGCCAAGATTCATGAACCTTATGAAATTAATGTGAAGAACGAGTGGTGCAAGGGATGTGGAATTTGTGTGGGTTTTTGTTCCAGGAATGTTCTGGCTATGAACGCAGACGGGAAAGCATATGCGCAGCACCCGGAGAAGTGTGTAGGATGCAACAAGTGCGAAATTTATTGTCCTGACTTTGCAATTAGCCTGGGAGGTCTTACAGATGGGGCAGATAGAAAAGACAAGGTTATTTCAAGGTAATGAAGCCTGTGTGGCAGGGGCCATCGCTGCCGGAGCCAATTTTTATGCCGGCTATCCAATCACTCCTTCCACAGAGATAGCTGAATTGGCTGCAAGGAAGCTCCCTGAAACAGGGGGAAAATTTATTCAGATGGAGGACGAGATTGGCAGTATGGCTGCCGTGATTGGCGCATCCATAGGTGGGGCTAAATCTTTTACCGCCACCAGTGGCCCGGGTTTTTCCTTAAAACAAGAAAATATCGGCTATGCGATGATGGCGGAAATCCCCTGTGTGATTGTCAATGTCCAGAGGTTGGGGCCAAGTACCGGCATTGCCACAGCACCGGCACAGGGAGATATAATGCAAGCCCGCTGGGGAACCCATGGTGATCATCCTGTTATCGCGTTTGCTCCTTCTTCTGTAAGAGAAACGTTTGACCTCACAGTGAAAGCGTTTAATCTAAGTGAGAAGTTGAGGCAGCCGGTCTTTATCCTGCTTGACGAAATAGTCGGTCATATGCGGGAAAATATCCACATTCCACACCAGGATGAGTTAGAAATTATCAACAGGGAAAAGCCTTTGCCCGACCAACCATATAAACCCTATGATGAGGAGAAAGAAGTCTCACCGCTTGCTTCGTTTGGTGAAGGGTTCTCTTACAATATCACCGGACTGGTTCATGATGAGTATGGCTTCCCAACCACAGACAGTGAAAAAACAAAAAAATTGTTATCCAGACTTCAAAGAAAAATCGATAATCATCTGGAAGAAATTATTCTTACTGAAGAGTTTGGTATGGATGATGCCAGTCTGGTTGTTGTTAGCTACGGCTGTACCGCCCGCTCAGTGCGGCAGGCTGTAAAGATGGCACGCAAAAATGGTCTTCCGGTTGGGTTTTTCCGCACGGCAACCATCTGGCCGTTTCCATACGAAAAAATCTCTGCCTTTGCAGACAAAACGAAGACTTTGCTTGTCCCGGAAATGAATATGGGTCAGATTTTCGGAGAAGTGGAAAGAGCTGTTCATGGTCAGGCCCGGGTTGTAGGGCTTAACCGATTTGATGGTGAAATGATAACGCCTGACGAGATCTTGCAGAAGATACTGGAGGTGATTTAAATTCACGCGCTGCATAATAACTATCTGCGGGAAAGCCGTTTACCACATATGTGGTGCTCGGGTTGCGGAAACGGCCTTGTAACGGGATCACTTTTACGGGCTATTGAAAATTTAGATATAGACACATCAAAAATTGCAATCGTTTCCGGAATTGGCTGTTCTTCACGGGCAGCAGGATATCTAAACTTTCAGACGCTGCATACAACCCACGGCAGGGCTCTGGCCTTTGCGACCGGGCTGAAGATGGTTCGTCCCGAATTGACGATCTTTGTAATTATGGGTGACGGAGATGCTATGGCCATTGGTGGAAACCATTTCATCCATGCTTCCAGGCGCAATATTGATTTAAATGCCATTATTTTTAATAATAATATCTATGGAATGACGGGCGGGCAGGCTTCTCCGCTAACCCCTCAGGGGGAAAAAGCGACCACTGCTCCATACGGGGCGGAAAGAAACTTTGACATTATGAAAGTGGCTGTTGCCACAGGCGCAACCTTTGCAGCACGGGCCACTACGTATCACCTGCCCCTTTTAGATAAACTGATCGAAAAAGGAGTAAAGAATAAGGGATTTAGCGTAGTCGAAGCCCTTACCTACTGTCCTGTGGGGTATGGCAAGCTAAATAAAAAGGGCGACGCAACGGCAATGCTGAACTGGTATAAAGAGAATTCTATTCCCGTAGAAAAATGCACAACTGTTGACCATGAGGGGAAAATCACGGTGGGTATTCATCACCATCAAGCGGCGCCGGAATTTGTAGAAGAGTATACCCGGCGGACCCAAGGGGTAAAGCGATAGTGCTTACAGCAAATGCATACTTTGAAAAGAGGGAATATGATGAACGGTCGCAGTGAAATCAGGTTAAGTGGGAGTGGAGGGCAGGGCTTAATTCTGGCCGCAATTATTTTAGCGGAAGCTGTGGCGGACGAAGGCGGTTATGTCGTCCAGACTCAGTCATATGGCCCTGAAGCCCGGGGCGGTGCCAGCAAGGCGGAAGTTATTACCGATGTGGAAGAGATCAGCTACCCGAAGGTAGGCTCGCCGGATTTTGTCTTAACAATGAGTGAAAACTCTTATCTCAAATATGGTAGTGATTACAAGGAAGACGGTATTCTTCTGGTTGATACAACATTTGTCAAGAACGTTGTGTCAAACGGTAAAAATGTAGTAGCGCTCCCTATCACCAGATACGCGAAAGAAGAGCTGGGCAGGGATACAGTAGCAAACATTATTGCCTTAGGTATTCTTAATGGCTTAGCAAACATAGTTATTCATGATACTTTAAAAAAAGCTGTGCTCAGCCGGTGCCCAAGTGGTAGCGAAGAAATAAACACAAAAGCATTGGAATTGGGATTGAGTTTGGCCAAAGAGACCCGGAGCACGGCCTCACGGCTCGCGTAGTCTTTTCCTTAATTGCAGATAATTCTTGACAATTTCCAGTAAACCAATATATTATAAAGATAGTTAAATATAGGTAATTTTATTCGATTAGGTATATTTCAATTGATAAGTAACTGGCAAACCTCCAAATCCACATATGCTAGGACCTTTATCAACTATTTTGATACCCTTCCAGCACATTTACTGCAGGGATATTTTAATACTCTGGATCACCAGACTCAAATAGAGTTTAGAAATACAATGGTGCAAAAAGATCAGTTAAAAAATGAATTGTTTATCGAGCGCTTCAATGAATGGGCGTTGCATGAATGCATAAATGCAGTAGCTCCCTTCGAAAGGAGCCAGGGCTCAGACGACCATATGACGGAAGAAATGAATCATAAAGGTAGTATCAACGTATTCTAACAGCCACTCCGATCCAGACGGGGTGGCTGTTTTACTTTAGTGCTATATATGCTGTTTTTAAAGTGCCCTTTTATGGTATCATAAAGGAAAATGGCTTATCAGGAGGTTTTTATGGGCGATTTGACGTTTGATTATAGTATGGCCGATGCATTTGTTAGCGAGCAGGAACTGGAGAATCTGCAAACAAAGGTTGACTTGGCTCATGAGTTGTTAGAAAGTGGACAGGGTCCCGGGAGTGAATATGCCGGTTGGCTGAACTGGCCCGAAACCTACGACCGGGCTGAATTTGCCAGGGTAAAGGAAGTGGCGGCTACAATCAGAGAGAAAGCAGATGTATTTGTAGTCATCGGTATCGGCGGCTCCTACCTGGGGGCTCGCTCGGCGCTGTCGCTGCTGACTCATGCTTTTTCTAACCAGCTTCCCCGGGACAAGAGGGGCGGCCCGGAGATTTACTTTGCCGGCCAGAATGTGAGTCCTGACTATTTGACTCAGTTGCTGGATATAGTGGGTGACAGAGAGCTGTACATAAATGTGGTTTCCAAATCAGGCACAACATTGGAACCGGCTTTGGCTTTCCGGGTGTTTCGTCGTTTACTGGAGGAGCGTTACGGGCGCGAAGGGGCAGGAAGAAGAATTATTGCCACCACAGACCGGGAAAAGGGTGCTCTAAAAAAGCTGGCCGATGAAGAGGGTTATGAAACGTTTGTAGTGCCGGACGAAGTAGGAGGCAGATATTCGGTCCTCACCCCGGTGGGACTGCTGCCCATTGCCGTAGGTGGGATTGACCTTGATGCGGTCATGGCCGGAGCGGCAGATGCCCAAAGGCTCTATAAGGTAAAAGAACTGGGGAATAATCCTGCTTACCGCTATGCAGCGGTGCGCAATCTACTATACAATAAAGGGAAGACAGTGGAGCTTCTCGCCACGTATGAGCCATCCTTTTCTTACTTTACAGAGTGGTGGAAGCAACTGTTTGGGGAAAGTGAAGGCAAGGAAAACAAGGGGATATTTCCTGCTGGAGTTAACTTTACCACCGACCTGCATTCACTGGGGCAGTACATACAGGATGGTTACCGGCATCTTTTCACCACCACGGTGTGGGTAGACAAGCCTGCGGCGGATATGACTATTATCGACGAAGAAGGGAATCCAGATGGTCTAAACTACCTGACAGGAAAAAGTTTGCATGAGGTTAACCTAAGGGCGCGGGAGGGTACGATGCTTGCTCACACAGAGGGGTCTGTACCAAATTTATTGATTAGTGTGCCGGAAATAAGCCCTTACTGGTATGGCAGAATGGTTTACTATTTTGAGAAGGCCTGCGGAATCAGCGGGTATCTGCTAGGCGTTAATCCCTTTGATCAACCGGGAGTGGAGGCATACAAGAAGAATATGTTTCGATTATTAGGGAAGATGTAACATATTTCTGCAGTGTCGTTTATACGATAATATCGTATATATATCTTGATAATCAGTAATAAATCGCGATACTATAAAAGTAGCTAAATATGGTAATAAAGGCAAACCTGTTGAAAAACAGGGACGCAAAGCACGGGCCTAAAGCTTTGCTATGGCAGCCGGTTGCTGGTGTGTAATCACGCTTTATCAAGCTGTGCCGCCGCCGGAGCCGGGTATGATACGGTCGTTTGTTTTAATACCCTGGGCATATTACAAAGAGCTCAAGAACGCAGTTGTTGAGCCTATGCCCTTTAGGGGCATGGATATGTCCCTTTTCCCTGACTCTCTGGGTGAATATCCGGAAGAGTTAAAAAAATACATCGAAGAGTGGAATACCAGAGTCCATCCTGAGACTGAAGTTATTGTTCAGGATAAGGGACTACTGGAATCAGTCACGCATTTTTTCAAACATATGTTTAACCGCATCCGTGATTTCTGGCAGAGCTTGTTTGCATCTGATTTTACTGCAGGTAATAAACCTACAGAATCTTTCTTTGTATCAGGAGCGGCCTCTATTGAAAGCAAGGGACAGCTTCACTATTCTCTGAACACAAATTATCTTGAACTGGAAATAGAAAGTACAATTGAAACAGTTACTGACGGCTACTGTTCCAACTGTCATGCGGTTCACGGCAGCAGCGGTGTACCAAAACAGCTGAAAAGTAGCGTCTTTGAAACCTGCTTTGGCAGCGGTACAGGGTGTCACACTAACGCGGAAAACTCCGCTATCGGCTCCATGTCAGCGGTAAACTTTTCCGGGGCAGCCGGCCCACTTTCGCGTCACAGCAGCCCTATTCCGAGTCGGATAGTTTTATCCATGTCGGTACATTCTCCTGTCCTGTTCTTTATGCATGGAACGGTGAAAAATATGTCTTTGTAACCGATATCGTAGGAGGCAATTTCGGCCTGGAGACAGCTCCCGGAAGATACATTAACCCATCACCCGGTGATCAATTGGTTATACCGGGTGACATGCTGGTTGAGAAAGACGGTTATTATCAACTTAAAATTAAGAATGAACTGGATGAGATTGACTATATAGATAACCTGGTGCTACAGATTGTAGACCATCCGATGGGAACGAAAATAGCGCTTAATGATTTTGTTCGTGGAACAAAGCCCTATAAGATTTATACCTTCAGCGAAGATGCCTGTCCCCTGTCCCGGGAATTAAAGGAATTTTATGTATTGGCAGCGAAATTCTACAATTATCTGCATACATTGTCGGGGGAGAGGTGTATTGGCTTTGACAGAGGGTGGAGCAAAGAAAGTACTTATTTGCGATGATTCAATGTTAATCAGGAAGCAATTCCAAACAGATAGTGAAGCGGTTGTGATTATGCTTTCTTCCGTGGGCACAAAGGAAAATCTGCGCGAAGCTTTGGAGTTGGGGGCAACTGATTTTATTCAGAAACCTTGGAAAGAAGAGCAGTTGGTTAACGCAATTTCCCGTATTGCGAATAACTACAGAAAGTTTTTGGCACTTTGGAGCCCTGACATCCGTGACGTATACTAATACGCCTGCGGTGCCGGGGCTCTTTGCTAAGGCAGGAGTTAGCATTAGAAGATAGAAATAGTATAATGAGAAGCGGGTACGCATAGAGCTGTTTCAAATTCATTAACTACGAGGTTGGCAATGTTAGCGTAGCTTGAGAAATCAGAAAATTCAATTAATATGGTTCCCGAGGGAGGATTGCAATGGGTCATAGAGCGATTCTTAGCAGTTTGGTTAAGGCAGAGACGGACGAAGAAGTCGGTAATGCGGCCAGGCAAGAGGGTTGCGCTGTGGAATTTATTCTGCCGTATGGGACTCTGATAACGGGCAGTCGGCGTCAACTGGCCGGGTTGGAGAAGAAAGGCTATAGAGTTAAAATACTCACGGGAACGGACTCTTTACAGGTTGGGGAATGCTCTATAAAAACTGATAATGCAGAGCAGAGTGTGTCCCCACTATCTTTGGAGCAAGAGAAAATATGGTCACATTATTTGCTTCAATTGATTGCGCCTCCTGCACTGGAATGGGTGGAAGAACTGGGGCGTATGGGTGTGGATGTGGTGGAGCCTGTTTCCGCGTACGGGCTGTTTGTTGTGTGCGGCCAACGAGAATTGGCTGAAGTGCAGAAATTACCTTATGTAATTTGGAGCGGTCCGTTTTTACCTGAATATCGGGTTCACGGCAGCCTGCGGGGACTAAGCGGAGTAATTAAGTATGTAAACATTGCCGTATATCCGCCACAGGGTGTGGACGCGGTTATGGATGCTGTGATAAGAGCGGGAGGTAATGTAGAGAGGATGACTGTTCCGCCTGCTTTTTACTGTGGGGAATATGGGGAATTACTGGTGGAGGCGGAGGCAGCGGTCATTCACGAACTGGCCGGATTGCCGGATGTCCGCTGGCTGGAGTATGCGCAGCCGCGTCCCGGTATGGAGGGAGAACGGGAAGTGCAAATCGCGGCCGGCAGCCTGGATAGCACCCCATTCCCAGACAGGGCTCCGCTGCCGGGATATGATGGATGGCTGCAGGGATTGGGACTGAAAGGGGGTAGCGGAGTAAGAATTGCGGTCTGTGATTCAGGAGTCGATGCCAATCAGGATAATAATAAAACGGGTCACATGGATTTGCGCGGACGTCAGCATTCCTTTGTTAATTATAGCAAAGAGCAATACCCCAATGATTTTCTCCGGCATGGTACTCACATTGCTTCTATAGCGGTGGGAGGAGCCGTCACAGGGCAGAAGGATGACGGCGGATTTCTATGGGGACAAGGAGTCGCTCCCCGGGCGGAATTCATAAACCAAAATGTCCTGGTGGGTCCGTGGCCGCCTGACTGGACAACTGTTGTTCGGGATGCGGCAGCAAGGGGAGCATTGATTATGAACAATAGTTGGTGCACAGGCAGCAATCCCGGGAGCGGCTATACCCTGGCAGCGCGTACATTTGACCGCCTGATACGTGACGCTATTCCCGGCACCGCCACTTCATTGTCCATAACTATTGTTTTTTCTGCAGGTAATGCTGGTCCCCATGTTTCTTCCATTACACCACCGAAGGAAGCCAAGAATGCTATCGTGGTGGGAAATTCTCTTACATATCGTCCGCATAAGCGTTTCCGCTGTGGCGATATCCGTGGTATCTTTGGAACATCCAGCCGCGGGCCTGCCCGGGACGGCCGCCTTTTACCAACTTTAGTGGCACCGGGGACCGATGTGGCTGCGGCCCTTTCCCGCGGATCCCGGCGAACTCCCATTACCGGCACAGGAGGGACGGACGTAGCAAGCCCGGACAGAATGTTGAACCAGTATGTATATATGACAGGCTCATCCATGTCGGCAGCGCTGGTCAGCGGCGCCTGCGCTCTGCTGACAGAATGGTGGCGCCGTCGTACAGGAGGACAGAGTCCAAGTCCAGCTTTGCTGAAGGCACTGCTGGTTAACGGAGCGGAAGACCAGGCCGGCGGACAGGACTGGCGCTGTCTGAACGGTGAAAGTAATAAGTTATGGGAGCAGCTCGAAGATGGAAGATACTGTTGTGAACTGGACTTTTGGCCGTTGACGTTGATGAGCGGCTTTAAACCACTCTTTACAAGCGGGGAAAAAGATGTGTTGCGGGAAGGAGAGTGGCATTACAGCGGGGAGGAGAAATTGCTTTATGTACGTACTTTCGGTGGCTGTGATCCGCAAGCGTCTGATGCTCCTTTACTTAATGCGTTGGCGACGCAGCCTTTGGGGCATCTGCCTGACAGCACCCAGGGTTGGGGCCGGGTTAATCTGAATAATATTCTACTGCAGTCACCGGCAACTGGTCGGGGAAGTAAAATCGTCATCGACGGGGAATACCATTTTACCGCCAGCGGCCAGGAGTTTATAATCAAAGTGGCGCCTGTGGATTCCAGGCTGCCTCTGCGGGTTACACTGGTCTGGACCGACTCTCACGCAGCAGTGGGGAGTGGTAGGGTTCTAGTAAACGACTTGGATTTGGAAGTGCGGGAAATTGGGGAAAAAAAGCGTCTATATAAAGGGAATGTAATGACCGGAGGGTACTCCCGGGCAGGTGCTGATTATGACAGCATGAATAATGTGGAATGTGTTTATCTACGGGAGCCCCGGGGACTCTATGAGGTCAGAGTTGTAGCTGCGGCACTGAGGGCTCTGGCAAGGCCTCCCTTTGGCTGTACACTACAGTGGCAGGATTTTGCACTGGTTATTGATAATGCGGAACAGGTAACTGAGGATTCGGTAACTGTTATCCCGGTCATAGAGCATTGCGAACGGGCAGATGATACAAAGAAAAATTACTCGCTAAAGATTGCCTGTAAACAGTTATTGGTTTCACTTCGTGCAGGAGACAGGGTAGGATTGACTGGGTTGGATGGCAATTTCTGTTTAGCTGACTTTGCTTTGGCGTTACAGACAATAACGGGCAAGTCTGTGAGGAAAAGTACCGGTTCCAGGATTCTGGCGATACGTAAGCGGGGTTGTATTTCTCAGGCTACCGGTGTCGCGGCGGCACAGGCATTACTTACGACAGTGCCAGGACGTAAAGCTGTGCTTCTTTTTTCCGGGGGCAGAAACAATGACTGTCCCCGGTGTGATGACCCCAAAACAGTATTGGAGTATGGTGGGAATATTACCGTTCACACGTGTTCTATGGGCCCGCTGGCACGGCACGGTATGCTGGCAGAACTGGCCACATCCCATGGAGGCAACTATTACTACGTACCGGATACTTTCCGACTGGCTGAAGTTTGTAATTATCTGCGGGCGGATATTACCGGGGAGAGCGTGGTGCTAAACGAAACCATGGTTGCAAATAGCGGTTATTCTGTAGCTTTAGTTGACAACGATGCAGAAGAAGTTTCGTTTATCTTCTCCTGGCCTGATGTTCCGAAGAAGCTGGTATTCGAACCAACTGGTGCTAACGAAATAAGTGTACGGTTGCGCGACCCCGACGGATTTTATGTTCATCCTAACAGCAGTTGGTTATATAGGCTAAACGGAGCGGGGCATGTGATGTATAAAATCAGAAGGCCACCTGCCGGTATCTGGCAGCTGGAGATGCTGACAGCCGAAGGGAAGGAAATTCAGTATACCGTTAGCGCCTATGTGAAATCTTCTCTTCGCCTGATTGTGGAACCATTAGAATCGGGAAAGCCCTTCACTGTCAGGGCCACTGTGATGGAAAATGAAAAGCCCGTTGGCGGGTGGCATGCTACGGCTCGCATACATGCTTCATTCATGGGTCATACTGAAGTACGTCTGCGTAAAAATGCTATCGGCAGTTGTCAGACGGCAAGTATAGAGCAACCTGACAACTTTGTGCCATTTAACGTGACTGTCCGGACCGACGGGATTTCTGCTTTTACAGGGACACCATTTTGCCGCTACAGACTGATAAGTGTGCCACCCAGAGAAATCGGCTAGAACATGTGATCGCTAGGAGGCCTCTATTTTAGGAGACTCTATTTAATGGAGAAACGAGGCAAAGCAAACAACCACGTAAATCCCGTGGTTGTTTGCTTTCTATATTCTTCTGACTTCTGTTTCATTTGGCGGCCCGCAAACAAATTCGTTGCAGCCTACAATAAAGAGGGAGCCTCGCGTACCTGCGGGTACATCCCACACGAAACGCGCAACTCTTTGCTTGGGAACAAGTGTTTCAACGCCAATTAGTTGTCCGGGTAAAAAGGTAAGTGTACCTGACGGTGCAAGGAAGAAGAAAGCCTGGATGACAGGCCTGGAAAAAATGACGCGGATAAATGTACGAGCTGCGAGTTGGACGGAGCCGTTCGCTACGGGGAGGGTTTCTCCAAACGGCCCGAAAAATTCTTTGAATAAAACTCTTGGTGCCAAAGGGAAAAACTGTTTGAACGGTAATACTTTAATTACTGGTATACAGATTATTTGTCGGACAAAAATAGTGCCGTTTCTGATATGCGGGTTTGCCGAGATGACATCATGAATAGAACAACGAAATCTTCTGGTGATGGAATGGAGAGTGTCGCCTGGTTGGACGGCATAGAGAAAGCCTTTACAGGTGAGGGGGGCTTCCGGGATAATTAAGTGTGAGGTAGGTTGTATTGCCGTACGGAAGCCAATTTCATTCGTTTCCCAATCAGGGGGCATTATTGCACACCTCCTCCGATATATATTTCAGTATATGAAGAGCTGAAGCAGAATGTGAATACTGAGCAGTGATTAGTTCTGTATGACTCTGTTAACGAAGAGAATGTTAATATTAAACAATCTTGAGCGATAGTGTTTAACCCTATCATTTATGGCTTATAATAACAGAGGGGTTAAGCTATGGCTTTTATTGTCTGGGTTTTAGGTGCGGTTGATATACTCTTAACTCACCTTGGTTTAACACTGGGTGTAATTAGTGAAGGGAATCCGCTAATGGCATATTTGTTTGAACTCTCGGTGCCGGCGGCAATCTTATTTGCCCTTGTCCTGCCGGGAGCCGGACTGTATTTCCTGCATAGCCAGGCAACCCGCTGCCGGCTGGCTTTACAGGCGTTACGGGGATTATTGTTCGTACGAATTGCTGTGTTTCTGCTCCATCTGAACTGGATGATACGAGTCTTCTCCGGGTAAATTTATTTGAGTAGAATACATAAGGCACCCATACCGGGTGCTTTGTGAATTGCAAAAATATTTTCATTTTTTAAAGGAATCGTGTAAATTATGGCGAAATTCTTCATAAGTATTTATCAATAGATAAAATTTACAATTGCAAGCAAATTCAGTCTGTTTAAATTTTGAAAAGGGGATGAGCTCTATGCAGAGAAACTGGCCTAAAGAGATGACGGACTCAATTGTTTCAGTTTTCCACACTCAGGTTCAGAAATACGGCGACCGTGCACTGTTAATGGAGAAGGTAGACGGTGTTTATCAGCCAAAAAGCTGGCGTGAAGTGGCGGATGAAGTAAAAAATCTATCCTTGGGTTTAATGTCATTGGGAGTGGCACCTAAAGACCGGGTTGCACTGATGATGACGACCCAGGCGAATTGGGCGATATCCGACTTGGCTATTCTGTCCGCCGCCGCCGTTAATGTGCCTGTTTACCCCACGAACAAAGGGGAGCAGATTGCTCACATTCTCAATGACTCGGAGGCCGCCGTAATTATTGCGGGATGCGAGGAAATATTTTGGGAAGTTCACTCTGCCTGGCCGAAAATTGAAAAGCTTAAAGCGGTTATTGTTCCAGACAATGTCATGGACGGAGAAAAACTAAAAGAGTTATCGAGCAGTTTACAGTTCCCCAGGCAAGTATTGTACATGCAGGAAGTAAAGAAGATGGGGAAAGAGTACGGAGAGAAGCACCCAAGTCTGTACGAGGAGAGATGGCAAAGCGTTAAACAGAATGATTTGGCATCTGTGCTGTATACTTCGGGTACAACGGGAAACCCCAAAGGTGTAATGTTATCCCATAACAACTTTTTGTCCAATGTCCGGGCTGGTTTGGAAAAGGTGCCTGTTTATGACCATTATATCAGCCTATCATTCCTGCCATTAAGCCATGTGCTGGAACGCACCGCAGGTTACTACCTGCCGCTGGTTATCGGGTCGACAATCGCCTATGCTGAAGGAATTGATGAGTTAGCAGCCAACATGGTGGAAGTCCGCCCGCATTTTATGGTATCCGTCCCCAGGGTCTACGAGAAAGCATATCAGCGTATTCTGGATAATGTATATGAAACGGGTGGTTTTAAAAAGAAGATATTCCTGTGGTCAAAAGGTGTGAGTAGAAGTAACGCAGAACTAATTGCCCGGGGAGAAAAGCCTGCGGGACTCTTTAAGATAAAGTTTAAAGTTGCTGACGCTCTTGTGTTTAAAAAAGTCCGTGAAAAATTTGGCGGAAGGTTGGAATTTTGTATTTCCGGAGGAGCACCACTGGGGAAAGAACTGGCTGAATTTTTCAACGGAATGCAAATCCGGATTCTCGAAGGATACGGTTTAACTGAAACATCCCCGATTATTACTTTCAACACTCTTGATGAAATCCGTTACGGTTCAGTAGGTCGCGTTATACCCGGCGGCGAGGTGCGGATCGCGGAAGATGGCGAAATATTAAGCAAAGGGCCTCAGAACTGTTTAGGGTATTTTAACAATGTCACGGCTACAGAAGAATTGTTTGAGGATGGTTGGCTGAAAACCGGCGACATCGGCTATTTAGATGAGGATAAATATTTATTTATAACAGACAGGAAGAAGGACATCATTGTAACGTCCGGCGGTAAGAATATTGCCCCGCAACCGCTGGAGGCGCTTCTGACGGCAGACAGGTATATATCACAGGTGGTTATTCAGGGAGATCAGCGTAATTTCCTTGTGGCCGTGCTTGTACCTAACATGGAGTCACTGGGGCAGTATGCTGCAGAAAAAGGGTTAGTTTATAAGAAGCCGGAGGAACTGATGGCAATGCCGGAAATCAGAGATTTCTTCGCCAAACGGGTTGCAAGTGCTTTAAGTGAGCGACCCCGCTTTGAACAGGTAAAACGAGTTTATCTGATGGCACGGGAGTTTACCCTGGAAGAAAAAGAACTGACACCAACATTAAAAATAAAGCGTCGTTTTATTTTTAACAAATACCTTGATATATTTAACGGGCTGTATGCGGATGGCGGAGATTTTATTGAAATTCAGTACGGTATTGGCACTGTCCCCATATCTTCTGCTAATAAAAGCACTTCAGCGTAAAAAGTAACGTAGAAGTAAAAGTAAAAGCCTCAGCTTTGCAGCTGCGGCTTTTATAATTTATACAGGCTTCTTGTAAAGTCTGTTATATAGTTTTTGTAGTCACAGTCCCAGTTTTCACAACTGTTAAAGTAAATATTGTCACCACTGGTAAAATGTATGGTCAGTTCCTGGTTCTCTTCGGTTGAGCGTACCTCTACAGATTCAATATCCGCGGTGTCGAGGATTGTTATTACGGCAGCTTTTTCTGCAAGTAGATATTTTGCCACGATCAATTTTTCTTTTTCACTGAGAATATATAGTTCCAATTCATTATTATCATCACTGAATAGATGCTTAACGTATGCGTTTACAAAGTCGTCTTCGTCGATAATCTCAAAAACTTTTTTCAGTAGAATATGCAGCAGCCGGGATTTTTCCCAGTTTGTCTGCCGGGCAAGCCTGCGTAAGTCCTCATAGGTCATACTTCCACGTCCTTTCAACTATATAATTCGCCTGCGAACATAACTTTCCTGCCTATATTTTGGGTGGAAACTGTGTAAGTTTTAGCACATATACTTTATAAGCAGCAATTGTCTAAAGGTATAATTAAAAGACGATAAGCTTGCGTCGATTTGACATATGACAGAGTTTGGTAGATTATTGGTTGTTTTGCCAGTTCTCAAAGGTAAAAGGGCATACATGTAGAATTATCTTAGAGAAAGGACGGTCCAGGGTTCGCATCTAATGTAAAGGAGTGGCTTGCTCTGAAAAAAACATATATACTCGACACTAGCGTTCTGTTGCAGTCACCTTACTCATTATTAGGATTTAAGGAAAACACGGTTGTTCTTCCTGAAGTGGTGCTAGAGGAGCTGGATAATAAGAAAAAAGACCCAAACTTTGAGATCCGTGCTAATGTACGTTGGGTCGCCCGGTTCCTGGACGAACTGAGGAAAAAGGGGAATTTGTATCAAAGTGTGTCTTTGCCTAACGGCGGGGAACTTAGGGTGGAGATGAATTGTCTGGATGATATTCAACTGCCCCAAACCTGGCTGGAGGCGAAGGGGGACAACAGGATACTGGCGGTTGCCAAAAATCTTCAAAAGCACAGGCAGCCGGTCATTGTAGTCACAAAAGATGTCTTTCTTCGCATTAAAGCAGATGTACTGGGCATACCTGCTCAGGACTACCGGAATGAGCAGGTTGAGTATGATATTGACGAGCAGTACTGCGGTTGGGCTGAGGAGTTTGTGACGGAGCAGGCAGTAGACGCACTTTACAGCCAGGGCAGTATTCCCTGGAACAGGGAGATCCATCCCAATCAATTTTATCTGCTTAAAGCAGATACCAATCCGCAGAAAACGGCGCTGGCGCTTTTTAGCAATGGCCAGCTTTCTTTGTTGAAGGATACAAAACCTGATTTTTACAGTTTCAAATTAAACCTTTTACAAAAGTTTGCCAGGGAAGCCCTGCGAGATGACAGTATTCCGCTGGTCACGATTATGGGCGCCACCGGCAGCGGCAAAACACTACTGGCCTTGGGAGTAGGTCTGGAAAAAACCCTGGATGACAATGCTTACCGACGTATGCTCATTTGTCGTCCTTATGTAAGTATGGGTGAGGACATTGGATTTTTGCCGGGAGATGAAAAGGAAAAAATTGCACCATATATGCGTCCCATTTATGATAATTTGGAACAATTGATTCATTCCCGCACGGATCGCCTGGAAAACGAGAAAGAAATGGATAGCAAAATCTCCTATTTGTTTATGAGCAGAAAGATTGTCACCGAGGCCATTGCCTACCTACAGGGACGCTCTATTGTTGGCCAGTATATTCTTATCGATGAAGCGCAGAATTTAACGCCGAAGCAGGCTAAAGGAATTATTACCAGGGCTGGGGAAGGAACGAAGATTATCCTTGTGGGTGATCCTGAACAAATTAATAACCCCTTTCTTGATTCGAGGACAAACGGCCTTTCCTGGGCGGTCGAAACAATGAAAGGAAGTTCGCTCCATGCCCATATTACTTTAACGGAAACAAAACGCTCGCCCCTGGCGATGGAAGCGGGTAAGTTAATGAAATAAATTGCAAACGTGGTGAGAGCTTAACAGCCGCAATCTTTTTCGAGTAATTGGCTTGCGAAATATTCAATGATTTCCCTCCGACGGATAATGCCGATAAAAGTACCATTGTCGTCGACGACGGGGACAAAGTTTTGCGTAATCGCCAGGCAGAGTAAACTGTCAATACGAGCATCAATGCTGACGGGTTCGTTTTCTATTCGCCGGGGGATATCTTTTATTGAAATTTTCTCCGTATTTTCAAAGGACAGGTCCGGTGTATTTTTCATTTTCCAGAGCAAGTCGCCTTCAGTTATTGTTCCGGCGTATTTCCCCTCATGGTCAACGAGAGGGACTGAAGCGTATCTGTGGTATTCCATGCGCTCTATCGCCTGTCGCATCGTACAGGTGATGGGCAGACATACAACTTCTTTTTTTGGTAGTAGGAAAAAAGCGATATTAATGAGATTACCCCTTTCTGGAAAACGTTGTTAGGACAAGCTGGTATTGGCCTGTATATAAAATTCGCAAAAATGGGGCGTTTCCCTGCTGCCTGCACAGTAAAAATTTATAAGAGCTACAGGAAAGGGATGCCAATGCTGCCTACTGTAAACGATCTATATATATTATATGATTTATTTAACAGACAGTACTTCCAAAATTGCTTGCCTTCCCGTGCCGATGTGACAATTGAATATTCGAACCGACTAACCGCTTCTGCCGGACTGTGCTACCCGCAGAAACGCCTGATTCGATTGTCAAGCCATTACCACGGGAAATATCCCGAAGAGGCACGGCTTACCCTGCTCCACGAGATGATTCATCTTCTTGTTCCCAACCACGGCACTCAGTTTAAGATGTGGGTGGAAAGAATAAGACAAATGGGCGGCGACGTAGACGTCCGGGCTAAAGAAAGGGCAACATCAGCTGTCTTTCGCTGGCAATATACATGTGAAAGCTGTAATCGAATATACCTGCGTAAAAGAAGGCTTTCCGGAAAAGGGGTATTATATCGCTGCAGTCTTTGCCAAAGTAAACTTGCAGAGCTAGAACTCAGGAAAATTTCCGAAAAAAAATAATTATGGAAATTCTTACTCCCTAAGCAGGGAAAAGCAACCTTTGGGTGAAATTACAAACGTTAAAATATATGTCGAGGGGGCGGTTAAACTGTCTAAAAAAGTACACGTTCTTCTCTTAGTGCTACTACTCGTTGCCGTTGTTACAGTCTCATGCGGCCCTAAAGAGGCTGTTCAGCCAACAAAGCCTCTGGTATGGGGATTATCTGCCGATATTGAAACATTAAATCCAATTCTTACGGAGTCGTCTTATGAGACTGATGTGTTAAATGGTGTATTTTCAACGCTGATAAAAGTGACTGACGAATTGGCATTCATACCGGATTTGTTGGTTGATTTACCTGAAATCAGCCCGGACGGTTTAACGTACACGTTTACGCTAAGGGATGGTGTTACGTTTCACGATGGTGTGGAACTAACTGCGGAAGATGTAAAGTTTACATTTACTATGAAAACAGCGGAAGGCAATAATGTTCCCTTTCGCCTAATCTACAATAACGTTGATACTTTCACCATAAACGGCCCCTACGACTTTCAAATCAGATTGAAAGAATTAGATGTGAACTGGCTTCAGTACCTGGCATATGCGGATGCCAGTATTGTACCGAAGCATATTGTGGAACCGGAATTTATTGCTGGAGGAAATTCACTGTCCAAGGGGGGAGAGTTTTCCCGGAATCCTATTGGTACAGGCCCATATAAATTTGTCGAGTGGCAGCCAACAGAATACATATCACTGGAAGCCTATGACGGATATTTCCGTGGTGAACCGAAGATTAAGAAGATGGTTTACAAGATTATTCCCGATTCAAATACAATGTTTGTACAGTTTAACAACGGTGAAATTGATGTGTTTGACAGTGTGCCGGACAATCAATACAGGGAACTGTTGGCTCTTAAAGAGCAGGGTATGCCGATTGAGGTTTTTAACTATCCCGGCTTTACCTATATGCATGCCAGTTTTAACATGCGTCTGCCCGTTTTTCAGGATAAGGCTGTGCGCCAGGCGCTTAACTACGCATTCCCCAAGGAACTGTATGTTGAAACCGTGCTTGATAATGTCGGCAGTGTAGCGCATGCCAATACACCTCCGATGAGTTGGGCGTATAATCCTGATGCGAAACAGTATGAATATAATCCTGCCAAGGCTGAGGAACTGTTGGATCAGGCCGGCTGGTTACCAGGACCGGACGGCGTCCGTACAAAAGACGGCGTCCGGCTGGAATTTACCATGACCACCATCTCGGGATTTAAGATCCGGGAAGACTTTCAGGAGATTGCCAAACAGGAATGGGAAGCCATCGGCGCTAATGTTTCCATTGAAAACTTAGAAGGACCGTCTTTTGGCGGGGCAATTCAAAATAATAATTTCGACATCATTATTTTTGCCTGGGGCGGCGGCTTTGACCCTGACAGTAAAGCATTGTGGCATTCTTCGCAAATTCCCGATGAAACCGGTGAAGGCCAAAATATTGTGGGGTATAAGAACGAACGCCTGGATCAACTCCTTGATGCCGGTTTAAAAGAAACGGATATGAATGAACGGAAAAATATATATATGGAAGTTCAGGAAATTCTCTCAGAAGATGTACCGTCCATATTCGTTTACTTCTACAATTTTATTACTGCAGTACCGTCATCTTTGCAAAACTTCAGGCCAAACCCGACCCAGGCGAATAACACCTGGAATATGTATGAATGGGAAATGACCGACGGTAAATAAAAAAGGCGGGGGGGGGTAGCATTCCGCTACCCCGTCTTTTTTTAGGAGGCAAGTTATGAGCGCGATAATAGTCAAGCGGGTGGCGGTTGCGCTACTTTCCTTACTGATTATCTCAGCCCTGTCGTTTACTCTTATGGAACTTGCGCCGGGAGACGCTCTGGCCCGCTATGCTGAAAACCCCAGAATCTCCAGGGCCGACAGGGAGAAAATTGCTGCCAATCTCGGGTTGGATAAACCAGCCTATGTTCGGTATGTGTTGTGGTTAACACATATTGTCCGGGGAGATATGGGACTTTCCTTTATGACGGGACGCCCGGTTTCTGAGGAGATACTTTCACGGCTACCGGCAACGTTAAAGCTGATGGGGTTTTCATTATTCCTTTCTTTAGCGGTGGCGGTCGCGCTGGGAGTCTATTCCGCCATGCACAAAAATACTCTTGTGGATCATATGATCTCCTTCGGTTCATTTCTGGGTATTTCTATTCCTTCTTTCTGGTTTGGATTGCTAATGATCTATATCTTCGCACTCTGGCTGCGGATTTTACCGGCCGGCGGTTATTCAACGCCCTGGTTTGACCCTGGTGTATATCCAGTACTGATTCGGCCGTTTGTTATATTCTGGGACCAACTGCGGTATATGTTAATGCCTGCTATTGTGCTCAGTCTGACAAATATAGCCGGTTGGAGCCGGTATGTACGCTCTGCCGTTTGGGATGAACTGCAACAGGATTATATTCGGTCTGCCCGTGCCAACGGGCTACCTGAAAAGCAGGTTATTTACAGACACGCATTGCGTAATGCTTTAACGCCAATGGCAACTTTAATTGGTCTGGAACTGCCGCAACTTTTTGCCGGAGCTGTCGTGACGGAACACATCTTTGCCTGGCCCGGAATGGGACGTCTGTTTATTACAGCGGTACATAACAGGGATTATCAAGTCTTAATGGGGATTATCATGATTACTGCTGCCCTGGTCATCCTGGGTAATTATCTTGTTAACATTCTGTATAAGCGATTGGATCCCAGAGTCAGATATAACGGATAGCAGGTGTTTATTATGGCGGATATGCAACGGTTGGCACAGGAATCAGAGGTGCAAAAGATTGGCAGTACTGTACTTACACACCCGCAGAGGCGGTTTAATGTGTCGGTTGGTTTCTGGCGGGTATTTCGCCGTAATCGTTTCGCCGTAGCGTCCGCTGGCGTATTAGTTATGATTATCATAGCGGCCGTTTTTGCACCAATCCTTGCGACCCATGACCCGTCCCGAATTACTTTATCCAGTGAATTTATCAAGCAAAGCCCTTCTGTCAGCCATTATTTTGGTACCGATCATTTAGGAAGAGATCTCTGGAGTCGGATGGTATATGGTGCGAGAGTATCGTTAACGGTAGGCTTTCTCACCATGTTCATTACCGTTTTTATTGGTACAGTCTATGGCGCCGTATCCGGATATTACGGAGGACGGTTAGACTCATTGCTGATGATGTTGGTTGATATTTTCCTGTCCATCCCGACATTATTTCTGCTCATTGTACTTGCTGTTTTTATCAAGCCGGGGTACTTGGGGATTGCAGTCATTATCGGGCTAACAAGCTGGATGCGGGTTGCCCGACTGGTACGGGGAGAGTTTCTTCGTCTAAAAGAGCGTGAACACGTACTTGCGTCCCGGGCACTTGGCTTCTCTGACAGCAGGTTGATATTTGGCCACATACTGCCAAACACATCGGCCTTAATTGTTGTTAACGCCACACTGACCGTGGCTTCAGCGATTCTGGCCGAATCTGTCCTTGGTTTCTTGGGGTTGGGCATCCAACCGCCGCAGTTTAGCTGGGGGAGTCTACTTAGTAATGCCCAGGATTTGATTCTTGTTAAAGAAGCTCCATGGATAGTCTTTTTCCCGGGCATGGCTATTTTTGTCACAGTGTTAAGCTTGAATTTTGTCGGTGAGGGGCTACGCGATGCTCTGGATTCCAGGTGTCAAAATATAAAGTAAAAAGAAAAGCGGTGAACCGGTGTCTATGTCTCTGCTTGACATTAAAAATTTAAGAACTGTTTTCCATACGGTTGACGGGACAGTCAGAGCCGTGGACGGGGTAGACCTGATGTTGCACCGCGGGGAAATTGTGGCGGTGGTCGGCGAATCTGGATGCGGGAAAACTACCATGGGCCTAAGTATCATGGGTTTGACTCCGTCCCCTGCCGGGCATGTTTGTGCTGACTATATTCGTTTTAATGAAAAGGATTTATTGGGTTTATCAAAAGAAGAGGTGCGAAAAATCAGGGGCAATGAGATTTCTATGATTTTTCAGGACGCACTGTCGGCATTTAATCCGGCATATACTGTGGGAAAGCAGATTACGGAGCCGTTGCGCATTCATCACCAGATGGATTTTGCAAAAGCCCGCTTAAAGGGTATTGAAATGCTAACGCTGGTTTCCATGCATGATCCTGTCGGAAATTTTGACCGTTACCCGCATCAACTGAGCGCAGGAATGCGTCAAAGGGCATTAATTGCCATGGCCCTGTCCTGTAGCCCGTCCCTTGTAATTGCCGATGAGCCCACAACTGCTTTGGATGTAACTACCCAGGCGCAAATTCTCGACCTTCTGCAAACTTTGTGCCGTGACCTAAGCATGTCTGTACTTTTTATCACCCATGATCTAAGTATTGTGGCGGAAATCGCCGACCGGGCTGTTGTTATGTATGCCGGCTTGATTCTTGAAAATGCGTATGTAGAAGATTTGTTTGTAAAACCATTACATCCGTATACCCAGGGATTAATTGCTTCGTTACCCCATCATGAAATTAAAAGGAAACGATTGTCGGCTATTGCCGGAGCGGTACCTAATCCGATTCAACTACCGGCTGGATGCCGCTTCCATCCACGGTGTCCAAACTGTATGCCAATCTGTCGTCAGCAGGAGCCTGCCTTGAAAAGGAAAGAGCGGGGAGAGGTGCGCTGCTGGCTGTACGCGGACGAGGTGCGGTATGAATGATTTTCTTAAGGTTCAGGATGTTAAGAAATACTTTGGCGCTGTCCGCGCCGTGGATGGCATTAGTTTTAACGTGGCACGGGGTGAAACGCTGGGACTGGTAGGTGAGAGCGGTTGCGGAAAGACTACATTAGGCCGGACAATTCTCCGTCTCGTACCGGTAACGGACGGTGAGATATATTTTGCAGGTGAAAACATTACAACTTTGTCTGAGAGGCAACTACTCCCGTATCGCAAAAAAATGCAGGTTGTCTTTCAGGATCCGTATGAATCCTTAAATCCGCAAAAAAGTATCGGCAGCACCTTGTCTGAACCTATCCACGTTCACCGTCTGATAAAAACAAGAAAAGAAGCCGGTGAGCGTGTAGATGAACTGTTGGAACTGGTAGGCCTTAACTCCGGTCACAGGGAACGATATCCTCATGAGCTCAGCAGCGGTCAGCGGCAGCGAGTTGTGATAGCCCGTGCCCTGGCCCTGGAACCTTCATTTATTATCTGCGACGAACCAGTTTCTGCGTTGGATGTTTCTATCCAGGCTCAGATTCTTAATCTGTTGATGGACCTGAAAGAGAAAATGAACCTGACTTATATCTTTATTTCCCATGATCTTAGCGTGGTGAAACAGATGAGTGACCGCATTGCCGTCATGTATCTGGGCAAGATTATGGAAATAGCCGACTACACTGCTCTTTATCAATCACCTCAACACCCCTACACACAAGCGCTGTTATCGGCTGTTCCCGTGCCTGATCCCACGTTAAAGAGGGAGCGAATTATTCTCAAAGATGATGTGCCCGGTGCCGCCAACTTGCCGTCAGGCTGCCGCTTTCGCACCCGCTGCCTATATGCGTTTGAGCGGTGTACCCATCAGGAGCCGAACCTGCAGCTTGCGTCACCCGGCCACTATGCCGCTTGCCACCTGCTTAGCCGTTGAGGCCGTTGAAAACGGTATGACTTTGGCGCTCATTAAGAAACGTGCGCAGCCTTGATGGCTGTGCACGTTTCGCTTAGTTAAATAGTTGTTCGGCCAGCAGTTTTGGCGTAAGAGAACCGCAGAGCAAAATGTCATCATGCATTTCTTTCATGGATGCGCCGGGATTCCTGTGCCGGTATTGATCCACAATTTTCAGGATTTCCAGTTTTCCCATCAGATACGACTGCGGTTGGGTGGGCATCATCGTATACCGTCTCACTTCAGCCAGAGCATTACCCGGATCCAACTGACAGCGCTCCACAAGGAAGTCCACGGCCTGCTGGACACTCATTCCCTTTGTGTGCAGACTGACATCTAAGATAATTCTTGCTGCCCGCCACAGTTGGTCGTGGAGCCTGCCCAGGCGCTGAGCGGGCTGATTGATATATCCTTCCTGCTCCATTAATTCTTCACAATAAAACGCCCAGCCCTCGATGAACAGAGAGGAGAGCGACATCCCCAGTTTGCGGGCTGTTGTTCCGTATTTCGCTGCGACCACCAGTTGCAGGTGATGACCAGGATATGCTTCATGGAGGGCGGTTATTGGAAGTTTGGCATAATGTTGTCCACGCAGCTTACTTTCAGCAATTTCAGGCGGGTCTTCAGGGCTTGGTGGTGTAACTAAGAATATGCCTGAAAGATCTTGCTCATAAATTCCCGGAGGAAGATAGGCGGCAAAAGGAATCAGTGGCCGCATGAAGGGAGGAGTCTCTATTACAGACAATGTTTCACCCTCAGGAATGGTGGCAATCTCGTGTTCGACCACAAAACGACGGGCCGATTCCATCGCCTCCCTGTGCGCGTCCAGCAGACCTTCAGCAGTTGGGTGGTCGGCTTTGGCATCTTCAATGATTTCTTCTATTGTTTTTTGTGAATTCATAGTAAGGGCAAGTTTATCCATAAGCTCTTTTGTTTCCTGAAAGAGGGACCACCCCGTTGCCAGCAGTTCTTCGCTGTCGTAATTTACCATATGGTTTTCGCGGAGCAGTTCATTAAACAACGATTCTCCGGCGGCAAAATCTCCGGCTGCTACAGGGATAACTTTTTCTTTCAGGAATGTTGCGAAGCTATCCATCGCTGCGACGGCGGATTTTCCAGCAGACATAAGTTCCTGCTTTAATTCATCGGTTTCAGCGATGGCGGGGATAATATTCAGGAACAACATTTCCCCCATATCAGCCTGCTCTAGGGCTACTTCCGCCCAAACCAGGGGGACTCGGGACGGTTGCAGATTATTTTGCGCTTCTCTAAGTACGCGGGGAACGGCTGTTACCCTCTGCAAAAGGTTAGTAAGACGCTCTGACAGAGGGGCAAAGTCCTTCATTATCAGACCGAACACGCCGTTCATAACTTCATCGAGGTAGAAACCAGGATTGCGCAGATAGGGCTCATTAACAGCAATGTCGCGAATCAGGCTCTTTACCAACTGAACGGCCAGTGTATAATCAATACGGGCGTCTTTGCTGAAATTACGGGAATTGTAACGCAGAAAGGATGTCAGGAAGCCCTGTAATTCTGAGTGGAAGAGCACCATCGTGTCGTTACTGCAGTCCATAAGCCGGTCATCCCAGGTATGAATGCCCATTTGTGTGGCCATTGCCGGAAATTGTTCCAGCAACCACATAGTAAATTGTTCAAAATGCTTATTGAATTCATTCTCCTGCAATATGATGATATTCCCCTCTCTAAAGTTCATGGTGTGGGTATATCTATGTTATACCATAATTCCCCTGTTTAAGACAAAAAGTTGGTAAATTGACTAAAGGAATTTTTATCTTATCGCAGAATAAGAGTACGGAGATATTGAGGTGGTGATATGAATGTATAAGATTCTGGCCATTAATCCAGGTTCAACATCTACGAAGTTAGGCCTTTATCAGAATGAAGAATGTATTGCACAGCATGTTATCCGTCACTCTCAGCAGGAATTGGAACAATTTACTTCGGTCATGGAGCAGGTTGAGTTTCGACGCAAGTCAGTTCTGACGTTCCTTATCAATCAGGGCATAAAGCTTGATCAGTTATCCGCAATTGTAGTACGGGGAGGACTGTTGAGGCCTGTAGAGGGGGGCGTATATCGGGTGGATACCGCGATGATGGAAGACTTATCCCGGTGTCAGTATGGTTGTCATGCTTCTAATTTAGGCGCTGTAATGGCACTGCCGTGGGCCGCGAAATTGGGTATCCCGGCATTCACCGTTGATCCGGTAACGGTGGATGAGTTGGTCGATACTGCCCGTTTATCCGGTCTTAAGGGTATACCCCGACTAAGTATGTCACACGCGTTAAATATGAAGGCTGCTGCCAGATCGGCAGCAGTGCACTTGGGTAAAGACTATGAAGCGATTAATTTAGTTATCGTCCACCTGGGCAGCGGGATTTCCGTTTCTGCCCATCGTCGCGGCCGGATGATAGATGTTAATAATGCCAATAACGAGGGTCCGTTCTCCCTGGAGCGGAGCGGGACATTACCTGCGCTGGCGTTAATTGATTTATGTTTTACTGGAGAGTATTCCCGCCAGGATATGATAGAACTTGTGACAGCTAAAGGCGGTCTTTATTCATACCTGGGTACAAAGGACTTCAAAGAGGTCGAAACCAGGGTAGAAGAAGGAGATGACCGGGCTAAACTTGTGGTAGAATCAATGGCCTACCAGGTGAGCAAGGAAGTCGGTGCCATGGCAGCAGTTTTAGACGGTGAGGTGGATACTGTTGTTCTTACCGGCGGAATGGCGTATTCGCAATTGCTTACCGCTTTAGTACGTAAAAAAGTTTCTTTCATCGCGCCAGTGATGATTCTGGCCGGGGAAGAAGAATTGGATGCTTTAGCTAAAGGAGCATTCCGTGCTTTACGTGGAGAGGAAGAAATTAAAAGCTACGGAGTACAAGCATCCGAATAGGAGGGTTTAATTTGAGTTTTGAAAACTATCATCAGGTCTTTGCCGCAGTAAAGAAATTCCCAAAGTGCCGGATGTGCATTGCTGCTGCAGCAGAAGAAACAGTTCTGCAAGCAGTTAGGGATGCCAGGAAAGAGGATATTGTCGATTTCGTCCTGGTGGGAGATGAGGAAAGGATTTGGCGGATGGCGATGACCGCCAGTCTTAATCTGCATGGGATTGAAATCATTGATATAAAAGAACCGCTTGCTGCGGTAGAGCGGGCAGTAAAAGAAGTGGCTGACGGTAAAGCGGATATCCTCATGAAGGGCATGGTAAACAGTTCTGATTTCCTTCGCGTTGTATTGTCTCCTTCCGGGGGACTGAGGACAGGCCGCATTCTCAGTCACTTGGCTGCTTATGAAATACCCGGCTATTATCGGTTGATTTACATGACGGACGGCGGGCTCAATATAAGTCCTGACCTGGAACAGAAGATAGGGATTACTAAAAATTCCGTAGAGTTTCTGCAAAGCATCGGTATGGAAGAACCGCATGTAGCAGTGTTGACTGCAAATGAAAAAGTAAACCCTAAAGTACAGTCGACCGTAGATGCTCAGGAGTTGAAGTTGGTAGCGCTGAGGGGGGAGATTCCCGGAGCCGTAGTAGACGGTCCTATGGCATTGGACGTAGCCATTAGTTTGGAGGCGGCCACACATAAAGGGATTAAAAGTGAAGTGGCGGGGAAAGCGGATTTGCTGGTCGTGCCCAACATAGAGGCAGGCAACCTGCTTGGGAAAGCCATTATATATTTTGCTTCGGGAAAAATGGCCGGATTGGTACTGGGTGCTGCCAAACCGGTTATTTTGACATCCAGGAATGAATCATCTTATGGAAAAATGGCGTCCATTGCCCTGGCAGCGTATTCCATCGTCCGTAACAAAGCATAATGTGAAATTCGCCGTTTCTACTGCAATCTGTAAACTTTTTTATTAATATTTTATTTATGTATCTCTTAAAAAATAGGAGTAGAATTAATATTAATATTATAGTTAATCAGCTTTTAAGGAGGCTCAATAATGGAGAAGTGGGTTTGCACGTATTGTGGCTACATCTATGATCCCGAGAAAGGCGATCCCGATAATGGAATTGCCCCAGGTACTTCTTTTGAATCGCTTCCCGATGACTGGAGATGCCCAGACTGCGGTGCAGAAAAGGAAGATTTTGAAAAGTATGCTGGCTAATTTAATAATGAACAAAAAATTACCCGTCCACAGACAGGACGGGTAATTTTTTTATGCTTGTGCCGGAGGTGTAAATATTCTGCCGGCAAGTTCCTGGTCAATGAGCAGAATGCCATAGCCTTCGCCGCCCACACGCTTAATGTTACGTAAGATTTTTGACATATTCGCTTCTTCCTCAACTTGTTCGTCAATAAACCACTGCAGAAAACTGACCGTCTGGTGATGGTTTTCCTGGCGAGCCATATCCATCAGCATATGTATACGTTTGGTGACAAACTGTTCGTGCTCCAATGCGAGCTCAAACAATTCCTGTACAGATGAAAATTCATTCTTTGGATCTTCAAATCCCGTGATAATTGGCCGTTGCCCCAAATCACCAATCAGGGTGAAAAACTTCATAGCGTGAAAACGCTCTTCTTCAGCCTGAACGATAAAGAAATTAGCGAAACCGTCTAATTCTTCCTCAGCGCAGTAGGCTGCCATGGCGAGATAGTAGTGAGCCGAAAAAAATTGTTTTAATCAGGGGTATATGTTATTATGTTTCACAAGAGATAAGCGTGAAGTTGCGCTTATGCACATGTGGCCACGTTTATAGTGGCTTTTTTATTTCTGTTTTGTGTGAATGGGTATTATAAATTATTATTACTTAAAGGAGTGTAAAAAATGCTCGATAAGAAGGATGCACCTCGGGGAAACAGAGTAATTAACAGATACGGGGTCAGGTTTGTGCTATGTCAAATGTTAAACCTGACCCCGAAGTAGAAATTTAGTTAGGATGGGAAAAGAATGTTTAAACGATTTCGCCTCGGGGGCCGGGTGTTAAAAACATCGCTGGCTGTGGGGCTAACTATTTATATTTTGCAAAGTATAGGCATTGAACGGGTTAGTCTGGCAGCTATTGTCGCCGTTGTTACAGTGCAGCGGACGTTCTATCGTTCTATACAACAAAGCCTGGCAAAACTGGGCAGTGTCCTGCTGGGGGCGGTTGTGGGAACCGTTTTTGGCATGGTGATGGGACCGACACCCCTGGCGTATGCACTGGTTGTTTATATTGTAATCATCAGTTGCCTGCGGTTGCGTTGGCAGGACAGTATTGCAGTTACTGCGGTGACGGCTATTGGGGTAATCGCCAGTCAGGCGCAAAGCCTTACCATATATTCTTTACAACAAATATTCTCAGCATTGTTAGGCGGAATTGTTGCTTTATCAATTAATTTTCTCTTTACACCGAACCACAAAAATGAAGTTGTGGAGCACGTGCTCCATGTAGACGAGTCTATCAGGGATATAATGCTACTGGTGGCCGGGGAAATTCTCCACCCCAGCGAGTTCTCTGAAACTTTTTATGAGCAGGTTGAACATATCCAAAGTGAGATAATAGTAGGGCTGGAAATGTCTAAACTTTTCCGTGAGGAGCAGCGCTTTAATCTGTCCGAGGAAACGTTGGCAGACCGTTACCGGGAAATCTTTCGCATCTTTGAATCTCAGATAGACCGATTACAGGAAATGCATAAATTAGCAAAACGTATGGTGACAGAAGTTCCTCAGGCAGTACCTGTGGCCAAACTGTTGCGAATACTCGTACGAGTACAGAAGAAGCAACTCCAGGGAAAGATGAAGCATTACGAAATGCTGGACCGGGCTATTGCCAATCTTGAGACTTCCTTTGTTAAAATGGACCTGCCCGTAACACGGGATGAGTTCATCAGCCGCTCTTCTCTCGTTCATCTTTTCAGAGAGACTAAAAAATATTACTCTCGAATCAGGAAGATGCCGTATTTGTAGGAAAGTTCTAGAATACTACACTGTTTTAACAGAAGGTGTCAAAAAAAAGCAGGAAAAAGGGAAATATTAGCGAAAAAACCACGTAGCTAAATTATTCCGCAAGGAGTGGCAAGGTGAGAAAGCTCGGCAAGTTAGGCAAGTTCAGAAATTATTTTGTCATAAGACTAACTCTATACTACGTTTTTTTCGCCGGGGCGTGGATTACTTTTTCCGATCGAATACTTGCGTCGGCAGTGACGGATATTCATTTACTAACCCAGTTGCAGACATATAAGGGTTGGCTTTTTGTCATTGTTACAGGGTCGATTCTTTTTCTTATTCTACATCTGGCTTTTCAGTCCCGTATACGGACAGAACATCAGCTGCTGGAAGCCAATGAAAAACTAAGTGCGTTAATTCAGGCCACACCGCTTGCTATCATCACCCTGGATCCGCAAGAACGGGTGATGAGCTGGAATTCGGCGGCAGAGACGATGTTCGGTTGGAAGGAGAAAGAGGTTCTTGGTTGCAGAAATCCAATTGTTCCGGAAGATGAGTGGTTGGCGTTCCGTAAGCTCCATCGCCAGGCTCTGGCCGGCAAGACGGTTTATGGTACTGAAGTTACACGGCAAAAAAAAGATGGCACCACCATTGAACTCAGTTTGTCCAATGCCGTTATCCGTAACGCTCAGGGTGATATCAGAGGGATAGTGGTGGTTCTGGCCGATATCTCGGAGCAGAAGGTAAAAGAAGAACAGCTAAAGTATTTAAGCCTGCACGATTCTCTGACCGGCATTTATAACCGGGCATATTTTGAACAGGAAATGCAACGACTGGAAGCAGGGCGCTATCTCTCCGTCGGAATGATTGTCTGTGACGTAGACGGCCTGAAGCTATATAACGACAGTTTTGGGCATAGTGTCGGTGACGCGTTGCTTAAAGCAGCGGCAGAGGTTATTAAAGGCTGCTTCCGGGATAGCGACATGGTGGCCCGGATTGGCGGAGACGAATTTGCCATACTATTGCCCGATTCAGATAAGTCTGCTGTTGAACAGGCGTATCTCAGAATTCGCAAATCAATCGCTAGCTTTAATGAGGAGAGCAGAGGGCTTTATCTGAGTATGTCTATCGGTTACGCTGTCAGCGAAGGTCAGATCAGAATGGCGGATCTATTTAAAGAAGCGGATGATAATATGTACAAAGAAAAATATCAACATAATAATAATTCAGGTAATGAAAAAATTATACATGAGCTGGCTTCCCGTAATTTAATTCCCTATAGAAATATTGAGCGCAAGGAAGCGATGCCTAATCTGAAACCCAGGGATACAGCATCATAACAATGTGACCAGAAGTTACCAATTAATATGTAGAGGAGTTTTTCCCCAATCTGTTGAATGTAGCAGTAAATGCAAGGGGGGAGAGCTGTGTTTTACTTGGAAGTCGTCGGTTGTGACGGGGGCGAAGAGTGTCGCTCAGGGCATTTATTCGCCAGTTACGAAGGTGTGAAGGAAGCATTAGCTGAGACTGAATGGGTACGCTATGTTATTACTGAACTGGTAGTAAACACGTAGAGATACATAAACTGCAGGGACAATTTGTCCCTGCTTTTTCTTTATATTTGTCTTAAATTCGTGAAAAAAGGGAGATATCAAAGAAAATCGCTAGTAAATGTACATATAACAACAAAAACAGCTTGCTACGGTGTAACATTTACGGCAGCAATTTATTTCCAAAGGGCAGGATTTGATACTGTTCGTTTCCTGCCTCAGGCCATGCAATCTGGAGAGGCATCTTTAAGTCTTGTTTCCCCCAGAATTGACGAGGCAGCACGGAGTCTCGGATATCCTCCCTGGAAGGTCATGCCCTCTTTCCTCATCTGAATGTTTATCATACACATGACCACGCCCCTGGGGCCAAGGTTAAAATATCGGTGCGGCCGGACAGTTTTGAGCTAGATATAAACGGGGAGATATCCGGTAAAATCCTGGAGACAACATATGGCGGCGAATCAGTGGAAGCAGTGCTTCGCGTATCTTTACCCCAGGGGGAATCCCAGGATCTCATCGTTCATATCCACCCTGAGGATGAAGTGATGCGAGGACAAACGGTACGATTTAAAGTTTTGCCCCATTTTGTAGCGGTTATCAGACACTGACAAATGTTGATAAAGAGGGATTCGCGCCCAGTGCGCGAATCTTTTATGTTAACAAGAGAATAAATTTAGAACAATATGAACAAAAACTTGTCCGAATAATCTGTATATGATTAAATATAAATAGTATTAATTTTGCGATAATTTGTTTTCATTCGCCACAATGTGGCGTTATAAAAAAGTGGAGGAGGGATGAGCTAGATAATTCTGAAGTCCACAAAAGAAAGAATTAAAATTTAGGAGGGGTTTTAAAGTAATGAGAAAGAAAAGTTTACTGATTGTATTCTGTATATCGATGTTAGTTCTGATGCTGGCTTTGGCCGGTTGTGGGAAGACAACAGCACCACCAGTAACTCCCCCGGTGCAAGAGCCCGAAGTACCTGATTTTGAAACTGTAGCACCCAGCAACCTGACTGTCGGTACTGCTTCCGTTGGCGGCACGTACTACCTGTATGGACAAGGTTGGGCCAATGTGGCTCAGGAAGCCCTTGGCATTCCCGTATCCGTTGAAGTAACCGACGGCCCGAACCACAACCTGATTCTGATTCAGGACGGGGAAATTATGCTGGGCATGACCACTATGGGACCTGCTTATGAAGCATGGAACGGCCTGGAAGCATGGACCGGCGGACTTGAGCATACCGATGTTCGTTCACTGTTCCCGATGTACAACACTTACGTTCATTATATTGCTGACGCCGGCAAAGGTATCAACAGCCTGCGCGACATGGAAGGCAAACGAGTTGGTCTTGGGCCCTCCGCCGGTACCATCGGCACATTTGGCCCCCGTTTCTTTGATCTTCTTGGTATTAACGCCAATGTACAGCATGGCGGTATCGGCGACCTGGTAGAAAACCAGGGCGACGGCCTGCTGGATGCCAACGGTTTCGCCGCCGGTATTCCGGTTTCCGCTTTTGTACAGTATGAAGTTACCAAAGGACCCCAGAACGTTGTATTTATCGGTATTGACGGTGAAGACCGCGAAACCATTAAAGCAGAATACCCATACTTCTCCAACGCCATCATTCCGGCAGATAAATATGCTTCGCTGAATGAAGACCTGCAAACAATTGGCGTATGGAACGTGGCGATTGCCAGCAAGTTCCTGGATGAAGAATATGTTTACAAGATTGTTAAAGCTACTTTGGAAAACAATCAGGCTATGATGGACGGACATGCCGCTGCAGTTGAAACACTTGCAGAAAACTTCGAGTACATGGACATTATTCCTCTGCACCCCGGTGCAATGCGGTACTTCCAAGAAAAAGGCTATACCATTCCTGCACACCTGATTCCCCCTGAAGCTAAGTAAGGCATCTGTAAAAATTCCTTCCTGTCGCCCACAGACGGGTGACAGGAAGGGTTTTTATGAGAGGAGGTTTCCAATGACGAAGGACCTGGAAAAAGAAACTTGCGCAGCAGAAGTACCTGAGCTCCCCATGGAGTTGGCGCCGGATACAGAGGCGGAGGTATCGAATCAAAGAGACTTCCAAGGGAGAATCGGTAAGGTCCTTGTATACTTCGCGGCTGCAGTTTCCGTTTTCCATATTTACTTTCTTGTCTTCTCACCTATGGAACAATTGCTGTTCCGGGGTTACCACCTAATGTTGCTTGGTGTTCTTGGCTTTGCCTATTTCCCCGGCTGGGTAAAAGCAAAAGAAAAAATTCACTGGATCGATTATTTAGGTATGGCCGCTATATCGGCGGTTACAATTTATATTGTATTGAATTTCAGCCGCGTACAATACTTTTTCGGTACGAACCGCGCGTCTGATTTAGACATGTGGGTTGCCTTGCTTGGAATTATCATTGTTTTGGAGTTAACTCGTCGTACGAGTGGGAATTCGCTGCCTATTCTCGCGTTAGTTTTTCTGATTTATCCTTTTGTCGGAAAATATTTGCCAGGGATTTTTATAACCCCGGCCTATTCAGCAAAGCGCATCCTGACGTATGTTTATACTACAAACGGTATCTTCAGTGCGCCGTTGGCTATTTCCGCTAAATATATCATCCTCTTTATTATTTTTAGTTCCTTTTTGACCGTATCAGGTGTAGGCACCTATTTTGTTGAGTTTGCATTTGCCATCAGTGGTTTTGCCCGTGGCGGCCCCGCCAAGGTAGCTGTTATTTCCAGCGCTTTGATGGGTATGATGAATGGCACATCCGCCGGTAACGTAGTTGCCACAGGAAGCCTTTCTATTCCTTTGATGAAGCGGGTTGGCTACAGTCCAACGTTTGCTGCTGCTACAGAAGCAGTCGCTTCAACAGGCGGTCAGATTATGCCGCCTATTATGGGCGCCGGTGTGTTTATTATGGCAGAAATTACCGGCATTAAGTACGAACGGATTATGATTGCCGGAATTATACCTGCTATCCTTTACTTTTTCTCGTGTTACATGATGGTTGACTATGAGGCCATTAAGCTGAAACTTTACGGCGTACCCCGCCATCTGTTACCCAGTATCCCCCAAACACTAAAGAGGGCCTATCTTTTCATCCCGGTAGTTGTGCTAATTTATGCGCTGTTGGCCGGATATTCCGTGATTATGGCAGGTTTTTGGGGAATTGTTTCCAGTTTCCTTGTCAGCTTAATATCCAAGGAAACCAGGATGGGCCCCAAACAGATTATTGAAGCTTTGGAAAAAGGCGCCCGTGGTTCAATTCAGTTGGCCGCCGTTTGTGCCGCGGCCGGTATTATCATGGGTGTTATCGTGTTGACAGGTATCGGCGGCCGGTTTGCCGGCGTTTTGTTAGCCATTGCTGATACCAACATCCTGCTGGCCATGATTTTTACCATGGGTGTATGTATTCTTCTTGGTATGGGCATGCCCACGACAGCAGCTTACGCTGTGGCTGCATCTGTTATGGCACCCGGTCTGGTCGTAATCACCAGGTCGAGTCCGGCTTTTGCCCATGTACCAGCTGATATTATTGTACTCTTGCCGCATATGTTTGTATTCTACTTCGCCTGTGTATCATCGATTACGCCTCCGGTGGCTCTCGCCGCATATGCCGGGGCGGGTATATCCGGAAGCGATCCCATGCGGACAGGTGTAATGTCTTTCCGTCTGGGTATTGCAGCATATATTGTACCTTATATGTTCTTCTATGCTCCGGAAATTCTCGGCATCGGTTCTCCGGCTATGATTGCTTTCCGCACAGCAACGGCACTTTTGGGGATCTTAGCTCTTGCATCAGCAGTGCAGGCTTATTTCAGAGGGCACTTGAATTTGTTACAAAGGGTGCTGATGTTTGCTGCCGCAATTTCGCTGGTATCACCAAACGAAATATTCGATATCTTAGGCGTCAGCCTGATGGCCTTTGTCTTCATCTCCCACAGTCTGCCATTCTTCAAGAAGGATAAGGATGTCCCTGAAGCAGCCTAAGAGCTTTTTTAAGGTACGAAACCGAAAATGATTAAAAAAGGCGCAAATTCTTATCAGGAATTTGCGCCTTTTTTTTATAGGCAAGGAAATTATAACGCTCAGGGAAGCTACGATCCTTGCCGTGGGGGTTGTAAGGGGGTGTTCCCCCTTACTCTTGCGGGGTGCTCAGGGTCCTCAGACCCGCCGAAGGGGCGGCAGCCCCTAGCGGAATAAAAAAGACGTTCATCTGAAAACGCGTAGCGTCTTTTTTAGGCTTCAGCTTCACTGTTCGCTGGCAGAATTGTGTAACGTTAAAAACCGGAGAAAAACAGACATATACAAGGGTAAATCGTGGAAAACGAAGGTAGACACTAAAAATAAAAATAAATTTCCAAAAAACATTGACTTTTCCCAGGAATTTGTTACAATTTAACTTGATGTTCAATGGACAGAGCTTATTGTTTTCAAAAAAAATATAAAGGAGGCTTCAGAAAATGAGCGCATTAGGTCGTCACGTTCTGGCTGAATTCTACGGATGTCCCACAGAAATTTTAAATGATATACAAAAGATAGAGCGAACGATGGTTGACGCCGCGTTAGAAGCTGGCGCTGAAATCAGGGAAGTGGCATTCCATAAATTTAGTCCTCAGGGCGTAAGCGGGGTTGTGGTAATTTCAGAATCACACCTGGCGATTCACACTTGGCCCGAATTAGGCTATGCAGCTGTGGATGTATTTACTTGCGGAGACACAGTGGATCCTTGGGTGTCCTGTAATTATCTTAAAGACCATTTTTCCGCCGAGCGTTTGTCAGCTCAGGAAATAAAGCGCGGTATTTTTGAAATTGAAGTCTCCCATAAAGCGGCAAACTTCTAAATAGAGGGGGGTTACGCTTGAGTGTACCAACCTGGAAATGGTTCATCGAATATACCCATCCTACACAGGCCCATATGCACGGTGTGGAGCGGTTCGTATTCAGTAGCAAGACTAAGTACCAGGTGGTAGAGATTATCGACACCGAATTTTATGGCAGATGCCTTGTACTGGACGGAAAAATCCAGTCCTCGGAACATGATGAATATATCTATCATGAAACACTGATCCAGCCAGCTATGATTCTGCATCCTGAACCAAAAAGCGTGATGATTATCGGCGGCGGGGAAGGAGCGGTGTTACGGGAAATCCTTCGTCACCCCAGTGTGGAACAGATTGTGATGGTAGATATCGACAGGGAAGTGGTGGAGCTTTGCAAAGAATATCTTCCCTCCTGGCACCAAGGCTCATTTAATGACCCAAAAGTTAAAGTGCTTTACATGGATGCACGCAAGTACTTACAGAAAACAGATGATGTATTCGACATTATCTATATGGACCTGACAGAACCAATTGATGATGGCCCGTCATATCTTCTTTTTACGAAACAGTTTTATCAACTGGTTTCAGACAGACTGGCTGACGACGGTATTATCGCACTGCAGGCAGGTTCTTTTAACCCGAGATTGTTGGAATGTCATGCGGCAGTCTGCAACACTCTGGCGACAAGCTTCCCGGTGGTTCGCTCCTATCATTCATTTATTCCGTCTTATGACGCTGTTTGGGGCTTCGCCCTCGCTTCAAAGGTTCACGATCCTTTGGAATTAAGTATTTCTGAAGTGGACAAGCGTATAACTGCCAGGGGAATCGAAGAACTTAAATATTATGACGGCGAGACGCATCAGACGATGTTTTCCATACCCAAAGATGTCAGGACGGCCAAGGAGAAGGAAAAGCGGATTATTGCTGATGACCGCCCGTTAATTACTTACTAGTAAACGAAGGAGTGCAGCTATGGAAAAGACTTATATTATGGTTAAACCTGATGGAGTGCAGCGCAATCTGGTCGGAGAGATCGTCGGCCGTTTTGAAAAGAAAGGTCTCCGGCTTGTCGGCATGAAGCTAATGCAAATATCCCGGGAGTTAGCCTCCCGGCATTACGGCGAGCATGAAGGCAAGCCTTTCTTCGGAGAACTGATTGGTTTTATTACATCCGGGCCGGTTGTGGCCATGGTTTGGGAAGGATTAAACGCCATAAGCGTTGCCCGTACCATGATGGGTAAGACGAATCCTGTCGAGGCGGCTCCCGGGACAATCCGTGGTGACTTTGCTTTGTTTATGGGCAATAATGTGGTGCACGGCTCCGATTCACCGGAAAGTGCCGAGAGAGAAATCAATCTCTTTTTCTCTCCGGATGAACTGGTGGATTATACAAAAGCAAGTGATTTTTGGCTGAATGGAAAATAATAAGAGAGCGCCGCTTTGTCGGCGCTCTTTTTACAATGATAAGGTGTGAACGTTATGAGAAAGCTTATGATATTGCTGTTGGTAATGGTTTTTCTGGCCGGTTGCGGCAGGGGGAACTCTGATAGTGCAGCCGCTCATCTGGGCAAACCTACTGTTATTCAAGTCCAGGCAGAAGATTTTTTTCCGGTTAGTATACAAAAAAGAGCGGAAGTAAACCAGTTCATGAATATACTGGAGAAAATTAAAGTAAGACCGCTCAGCGTGGAAGAAGAGCTGAATCTTGTGCTGGTACAGGGTAAGACGCTGGATGCCGTTGAACTTCGCTTCAAGGACTCAACGGGTGCCATATATAAAGCGTTGTTGCTTTCCGATGACTCTGTCCTCGTGGTGGACGGTGCCCGCGGTGAAAACGACGGACGTCGCGAGACTTTTCTCTCGGAGCCGGGGCAAATAAAACTTCGGGATCTGGTGAATCAATTTCTTGCCGGACATTAATCATCTTTTATTGCAAAAGCAGGCTGTATTTAATCAGCCTGCTTTATTATTTCCACTCCGCGACGCTCTATCAGCTGAGGGATCCGTTCCAGATAAATACGTACATCTTTTGGTGTGCTGATATTTGTCAGGGAAACATCCTGCGTAACAAATTTACTGGTAGCGCCTCCGCCTAAACCAATGATATTATGTCGCTCCTCAATCATTAAGATGTTGTAGAGACACTGATGGTCGGGAAGGGTATAGCCGATGTTTTCCAGGCCGCCCAGAATGTCACGCTGCCGGTATAAATAGTATGGCTGGTATGTGCCATTAACCATCTCTGTGACCTTACTGTGCATCTCTGTTGCCTCAGAAGCATCAGGCAGTGAATATGCAATCTGCTGATCGTTAAAACGGGAAGCACGCTTCCGGGCAAAAACATGCATCGTAATATTTTCAGGTTGAAGGGCCAGGATTTGGTTTGCCGTTTCTTCAACCATCCCGGCATCTTCCCCGGGTAACCCGATGATTACATCCATATTTACAATCTCTATGCCGTAATTTCTCGCCTTTTTTACGGCCGATATCACATCATCCGGGCTGTGCTTTCTGCCAATAAGCGCCAGCGTTGAGCTATGCATAGTCTGAGGATTTATACTGATACGCTCTACGCCGTTTTGTTTAATAACCTGAAAATGATCGTCTGTAATTGTCTCCGGCCGGCCTGCTTCAACCGTAAATTCCCGCCACACTCCAGGGAACGATTCTCGTAGTGACGTTAAAACCCGGTTTAACTCTTCCGGTTCCAGAGCAGTCGGAGTGCCGCCCCCTATATAGACTGTAAACGGGCGCATACCAGCAGCAGCCGTTTGTCTTCCTGTTTCAGAAATTTCGTGAATTAAAGACTCAACAAATTGGCTTCTGTATTTACCTAAATCGGTAAGAGAGTGGGAAGGGAATGAGCAATAAAGGCAGCGCGAAGGGCAGAAGGGAATACCTACATATACACTGAATAACGCAGGATCGCTGCTTTCTGCCAGCACAGGCCTTGCTGTATTCGCAACCTGCCACAGCAGGTCAAACTTGTCCCTGCTTATCCCGTAGCGGCCCTGCATGGCTTCCAGCGCATCTTCGTAGCTAAGCCCCCGGTCAAGCAAAGAATGGAGTGGTTTGGTCGGACGAACGCCCACTAAATTTCCCCAGGGTTTTACAGTCATAATAGCACCCCCTAATCACTATTATATACCAGAACCGGTTGTTTAAAGCTGCAATATTCAACATTAAATATGAACGTATTATGGGGGTGTGGTAAATGAGGAGAGTCATCTTTCTTGTTATTCTGACAGTGGTTATTTTCGCAGCGTATGGTTATGTTGCCGTTTATTTACCGCAAACGGCTGAACACAAGCAAGTAAGAGATATGATTATCCAGGATGTGGATCTGGAGCAGATTCCCGATGGCACATACCAAGGCTCATTCAACTATGCGTCCTTTACGTATTTGGTAGAAGTAAAAATCACAGATCACAAATTTGAAAATATCAAAGTTTTACAGAACAGAGAAAGCAAACACGCCAAAGAAGCTGAAGGAGTCATCACCCGTGTCCAGCGGAACCAGACACTGCAAGTCGATACAATCAGCGGCGCCACTACCACCAGCAAAGCGCTGCTCAAAGCGATTGAAAACGCCCTGACCCTGGCGTCACAAAAGCAAAACTAACGTAAAAACCTCCAATATATTGGAGGTTTTTAAGGTAAAATTGGGAAAATATTTGAATTCTAGCAGGAGTATTTATTTTTTTATGGAACATGTTATACCATAATACTGGTCATACCAGTTAGACCAATGATTTATCAGACTTCCACCTTTACTTTTGAGAATGTTGAACAGGGAGCCCGCAGGTTTGCAGGCCTTGAGCCGGGATATATCTATACCAGGATAGGCAACCCCAACATGACTGAACTCCAGGAGAGGATGGCCTCACTGGAAAATGGTGAGGATGCAGTATCGGCATGTTCCGGCATGGCCGCCATTTCAACCGCACTGCTGTCAATCCTAAAACAGGGTGACCATATTGTTGCTTCCAATATGCTCTATGGATGTACCTATGATTTAATCAGCCAGATGTTGCCTGACTTTGGCATTGAGGCTTCTTTTGTTGATGCGTCAGACACAAATGCGCTGCGGGCAACCATGAGACCGAATACTAAAGCGCTGTATATCGAAACACCGGCTAACCCCACCATGAAAATAATTGATATCAGGGCTGCAGCAGATATTTCCCATGAGTACGGAGCGTACCTTGTTGTGGATAACACCTTTATGACCCCGTATTTACAGAGGCCGCTGGAACTGGGAGCCGATATTGTAGTCCACAGTGCGACTAAATATCTGGGGGGACACGGAGACCTGGTATCCGGGGTAATTGTGGGTCCGGAACACCTAACAAGTAAGATGAAAAAACGCTATCTGAAAGACTTGGGCGGTATCCCGAGCCCATTTGATATCTGGCTGCTGGCCAGGGGTATAAAAACATTGGGAGTCAGGATGGACCGGCACTGCCAGAATGCCATGTTGGTTGCCGAATTCCTGGTTAACTGTCCCCAAGTTGCCACCGTCTACTATCCCGGGCTTCCTTCTCATCCCCAGCATGAATTAGCTAAAAAACAAATGGATGGTTTTGGCGGTATGGTCTCCTTTGATTTAAAAGGCGGGCTGGATGCCGGGTGCACTCTGATGAATAACGTAAGAATGATTTCCCTGGCTGTCAGCCTGGGTTCAGTCGATTCACTGATTGAACACCCCGCCTCCATGACCCACGCCTGTGTCCCACAAGTAGAAAGGCATGCCGCTGGTTTAACGGACGGTCTTGTTCGCCTTTCCGTCGGGATTGAGGATGTGGAAGATATTATTTCCGACTTAAAGCAGGCTCTAGATAACATTAAATAGCAAACCCGGCATGTAAGATGGCACCGGCTTAAAAGAGTGACTTCCGCAATCAGTGGCACAAAATAATCTAAAAATCAACAAAACAAAGCCTCCCGAAAACCGGGAGGCCTTAATTTTATTGGTGCGAGAGGGGGGATTTGAACCCCCACAGGCGTATTGCCCACTAGATCCTGAGTCTAGCGTGTCTGCCGTTCCACCACTCTCGCAAATTATGGTGAGCCATGATGGACTCGAACCATCGACACCCTGATTAAAAGTCAGGTGCTCTACCGACTGAGCTAATGGCTCATACGTTAAAAGAAAGGTGGAATAAAATCCACCCAGATAATATCGTTGGCTGGGGCGGCTGGACTCGAACCAACGCATGCGGGAGTCAAAGTCCCGTGCCTTACCGACTTGGCTACGCCCCAACACAAAAGAAATTAAAATTGGTGGAGAGGACTGGATTCGAACCAGTGAAGTCTGAGACAACAGATTTACAGTCTGCCCCCTTTGGCCGGCTTGGGTACCTCTCCACGTAAACTGATATTAAGTTTGGAGCCGACGATGGGACTCGAACCCGCAACCTGCTGATTACAAGTCAGCTGCTCTTCCAGTTGAGCTACGTCGGCATGGTCATTTGCGACAATACATAGTCTAACATATTTTAAATGGCAAGTCAACACTTTGACCGTTCTGGCAGAATGTATGTTTTTCCTGTATGTTGTGAAAACCTAGGGAAGGAGATACGATTAAGGAGGCAAATTAAATGAAGGAACAAGATTTTACAAAAATATTCGCCGACCTGGAGCGGGTAGAAAAAGAATTGAAAAAAGTGGGCAATAATCAGGAAAAACGCCAGGCTTGTTACGAACGACTCCTGGATCTACGTAAGCGGATGGATCGTTATGTTGAGCATTGGCTGGTTTTTGAAGAAAAAATTAACGATTTACAGGAAAAATATGATTTTCTCCTTCCTGACGAACTGCCGGAATCTTTTCTACAGGCCTTTACCAGTGTTATGTCCGAAACTGAAGGTTCATATGAACAAACACCGCAACCGGAGAAGAGAGGAGTAACACCGATGGTTTTACAAGTTGAAAATGAAGCGTGCATTCGTTCATTTAGAAGAGGTTTGGGTTTTTTGGAGTTAGCCATGATGGACGAAGCAATTACGGAGTTTAGACAGGTAGTAAATCAGGAACCGGATCTTCTGCTTGCCCATTTATGCCTTGGGGTGGCTTATGCTGAGCGGGGCAAAGCGGATGAGGCAATGCGGGAACTGAGATTGGTCCAGGCTCTGACGCAGGAACCGCAGACCAGTGCGATTGTGCATAATGCATTGGGTAATCTGTACGCGGATAAGGAGCAGTATGAAAATGCTCTTCAGGAATTTGAAAAAGTGGTTGAGCTTGATCCGGAATTCTCTGTGGCTTATTTTAACCTTGGTGCAGTATATTATAATTTAGGGCATTATGAAAAGAGCCTGGCCGCTTTTGAAAACGTGAAGAAAAAATTTCCCCGGGACTGGGAAGTCTATTTCTATCTGGGGAAAACCTATAAAAAGCTGGATAATGATGAAGCTGCCCTAATAAACCTTCTTAAAGCTTCCCACCTGGCTTCGCATATTCCGTTTGTCGCTTTTGAGCTGGGATTGCTCTACGACCAACTGGGAGAAATCCGTAAAGCATTGGAATGCTACTATAAAGCACGTAAGCTTTTTTTAGAGCAGGAAGACCAGTCCATTGCAGGAAAATAAAGCCGTATGAAGAAATTAAAACGGTTAAGGCTGGAATTGCGGTCACAAGGAGGTAAACAAATGAGCACAATACGAAATCCAAACCTGGCAGCTGACGGGAAACTAAAAATTGACTGGGTCAAAGAACACATGCCTGTTTTAAATGAACTTGCGGCGGAATACAGGGAAACCAAGCCGTTTTCCGGATTGCGTGTAAGCATTTGCCTGCACCTGGAAGCAAAAACCGCGTATATGGCAAAAGTAATTCAGGATAGCGGTGCCCAGGTGACGATTACGGGTAGCAATCCACTGTCTACCCAGGATGACGTGGCAGCGGCCCTGGTGGCAGACGGACTCACCGTCCATTCCTGGCATGGCGCCACCGATGAGGAATATGACGAACATCTGCGTAAAACACTGGAGAGCAAGCCACATCTGATTATTGATGACGGCGGAGATTTGGTGGCCATGCTGCACACCCGGTATCCACAACTGATAGAAAATGTCCGTGGCGGTGCTGAGGAGACAACGACGGGTCTGATTCGTCTGAGGGCAATGGCTGCTGACGGTGCACTGAAAATTCCTATGATGGCAGTTAATGATGCCTATTGTAAGTATCTTTTTGACAACCGCTATGGAACAGGCCAGTCTGTCTGGGACGGCATCATGCGCGCTACCAATCTGGTTATTGCAGGTAAAACGGCAGTGGTTATCGGTTATGGTTGGTGCGGCAAAGGGGTGGCAATGCGTGCCCGCGGCCTGGGTGCCCGGGTCATCGTCTGTGAAGTTGACCCCATTAAGGCGGTTGAAGCAGTGATGGACGGCAATGCTGTGATGCCCTTGACCGAAGCGGCTGCCCAAGGAGATATATTTATCACTATTACCGGCTGCCGCGATGCCCTGGGTAAAGAGCACTTCTTAAACATGAAAAGCGGTGCGATACTCTGTAATGCCGGCCACTTTGATTTGGAAATCAACAAGAAAGAACTGGCGGCCCTGTCTGACGTGAAGAGACTGGCGAGGCGCGGCGTGGAAGCATATGAGTTCGACGGGAAGAAAATCTACCTGATTGCCGAAGGGCGGTTGGTTAATTTAGCCGCAGCTGATGGACATCCCGCCGAAATTATGGACATGACCTTCGCGCTGCAGGTGGAAGCATTAAACTATTTAAACAGCAACCACGGCAAACTTCCCAATGATGTGATGGCACTTCCCTCAGCAGTTGACGAGAAAGTGGCAAAAAGAAAACTAAAGGCTCTTGGTATAACCATAGATGAACTTTCACATTCCCAGCAGTGTTACCTAACCAGCTGGAACTAAAAGAGGGGGCAGGCTGTTGAAAAGCGGCGCCTAGACTTCGTTGCTCAACCTGTTGGCTTCCTCAACGTATAGACATACGCCTGCAGAGCCATCAGGTCTCGCGCCTCGCTATGCTTGC
>JAGXRM010000057.1 GCA_018335855.1 Clostridiales bacterium
CGCGGTGTCGGTAACGGCAATGGCCTTGGCCTGGAACGCGGCAAACACAAAGGCTGGTACAAAGACCAAAACGGCCTGCCGATTCCCGGTGAATACGAACTGCCCGCCTATCTCATGGAGCCCCAGGCTCAAGTCTCTTACGAGTATGATGAAGCGGGGAACCGTATCCGCATGATGTTGGATCACGAAACTGTGGAATACAGCTATGACGAGGCGGAACGCCTGGTCACGGCAGGCAGTGATTCCTACGAATACGACGATGCCGGCAATCTCACCGCGGTCTACCGTCCCGACGGTGCCGCTCTCTACGACTACGATGAAGCGGGACGTTTGAGCGAAGTCTGGTTCGACGACGGGACCTGGCTCGGGTATCTCTATGACGGTTTTGGCCGCAAAGTCTCCCGCGAGGAAGACTACTGGCACCCCGAGGATAAAGAATACCGCCTGCGCACCGAAACCACCCGCTACCTTTATGACGGCGTCAATGTCATGAAAGAGTATACAGGAGAAGGCAGCCCCCTTGCCGAATATTACCAGGGGAACGACCAGACCATCGCCCGCAACATGTTCGGTTACCACGGCCGTAAGGACGAAGGGCGCTACGGCAACCTCCGCACCCGCGGCGGTCTGCTCAACTACCACTACGATGCCCTCGGCAACGTCACCAATCTCACCGACCGCATCGGTGAAGAAATTGCCCGCTACCGTTTCGACGCCTTCGGCGGCATGTTCGCCGGTCCCCTGGCACCCTACAGCTTCCAGGGCATCACAGGCAAAGAATACGACCCGAAGTCGGGGCTCGTCAACTTCGGAGCACGCTGGTACGATCCGGCGGTAGGCCGCTTCACCCAGGCCGATACCTTTAAGGGCTTCGCGTTTAACCCCACAACCCAGCACCCCTACGCCTATGTGGGCAACAACCCCATCAACCGTGCCCTTGCCTAACAGTGTCTTAAAAGGGAACGGAAATATTTTTCCCGGTTCAAAAATCAAGCCGCCCGGCCCGGCGGATAGCCTTACGGCAGTATCCAGTACCCATGGGGGTGCCGGAGGGATACTGAGTTGTCCTGCCCAAGTCACCGCCTGTTCCACCACTTCTTCCAGACATGGGCTGACAACAGCGCCAACAGCGAGGATAATCTTATCCAACACTCTGCCGGCTGCCTTTCTGTCCAGGGAACCGTCTACGAAGATTCTTTGCGCACCCCGGTCGGCCATGGCGGTCAGCAGGTATTCGAGATCCCCCGCATAAAGCGGTCCTGCCAACTCCAGACAGCCTTCCTCTGCCACTTCCCCGATAATCACTTCGCCCAGCGGAGTGTAAATACCCGTCGCGTGCAGGTTCCGCAGACCTGCCGAGCTGACCCGCAAAGCCTGGCGGGCCGTGGCGACGATTGTACCCCGCGGACAGAAAATGCGGGGTTTTACTTTGCCTGTAATCAGGTCGAGCGTCTCGCCGTCTCGCCCGGTGGACGTAATGCCTAATTTCTCTCTGTGACCCGCTGATGCCGCAATTAAATGGTTCAAGGTAGAGGTTTTACCCGCGTTTTTAGCCATGCCCAGGATAAAAACCCGGTCTCCTCCCCCTCACTCTCAGCATAACTTCCATACCATAACCCCCTCACACTATTTTTCAGGTTTTTGTTGGTATCGCCATACCAAATAGGAAGCCACATCCCCGGCGAATGTGCCCGGACCGAACCCTGCATCATACCCCAGTTCCTTTGCCAGTTCCTGGCTGATGCGCGGCCCCCCGACAACACATACCGTTATCGCTTCCCAGTTTATCAATGAACGCTTTGCTTTGGAAAGCGGGCTGAATGTGTCCATTCTGATAGAGATGCCCCAGCCCGAACCTTTGCCTGCCATAAACCAAGTTGTCGGCATAGACTTGGGGATCAAAGACTATCCATGAAGAATTTACTATTTTGCAATCCATATTAATTGGCGATATTTATACATAATGTATAAGGTAATAAAGAATTCCCTACATCCACAGAAAAACTCTGTGAATGTAGGGAACCTTTTATTACCTTAAATCGTTTTTTATATAATTTTACGGGGCTGTTTTTGCAGGGTGACACGGAATGTGGTGCCCACACCCGGACTACTTTCCACGTCAACGCTTCCTCCCATGGCCCGGACAAGTTCACGGACAATAGCCAACCCTATACCAGAACCACCGGTGGCCCGGGTGCGGGAAGGATCAACCCTGTAAAACCGCTCAAAAATATAGGGAAGATGTTCCCGGGGAATCCCGATACCGTTATCTGCCACAAGAAAACCGGCGCTTTCATTATTACTGAAGGTTGAGACACGGACCGTTCCCCCTTCCGGCGTATACTTGTACGCATTCATGATGAGATTGCCCAATACCCGTGAAAGCAGACTCTCATCCCCAAGCACCATTCTCTCCTCTTCTGGTTCTTCCATGCGCAACTCTATTTGTTTTTGCTTGAAACGAGGCAAGGCCCGATGTGTCTCCTGTTTTACTAACTGGTACAAATCCACAACTGTCAACACCACATCCCTGTCCCCGCACTCCGCCGTTGTCAACTCCTGCAGGTCATTAACCAGCCGTCCAAGGCGGTGTGTTTCATCCAAAATAGCATGCAAATTTTCTGGATCCGGTTCCATTACCCCGTCTATAAATGCTTCCAGATAACTCTGCACCGTAGTTAGCGGTGTACGCAGTTCATGGGAAATATCCCCCGTTAATTTTTTACGCAGAGTATTTTGTTCCTCAAGACGGGTAGCCATTCGGTTCATCGTATCACCCAATGCGGCCAGTTCGTCATCGCCTTCTACGGCAACCCGGGTATCGAACTCGCCCCGGCCCAGTGTATCGGCTGCCGCCGTCAACGTTTCAAAGCGTTTCGTCAGGCGGCGGGACAGCATACTGCCCCCGACTATGGCAGCGGCTATCACCAAAAAGCTGGCTAGCAGAGCTGTCTGATTAAGCGTTCGACGGAATACCAATGCCTCCCCGCTCCATAATCCCTGTTGTCCCAGATGGGTAATTTCAACGGTACCGACCATACTGTCATTAATATTTAACGGGTACTTATACGTATTCCCCCGCTCCTCCTGAGCTCTTGCCCAGCGTCTGCCGTGCATCCCCTGCATCATACCGGGTAAAGAATCGGCAACCAGATTATTTTCAGGGTCAAAAACCCGAATCTGTGTACCGGTAGTAGAACCGACATACTGAGTAGAGCGTCGCACAGCCACCCAGGAAGTTGCTTCACCGTAGAGCGACTCCAATGTTTCCACGATTCTACGGTTCTGCGCTTCCTGCGTAGTGCGCAAATAACGCTGGAAGTTCCAGCCCAATACCAGATTGGTCAACAATCCGGTCAGGATGATTCCGCTCACGGCCAGTGTGACCATAGCCAGAGTAAATTTATGGGATAGCCGGCTTTTCATTATTCTTCACCCTCAAATTTATAGCCAACTCCGTAGACAGTTTTAATAAATTTTGGTGTATCCGGCTTCGGCTCAAGCTTCTGCCGCAGGTTTTTGATATGGCTGTCAATGGTCCTGTCAAACCCGGTGGGCAACCCCCCCTGGGCTATCTCCAACAATTCACCCCGGGTGTAAACACGGCCGGGGTTCCTGGCCATTGTCACTAAAAGCTTGTACTCCGTCGCTGTTAGCTCCAGCTTGTTCCCTAAGAGTCTAACTTGATGGCGCAATGTATCTATGAACAATTCACCTTCGGCGAATTCCATCACATCAGCCAGCAGAGCGGCCTTCGCCGGCCGGTAGCGGCGCAGCACCGCATGAACCCGGGCCACCAACTCACCGGGGCTAAACGGTTTCACCAAATAATCATCGGCGCCAAAACCCAGACCCTGAATCTTTTCATCTTCCGCCCCTTTGGCGGTTAGCATAATAATCGGCAGCGCGTTCCCTTCTCTGCGCAGCCGCTTACATACTTCTTCACCGGAGAGAGTTGGAAGCATTAAGTCCAAAATCATCAAATCAAATCCACCCGCCCGGGCCAGCTCCAATGCGTCCCTGCCGTCATGCACTGCTGCGACTTCGAAGTTTTCCTTTTCAAGATAAGCCCGAACCACTCGGGTAATCTTTTCCTCATCGTCCACCAGTAAAATCTTCTCCAAGGGTCACACCCCCATCTATCCATTACAATTATTATAAGTCAGCATCTTGCAAAAGGAAAGCCGGAGCATAATGCTCCGGCTTGTACTACTTTATCTGAGTCGAAACTAAAGCGCCGACCCTGTATCGTTTACCGGGCAGTTTCCGCAACCGCCTCGACCGCCAAAGCCCCGGCCGCCCATCATACCGCCGCGTCCACCTTTTTGGCCAAATCCGAAGGAGTAGTCACCTTCTGCCATGCGCTCCTTACGCGCTTCCCAGCGTTGTTCCATCCGCTCCCTGAAAGACTCGGCATCTTCGGCATTAATAATACCCGCTTCCACCTGCTTCTCAAGAATCTGCGTCCGCAACTGTTCCTGCTGCTGATAGAGAGACTCAAGCTCTGCCTTCTGGTTGTCGGTCAGCGCCAAAGCCGCCGGAACAGCTAACGCCAAAACGAGAGCAACCACTACAGCAATCAATAATCCCCTTTTCATGTTCTCACCTCCTGCAGTGTTAAGTATAGCTCTATCATACCCCATGAATCTGCAGAATTGATGGAGAAAATATGGAGATGTTATGGAGATTCACAGTAGCAAACAAAAAACCCCGAAGGGTTCTTTTGTTATTCTTCCTTAGCTTCTCTTGTGACACCTGTGCTTCTTCGTGTACCTGATGACAACCATCACTCAGCTTTTGTTAAGTAGTAATACCGGAACTTGTTTACTCTCGGGATGTTTCGTTGTTAGCATCAGCACGAAAGAAATGAGAGCACAAACAGCTGCAATATTAAAGGCCTGACTCAGCGGAAATGCAGAGCCTATCCAACCGCCCAGCGGCGCACCAAAGCCGTAAGCCAGATAAACGATACCATAGTTGCCTCCATAATTCCTCGTACCATAGAAATCGGCAGTTAAAGACGGGAAAACCGCCATAAAACCTCCGAAGCACGCAGTGACAGTAAAGAGGGTGATGGCAAATGGCACACTTGAACTGATAAAGTTAAACGTCACCATTGCAACTGCTGTAATCAGTGAATATATAGCAATTGTTCTAGTACGGCCTAATTTGTCAGACGCAGCTCCCCAGGCAACACGTCCACCACCGTTAAATAAACCCAACATACCTACAATGGCGGCAGCTTCCGGCACACTGAGACCGGCAATTTGCTGTCCAACCGGTGAAGCAATACCAATCATCATTAAACCCGATGCGGTACCGACCATAAACGAAATCCAAATCTTATAGAATGATGCAGTGGAAACCATTTCTCTTGGATTATAGTGTACAACATTCTTTTGACTTACAGAAGGTTCCCAGCCTTCCGGCTTGTATCCTTCCGGAGGCAGAATCATCCATTGTGCACCAATGGTAATAAGTACAAAATACACAACTCCTAAAATACGCATTGCAAGCAATGGACCAATAATTTCAATCAGCATCTGACCGATTGGACTGAAGACAATGGTGCCCAGACCCATCCCCGCAACAGCCACACCACTAATGGTCCCTCTTTTATCAGGGAACCACTTGTTACAGGTTGCCAAAGGAGTAATATAGGCAAAACCAATACCTATACCACCTAAAAAGCCGTAAAAAATATACAAATGTATTACGCTGGTGGCAAAGCTGGAAAGAATCAAACCAAGTCCAAGCATTGCTCCACCGACAATTGTTACTTTCTTAGGGCCAATCTTATCTTGGATCAGACCCCCCGGAATTGCTCCGGTAGCAAAAAACAGAATTACAAGGGAGAACACGAAGTTAAGCGGTGTCGTAAGAGACTCGGGAGATACTCCCTGATAAACGGCAAGGATTTCTGCCAGTGGTTGCCTGTAAATACTCCAGGCATAAACCGCACCAATAGATGGAATAATCATCATTGTCCCGAATACTACGAACCACCGATTCATAATCTTCTGTTCTTTCATGCAAAACCATCCCCCACAATTTTATTTTCAACAGGATATTCAGAATTTTCTGTTAATTTACGATAGAATCAATCAGCTATATGAGATTTTACAGATGTTTTTCGACAAAAAAGGCACATATCCTGCCAATTATTATTTAAAACTATGTTTTGACCCTTATTATATCTTTCCGATGTGTCATATGCATAAACGATTATGTTTGTATCAACGAATTCCAAATTAGCGCTCATGAAGTTCTTCCCTGCTCCATGTAGTTTTCCCGGACAGGCCAAGTTCAAGACCACTTTCCATGACCTTCAGTTGCCTCTCTTTGGCACGCTGGTAGCCAGTTTCCTGATTTACAATGTCCACTAGAGTTTGGGATAGTAAGCCTGATACCGAAGTATTTTTTTCAATGGCAATATGCTTAACCTTTTTTAACAAATCTTTTTGTATTGAGAGTGTTATATTTTGATATTCCACTAAAAAGCACCTCCACGTAAGTAAGTGTATCACATAATTGCGCGCGTTACAATGTAGACGGTTATCCAGCTGGTTACGTTAAGAGAACACAAACAAAAAATAGGCACGCCTCACGGCGTGCTTAATTTATTGTAGTATGGCGGGAGTAGGTGGGAATCGAACCCACCATGGACGGATCAACGCCCACCACCGGATTTGAAGTCCGAAAAAAGGCTTATGGTATAAATATGGAATGTTCGGATAAGCCCGTAATTATTAGCTTTATTCCTTTTACCATTTTGTGCAATTTGGTGAGATTGGGGACATCTTTGAACTGCTTGTCCCCATTTTGTCCCCACTTTCAAAGTCTCTTCAGACTTCGCAGGCGTTTGTATATAAATCACTTTCTGTTCTCCTATATCTCAGATTCAGTAAAAGTAGGAAAGTATCTATAAATTTTAATATACTTATTTAAATCAGCGGGTGAAACTCCATAAGAACTAATTGTTGATGGATCCTCAGTTGGGAGTTGTCCATTAATATAACGTATCTCATTATAGGTTAAACTTGGAATATCAATGAGGTAAGGCTCTGTGCTAGTTTTAATAAACGTCAAGTTGTTGAATGCACAACTATCTAATTGCGGCTTTTGTCCTTCATCTATAAATATACCTCCAACAGTTAGCATTTTCACGCCATCCGAATAATGAAAATTATATAATTGATGGTATTGAATTTTCGTACCTGGGGGTCGTGCTCCATTACGATCTTTAAGCGTTTCTAGAACTTCATTTTCGATTATCGTTCTACATGTAGCAGCTAGACCCCAACCTCTTAGGTCTGCTTCAGTTACTGTAGCTGGCACTTTATCATTCCCAACATTTTCTTTTAATTTTTTAAGACGGGGATCTTCAGCATTCGGTTCATAGTCGTATGGGTGAACGTTAACTGTAACAGCTAATATGCTCCCTGTACATGCTTTTGATGAAAAAAATTTAATATCATTTAAAACACTTTCATACAACATATTATCATAATCAAGCCATGCGATGGTGCAGATATTATCCCATTGAAGCTCAGGTAGTACATCATTTGATTCACCATACATAATTTCTATACAACTGTATGGCCGATTAAATTCAAATCTTTCACGATAATGTTCATCTTTCTCAATGCTTATCATTTGTTGCAAGTTCAACTCCCTATGTAAAAGAACAAAGTCACTAAAAAAAGTGGAACCGAATCCAATATATCGATATGAATTAACAGATCGAAAGACGGAGAGATTTCTAAACGATTCACAAAGCATTTTTCTTTCTGCACTTTTAGCTGGCCGTAACGCGTAATTAATTCTTTCATAACTACTTTTTCTCATCTATTCGCACTCCATTTTTAAGAAATACTCAAAAGTTCTCTCTCCAACTTCTTGATTCGTTCTTACTTTTAAAACTTTTTTTACACGGTTTACTTGATCCATCGGCTTTGCATATGTTATACGGTTTACCTTCTGTAATGTTATTGTTTTAATAGGTTTTGGAGCTGAAAATATTTGTTCCTGAACGATTTTTTTAATATTAACAGACTTTGCTTCTTCAATTGCTTTTTCAAGAGGTGTAGAATCCTGTTCTTCTTCTTTATTTTTTTTCTCAGCATCTAACCTGTTTAAAAATGTGATTATTGGACGCATTATCGTAATCATTTCTAATCGTATGCTTTTATAAATCGAGGATGAAGTATCTACATCACTCTTGGTTGTATTCCAAGGCAGTGCCCGAGGGTCATCTGAGTCAAAAAAAACATAGCCCCTGAATCTGGCAAACTGATTATGGTATAAAGGGTTTCCATCTCCCCAACCAGTAGTAACCGTTTTATCTGAATCTAAAATAAGCCTTCCATTACAAAAAACAAACCAACCTGCTTTCTGCGGATCAGAATGTGCAATGCCAGCGTAAATAGTAACTTTAACTTCTTTTTCACCTTCAATTGGAAATAATATTTCCTTATGGGTTGGTGTCAATTGACTAGATATTAGTAGTTCTACCGGATTAATACCTAAGGGTAATTCATTTAAAGTTATAGCAAGGCCTAAATCTAAATTTATTTGATGTGCACTTTCCAATTGTGTTTTCAATCTTGTTCTAAAGTTTTCAATTTCAAACTCCTCAGCAACAGTTGGGTGAAGCTGTGTAACAGTGATTGTTGTTCCAGCCTCATCTCCGCTAGGGAGAGACCAGCTATCTTCTAGCTCTACGAATTTAAAGTCCCAATTATCTTTATCTGTTGCCCATTCCTTTACATCTTGTTCCACTACAAATCTTGAGTTATTTGTCTTCGATTCTATTCGAAAATAATTACCTAACTTAAATAGTGCTCTTTTCATACCAACACCAAATTGGCCAATTGAATGGGGTGTATCATTAGGCATTCCTTCTGCACGTCCAAATCTAAATGCATACTTGCGAGCCAAGTCCTCGGGGATACCTCCACAATTATCAGAAATTTTAAATTCATCTTTTGAAACTCTAACTCTAACACTTAGACCATTATAATTTCCATCTCTTCTCAACCTTTTGGCGCCATCAACAGAATTATCTACTAAATCTGCTATTGCACGACTAAGATTTATATCCTTTACTAACATATGAATGAAGAAGTCTTTAGTTGGAGAAGCATCAATTCTAGTTCTATCTTTTATTCTCTTAACCATAATTTACAAATCCCCCATTTACTACATTTAAACACTTAACAACTTCTTTTGCTATCGCCCTTGCAAGTAGTGGCGGTACTGCATTACCAACCTGCCGAAAAGCGTGCGATTTAGTATGGTGGAACTCAAACCAATCAGGAAACGATTGAATTCTGGCTGCCTCTCTTACTGTAATGCATCGTGAATACTGTGGATGAATCGGTCTTGCCGCAGTATAACCACCATGAGAGCGCTCTGTTCCAGCCCGTATCGTATTTGAAACATCATCCCACTTCAATCGATAAAATCTGCTAATGGGCTCAGTAGTGCCTGGTGTAGTCATTGAAAATCTCTTTCTAACATCAGTCGAATGTACAATACGTGAGCATCCACTTAACCCTGATAGGTTTTTTACTCGAGGTAAGGACAGATCATTTTTATCTCTAATTTCACTTCGCAATAATAACGCATAAGTGCTACCACTACCCAACTTGCCGGTAAATAAATCAGAATAAAGTAAATAGTTAATTTCGTCAATATTAGGCAAGTCATAGATGGCATCCTTAACAGTTGGGGTACTATAATTGGTTTTAATTATTGGGTATTTGGGTAAGGGGAAAGAAGTTTTACAACCAATTACAAATAATCTTTTTCTTCGTTGAGGAACTCCATAATTACATGCATTTAGCACTTCTACTGGTTCCAAAATTTCATATTTAGCTGCCTTCATTCTTTTTATAAATTCATCTAATACCTTAAGTGTGTTTCCATAAAGCAAGCCGTCTACATTTTCCAAAACAAAATAGTTTGGGCTTATCTCAGCCACTAGACGAGCAAACTCGAAAAAGAGCATGTTCCTTGGATCATTGGATCTTCTTTTACCTATTAACGAGAATCCCTGACAAGGTGGGCCTCCAAATACTACATCTATCTGCCTATTTCCAATGCCTGCTATATTTCTTATGTCACTTGCAGTTAATTTAGCAACATCAGCATGTATTGTTTGACAGTCAGGAAAGTTTATTGTATGTGCATATGTGTGTATAGGATCTTTATCTACTGCAGCTACTACATTAAATCCGGCTTGCTCAAAACCAAGGGACATACCTCCAACACCACAAAAAAGATCGATTGCTATCGGGCGCTTATCCCAATTTATATTATCTAATATTTGTTGGTTTAATGTACACAAAATATTTCATTCCCCCTCGTATAACTGCGAATCTCGTAAGTACAACAAATATTTGATAGGGATAGTGTATTATTTCAACTTATTTCCTAATTTACCTTTGTAGTTATTTGCCTTATTCTGTCGAATTAGGTTTATTTATAATGGAATGACGAATACTTTTGTTTTTTCGCTTATTTTTAATCAAGATTGTCACCAATCATGAACTAATGAGTTAGTTTCAAATTAGGAAAAGCGACCAATTTAGTGGCCGCTTTTTACATTGTCTGATCCTAGAATGAATTACCATACCTTAAGATCTATACTCGGATAAATCCCGTTTATCGCTTTTTCCCTTGTTACTATACTATGCACCGCTATTAAACTGAACTACTTTTTCCCAGTTAATAACTCCATCATCATCGCAAAATTCATCAATGAATTCACGAGTAAAGCGGTTAACAGCCGCGTCAAAAGCAGCGGTATAAGCAGGTAGGTGTATCTGTGGTTTATCCTGCATTAGGCGTATTATTTTTAGATAGAAATCAGGGTCATCTGTTAGCAACATCCAAAACGCTTGCCCTGCAAGTTCTCGGAATGGTGCCTTAGTATCTTTCCTCTGTTTTTTCCGACCATAACTATACCCAACTACAGGATCAAAATGTTTTTGCAATTTACGTAGACGGTGCTCTAACACTCGGAAATCATCAGCTTGCCGTCTTTTACTTTGAGCATTAAAAACACTTGGCCCACTTTTTACAGCAACAGCCATATAAACACTTTCAGTTTCTTTTGCAATATCCACACCCTCAGAAGGGGACACAACGCATCCAGACACAAACTTTGCCAGGGGTTCAAAGAACGCATCACCAAAAATGCCTTCGTCACTACTGGACATGTACGCGGCCAATAATCCCTCTACAATTTCAGACGCTTTCTGAACCCCAATAGCACGAAACAGATACGGGTTTTTTCTTTTTAACGCATCCTTCAACTTAAGAGTTGTTACTTTTGAAATGCGGCGATTATAAAAATCGTCAAGTAGTTCAGCAATCTTTAACTCTAACTCTCTTGTATCAATCAATGAAAGCACCTACTTAGCAGCCTTTATGGCTATGTTTTGGATTCTTTGTAAAGACTCGTGTACAGAAGTTCCACGTAACCGGCGAGTCTGTATTTTTGCGTTCCCGTTGGCCACAGCAATAAGAACCTGGCCTACTGCTTTTCCAAGCCCAATGGGAACAGCGTTACCAATTTGCCGGTAACAATCAGTAACTTTGCCAACGAATTCCCAATTGTCTGGAAACTGTTGTATTCTCGCATATTCACGGACTGATAGCGGTCGGTCTTTAGTTGGGTGACACAACATAGTTGCCTTTTGAACAGGACTCGTTACTAAAGTAGGGCACGGTTGCTCATAATCAAGACGGCGATAAAATCCTACTTTGCCCCCACCGCTTTTATATGCTCCACCCATTGCCTGACTTATCAATTCAGGTGGCAAGTTACGCCAGTTACCGCCCATAGGCACCATTTTTAGAAGTTTTAGTCGATCGGCTGAAAATGTTGCTACAGGCCCAGGATCATCTTCTAAGTCCCCAATTGCATCTCTGAGAGTACACCAGCGGTAACTTGGGTCTTGATGCAATTGATAGTGTGTGGGCATGGGCAGAAATATGTCCTCCTGATCACGTGAACCTATGATAACAAGTCTCTCCCTAAACTGAGGAACTCCATAATGGGCAGCGTCTAGGATACCGTAGACCAATTTATAGCCTAAAGAATTAAATGTTTCTTTGATGATATTAAATACGGAACCAGGCATTTCATCCGGCGCCAATGTACTGTTATTTCTATCCTTAAGTGGTATATGCCTAATTGCAGATGACAATAATCCTTTAACATTTTCCATAACAAAAAATCGAGGCTTTACAACCTTGATTACATTATAAAAATCCATAAACAGGCTACCTCTTGGGTCATTTGTGCCGAGTCTATTTCCTGCAGTACTAAAAGGTTGACATGGTGGCCCGCCAACAACAGCAAATGCTTCACCCGGATACAAGCCCGCTGGCTTTAAAAGAAAATTACATTTTGGGTCTTCTGTAATAAGCTGTTTAATATCTCCATGTACGCAACGATATTTATTTGCTTCCATAGTTTTAACACACCACTGATCAATGTCTTGCATTATTTTAATATCCAGACCTGCAGCTTCAAGGCCTAAATCAAGTCCCATGGCACCACTAAAAAGTGAAATTGTAGGGTATGTCATAATTTTGCATCCTTTCCGTCACTAGCCTATCTTGTATATTTCTACTGACAAGTGTTTTTTCCTTTGAAAGCCATAAATATTAAATAAGTGTAGTAGCTGGATTTGTGTTTCACAGTTTCTAAGAAACAATAAAAAGTGGCCCGCACATAGGTAGACCACTTGGTGTGATGTTAAATAATCCACAAAGGATAGAGAATTAACCTATCTTCCAATTTGCTAGCGGTAATACACCGTAATTTAGCAAATACTTTGTTAAAAGATCGTTTTCTTTTTTTTCAGGATTATCGCATTCTACAAATCCTAATAAAAGAGTTTTGTTATTTTCTATTTGCCAAATTGCACGACCACCTCGATGATTGTCAACCAAGCAATATCCATATTTAACAAACTGACGTATTCTTTGTTTTAGCTTATTTCGGTTACCGCCTGCTTTTCCGATATATAATATTTCTCTGTCAGATTGTTGATACTTTGATAGTAATATGTCTTCATTATAGAGCATGCTGCTTCCTTTATATTCAGCAATAGCAGTTGTATTGGGGGAAATCACAATTTTCATACCTTTAGGTTTTTTTACAATATACAGACCATTTTTGTTAGGGATGCATGAAAACGTTAAATTATATATATGTTCAACTGTTAAGTAATTACTAAAACTATTAAACATAATATCTACCCTCTGATATTATTTGATTTAAATTAACCCTAGTTAAATCAGATTTAATTGCCCAAGGCAATTATTACATTAGCTATTGTCGCTATCAAAATTACTGCCGTCATTATAGTAATCCATATAGTACATTTCTCAATAATTTTATTGGTTTTTTCGTTACTTCGCCTATTTAATTCTTCAGCATAGTAATCTAACCCTACTGATGTATGACTAGAAACCTCATCATACATTTCAACTATCTGCTCATCTGTTAACTCTCTTAACTCTTTAAGTTTTCGACTCATATTTCATCACCACACTCCTATACACCGGCAACACAATCACTTTGTTCTTTATCTATATCCACTACCAGCCTTGGACTTCCTCAATCAAATCACCCCAACAACAGCTGTCGGTTTTGGAACAAAGGGAAGTCTTTTAAAGGCCCTAATAAATATAGGTTGTAAACACATGGCACATTAAATGCGCTCCTAGTAGACTTACTGAAAATAGCAAAGAAAGACCAATCCATCCTCGATATATGATCACAATTTCACTTAAACCCAATAAATCCAGTAACGACGTTGGCCCAAATAAAAGCATGCTTGATGTTAAAAGAATTCCTAAGAGAAAAACAGGCTGAAGTTTCAAGAGATTAGCTAACTTACTAAGATCCATATCATCACTCCTCCCCCCCTAGGAACTCTCACCAGAGTTATAAATAAAATCCTTTTCTAAACGAAACCAGTGTAGCTTTTTACTGTATATTTAGCAGCCAGAATGATGTGAACCAAACTATAAAATATAAAAGCCTTCCACCACGTGATCCAAACCATATACCAAAGAAATTATGCCCTATCCACATTATGATACCAGTAATGAGAAAAGGAAGTAAGTAGGAATTCGAGAGTATAACCCAAAAAATCTGCATAAAGGCACTAATCATCTCGTATCTGAGAAAGCTTAAAACTTCATCCATATAATATGCTCCTATTTTATTACTCCGCTTTGATCTCTTCCAACAAATCGAGAATATTTGAATTATTTTTATATTTCGGCTTTCTTCCACGAATTTCCTGCAAAGTAGCTATTGTGAATTGTTAATCGTTAAGCTAGAACATCCTGTACATCTACCCTGAGATGATGCTAACATCGGGGGGAATCCCGGAAGGGTCTCATCTTATTTTTTATAGCTTTATATCAGAAGTGGCTCACTTCTTCCCTGATGTTTTATCCGATATGCTGACAGCCAACGATGGTGCACACAAGAAATCTTTTTAGGCAGAACAGAAATTCCCTATAAACAACAAATAACCAAGGGATTATGCCGTGGTTACTTGTTTTTTATATTTCGTAACAGGATTTGACCTGCGCATTTAGATACCGAGACTCCTTTTAACGTTTACTGAGAATCTCTCAAGCAAAATATTAAGTAGGTTTAATGCTCATTATCTGGCTTTTAATGTGCGTCCTTAGCCTGCCATCTTTGGCGTAAAACCGTTAAAACTAATTTTGATGCCTCTTCACTTGCAGGTATGCCACTATCTAATATATCACGTAACAGGTCTATATCATTTAAAACTGGCGGATACCAAGCTAGTAGACTCTCAGGCTCAACCTCAATTTCCTCACAAAAATGGCGTAACCCTGTATAAATGCCCTTGAGCAGAGAGGATAGATCATATAACTGTTCTGCCAGTTTAACAGGATCATCAACGCTCATAGAATTATTACTTTGTCCTGATTCTTTATAAGCTTGATTAATACCCCAAATTGTTAGAAAGCGTCGCATGCCATCAAGCCACAGAATAGTAAAAACTAATACAACATCACGGCTACTATCAACTAGATCAGTGACAGCGGCATCCTTCATTCGGTAGGTTTTCTGTGGGCAGGTCTCTGCCAAACGATTCATCTCATCCTCATCATCTCGTGAGAGGGCATCTAGTACTAATTTAAAACGCTCCCTAGGTGTAAGTTCAGTATAATACTTAGTCAGCTTATCCTTCATGCCATTTTTCTCCGTTCCTTTAGGACACTTTCCAAGGAAATTACTCTGGCTTCTAGATCAGCTACTTCAACAGCCTTCAGGGCGTACCCAGCCAAGTAGCCGATGCAACGAGCTTTCTCAAGTGTTCCAGCCTCTCTGTCTTCACGCACGGCATTAACCTGTTCTTCTAATAAGGAAAGGATATCTCGAGCAGTTTTTAGCTTAAACGGTAGGGGTAGAAGGGTTTGACATGGGGTTTGACTATTACCTGCCCTTTGCATGCGTTTATATTCACGGTGATACTCACGACGTTTCTCATTATCCTTATAGGGCATTTTGCATACCTCCCATCAATGTCAACATAAATTAATAGCTCATTTGCAGGGTGGAAAGATCACCCTACATGGCTTGATTTCACCATCCCGTTTGCCAGCTCTGGCGGAATAGTCATCAGCCCTACAATGTGCCATTAATTTAACCTTTGTCCACGTGTTACAATTGGGGCATAACACTTTTGCACCTACCATGGCATCGAGCAAATAACGGCTACATCGGCAACATGAGACCCTAACAAGTTTTACACAAGTGTGCACTATCTTCATAGTTCTTACCACCTGACATTTTAGAATAAGGGGGGATGCTATCCCCCCTTTCAAAATACAATATCATCTTCTGAAAGTTCATTAACGCCTTCGGCAAGCTGGTCTGTGCAGGTAATATCTGTTTTTATTACTCTAACTTCATAACTTTTAAATGTAGCACCATTTCGGGTTTGTTTTTCACCAAAATATTTTAGAGCAACGATATCGCCAATTTCTGCCTTCAATGACTCCAACTTACGTTTAATATCTGTAGTGGCAAAAACCGTTTTTATTTGACCATGCTCTGTTTCAACAACCATGGTATCCCTTTGGCCAAATTTTGTAGTAACTTCTTTGATTTCTCGCACTTTACCGACAAGAATATCTCCCTGCTCTGGCAACCAAGTCTCTGACGCTGTGGGCTCCTGGCAATCCTCCATTTCTTTTCTAAGCTCGCTTAGAGTCTGGCTTAAAGTCTTCATTACTGACCTCCCGTGATATATTTGTTTATAAGATCTTTAGAAACTACGTATCGGCTTAATATTATTGATAATCTAATTCATACCAAATCACCTCACTTTCATGTTTTAAGTCGTGTTAACTTTCTTACAAGCCAACCGCACAATGCAATCAACGGTTGGTGTATCCCTATCCACCAAAATGCCATTAAATAGCCGTTCCGCTAGTTCTGGCAACTTCCACCTCCGCATTTGCCGTAATAGTTCCTTCTTTACATCACACAGTTCCCGCAGTTCATCTGGTGTATATTCCTGCATAACAAGATGTTGCAGTTCCCGCAAGGTGAAGGCAATGGAGCCATCCAGCAAAGATAGAGCAATTTCCTGGTCACGACAAAGATAAATAGTTTGACTAATTTTTTCGGAATAGATGGTGATATAACCACGGTCATCCATAGCTGCCTTTATACTACTATGACTAGGTAATGTAGTTGACTGGTTCCGAATGAAAGACACGGCCTCACTCTTTCGCATTCTTAATTCACTAAGAAGTGGATTGATTGTTGCTGGGTCTGGCTTTCCACTGCCTGTCCACAGTAAACGCAGGCATTCTCCATCAAGTGTTACCCTGTAGCCAATTTCCTGTAGTTTTTTTAGCAGACTAAGCATTAAATCGTAAGCTCCTTTAAACTCTCGGCTTCATCGTCACTGGAGACTTTAGATAAGTTGTGTTTTTTTGCGTCATTATTGTCCGCAATGTCCTCATCCTCATATTTCGGGGGTTTAAATACGGACGTTATGCGGTCGTTCTCATCACTTTCATCATTTTGTGTCCGTGTCTTAAGCCCCGGTAACACAAGGGTTTTATCAGTATTGAGGACATTCTGACCGTTAAGGGCGCTGGATTGCATACTAATTCTAATAACTCGCTTCCGGTCTCTCCCTTCACGTTCAAACTCCATGTCAATACCCGTCTGTCTCAGGAATGTAGCACACCGCCGCAACCGATTTCCCAGTGTCCGCGCTGTTTTTGGCCACGTTTTACTTTTGCGGGTCTGCTCTTTCACATGTTTTTCAAGTTCGGTCAGAAGTTCTGTTGCCGTTCCTTTCCATGTGTAGGACTGTACAAGTAGAGATTTTACTGCAACCGCCACCACATCTGCCTCTAGTGCTAGCTCAACAGCATCCATTCGGTTGCTAGAGTACGCTACCATAAAACCGCCTGGTTCCCAGGGCAGGACTTCTTCAGCTGCTACTACCCATTTAGCAAAGTCGGCCATACGTGGCAACCTGTCCAGCTTAACAGTATTTACGTTCCTCAGGGCCACAGCAACTGCATCCAGTAGTGCACCGAAGATTCGGGGTTGAGCTTCATTAAATGAGTCCCAGAATTTATTTTCATCCTGTCGACACTTCTCTGGTATTGCTGGAAGATTCAATATTACGCACCTGTCTAACAAATCGTGCCTTGTGGCTATTTCATCAATTCCATTCAGAATAACCGGCCTCATAAAATCAAAGATCACTTCTTCTTCATTCGAGTACAGTTCCCGTGTTGCAAAGCCTCCGCCGGTTGATATGCGACATAATGCATCAGATAACCATACCGGAACACCTGATAAATTATCAAATGCAAGAATCCAAGCATTTCTAGTAGCTATAGCTAGGTCTCTTTCGTCCCGTGGTGTAGTCCTCAGGGGCGCTGTTGATGGGTCAGCCAATGCACGAAACACTTTGGCTGTCGTAGATTTTGCACTCCCCTGTTCTCCCTGTAGTACCGGCAAAGGATAAGGCCCCCTTGGTCGTAATGCTGCCACTAAACAGGCCACAAGCAACCGCCAACCGTTATCATCGGGAAGATTCACAAATTTCCGCAACTCTGCAATGCTTCCACCAGTTTCAGGCTCTGGTAGGGACATCATGGCCTTAGTTCTGCGGAATTTAACCGGTGGATCAGTCACAATTCGCCACCCTTCTGGTGACACTTCAACCCCCGCCCAGGTCTCATTGCATAGGTCAATATAAATGTTCCCGTTCAATTCCGCCACTCTGATATGTATTGGCAGTTCCGGCCCGTTAAAGTGTGCTTTAGCTTCTAGTACCGCAAGAGCGTCTTGCATCGCCTGTGCCCCCGGCGGCTTATCTTGCATTTCATAAAATCGACGAAGTAGCCATCGACGGAAAGCTTTTGATTTAAGGGGCCATGTTTCGCAGTGTGTCCCTGTGTTAATCGTTGCGTAGCAGTCACCATCTGGTGCATGAAACAACTCGATGTCAGCGGCCAAGGCTATAAGAACCTGCGCTTGAGTAACTTTCTCTTTTTCTTTATCTTCAGTATCACTCTGCAATTTTGCGAGTTTTTCGATATTACTCACGTTGCTGCCTCCTCACCAGCTCCCGTCCGGCAATACTGTCAACCGTTCTCAAAATTTCCTTTTCGGATAAAGGAGGTCTACAGCGAGCTTCGTTGAATGCCATCAACAGATTTAAGACTACCAATGGGTCAACGTGTCGCCGTAAAAGCAAACCAGCTAGTCGGGCAACGGTTTGATTTCGCTCTCCTTCTAAAACAGTGCTGCCTGTCATACTGCGCCAATCATTTACAGATACCGCCTGCCCTACATCCTGCTGGTCTACCAAATTTAACAACCATTCTGGTGCGTCTACCGGAGGCTCTTGGAGTATCCACTCATAAACATTCCCACTTTGGTGAACACTCGGTGGGGCAACGATATACCCACCATCCCCGCGCAGGTCAAGGCCAGGTAACTTCCTGGAAAAGTTTCGCACTACTCTACAAGGATGCTTATAAATGTAATGAAATCCACCGCCTCCTGTCCTTGACGTTAGTGTAGGTGGCATTTGCAAACTTTCACGTTTTATTGTTTCAATACCATCAGGCGCGTCCACATCCAAAGCAATAATGCCACTAATCTTCCCGGTGATAATGCCAACATTAGCCTCTGGCCATTTTGCCTGCCACTCCAAGATTTCTTTTTCAGTTGCTATTCTAGCTTGATAGCCCGCCCATTCCACGAGCGGCTTTTTCCCTTTTGAATGCAGTGGTATAATTGACAGTCCCCTTTGTCTATAGTCAAGCCCTAGTTGAAGAGGGATACTGCTTTTGGTCAACACGAACCACTCCCGCAACCGCCCATATCCAGCGGTTTTTCTTTTTTACCAAAAATAGTTCTCAGGCTTTTACTTTATAGATTCTATTTCTCTTGTCTGCATCCACTTATCAAGGCTTTCCTTACGAAACAATTTGCGCCCTCCTGCCTCGATGCAGGGCAGTTCCTTTCTTTTGACCAATTCAAGGCAAAGCCAGTAACTGATCCCCAGATATAATGCCGCCTCTTTAGACGTAAGCGTTGTTCTTTCAGCCATCATCAGTTACCTCCGGAAAAAGACTTTCTACAGACATTTCTAAAGCATCCGCTAAACGCTTTTTCCAGCCTCGAAAAGGTTTGCGCCATCCATTTTCAATTAACGAAATATCTTGTGGAGATATTCCCGTAAGCGCACCTAGCTGGGTCTGCGTTAGCCCACGCCGTAATCGCTCTTGCTTTAAAAGCATTATTTCACCCTCCCCTTGACTTGTACTTATCAATATAATATTATGTTGTTAGATTAATACTAAGTTATCAGTATATTTACTACTTATAATGATAAGGAGGTAATTCAATGACTAAAAGCCCTAATCCATATTTCAGCGTTAACGAAGTTTACACCAAGTTATCTAATCTTTTAAATCGTGAGCCATCCCCCAGAATATGGGATTACATGATCAAACATGGTTATATTGACGATGCAATAAGTGAACATGAAGATATAATTGAGGACATTTTGGTGATTTACAGAGAACTTGAAGAATTACAAAAGGACAAAAATAAGCCACAGCAAACCGTAAGGGAAGTTCCCCCCGATCAACGCGGCATAGCTCTCTCAAAAATTTTATCAATTGAGGCTGCAAATGATCAGCAAGTAAAAAAATTTCGTGAATCTTACTTAAATAACACCCTCTTGACATGGGATGAAGCCGTTTCTTGGATTAAGCAAGAAAAAGAAAAAGAAGGTAAGCCAACAACATTTGTAAAAATTCCCATACCAAGCACATTAAATATCACTCTGGACGGTGAGCCTTTTGAATGGCTTAAAAAATTAGCAGAAACTCCCCTAAATGAGCGACGCACCTGGCCACTGAATATGGAAGTGAAAATACTAGACTACTTAATTCCGGGCGATCAATGGGTACACCGTTTTCCAGTAGCCTTTGGCGGAGCTTTAGATGAATTGCGGCTCCTTTCCGAAAATTTATCAAAAAGGTATGGTTGGCCCGCCGCAGCAGCTACTATTTTCGTTCTTTCAGGAATCCCTTACATGCTGCCGAAAGCCCGCATAACTACTAGCATAAACAGCTATTACCCTGCGTTGAGTAAAATTACCGTGCAGGCTTCTCCTGCAGTCCCAGTAAACGAAATTATGGATATCTACACAGCTGCACGAAAAAAAATTCTAGGGCCTGGCAAACGCGATAGAGCGGTAACACAACAGTGGCGTGCAGAATTGGCAGTTTTTGTTGCAGAACATAATGACGGAAGAAGTTGGCGGAAAGCTATGGAGCTATGGAACCAACAACACCCCGTTAAACCCAAAGCCAAACGCATGCCGGGTCAAGGATATGAACACCCCAGTATTTTTGCTAGAGACGGCAGGCAAGCTTATGAAAAAATCACCGGAAAGCATCTTTTGTGGGGAAAAGAAAAAAATTCCGAAAACAATTATTCTGATAGCAGCTTTAAACAATTAAAAAACATTTATACCTAAAAGGGGGGCAATAAGATGGCTGGCACAGGTTCAATTGAACGCAGAGGGAAAAACACATTCCGGTTGGTCGTTAGCGATGGACGTGATAGCTCAGGCAACAGGATAAGACAAACTAAAAATATTACTGTTCATGCCACTACAGAAAAAGCACAGGAAAAAGAGGCTAAAAAAGCCCTAGCCCAATTTGTGTCTGAAATAGAACGTGGAGAATATTATGGTAGCGCAAAAATGCCCTTAATGGAATTTATTAAAATCTGGCTACGTGACCATGCAGAAAAAAACCTAGCCCCTAAAACTTATGCCCGCTATAAAGAAATTCTTAAAGGCAGAATTACTACCGCTATCGGGCATTTAAGGCTTGAGCAGATCAGGCCAGCACACCTAGTAAAGTTTTATAGTGATTTGCAGGAAGATGGCGTAAGAAAAGATGGGAGAAAAGGTGGTTTAGCCAACAAAACTATCCAACAGCATCACCGCATATTGAGCAGCATGTTTGCAACCGCTGTTGCATGGGAGGCCATGGGTAGTAACCCGGCTAGTAAAGTTAGGCCTCCGAAAGTTGAAAAATCTGATGTGGGAAGTTATGATGAAGAACAAACTGCTGCGCTCCTTATCGCATTGGAAAAGGAGCCACAGGATGTATCTAAATACAAAACCGCGGTTATTCTGGCACTAACTACCGGGGCTAGGCGTGGTGAAATTATGGGCCTTGAGTGGCAGGATATTAACTATGATAAAGGGACAATAAATATAGTTAGAACCTCTCAGTATGTTGAGGGAAAAGGCATTATTACAAAAAGCCCAAAAAACGAGTCCTCAAAAAGAACTGTCCCGGTTCCAAAGTCCATAATAGCGTTGCTGAAAAAACATAAAAGCGCCCAAAAGAAGGAGCGCCGGAAAGTGATAGATTTATGGAAACAATCGGACAGGCTGTTTACATCATGGGACGGCTCACCTATGCACCCTGGAACAGTCAGCAAGTGGTTTAAGGCATTCCTGGAGCGTCACAAGTTGTCGCCCCTTCCCTTCCACGGGCTCAGGCAGCCACCCTGCTTATCGGAAAAGGTGTCCTCGACCTCACAGTGAGTGCTCTTCTTGGTCATTCAAACACTAGCACAACCAAAAACATATATGCAAAATCTCTAAAAAGCGCTGAAAGAGCCGCGGCAGATATGATGGAAATAATCATTTCAGCCTATAAATAGGCACAGAAAAGCCTCCGAGATTAACTCCCTCGGAGGCTTACATTTTTTCCCGTGTCCCCAAATTGTCCCCAACACGATGTATTATGTTAACTGTCTATAATTAATTATATCAGATTGAATGGCTATAAACCCTTTAAATATAGTATGGCGGGAGTAGGTGGGAATCGAACCCACCATGGACGGATCAACGCCCACCACCGGATTTGAAGTCCGGGGCCCACACCAGGCAGACATCTACTCCCACCTAGTATTATGTCGCAAAAAGCCTGAAAAATCAAGTATTTTAGGAATGTAATTCTTCTCCAATACGTGCTCAATTAAGCTGAACCGCCAATTGGTCACAGTTTGGTCACGTGCAATTCTGTTAGCTGCTTCTTTCATTGAATCTGAAATAACACCAGCACCACCTTCAACTAGACTTCTTGTTATATGCTGGTATGTGTCCGCTGTAAAGCTAGTTGATGCGTGACCCATTAAATATGATACAACCTTAATATCTTTTCCCGCCAAAAGCATTAGAGTGGCATAAGTGTGGCAGTTATGGTGAGCTCACCATAATAGACATTATGTAGAGTGTTAGATTATGGTGAGTGACCCTAAAATATGCCCTAATTAAAGGCTTTCTTCCATAAGACACTCACCATAACATTTCTTATTCACATATGGAATTGAGCCATTTCATTAAGCCACCGTCCTCTTCCCACTTAGGTAGCCCTTCGGGTATTAAATCCTGATAAGCATTTTCTATTGCTTTTCTTTTCATCTCGCTATCTGCCCTGGCATATACCTCCGTTGTAGAACAATCACTATGACCAAGAA
>JAGXRM010000058.1 GCA_018335855.1 Clostridiales bacterium
TGGTAATTAAGTAGTGACATTGCCTTAAACAATTCATCGTGTGTGGTAATGATATTCTCAATTTCAGAGCTATCTTTGGCTTCATTAATTGTAATTGCATTAAGCAATACATTTTTGTTAGGCATTGTTTCCGACAACCCTTTAAGCTCAGCAAGTGCTCTGTGAGACCTTGCCAATTGTCGTAAAACCCTTTTCGTCTCAATATCCACATCAGGCGGTAAAAGCTTTATCTGACTCAAAAACCTCACCCCTCTCCTTTTCATTATACAGGTAGTATTTACCTATGACAATAATAATATGAGTAAAAAAGAGTATATTTTACCCGCGTTTATTATTCGTGAGTGGGTAAGGTGCTCTTAAGAGGTTATATAGTTAGTCGCGAAAAAATCGTCGTAACAGTATTGAAAGCTCACTGGAGTTAAATATAACTCATAACCAGCTCAGATCATGAATGGCTAATTTTGACACCTGGCTAGACTTTAAGTATTGATAGATTTTATGTAAAATGCTACCATGTTGTTAGAACCATACACATAATTATAATAAAGCGGACTGTTTTAACAGGAGTGATTAAGGATGGCATATCGTAAGAAAATGAAAAAACGAGACAGAGGTTTTTGGATTGTGGAACCATATAAGATTAACATATGAGGACAGCGCTGCTGTTTAGAGTATTACTGTTTATTCAGGGGTTATGCCGTGACATCATTTTTGACATCAGTGCCGTTACTTTTTAATAGGTGTATGCTGGGAGGATGCTTAATGGACAGTTTAATAAATATTAATACCCTGGGTAAACGCTACGCCCTTTTTACAGAATGGGCTTTAAGAGATGTTAGTTTAACAATTTCTCGCGGTGAGGTTTATGGGTTAGTTGGTGAAAACGGTGCAGGAAAAACTACTTTAATTCGCATACTTCTTGGTTTAATCTCCCCTACTAAAGACCGGGTTAGCTTATCTCACAGTGTGCGACTAGGCTATGTGCCGGAACAGCCATCATTTCATTATACTCTAAAGGTAAGGGAACACCTCAATTTAGTGGGCGGTATTTCTGGTTTTCCTCAATTGTGGGGAAGAAATATGAGATTACTATAGCGATAATATTTGTTATTCTCAGTTTTAGTAGCTCCAATTTACTTTTTAATAGTATTGGAGAACCTCGGAGTCAAATATTCTTTTTATTTCCTCCTATCCTTGAAAATATACAAGCTGTAACCAGGTATAGTTCCAGCTCCCCTTTTGTCAGGTCGTTGGTTTACTCTGGTGTAGTTCTGACCGTAGGATTTCTTAGGTTTCACCGACGGGAATTTATCCGTTCTTAAGGCAGTTGACATCAGCAGGGTTCGAATCCTGTCTCTCCGCCAGCTATGGGACTGGTACAACAAAGCGGAAATATTTGATAATTAGCAAAGGCAGGGATAACGGGGTAAAAAAGCGAATAAAGGGAGAAAAACCGACTTGGAGGCCAACATGATGGATTATGAAAAAATTCAAAAGGCTGTCCGTATGATTCTGGAAGCCATTGGTGAAGACCCGGATCGTGAAGGATTAAAAGATACCCCATCCCGGGTGGCTAAAATGTATGGGGAAGTGTTTTCCGGGTTACACTGCGATCCCTGTCAACATCTGGAAACCTGTTTCTACGAAGAGCAGCACGATGAAATGGTTTTGATTAAAGATATCAGCATCTATTCCATGTGCGAACACCACCTGTTACCCTTCTACGGTAAAGCACATGTAGCCTACATTCCCAATCCGGCTAAAATCACCGGTCTTAGCAAGCTGGTGCGTGTGGTGGAAACATTGTCACGTCGTCCGCAACTGCAGGAGCGGCTTACCACCCAAATCGCCGATACCGTTATGAATAATCTTGACGCAAAAGGCGTTGTGGTCGTTATTGAAGCCGAACACCTTTGCATGAGTATCCGCGGCGTAAAGAAGCCCGGCTCCACCACAATCACATCTGCGGTGCGTGGTATCTTCCGTACGAACCACTTGACACGAGCTGAAGCATTTTCCCTCTTAAAGGGTTAGAAGTAATGGAACGAGTGAGAGCCTTCACCGCCGACCCGGGCTACAGGCGCTATCTAAGTCTTACCGAGGCACATGAAACGGACAGGCTCTTCTGCCGCCATACCTTTAGCCACCTGCTGGATACGGCGCGGATCGCTTGGATTCTTTGCCTGGAGCGTGGCCTGAATTTCCCCCAGTCTCTTGTATACGCGGCAGCACTCCTGCACGATATCGGCCGGTTTGCCCAATATGAAGATACATCGGTGGATCATGCCAATGAGAGTGCCAACCTAGCTGCTCCCATACTGGAAAAGCATGGCTTCACCATAGAAGAAATCCACACTATACAAAAAGCAATCCGTACCCACCGGCTACCTCCTGAAACTGTGACAGATTCGCTGGGTGCCATTCTGGCCGAGGCAGATGATCTGTCGCGCCCCTGCTACAAATGTACAGCACAAAATGATTGCTACAAATTTAACCGAATGGCTGCTGCAAAAGGTATTCAGTATTAATGCTTGGAGGACGTATGTCTAAAACACTGATTCTAAAAGAAAAAGAATATAACGTCACACACACAACGCTTATTATGGGAATCTTAAATGTAACGCCCGACTCGTTTTCCGACGGCGGGCACTTCTTTGATCCGGGTCATGCGGTGGAACATGCATTGCAAATGGTAGAAGAAGGCGCTCACATCATAGATATTGGTGGCGAATCCACCCGGCCTGGCCACAAATCGGTTTCCGTAGAGGAAGAAGTGGCACGGGTCATCCCGGTTGTCCGTGCCGTCTGTCGCGTAACAGACGTCCCCGTTTCCATTGACACTCAAAAATCATCCGTGGCTAGGGCAGCCTTAGAAGCTGGCGCTGCTATGTTAAACGATGTCTGGGGCGGACGCAAGGATTATGGTATGCTTAAACTGGCCGCAGAAGCAAACGTCCCCATCTGTCTCATGCATAACCGGGCAAAAGCAGTTTACCATGACCTGATTAGCGAAATTAAAGCAGACTTGCTCGTTAGCGCAGCCCTAGCTGTATCTAACGGTGTTCGGGAGGAAAACATTATCCTCGATCCAGGTATCGGCTTTGGCAAAACACCGGAACACAACCTGCAGGTTATGAAATATCTGTATGAGTTTTCAACACTGGGCTTTCCCTTGCTCCTTGGAACATCACGCAAATCCATGATTGGCAAAGTCCTGGATCTACCGGTGGATCAGCGGGTGGAAGGCACTGCGGCTTCTGTCGCCTTCGGCATTAGTCGGGGCGCTAATATTGTTCGTGTACACGATGTTTTAGCAATGAGTCGCGTGGCTCGTATGACAGATGCTATGATGCGGGGAGGCTTTTAGTAGTGGATAAAATTATTCTGGAAAATATGCTGTTTTACGGCTACCATGGCGTGTTATCCGAAGAAAATCGCCTAGGCCAACGCTTTGCCGTTAGCCTTACAATTGGGACCGACACACTACCCGCCGCCAAAAGCGATGATTTATCCAAATCAATCAATTACGCCGAAATCTATACCGCTGTTCAAGACATCATGGAAGGAGCTCCGGTAAAACTCCTGGAAACGTTAGCCGAAACCATAGCCAATACCGTCCTTACCATGGGGGCACTTTCCACCCGTGTTACAGTAAAAAAACTCCACCCACCTATCCCCGGGCAGGTCGATTTTGTAGCGGTGGAAATTGAACGGAGCCAATCCTAATGGCGCGAGCCTATCTTGGGCTAGGCAGTAACCTGGGCGATCGTAAAAAAGAGCTGGATTTTGCTTTAGACTCTCTTAAAAACCATCCGGATATCAATCTGGTACAAATTGCTGACATCCTGGAAACAGACCCGGTAGGCTATCTGGAGCAAGGGAAGTTCTTAAATACGGTAGTAGAACTTGAAACTACCCTGGAGCCATATGCTCTTCTATCTGTACTCCAACAAATCGAACAGGATGCAGGCCGTGTCCGCACTATCCGCTGGGGCCCGCGAACACTTGATATCGATATACTTCTCTATGACAATCTTACCCTACAGGACCCGGACCTTATCATTCCCCATCCTCGCATGCGGGAGCGGGAATTTGTTCTTCTGCCTCTGTTGCAAATTGCACCTAATCTCTTTGTTCCCCCGAACAGCCAGACAGTTAAAGAACTCTATGAACAATACAGACAAAGCAGGTGTACCGATGCTGCTCATGATTGATAATTATGATTCTTTTACTTACAACCTGGTACAGTTTTTGGGCGAACTAGGCGCCGACATCCGTGTTTTCCGTAACAAAAGCATTACGCTGGATAAAATTGCCCGTCTGGAACCCGACCATATCATTATTTCCCCAGGCCCCTGCACGCCAAACGAAGCAGGGGTTTCTATTGATGTAATTCATCGCTTCGCAGGTGAGATTCCCATTCTTGGTATCTGTCTGGGTCACCAGTGCCTAGGGCAAGTTTATGGAAGCAGGGTGATCCGGGCATCCGTGCCTGTTCACGGCAAAAACTCTAGTATCATGCATAAAGGCCTAGGCGTTTTCTCTGGTATTCCCACACCGTTTTCAGCCACACGCTATCATTCACTTCTCGTAGAGCGGAAGACCCTCCCCAACTGCCTGGAAGTTACAGCAGAAACAGTAGAGGGGGAAATCATGGGTTTACGCCACAAACATATCCCCCATCTGGAAGGCGTCCAATTCCACCCGGAAGCTATTCTCACTGAATATGGCATGGACATTCTGGCCAACTTCCTGCGTTACTCCACAGAGGGAAAGGAGGGCGCCGCTTGCGCAAGCTAAAACCCCTAATTGAAGAAATCAAACTGGAGCACCCCTTAGACGAAACCTTTGCTCTATTTATCGGCGACCCCTACCCTTTTTGGCTCGACAGTAGCCTCCCGGGCGGAAAAATGGGCCGCTGGTCATTTATGGGCAGTACACCGTTCCTTACTCTAAAAACGTATGGTAAAAAAATCTTTATGGAAGAAGGAGGAACCCTTGTCCAAACCGAAGCCAATCCCTTTAAAATATTGCGCACACAACTAAACCGCTTCTCCATAGAGCGAACCGGTACAGATATCCCGTTTCTCGGCGGTGCCGTCGGCTTCTTTTCCTATGACTTGGGCCGGATGGTAGAACACATCCCTGATCAAACCACAGACGATTTAAACACACCGGATATGTATCTGTCCTTTTACCATACCGTTCTAGCCATCGATCACATGGAAAACCGAGCATATATTATCGCTTCCGGACTTCCTGCAAATGATGAGAAAGCTGCTGCTAAAGCAGCAGCCGACCTAGCTCTCTTCAAAGAAAAACTAGCACAAGCAATCCCTAACCTCCCAGATCCCTGGGCGGAACCAAATATATCAGCATCCAACATTCATACCCACTTCACTCCGGAGGCGTATTGCGACGCCGTTGATACCGTCAAAAAATACATTGTAGCTGGCGATATCTACCAAGCTAATATGACACAGCGTCTAGACGCACCGCTTAAAATGCCTCCATACCAACTCTATCGGCGGCTGCGCCGGGCTAATCCTGCACCTTTTGCCGCCTACTTGGACTGCGGTGACGACTTCCGCGTGCTTAGCTCCTCCCCAGAACGTTTTCTCATGTTGGAGAATAACACGGTGGAAACCCGTCCCATTAAGGGTACCCGTCCCCGTGGCAAAACTCCGGAAGAGGATCGGACAAACAGTGAAGAACTCTTAGCTAGCAAAAAAGACCGCGCTGAACTGGTCATGATTATAGACCTAGAAAGAAACGATCTGGGGCGTGTTTGCTCCTACGGAACTGTTCATGTTCCCGAACTCATTATCCTGGAAGAATACGCCACGGTCTTTCATCTGGTATCCACAGTTCGTGGTAAACTGGCCCCTGGCAAAGACACGGTAGATTTAATCAAAGCATCCTTTCCTGGCGGTTCCATCACCGGTGCTCCCAAAATCCGCGCCATGGAAATTATAGAAGAATTAGAGCCGTTCCGCCGCGGCGTCTACACCGGTTCCATCGGTTATATCGGTTTTGACGGCCGTACCGACTTAAACATTGCAATTCGCACCTTCATCAACAAAGGGGGTAGCGTCCACCTTCAAGTCGGAGGCGCCATCGTCTTTGACTCCGACCCCCGCTTGGAATACGAAGAAACCCTCCATAAAGCCAAGGCCCTTTTAAAAAGCCTTGGCGTAACACAATTCCCGGAGGTGTCTCATGACTGATTACTTTCACCTAAACGGTACACTCATATTATCCCGGCACTGCCATATCCCAGCCACAGACCGCTCCTACCTTTTAGGAGACGGCCTCTTTGAAACGATCCTGGTTAAAAACGGCCAATTGGTTTACCTCCAGGAACATCTAGAACGCATCCAGGCATCCTGTATGGCATTTGCCTACAAAACGCCAACTACCGAAGAACTCTCAACCGCAATCCGTTCTGTTGTTGATGCCAATTCTTTAGAAATAGGTTCAATCCGTTTAACGCTCTCTCCCCGGGAAAGTAACGGTATCCTGGCTAAACCTGATAGTCCATTAAACATTCTCGTCTCTTTTCGTTACGGTGAACCCTACGCCGCCGCATTCTATGGACGGGGCTTCACAGCAACTATTGCTAAATCTACCCGCAGAAACGAATATTCACCGCTCTCTCGTCACAAAACAACCAACTTTTTAGACAACATCCTAGCCAAAAATGAGGCTCAAAACCTTAACGCAGATGAGGCCATCCTGCTAAACACTGCCGGCAACATTGCTGAAGGCACCGTCACCAACATCTTCCTAGTCAAAAACCGCCAAGTTCTCACTCCCTGTATCGAAGACGGTGCCCTCCCCGGCATCATGCGCCAAAAAGTCCTGGAACTCTGTCACACTCAAAACATCCCGGCTCAAGAAACATCTCTAACTTCAAAAGATTTAGAACATGCTGATGAAGCATTTCTCACTAACTCATTAATGGGCGTCATGCCGCTCGCAAAAGTGGACGATTACTTCTTTGATTCCACGAAAACTTCTGTTACAAAGGAATTAGCTAAAGTAATTAACTAAAACAAAATTCCGGAAGCTTTGTTTGGTTGGAGAAAAAATAAAAATTTCTAAATCTTAATAGTTATAAAAAGGTTCAGGATGTATTCCTGAGCCTTTTTTCCCGCCGGTGAGGACGGGTGTGGGCAGAGCCCACGATAGTGAGGGAAAAGAAATAAACATTGCTGTCCTGCAGTTAAGGATTCAATCAGGCACTAATACGGATACAGTAAGGCCAGAGTTCCTTCTTATTTCTCCTCGCGGGCGGAATAAAGAAAATCCTTACCCTCATCTGGCAGGTCGCCGCCGTTACTCGCTGCAGGAGAAAGGGTTGCTATTGACAACTCTACACCGGTTCCCCCGCCAGGTTCTCCATACATTTTTTCTGCCCTCAAACGGTGAGAGCAATAATAAAGGTAAGCTGACAGGACCGCAGGTTATGCTATCGCCCGGGGAAGAGCTTACTTGGTCAGTAATCGTTTCATTTTCTGCAGATTGCAAAAAGGATGCTGTGGAGAAAGCATATCGTGGTCTGCAGTAATTATTAGCCAGCGCATGCAGAACAAGAAAAAGGCTAAACTTTTTCTAAAAAAGATCAATCCTTTATTAAGAGTAAACTTGACCTGGTGGGAAATAAACAGACAGCACCCGAGTGGTTTGTTTTTTTACTTGAACGGAATGGAGTCGGGGTTAGATGACAGCCCCCGCTTTTACCCCCGGCGCTTTGTGCCCAGCTTTATTGCCGGGCTACTGCCGCGCAATATCCGTGCTGTTGACCTTAACTGCTGGCTGTTCCAGTCATATATAAATTCGGCCTTCATAAGTGGGGAAGCGGGACAGCCAAATACGGCAAAACAACTTTTTTCCCGCGGCATCGAGCTGGCAAAAATTATTGATCGAGACCTTTGGTGTGAGGAAGAGCAGGCCTGGCTGGATCGCCGTCCAGATGGTTCTTTCGTCAAGTTGTATCCGCGATACTAAACGAGATAGAGGTTTTTGGATTTTGGAACGCTAAAAGACAAACAGATGAGGACGACTCTGCTGTTTAAATTAAAGAATAAATTGACTTATTATAAAAAATATCGTAAAATTTTAATAAGGCCATCTATTATGAGTATAATTAAAGTTAATTTAAATAATTAAAGATAAAGCTTAGAGTTATTAAAATAATCGTCCATATATTTTATTAACTGCTTAAATAATGGGTAATTATTAAAGTCTAATTTAATAAGCAATCTTAAGC
>JAGXRM010000059.1 GCA_018335855.1 Clostridiales bacterium
ATGAGGACGACTCTGCTGTTTAAATTAAAGAATAAATTGACTTATTATAAAAAATATCGTAAAATTTTAATAAGGCCATCTATTATGAGTATAATTAAAGTTAATTTAAATAATTAAAGATAAAGCTTAGAGTTATTAAAATAATCGTCCATATATTTTATTAACTGCTTAAATAATGGGTAATTATTAAAGTCTAATTTAATAAGCAATCTTAAGCATCTAAGCAGTATCAATTTTCTTTACTAGTTGAAGGGTATAATGCGTTTATAAATCGATCGCCGTATACAGATCCTAAAAATCAAGTTTTAGAGGAGCTTAATAAAATTAGCTTCCTAGACTCTTTTGAAAGATCAAATGCTGAAGTTGGATTAGAAGAATTTATAAATACAATTGTTGATATAGATGAAGCAATATGCAATAAATATTATAAAATACCGAATGAGAATATAGAAGGTAGTTCAGTATACTATGGTCATCAGTTTTTTGGAATATCTTCATACTTTATAGGCTTCTGTGCTGCGTTAGGAAGAGCTTTTTATCATCTAAATCATAATGAATTCGAGGAAAGAAAATCCGAATTGCTCGATTTATTATCTTCAACTCAAGACGATCCGTTGGCGTTAGAATATTTTAATAAATTTATTAATACTATTCCAGCTAGTGCTAAAGTTGGTGATTTGCAAAGAGAAATGACAACTGATGGATTTGAACAGTTCTTTGTATTAGGGCGCAATTTTATAGATGCGTGGACTTATGCCGGGTCGAGGATAAAACAGAAATGACAGGGGTAGAGGCGTTTAACTTTATATTAAATTATTTTTCTATAGTAAATAGTCATTGGCAAATAGCGCTAGATGGGTTTGTTGTGGATGAGGTTCCTGATTGTCGATATTTAGAGGTGTCGGGTGCTCGTATTAGTTGGAGTGAAAAAGTCGATCCCTTATTTTTTAATGATACCCCAGACGCTAACCTTAGTTTTGCACAGTTGTTCAAAGCTAACTGCAGCCTAGATACTACAACCCGAATAAAATTTGAACGTGGTGCATCAACAGTTGCCATTTTATATCCGAATTGTATAGACTGGTTTGATGATCCAAATGTAAGAGAGTTTTTTTTACATAACTTACCGATTTTAATTTCTGATGATAATATAACTGACAGTATTGAGCTAGACTCTGTTGTTAACAAAATTTCTTTTCTTGCATTTGAATCACAGTTTATTCAAGATGCAGAGTATAACGCCCTTAAATTTGGATACGTATTCTCCTTGGGCAGTTGTTCTCCTTGGAATAAGGACTATTTAGCGCTACCTACTTCAGTTCCGTTTGTTGAGTTGAAGTGTCCCGACTTGATTGAATTTTTTCGTCTGGGGCTAGCTACTGCGGATCCTTTTCATCAATTTCTAGAGTTTTATCATCTATTGGAGTTTAGATTTTATGAGGCTTTATATCAAAGGTTAACGGTATTACGAAATACTAATGCTAAACAATTTTTTAAAGAGGTACGTAAAGGTAATTATGTTACTGAACTAAAAATGTTTGAATATGTTTTAGAAGAGCTAGCTAATGGTTTTACTGGTTTACTTAATGTAACGGGAATTACAACATCATATTCGGGTTCGGTTAGTTTATTTGGCCCTCTAGACGCATTAAACAAAAATACCTGGTGTGACTATTTGTATAACATTAGGTGTGGAATTGTTCATTCAAAAGAAGGCGAACCGATTTTTGAAAGAACTATAGATAATGAGAATTTACTCTGTGACTATTTACTTCCATTTATGAGGGATCTTTGTATTTACTTACTTGAAAGCGATATTTCTTAGTTGCAAAACGTGTCCAGCATCTAACATATATGATTTTAAACCCGATAAGCCCTGTGGGTTTAATCAAAGCTATTGGTGATTTTCCTAAACATTTTAACTATGAATGACTTGCTATTGTCATAGTAGAACGTTTGGAGTTGAAACAAATGATATGGATGTGTTCAATATGAGTTTTCACATCAGAATAGCTGCTACCGACAAGGCCGTACAAGAGTGGTTTAAATTAAACAATACTATCGAAGCAAAGCCTAGTGAGTTAATGGTTTATTTGATAGAGAAAGGATCTACTCATATGATAACAAAGACGGCAGACCTCTAAGGGATGACTTAAGAAAACTGAAAAAAATGGGACAGGTACATTTAATCCGTAGGTTATTAGCAGAAGATCGAACCCATAACACTCTTTGGTATTTTAGGCCTAGTATATAGTGCCTAGTTGCAATATAAAATGAGTGACTGTGAAAATGCATGGTATGTATTGCATAGGTCATCGATTTAGGGAAGCCAACAGTAGCTGTGAGGAAATATGCTTATTTTTACTGATTAGCAACTAGTATAGTTTTGGAATACGTACATTATACAGAACTCGAAATTAAATACGCAAACAAGGAGGCGTAAATAAAATGGTACGGAAATATACCCCATCTCAACTGAAAAGCAAATTACAGCAGATAGAAAACAAACGAAAGCAAGCTATCCGTACTTACAACAATGAGGTCAACAAATATAATCGAGAAGTGAAGGCATCTGTTGACAAGTACAATCGAGTTGTGAAGGCATTTGTCAATAAGTACAACCAAGCGGTCAGAAAGCATAATACAAATGTGCAGCATAATAGAAGGGTCATCAACAGCGAACTAAACAAACTAAAATCTACGTCAGCAGGTCTGTCGCAATACCATGTTCAATATCGTACGTCTTCTTTGGCTATGAACAATTCGTATAATGACGTCGTTGGTGTTGGTGATTACTTAAATGGGTTATCTCCGCAGCAAGAGCGTGTTTATGATTTGATTGAGCAAGAGCACGCTAACAATTTAGCAACTGCGAACGTTATTTTAAGTGATGAAGAACCAGAAACCCTGTCTGAACAGGATATAGTAATCGGGAATCAATTGGCAGTTATATCAAAAGACTTAAATGACCGCTGGATGGGTGCCGTTTTCTCATTGAATCCGGCAAATCCTGATGCCACACGGCATTTTTGCACCAGTGCCAGAGAGATATTTAACGAGGTTATAGAGATAAAAGCTCCAGATAGTATGGTTTTTACAGAGAAACCGGAATGTGAAAAGACGAAAAACGGAAATGCTACGCGCAGAGAGAAAATCGGCTATATATTGAGAAAGAAAGGCTTGGATGCAACTGTCGAAATATTTGTGAACGACGATATTACAAACATCTTGGAGCTGTTCCATGTCCTAAGTGACGGAACTCATGGAACAGCGGGAAAATACAGCATGGCAAAATTGAAGATGGTGAAAAAGCGCGTTGAAGATGGTATCGCTTTTCTATGCAATATTGCCTCATAATTTGTACACCATAGACATTTGTACTCGACACAAGAGGGTTTATAACGTACTATTCATGAGTGGTTTCAGGTTGGAGTAAAAGGAATAATAAAATAGTGAATTAATGTAGGTGTAGGTGAGACAATATGGATTTGAAAGTAATAGGAATAGATTGTGCGGCAGATTACAAAAAGATAGGTATGTCACTTGGCAAATATGTAGATGGTAAAATTAAGGTTGTAGAAGCTCGTGTTGTTATTAATAATGAGTCTATAGCTAACGTGATACACAATTGGATAGGGGATGACAATACAGTTTTAATTGCAATAGATGCACCCTTGGGATGGCCTACAAGCATGGGATTACATCTATTAAATCATTCAGCTGGGCAAGCGTTATCTATAAATGCAAACAACATGTTTAGAAGAGAGACAGATAAGTTTATAAAAAGGCAATATTCAAAGCAGCCTTTAGATGTTGGTGCTGATAAAATTGCAAGAACAGCACACTCTGCAGTAAGTATTATAAATGAACTAAGAGAAATTAGTGGCAACAAAGTTGAACTTGCTTGGACTAGAGAAGGTATAGAAGATATAGCTATAATAGAAGTATATCCGGCCATTACCTTAGGCTGTTATGGGATTACTAACTCAGGTTATAAAAAGAAAGAACAGATTGACGTGAGAAAAGAAATAGTGGCTAAATTAAATGAGGAAGTCGACTTTTGTATAGATACAGATATTCTGAAAACAAATGATGATGTTTTAGATAGTGTAGTTTGTTTATTGGCAGCAAAAGATTTTATAGAAAACAATGTATATTACCCTCAAGATATGGGCCTTGCAATAAAAGAAGGCTGGATATGGGCTAGAAAATTAAGATGATCGGCAAAAAATTTGACTAAAGGGAGTGTGTAAATGCTTGGTCGTCTAGAAAAAGTAAATGATTTAAGAGCCATATGGAAGCACAGAACTGACGCATGAATAAAGAAAAGCTTACCTGATAAGGATTTAAAAGGTAAAGCAAAAAAAATTTTTCGCAAAAAGGGCTGGACAGAATAAAACAAGTATGAGATAATCAGTGTGGGAACCTGTAGATTGGAGGCCCACACTATGGCAGAAAACAAAGATAATGCGACTGTCCTTTTATTCGGACGGGAATTTACAGCACTGGATCTCTGGATAGTTACAGAAACAGTGCGCAGGTTCCCCAAGCTCAGTCGGACGGAACTGGCCAACACTATCTGCGAGAACCTCCAGTGGGTAGCGCCAAATGGCCGCAACAAGGTCGAATCCTGTATCCAGCTCTTAGAGCGACTGAATTCCGAGGGTAAGATACGACTACCAAAAAAGCGGAGGCCAGGGAATCAAACTTCAAGACGGGTTGTCCCCACCTCAAAAACAGATGCCCCTGCTGACATCGCGTGCAGCCTGGCCGATTCGGGTGTGGAATTAAAGCCTGTATTGGACAGATCCGAGGTAAGCCTTTGGAACCAATATGTTGAGCGCTATCACATCCTTGGGTACAGACAGCCTTTTGGCGCACACCAGCGTTACTTCATACTATCCAGTGATGAAAGATACCTCGGTTGCATTCTGTTTTCTGCCGCCGCCTGGGCGCTGGAAGCCCGGGATCAGTGGATTGGATGGACAGAAACCGACCGCAGCAAGAGGCTGCACCTGGTTGTCAACAACACCCGTTTTCTCATCTTCCCCTGGGTCCACGTTAAGAACCTGGCAAGCAAAGCTTTATCCTTAGCTGTAAAGCGTATCGGTTATGACTGGCAGGACCGTTATGGTTACAGCCCGGTGTTGCTGGAAACATTTGTAGACCCGGAGGAATATCGGGGTACCTGTTACAAGGCGGCGAACTGGGTAATGTTAGGATGGACAGCGGGAAGGGGCCGGATGGATCGGTACAAACAATATCTGTCTTCCCCCAAACATATCTACGTGTATCCCCTGCACCGCGATTTTCGGAGCATCCTGCGCGGAGAAAGCGGGGGTGGCCAATGAGCGAAGCCAACCTCAAACGCCATGAACGAAGGAGAAAACAGCGGGAGCTTAGAGAGCATCTGAAAAGACTGGGGATGCTCTATCCCCGCACTTCCACCCTTCCAAACCGAAAGAGCGGCCATAAAACAACGGAGGAAGAACAGGAAGCCGTACAGGCCGCCACCGAAGAGAAGCTCAAAGTTGCTTATCAATTGCTGCCGGGGCTGTTAAAAAAATTATCCCGCGTTCCCGATCCACGGGACCCGAAGAAAATCAAACACCAGATGGCAGTGATGATGCTCTACGGTATCCTTTTGTTTATGTTTCAACTCACGTCACGGCGAAAAGGGAATGAAGAGTTAACCGGTCCCCAGCTGTTGGAAAACCTGCGCTCTCTTTTTCCGGACCTGGAGGAAATGCCGCACCAGGATACCCTGTGCCGCCTGTTGGAAGAGATGGATGTGGATCAGATTGAAGACTGTTACTTAGATTTGTTGAGGCACTTAATCCGCAGAAAGAAGTTTCGGCATCTCCTGCGTAACAAAAGGTATCTAGTGGCCATCGATGGGACGCAAAAATACGTCATGAAGGAATGTTGGGACAAACGTTATCTTTACCGCAAGATCCAGGGCAAAGACGGGGAACGGGAGTATTACGCCTACGTGCTGGAAGCAGTCCTGGTGTTTACCAATGGCATGGTACTGCCGCTGATGAGTGAGTTTCTGGAGAACAGCGAGGAACTGGCGACGGTTGAGGATTACGAGAAATGGAAACAGGACTGCGAACTAAAGGCCTTCCACCGTTTAGCCAAGCGACTAAAGCAAGCGTTTCCAAAACTGTCCCTGACCCTTCTCCTGGACGGACTGTACGCCAACGGTCCGGTCATGGATGCCTGCCGCAAGAACAAGTGGGAATTCATGATCGTGCTCAAAGACAAATCACTACCCTCAGTATGGGAGGAAGTGGATGGCCTGATGCGCCTGGATACCAGAGGGGAGTACCAGCTAAAGCGGATGTGGCAGGGCCGGAGGCAAATATTCCGGTGGGCCAACGGGATTGAATATGACTATGTTAACCGGCGCAAATCGCTGATAATTCATGTGGTGTTGTGCGAGGAAACTTTTGAAGAAATCGATGCCAAAACAGGATGCGTCGTAACAAAAACCAGCCGCCACGCCTGGATTTCCAGTAACCCCATGGATCGGAAGAATATTCATGAACGCTGTAATCTGATAGGCCGCAAGCGCTGGCTACAGGAGAATAACATATTGAAAGAAAAGCACCAGGGCTACAGTTATGAGCACATCTTCTCCCATAACTGGAACGCCATGAAGGGCTACCACTACCTGATGCATATCGCTCGCGTGATAAACGAGATGGCCCTTCATTCCGTTTCCCTGATTGAACATGTCAAAGAGGTCGGCATTCAGTCATTCATAAAAAAATTCTACATAGCAATGGTCTACACAAAGTTGGACACAGAGCGGATTCGGCGGTTGACGGAGTCACCTGGTCAATTGCGACTGGTGCAGGAAGAAAATTGGAAAACAAGCAAGTTGGCGGCATAACAAACATACACAGGCAGGGTCAATTTAGCTTACCGGGAGTATACGTCTGTCCGTTAAATGCGCCGGACAGGTTAAATGCGTAGAAGAGATTCAGTGTTTGAAGGTTTTGCGCTAGTTTTACTTTCGAACCACTGCCGCCGCAAACCCAGCTAATCTACTTGAAACTTCCCGATGTGCTCTTAATTATAGTTAAGGGGGTTTGGAAAACATCTTCAATTTATACCGGATCCACACCCGTTAGGTCACCGCCGTTGGACACAAGGACCAGGACGGTAACCAATTACCGTACCTAGAGGACGTAGGCGGTACACGATTTTGACGTATTAACAATTCCAGGTAATACGTTTTGGCTTCTTAGCATCGATATTGACGGATAAAGACTCTTCATTAATCCTCTTGGAAGGGCGGCACAAGCCTGAGTGCACAATTCAGAAATAGCATCATCGTCTGCAATGAATATATTACTTCTCCGGTAGCTTCATTCTTTAACACAGTACCCGGTAGCTTTCTAATTCCTGCCCGGTTCTTTTCAATTATCTCCTGAATTTCAGTTATCATATTGGTGGTTAATAATTGTTTTGACTTTACCCGTTCATAACCGTACCAAAGTGCCCTTCTGTAGTTTACGACTTCTTTTGCCGCAGGGCTATGGTAATTAAGTAGTGACATTGCCTTAAACAATTCATCGTGTGTGGTAATGATATTCTCAATTTCAGAGCTATCTTTGGCTTCATTAATTGTAATTGCAT
>JAGXRM010000060.1 GCA_018335855.1 Clostridiales bacterium
ATTACGAACCCTACGTTAGTATGTTCTCCGAAATATTTTTTTGTATGTACCAGATGCAATAGAAGATTCTGGAATGTCTGAATAAATATTTTTAATTTTCTTGCAATTTAGTGATGCAAAAGTCCGGAGACTATGATATGATGTATTTATTCATCGGTAAGGGATGTGGGCGGATGACTCCTGTCAAAAGCAGTATTAGTTTGCAAATGGTGCTTGATGCAGTATATAACGGCATTGTTGCTTGCGATACTGAAGGGCATATTATTTTAGTGAATGAATCAGCATCACGGGTGGCAGGGCAGTCAAAAGAAGAGCTATTGGGTCAACGGGTCGACCGTATCTTCCCCAATACAGGCCTGTTAGAGATAATCCGTACCGGTGTGTGCAAGGCCCATCAAAAACTTAAATACGGGGAGCGGACATTGCTGTCCAACCGATCTCCTATATTTGATACAGACGGTAAACTGGTTGGAGCCATCGGAGTCTTTCAGGATAATTCCGAATTGGAAAAGGTTTCTTTGGAATTAATGGAAGAAAAAAAGCTGGCTGAAGAGTTGCAGGAGATTATTGAATCATCCTATGACGGCATGTGGATTACTGACGGACAGGGAAATTCTTTGCATATTAACAGCGCTTATGAGAGAATTTCAGGAATCAAAAGAGAAGAACTGTTGGGACGAAATATGCGGGAACTGGTCGACAAAGGGTACTTTTCCGATTCCGTGACACTTCATGTGTTAGAGAAGAAGGAACGGGTGACCATGATGCACGAAATCCGCAATACGGGGAAACGGGTGCTCATTACCGGCAATCCCATTTTCAACGAGGCGGGTGACATTGAGCGCGTGGTGACCAATGTTCGGGATATCACCGAGTTAATTAAGCTGAAACGGGACTTGGAAGATAAAGAAAAGCAGGCTGCCCGGTACCAGAATGAACTGGCTCAACTCCGTTCGCTGCGGGGGGATGACGACATTGTGGTGGAGAGTGCCCAGATGAGGCATATCTTTGACTTGGCTACCTGGGTGGGTCAGGTGGATTCAACCGTGCTTGTTCTCGGGGAGTCCGGTGTAGGAAAAGAAGTGGTTGCCCAGACCATTGTTCGTTCCAGCGAAAGAAGGGACGAAGCGTTTATTAAAGTTAATTGCGGGGCCATTCCGGAAAGTTTGTTGGAATCCGAACTCTTCGGTTATGAAAAAGGTTCCTTCACCGGCGCTGATAAGAAAGGGAAGCCGGGGATGTTTGAGCTGGCCCATAAGGGGACAATCCTCTTAGATGAGGTTTCTGAGATTCCCCTTAACTTACAGGTTAAGTTGCTTCGTGTCATTCAGGAGCAGGAATTCATGCGTGTAGGCGGAACGAAACCTATTCTCCTGGATGTGCGGATTATCGCCGCCAGCAATAAAAACCTGGAAGAGTTGGTGCATCGGGGAGGTTTTAGGGAAGACCTCTATTACCGTCTCAACGTGATTCCGATAACGGTGCCCCCACTGCGGGACCGCAGAGATGATGTTCCTCCGCTGATTGATCATTTTCTGCGCAAATTTAATGAAAAATACCATTTAAGCAAGAGCTTCCGCTATGAAGTGGTTGAGCGTTTGTTGGAGTACAGCTGGCCCGGCAATGTCCGTGAGTTGCAAAATATTGTGGAACGGATGGTGGTGCTAAGCAGGGATGAGGAAATCGGTGTAGACAGTGTGCCGATGCAGATCAAGCCTTTGTTGGAAACAGAGAGGCATTTTTATGTAGATGTTCCTGATGTCATTCCTCTAAAAGAGGCGCTTTTCCAGGTTGAGAAAAAACTAATCATTAAGGCACTTCAGAAATACGGCACAACAAGGCGGGCCGCTGACGCGTTGGGGGTAGATCAGTCCACCGTTGTCAGAAAGTATCAGCGCATTCGTGAGAGCGGGGATGCGATAATTGAGTAATAAATGCATCGATTGATGCATTTAAGAATCTATTTTTAATGCTTTCAGCGCTATTCGAAGGGCACATGATGACGATTTATGGCAGATTATGGCGCAAGAGATGTACGGTTAGCGTGGCGAAGTGGCTGATATTGCAGGTTTTATGATAGGTGGACGGCTTGGTTGGCATAGTACTTGCATAATTGTTTGAATGTTCAAGCATTTTTGCCTCCCCATCCATCCCGTATAAAAGAATAGAAGCTTGCGTATGCTTAGAACAGAAATCTGGATAAGGAGGTTTTTCTATGGCTGATAAGAAAGGGCCGAAAGAAGGGGCAACCAACAGTAAAGTTGTGATTGAAGTGCAACAACGGGACAAGGTTAGGAAGATGGAGTTTGAATCGGAAGAAGAAAGACTGGGTTGGCAAAAAGCCTATCGTAAAAGTAAGTGGTATACACCGTATTTCTTGCTAGGGGTTTTCTTCAACTATCTCCTGTACAGGACAGGGTTTAACCCCGCAAATATAGGTTGGGGTATGCTTATTGGTGTAGGGGTTCCCATGGCGACAATGTTTATTTTTACGGAACTGCATTACCGCCTGTTTATCATGAAGTCAGTAGAATCTTAGCCTGATTGTGCATTGTCTGTATCAGGCTGGCGGGGGAGGTGTGCTTAAAAAAGTCAGAACATTTATACAATTTAGAACAAGCGTAGCTCAGAAAGAATTGTAAAAAGGAGGAAGGACATGAAGAAGAGAGCTTTGCCCTCATATTTTTGGCTTGGTCTTTTATTGCTGTATGGCTACACGTTTACAATCATGATTTTGGAAATGAACGTCCCTGGAATGACATATTCTCTGACAGTTGGTGGCGCTCCCCTTTCCTTTTTCTACAACGGTTTCGTCGGGGTTGTTGTCATGAACGTTTTCCTCTCCTGGCTGTGGTCCTACATGCCTGAGCAGGACGACAAGAAAAAAGCAGCAAGTGAAGGGGGGGTTAAGTAGTGGGAGCTAATCCTATTGTTGTAATTGCAGCGATTGTCTACTTTTTGATTATTATCGGCATTGGTTATACAACGCGGAAAGCATCCGCCGACCCCATGGATTATTATGTGGCCGGACGTAAAATCGGCCCCGTAGTTAACGGTGCTGCGCTGGCAGCCGCATATTTTAGCCCTGCTTCCTTCCTGGGAATGCCCGCATTTATCTTCCTGATGGGCTACCCGTTCTGGTGGGTTCTGTCTTCCATTATTGCCGGTTTGCCGTTGGCGTCAATGCTGACAGCGGCCCCGATGCGGAGATACGCGCCGGTATCATTTACCGATTATTATGCGGATCGTTATGACAGCCCCAAATTGATGCGTATTTTAGCCGGAATTCCCACCATGATGTCCGGTTGGGCCTATATTGTTCTCTCCATCGTGGGTACCGGACTGTTCATGATGGCCATTCTGCAGGTTAGCTATCCTGTGGCCGTTGTTCTGGCAGCCGTTGTTATCATGTTTTATGTGTTCATGGGCGGCATGGTGGCCACCACCTTCTCATCCGCCTTCCAGGGCGTGTTGATGACTCTCGCATCCCTGGTTGTTGCCTTCGTTATCCTGGGCCATTACGGTGGCTTTGGCGGCCTCTCTGAAGCTGTTTATGCCAATAACCCGAACTTCTGGTTAATGCCGGGCGCATCTGCCACAGGCGCATTTTCTCATCCGATTATGGGTTACTGGACGGGTATTGTCGGTGCCTATTTCGTTTGGCACTTCGGCTTCTCCATGATGCCGTATACTGTCGTTCGTTTCTTTACCACCATGGACATTAAGTCCGCCCGTCGTTCAGTTTACTGGGCTGTACTCTTTGGCGGACCGATGTACTGGGGTCTGTTAGTGGCCGGTACTGCTGCCCGCGTTACCCTGGAGAATCTCCATCCCCTGATGGGCGGAGAGGTTACCAATGCGGTGCAATTGCTGGCAGCGATTAAGGCGAACTTTGGTATTGGCGGCGCGGCGGTTACGGACTATTCGTATATCGCGCTGGTTGAATCACTGGGTAACCCCTGGGTTCTCGGTATTCTGGTCGCCGGCGGTCTGGCGATTTCCATGGCGACAGCCGCAGCATGGGTTATGGTGCTTAACGTGTTAATCGGCCGCGACTTTATGGGCAAATGTGCCGGCAACACCTGGGCTATCAACAATCCTGTCAAGGCGTTGCGTTTCTGGACAGTTATCATTATGGTTTTCTGCACCATCTTCGCTTTCAATCCCCTGGCGTTGGTGCTCGACCTTTCCGGTTGGGCGTTTATCGTTATCATTTGTACCACAGGGATACCAATGATGGGTGGCCTCTGGTGGAGAAAGGCAAATACGACGGCTACCATTGCCACGATTTGCGTCTTCTTCCCGCTATCCCTCTACACCTGGCTGTATGCGAAGAACGTTTTGGGCAGCCCCCACTGGTTCTTTGCCAGCAAGATGATCTGGCCGGACGGATTCCGTGGCCTGCCAGCCTTACCAACATTGCATCAGGTGTGGTTGATTCCCGCCGCAGCTATCTTCTTCGTTGTTGTTTCGCTCTTTACTAAGCCCAACAGCGATGAAGTTCTCCAAAAGTATTGTGACGATCTTCATTAAAAGCTTGCTAACCTCCTTATATACTCTTGCCCCTGCCCCGGGTGGGAGACCGAAGCCGGAGTTTCTCCGGCTTCGGATTATTTTTTGCAGGGAGTTATAGCAAGGCGTGATCCTGGCATATATTTTGTCAGGGATAATCACCTCCCGAATTTTCTTAATATTGGCACATAAATTGCAAAATAGTTTTGCAAATGCTTTTAAAGGAGGATGATGTATGTTTGAGCCAAAGTTCAATACTACGTTTGGAGCGCTTCTAGATGATGTGGCAGCTAAATATCCGGATAAAGACGCGTTAGTCAATGTTCAGAAGGGGTTGCGTTATTCTTACAGTGAGTTACAGGATATCGCTAACAAGACAGCCAAAGGATTTATGAAAATGGGTGTCAAAAAAGGTGATAATGTAGCTATCTGGGCAACCAATGTGGTGGAGTGGGTATTTGCTTTGTTTGGTGCTGCGAAAATCGGTGCCGTCGTTGTTACCGTCAACACGAACTACCGCAGCCATGAACTGGAGTATTTATTAAAGCAGTCGGATTCGACAACTCTCTTATTAATTGAAGAATACCGCGGCATTAACTATGTGGAAACGATCAACGATGTATGTCCGGAATTGGCCGGCGCTGAGGCCGGTAAGCTAAACTGTGAAAAGCTGCCTATGTTAAAAAATGTTATTTTTATGGGGGACAAGAAGTTTCCCGGTATGTTTGCCTGGGATGACCTGATGGCCATGGGAGAAGGCGTCAGTGACGAAGAACTGGCAGCCTTGCAGGCAGCCTGCGATCCTGAGGATGTTATTAATATGCAGTACACCTCAGGCACCACCGGTTTCCCCAAAGGCGTTATGCTGACACACAACAACGTGATTAACAACGCCTACTATGTGGGAGAATGCCAAAACTACAGTGAGAATGACCGTCTCTGTATTCCTGTACCGTTTTTCCACTGTTTCGGTCTGACAATGAGTATAACAACCTGTGTTGTTTACGGCGCCACCATGGTTCCGGTTGAAGAGTTTAAGCCGGTGTGGGTGCTGGAAGCCATTGATAAGGAAAAATGCACCGCCTTGCAGGGAGTGCCCACCATGTGGATTGCAGAGCTGGAACACCCGGAATTCAGAAATTATGATATGACCAGTTTGCGTACCGGCATCATGGCCGGAGCACCATGCCCCATTGAAGTAATGCGCAAAGTGGTGGAAAAAATGGCGCCAGAAGTTACCATTGCCTACGGGCAAACCGAAGCATCCCCGGTGGTTACCCAGACACGCACCGACGATGAAATTGAGCGCCGTGTTACCACGGTAGGACGCTCCATTCCCGGTGTGGAAATAAAAATCTTTAACCCGGAAACGGGCGAAGAGTGTGCCCCAGGGGTGCAGGGTGAAATCTGTATCCGGGGTTACGTAATTATGAAAGGGTATTACAAAATGCCTGAAGCAACGGAGAAAGCCATCGATGAAGAAGGCTGGCTCCATTCCGGCGACCTGGGAACCAAAGATGAGCACGGCTATGTAAAGATTACCGGTCGGCTCAAAGATATGATTATCCGCGGTGGGGAAAATATTTACCCCCGGGAAATCGAAGAATTCCTTTACACCAACCCCAAGGTTTCTGATGTGCAGGTAATCGGCGTGCCCAGTGCCAAATACGGCGAGGAAGTCATGGCGATTATTAAGCTGCGGGAAGGCGTAGAGTCCAGTGAAGAAGAAATGCGCGAGTTTTGCCAGGGGAAAATTGCCCGCCATAAAATCCCCAAGTATATTGGCTTTATGGAAAATTACCCGATGACGGCCAGCGGCAAAATCCAGAAGTATAAACTGCGCGACTGGGCTATTAAAGAACTGAAGTTGGAAGCAGACGCCGGTATTGTCACTGCTTAAATGATAAGTATCGCATAAAAGACCCGGGCTTCCGGGTCTTTTATCTTGCTTTGAAATTATATCACCTTACATTTGTAAAGTGTCTAATAAATAGAGTGCTGAAAAAGAGCGCACTTCTTGTCCGCATGATTTCAAGACAACGTGAAATGCCTGATGCAAACATGCAATAAACTTGATGCAAATATCCATTTTAGCATGAATCAGCCTGGGGCAGGCTGGGGAGAAAGCCCGTATTTCGGCGGACAAATACAGTTTATGCCCTTTGAAAAATTGGCATTGTTCTTGCGTAGTTAAGGTGTAGAGTACGGATATTCATTTTCGTAGTACGAATACCCAATGATGAGGAGGTGGGAATATGTGGGATACGGTAGACGTTATACGGCGGGATCATTATGCCATTATCACGCTGAACCGGCCGGATGCTTTAAACGCGCTAAGCACACAGATGGCTCGGGACATGGTTGATGTGATGGCATCATTGGCTGAGGAAAGGGATGTTTGGGCAGCGGCCCTGACGGGTGCCGGCGACCGCGCTTTCTGTGTGGGAGCCGATTTAAAAGAACGGAAAGATATGACAAAGGATCAAATGACAGCTCAGCGGGCGCTTTTTGTCAAAGCATTCGGGGCGGTGTCGCAGTTTCCCAAACCGCTGATTGCGGCGGTAAACGGCTTTGCCATGGGTGGGGGGTTTGAATTCGCCCTTTGCTGTGACATGATAGTCGCAGCCAATGAAGCGTTTCTCGGCCTGCCTGAGGTTGGCCTGGGGATTATACCGGGAGGCGGCGGTACACAAAACCTGCCCCGGATCATTGGCCGGAATAAAGCCAAGGAACTTATTTTTACAGGCCGGAAAATCTCCGGGGAAACCGCGTATGAGTGGGGCATCGCCAATAAGGCCGCACCCCGGGAAGAATTAATGACGGTTACAGAAGCACTTCTCAAAGAGATTACAAAGAATGCGCCCCTGGCACTGCAGCAGGCCAAACGCTGCGTGGAGTACGGTTTGGAAACAGATCTGCGCACCGGATTAGCCTACGAAGCGGAAGCGTACAACAAATGCTTGTACAGCGAAGACAGGGATGAGGGTTTGAAGGCTTTTAATGAGAAAAGAAAGCCTAACTATCAAAACAGATAAAAAGAAGAGGTGATTGTATGACGGTTAGTGTTATCATCAGGGAAGTGGGCTTACGGGATGGACTCCAGGCAGAGACCCAGTTTATTCCGACTGAAAAAAAACTAGCTTTAGCGCGGGCGCTGACAGAGGCCGGCGTAACCCAGATTGAAGCCACATCCTTTGTTAGCCCCCGGGCCATTCCCCAACTCCGTGACGCTGCTGAACTTGTGGGACTGCTAGAGCAGTCCCCAGGGGTCACATATTCTGCACTGGTCGTTAATGAGCGGGGTGCCCGGGACGCTCTTGCCGCCGGAATTACCGAGCTACAGTTTGTCGTCTCTTGCAGCGAGACTCACAGCCAGAAGAATGTGCGTATGTCTGTCGCTCAGTCATTGGCAGAGGCGGCCGTTATCGCTTCGCTGGCTCAAGAAAATGGGGTCACCATGCGGACAGCGCTGGCCACTGCTTTTGGCTGTCCCTATGAAGGTAAAATCGTGTATGACCGTATTTACTATTTAATTGATCAGCTATTGGAGACAGGGACAAAACGTTTCTCCCTTGGTGATACCGCAGGCCTGGGTAATCCGCAACAGGTGTCGGAGATCTGCCAGCAAGTTCTGAAACGCTATCCCAACGTGGAGTTTTCCCTGCATTTACATGATACCAGGGGCCTGGGATTAGCCTGTGTCCTCGCCGGCGTTTGGGGTGGTATCCGCGTGATTGAAAGCTCCATCGGCGGGTTGGGCGGCTGTCCTTTTATCCCCCGGGCAACGGGAAATATCGCTACAGAAGATTTGGTATTTATGCTGGAAGAGATGGGCGTAAGAACGGGTCTGGATCAGCAAAAACTACTGGATGCGGCACTGATCGCAGAAGAAATGGTTGGCAGGGAGCTGCCTAGCAGACATTTGGCGCTGGCAAGAAACCTCCATTGCAATAATAACGAGTTGTAAAAGGAAATAGGGAGGAGAGAGTAACATGAATTTTTCACTGACTGAAGAACAAGCGATGATACAAAAGGTTGTCCGTGACTTCGCAGAAAAGGAATTGGCACCGATAGCTGCAGAGCTAGATGAAAAAGGAGAATTTCCCCATGCAATAACGGCTAAAATGGGGGAGATGGGCTTATTTGGTCTGCCGTTCTCCGAAGAATACGGCGGTTCAGGTGCGGGTTATCTTGCGTATGCCATCGCCGTGGAGGAAATTTCCCGGGCATGTGCATCCACAGGTATTACGTACGCAGCACACTGCTCCATCGGTACCGGACCGATCTATTTATTCGGTACGGAAGAACAGAAGAAGAAATGGGTTGTTCCCTGTGCTCAGGGTAAAATGTTTGCCGCCTTTGGCCTGACGGAGCCCAATGCAGGCTCTGATGCCGGCGGTACACAGACCACAGCCGTTTTGGACGGCGATGAGTGGGTCTTAAACGGTAGCAAGTGCTTTATCACCAATGTGGGCGTGGGTAAAGTAGCGGTAATTACCGCTTTAACGGATAAGAGTAAAGGTACAAGAGGTATTTCTTCCTTTATCGTTCCCACCGATACTCCGGGCTTTACCGTGGGTACGAAATATCACAAGCTGGGCCTGCTCGCTTCGGATACCAGAGAAATTATTCTGGAGAATGTCCGCATACCCAAAGAGAACATTCTCGGTAAACCAGGCGAAGGCTTTAAACAGTTCCTGGTAGCCTTAGACGGTGGACGCATCAGTATCGGTGCCCTTTCTGTGGGGATTGCCCAGGCCTGCCTGGATGCCTCATTGAAATATGCCAAAGAGCGGGAACAGTTTGGCCAGCCCATCTCCAAATTCCAGGCCATTCAGTTTAAGCTGGCTGATATGGCGATGAAAACAGAACTGGCCCGGATGATGGTTCATAAAGCTGCCTGGCTCAAAGATCAGGGCAAGCCCTTCTCCAAAGAAGCCGCCTATGCCAAGCTCTACGCTTCAGAAATATGCATGCAAAACGCCAGCGAAGCCATCCAGATTCACGGCGGCTATGGCTACATGAAAGAATACCCGGTAGAACGCTACTTCCGCGATGCCAAGCTGATGGAAATCGGCGAAGGCACCTCCGAAGTCCAGCGCCTCGTCATTGCCCGCCTCCTCGGCTGCTAGGGGTCAGGTTTAACATTTAACCTAATCCTTTCGCATTATGAAAAACGACCGTGCATAGCTATGCGCGGTCTTTTTTTTGCGACATGAGAACCGTCCCCGGTTTGCAATAGCGGGTCAGGTTTAACTGACGTAAACCTATCGTATCGTGAATTTTTTTTTAGTTATTTTCTCTTTCCAGCCTGATGGCCTGAAGATAGAGGTTGAGGCTTTGCTTTTCCTGATTAGATAAATCGCCAAGCTGCCGCAGCATGTTGTCGAGGGAAGGGTCGGCCATTAAACTGTGCCAGTGGCGCGGGATGTCTGCCATGGCGCCGGTAATATAGCCGGCAAAGGCCAGTATCTCATACTCATTAATGCCAAGCGGGCCGGCAAGCTTAACCAGGGCCGACGGATGGGGGATGTTTCTCTCGCCGCGTTCAATCCGGGACAAATAGGAAGGGCTGACGCCGGATAAGACGGCTAGCTGCTTTTGTGACAAGCCGCGCTGCTGGCGCAGCGTTTTTAATTTTTCACCGAATGACTGCAACGGTCTCCCCCCTCGTATTTATTCCTATTGTAAACTAAAAATTGCCTACAGGCAAGATATAAATAATAAATTGACAATTGGCACTGTTAAAGTTAAAATATTGACAAACAGTCAAATACAGGGAGCAGGTGAAACATGCTGGTGAGGGTGGAGGAGCTGAGAAAACTTCAGGAGGAGAAAAGTTGGACGATGCCTGAAATGGCTCAAAAAATGGCTTTGGACTATTCATTTTTGTACCGGGTTATGCAAGGGCAGAGGAACCCCGGGGGGAAATTCCTCAGCGGGTTAATGCTGCTTTGTATGGATGAAGGGCTCGAGTTTGAACAATTTGTTGACTTCCCTAAGCCGGGAAGCAGGAAAAAAGATGAAAATGTGTAATACTGGTAGGAAAGGTTGTTGGGAGCGATGCTAAAATGGGGTGAAGACAGCGCTGTCCGTGGATGGGATCAGAATAGCGGTGGAGGTGTATATCCCGGAGACAGGAACGGCACCTTTTCCCTCTGTAATTGTCTGTCACGGGATTCCCTCGGGGAGGCCTGTTCAGGGGGGAGACCCGGGTTATCGTCCGCTGGCACGAAAATTCGCGGAAGCAGGGTTGCTCACTGTGCTGTTCAACTTTCGCGGTTGTGGCGAAAGTGGTGGAAATATTGACTTAGGCGGCTGGCCCCGGGATTTATCTGCAGTTCTCGATTTGCTGGAGGGCAGAGAGGACGTGGATGCAAAGAAGATATCTCTGCTGGGGTTTTCCGGTGGGGCTGCTGTGTCCTGCATAACAGCGGCTTCACGGCGGGTGGCTGCTGTTGCCTTGGCCGCGTGCCCGGCTGAATTTACCTTTCTTTTTCCTCGGGAAGGATTAACGGAGATGATCGCCAGAGCCAGGGAGATTGGGGCTATTCGTGACCGGGAGTTTCCTGAAGATCCGTGGAAATGGCTGGAAGGGTTTTACGGTATCCGTCCGGAATATTACATTGAAAAGATAAATGCACCAGTTTTGATAATCCACGGTACGGCGGATGACGTGGTGCCAGTATCCCATGCCCATTTGCTTTATTCCCTTGCTGCTGAGCCAAAAGAGCTAGTGCTGCTGGAAGGTGCCGGACACAGGCTGCGGCAGGAAACGGCAGCTGTGGAGGCGGCCTTAAACTGGTTGCTACAGTTGAACCTATTATAAAAGATATATAGGAGGAGTATGTTATGTTAAAACCCGGTGTAAGTGGAGAAGCGGTGATGGTTGTGGCTAAAGGAAATACAGCGATTGAGGTGGGCAGCGGCAGTGTGCCTGTTTTTGCCACACCTATGCTGGTGGCGCTGATGGAGAATGCGGCAATTAATGCATTAAAAGAAAAACTGCCCGAAGGGCAGACGACTGTAGGCAGCAAAGTGAATATAGCGCATACGGCGGCCACACCGCTAGGTATGACTGTAACGGCCCATGCAGAGTTGGTGGAACTGGACGGCAGACGGCTGCTTTTTAATGTTACAGCCGTGGACGACAGTGGTCCGGTAGGAGAAGGTACCCACGAACGGTTTATTGTGGACTTAGCCAAGTTCCTGGCAAAAGTTGATCAGAAAAAAGCAGGAGCTTAATAACCAATCAGTGGGGCAGCCAAAAGGGTTCCAGATAAACAGGCTGGAGTTGTCTTTGTGCCAACGCGTAAATCACCGTCTCGCAGAGTAAGTCGAGCCTGGCAAGAAAGACCTGTTTTTCTCCTTGTTCCCGGGGTCCGAACGGGACGAGGAAAACCGTTTTTATATTAATAATTTGCTGCACATTTTGTAGTAAACCTTCCGAATCACCGTTTGTAACCAGTGCCAGAACCACGGGCCTGCCTACCTGCAGATGACGGACGGTTTTAGAGAGCGGCGCTGCCATGGCGCGGGCGTTCACTAACTTAGCAAGAAAGTTTCCCGGACAGGGAGCGACGACCATCATGTCAAAGGCAATCTCTTCGTTTCCTGCTTCATCGGCTTCTTCTGCCAGGGATGCCGTCAGCATTTCCCGTCCTGTAATTTCTTCCAGGATGGTTTTTGTGGCGGTAAATTGTTCATGATTATCGGGGTAATCTGACGCGGCCAGGAAAAGCGGATAAACCTCGGCTCCGGCCGTAACCATTTTTTTAATTTCATCAAGGATCATCGGCATCAAAAAGTGACCTTCAGGAAGTGCAAACCCGATTTGCTTTCCATGTAAACTCATAAGAAACCCCCTCCGTTAGCGCACTAATATATATGCACGGCGGAGGGGGTTCGTGCTTGTCCCGATAAGGTTTAGAGGTTGAGTAAATTTTCCAGCCCGTAAACAACGTCCTGGCGCCCCATCACTTCTTTTACTGCCAGGATGACACCGGGCATGAAAGATGTGCGGCTTAAGCTGTCATGGCGGATAGTCAGTGTCTGGCCAAGACCGCCGAAAATTACTTCCTGGTGAGCAACCAAGCCGGGCAGACGCACGCTGTGAAGATGAACGCCGTTCATATCGCCGCCCCGGGCACCTTTTACTTTTTCCAGTTCTTCCACTGCCTGTCGGGTGGAATGTCCTCTTGCTTTGAGGATCATTTCGGCTGTTTTAATCGCTGTTCCGGAGGGAGCATCCATTTTCCTGTCATGATGCAATTCAATAATTTCCGCTTCCGGTAAGTACCGGGCCGCCTGGGTGGAGAAGAGCATCATAAGTACGGCTCCAATGGCAAAGTTCGGGGCAATGATTGCCGGAACGCCGTACTTTTCAGACCAACCGTTTATTTTTTCCAGATCGGCTTCGGTAATTCCCGTTGTCCCGACTACTGCCCGGACACCGGATGAAAGAATGATTTCTATATTTTGCAACACGGTATACGGAGAGGTAAAGTCAACAACCACATCCGGTTTTACTTCCCGGAGAACGGCAGCAAGATCGGATTTGAGCGGAACATGAATCGTTCCCATACCTGCCGCTTCTCCTGCGTCACGACCGTCGCCGTTAATATCGATGGCTGCCACCAGTTCCAGGCCAGGTTCCGCATGAACCGCTCGCATTACTTCTTTGCCCATATTCCCTGCAGCGCCGTTTACACCTACTTTTATATTCATATGGAAAGTTTCCCCCTTACCGGTTTATCCTGCCAATATATTAGCATTGTCTAACATTGCCGACTGAATGTCAAGCTGTGCTATGGAATGGTAACTGTTTAGGCAGGGCAAGCTAAACAAGTCTTACACACTATTCTCTCCGGCACAGATAAAATCATGAATCAGAGGAGGATGAATACGGCATGACGGTTACCATCGGCATTAATGGTTTTGGGCGTATTGGCCGCAATACTTTCCGTGCTGCTCTGGAAAGTGAAGGTACGCAGATTGTGGCAGTGAACGACTTAACGGATAACGCCACGCTGGCGCATCTTTTAAAATATGATTCCCTCTATGGCATATTTAAGCGCGAGGTGAGTATTCAAGGGGACAGTTTGATGGTGGACGGCAGGGAAATCAAAGTAACTGCGGAAGTTCATCCGGAGAAAATTCCCTGGAGAGACATGGGTGTGGATGTGGTAATCGAAGCAACCGGTAAGTTCCGCACCCACCATGACGCGTCTTTACATCTACAGGGGGGCGCGAAAAAAGTAATTGTCACAACACCGGTAAACGATGCGGATATCATTATCGTTATGGGTTTAAATCATAAACAGTATAACCCGGATGAGCACCATATTCTTTCCAATGCCTCCTGTACGACTAACGGTCTGGCACCGGTAGTGAAAGTACTCCACGAGACATTTGGCATCAATAAAGGTTTAATGAATACAACCCACGCCTACACCAACGACCAGCAACTTCTTGATTTACCCCATCCCGATATGAGGCGGGCCCGGGCAGCGGCAATCAATATGATACCCACCACCACCGGTGCGGCAAAAATCATCGGTAAGCTTATCCCTGAGCTAAAAGGGAAAATTGACGGATTTGCCATCCGCGTGCCTGCCCCCACAGTCTCTATCGTTGATTTTGTTGCAGAATTAAAACAGGATACAACGGCGGCAGAAGTAAACAATGCACTGAAGGAGGCTTCAGAAGGGGAACTGAGCGGTTTTCTGGGCTATTCTACCGAACCTCTGGTCTCCATGGACTACAAGGGTTCACCGTACTCCAGTGTGGTAGACAGCCTGCTAACTATGATGATAGGCGGTAATATGGTCCGTGTTGTCGCCTGGTACGACAACGAGTGGAGCTACTCCCAACGTGTTGCCGATTTGGCTGTATATGTGGCAAAGCAGGGTTTATAAATAAGGAAAACAATGGAAAATAGCAGGAATTACGGATATATCCGAGAAGTATATAGTATTCAGAACAAATGAATGTACGGTTTAAGGGGGATATTTGATGGCTGAGATAACATTTGGCACCGATGGATGGCGGGCCATTATTGCTGAGGATTTCACGTTTGCCAATGTACGCTGTGTCACCCAGGCTATTGCGCAGCATCTGCTGGACGAAGGCCTGAGAGACCGGGGAATCGTAGTCGGGTATGATACCCGCTTCCTCGCTGAAAAATTTGCCTTAGTCGTGGCGGAAGTGATGTCGGGTAATGATATTCCTGTGTTTCTCTGTAAAAAACATACGCCCACACCAGTCGTAGCCCATGCTGTTATGAAACGTCAGGCCGGCGGGGCCATTATGCTGACAGCCAGCCACAACCCGGCTGAATACCTGGGCATTAAATTTATTCCCGCATACGCCGGACCTGCCCTGCCTGCAGACATTAAGCCCATTGTTGCCTGTATGATTGATATTCTCAACACCGGGGCTGTCAACCGCTTTACTCTGGTGCAAGCCTGGGAAAAAGGCTTGGTGGAGATAATCGAGCCTATGGCCGATTATGCGGACCATGTGGCAGGAATCATCAACTTCGAAGCGATACACCAGGCAAAGACCCACGTTGTAGTAGACCCGATGTACGGAGCAGGAATCGGCTATGTGGAAGAATTGCTGGGCAGCCACGGCTGTACGGTGGATGCCATCCATAACTGGCGTGATCCGCTGTTTGGCGGTTCTATGCCTGAGCCAACGTCATTTCACTTAAAATCTCTGGTAAAAAAGGTGCAGGAAACAAAAGCAGCTGTAGGCATTGCGCTGGATGGAGATGCAGACCGGCTCGGCGTTGTTGACCCCGAAGGCCGCTATTTCAGTCCCAACGAAGTCCTGGTGCTGATGCTGGAGTATCTGGTGCAGACCCGGGGCTGGAAAGGTGCGGTGGCCCGAACGGTGGCTACCACCCATATGCTGGACCGGATGGCGAAACATTACGGCTTTCCCATCGTGGAGACGCCGGTAGGCTTTAAGTATATCGGCCAGGCTATGCGTGAACAGGATGCATTTTTGGGCGGAGAAGAAAGCGGCGGTGTCAGTATCCGCGGCCACATCCCCGAAAAAGACGGGATTCTCGCAGGCCTCCTCTTTGTTGAAATGCTGGCCACCACAGGAAAAACGGCGAAGCAGCTCCTGACGGAAATATCTGACCGTTTCGGCCCACTATATAGTGAACGGATTGACCTGAAGACCAGTGAAGAAGCAAAAGATGGGATTGTAGACAAGATGGATAACTGGAATCCTGAAACTCTGGCCGGTTCCCCGGTTGTTTCCCTTTCCCGTCTTGATGGCCTGAAAATTATTTTAGAGAACGGAAACTGGTGTCTTGTTCGTTCGTCCGGCACAGAACCGGTCTTCCGTATTTACGTGGAAGCAACGTCAGTAGAGGAAAAGGTAGCCATTCAGCAGGAAGTAAAACGTACACTCTGTTCACAGGACAAGGATGGTGCTCCTTGCCTGGTTTAAGGAAGACAAGCATATTCGCCGATATCAATATTGACTATGTATAGTGGGTATGATATGCTATGGTTGAGGTGATTCTTATGCAACTTAATATTTATATTCCCAAAGATAAAAGCCATGTAATAAAAGCGCTGGAGGATGTCTCCCAGGCTACCAAGCGTCAGAAGAACGAACTTGTTTTAGAAGCATTGGAGCGTTACCTGCCGAAAATGCACGTGGAACTGGGAAAGTTTAGTTTGGGACAAGGCGAAATGCCTAAACGCAGCAAACTTTATGAAGGCAGGTTGGATCGTTGATTTTGTTCGACACAAATATATTGGTCTATGCTGTAAATATAAATTCAGAGCAGCATGCAATGTGCAGGCGGTTAATGGATGTCGCAAGCTCAAAGCAGTTAAACGGAGCTGTTTTCCCTCAGATACTTTTAGAGTTTTATGCGGTTATTACAGATAAACGACGTTTTGCCCGGCCTCTTAATGTGGAAACCGCATGGCAGCAAATTGATGCCTATCGTTCATTCTTAACGGTAATTGACACCGGTTTTAAATCGTTTGAACTGTTAAGGGGGATTAGTGCGAATACAGTAGGCCCCGATATTTTTGATGCAAATATTAAGGCCCAGATGAAGTATTCCGGAATAACTGTAATATGCACATATAACAAAAAGGACTTCACCGGAGACGGGTGGATTCTCCCCCAGACACCGGAAGAGTTGTTGGAGCGTTAAAAATCCGGGACAGTCACACTGTCCCGGATTTTTTAATGAGTATTGTTAATCTTCAGCTTTCTGGAACGGACACGGCCATGTTCCGATTTATTCAGCCGAATTTCCAGCACACCATTTTTATATTCGGCCCAGGCTTCATCCGGTGTAACTTCCACCGGCAGGGGAATGGTGCGGGTAAACCCGCCGTAACGGCGCTCCGCCGTCCGGTAGTCTTTGTTTTCCAGATTCGCTGCACGCTTTACTTCACCGCGGAGAATCACTTTCGTTTCATCAACGGTTACATCCAGGTCAGCAGGATCAATCCCGGGGATTTCCGCACTAATCAAGATTTCCTTCTCATTTTCATGGACGTCCACCGAAGGGACGGGCAGCCGGTTTAAGGGAAAGCCGCCAAACTGAACAAGGGCGTCTTCCGGGAATGTGTTCCGGACTTGATCCCTTAGTCGGGAAAATTCGGCAAACGGATTCCATCCTGAGTCGTGCATCAAAATCCCTCCATTTTTGTTTTCTACCTATAGACTGCCTGTTTTTTTTATCGCCTATGCAATTATTTTTTTTACGGGTAAAGTATTGGTTTAATCGGTCGATAAATATAGTGAAGCTTTTCTACCCAAGAATGTAAGGTGGTGTTGGCAATGAAAATTTATAATAACAAGGGATTGCCGCCGGAGCAAATTTACCGGCGCCAGCAGGAAGATAAAAGGACGGATGCGGAACGTCCCGGCGGACAGGCGGGTACCGACTCCCTGTCTATCTCAGGACAGGCCGCTAAAATGCGGGATGCGGCGAAAGCCTCTGATGAGGTCAGGGCTGAGAAAGTGGAACAAATTCAAAAAGCGCTGGCAGAGGGAACATATGCGGTTGACAGCAAAAAGCTGGCAGACGCTATGCTGAGAAAACATGATAACTAGGAGCGAGCAGATGGATTACGCAGCATTAACCGATGTACTGACTCAGCAGGAAGAGGCTCTGCAAGCACTGCTGCAACTGCTGGAGCGGGAAGGGGATGCCCTGGCGGCAAACCGGCCGCAGGAACTGGGTCAACTCTTACAAAGGAAAGCTGATCTTCAGGAGAGAGTGACCGGTTTGGAAAAGGCACGGCTTTCCTTCTGTCCGCAGGAGCAGACACTGAGTCATATTGTTGCGCAATCACCTGCCGCCTATCAACCTGAACTCACCCGTCTGCAGCGCAGTATGCTGTCTCTGGCCGAACATATGCAGGAAGCGAATGAAAAGAACTGCCTGCTGATAAAACAGTCTCTGGATTATGCTCAGTTTATGCTCAATGTGTTTGGTTCGGTTAAAAACTGCCTTTACGGGCCGGATGGCCAACTGGCGGGATCTATCCGGCTTAGAACAGTTAACGAAACCGCTTAGCGGAAGATACGGAGGAATTCCCGATGTCAGCATTTTTCGGTTTGTATATTGCGAGAAGCGGAATGATGGCTCACCAGCGAGCCATGGAAGTTACAGGACACAATATTGCCAATGCGAATACGCCGGGCTTCTCCCGCCAGCAAGCCATTATGCAAGCGGGAACACCATTTCCTTACCCTTCGGCAAACGCGCCGGCCGGCGCACCGGGCCAGTTGGGGACAGGAGTACAGGTTGCCATGATTCGCCGCGTCCGGGACTCCTTTTTAGATCATCAGTTGCGCAATGAATACGGTACTTTGAATTACTGGGATGCGCGGCGCGATGTGTTGTCACAGATTGAAACAATCTTCATGGAACCTTCGGAGTTCGGCCTGAGTAATCTGCTTAACGAGTTTTGGGATGCCTGGCATGAAATGAGTAAGAACCCTGAAAGTTTGCCGGTACGTATTTCTCTGCGGGAGAAAGCCCAAGCGCTTACCGATACGGTTCAGTTGATGTATAACAACCTGGGAAGCCTAAAAGAGGGTATTGCTCTTGACATCTCCTCCCGGGTCAGTGAGATAAATTCCATGGCCGTTCAGATCCGGGACTTAAACGAACAAATTGTAAAGGTCACCGCATTGGGTCAGCAACCCAACGACCTGGCAGATCAGCGGGATTTGATTTTGGATAAATTAAGCCAGTATATCGATATCACAGTGTCACACACACCCAGCGGCACAGTTTCTGTGTTTACCAACAGCAGGCCGTTGGTTCAGGACAGCCAAATCTTTGCGCTGAAAGCCATTGTAAATACAAACAATGCCGAGGTGGTATGGGAAAGGAACGATTATGCCGTAACCCTGCGCAGCGGCGAACTCAACGCTCTTCTCAAAGCCTATAACGATTTTATCCCTTCGTACCAGGGGAATCTGGATACACTGGTCACTGCCCTGGTAGAGAAGGTGAATGAAGTGCACCAGGGAGGGGTTAACCTGAATGACTTAATTAACGAAGTTGACCCGGCTATATTCTCTTCCTACAACTTCTTTGCGCCGATTGACCCGACTGAGTTCCCGGCAAGTCTGTTTTTCCGGCTCTCCGAGGAAGTGGCCGCCGATGTGAATAATATTGCAGCCGCGTCTTTTGACCCGGGCAATCCGGAAGAAATCGGTCCGGCAGATGGCAGTAACGCACTGAATATTGCCAGGCTTCGTACTAACTTGACAATGCATGGAAACTCTACCACATTTGAAGGGTACTACCAGAACATTATCGCCCGCCTGGGTGTTGAAGGTGAAGAGGCCGGCCGTATACAAAACCTGCAGAATCAGATTGTCAGCGCTCTGGAATACCGCAAGGAGCAAGCATCAGGAGTATCCCTCGATGAAGAAATGATTAATCTCGTGCAGTTTCAGTACTCCTACCAGGCTGCCGCCAAACTGGTGGCTACCATGGATGAGATGCTGGATGTGCTGATTAACCGTACCGGCCGTTAGAATACAAAGGCAGCATTTCAGTTAAAGCGGGAGGAAATAGATATGCGTGTAACAAACCGGATGCTCGCAATTACGGTAGAGCGGAATATGAGTGCAAATCTTCAGCGAATGAGCCGGCTCCATGACCAGCTTTCCTCGGGAAAGACGGCGGCCAGGCCATCGGACGGTGCAGTCATCGCCACTCGGAGTATGGCTGTGGCAGCGACTCTCAGCCGGAATCAGCAGTTTGACAAGAATATTAATGATGCCCTGAGCTGGATGCAGACCACGGATTTGGCCCTGGCAGATATCACCGGCGCATTGCACCGCATACGGGAGACCGTATTGTATGCGGCAAATGACGCGCATACCATCGACGAGCGTACCGCATTGGCAGAAGAAGTGGATCAGTTAATCAATTTTATGCTGGAAACAGCCAATTCAGAGTATAACGGACGCCATGTTTTTGCAGGTTTCAATACGACGAAAGCACCGTACTCAAGGGACGGTGATGCCTTTGATTTTGCCGGGAATAACGGCCGTATGGTTTATGAAGTATCTCCATTTGCCAAGGTGGACCTTAATATCACAGGACCCGCAATTTTCGGCGAAAACGGGACACAACTTTTCGAACAGTTGATAGAAATTCGCGATGCTATTCTTAGCGGTGATACAGATACATTATCTAACAGTACGCTGTCTAAAATGGATGACAGCATCAGTAATATACTGGCACAGCGCACATCCCTGGGTGCAAAAATAAACCGCCTGGAAGCGGGGCAGCAACGGCTGCAGGCAGAAGGATATAATTTAAAAGACATCCGATCTAAGTTTGAAGATATTGATTATGCACAGAAGATAACGGAATTTAAAATGCAGGAAAACATCTACCAGGCTTCCCTGGCAACGGCAGCTAAAATCATCTCACCGACCTTACTGCAGTTCTTACGATAAATAATAGAAACGGGGTGCTATGATGAAATTGGTCAATGACAGCGAACTCATGGAAGACATTATCATCACCTTTCCGTCGGGACTTATCGGCTTTGAGAATCAGAAAGAGTATTCTCTTTGCGAAGTTCCCGGACAAAGCCAGTTCTGCCGGCTTTTTTCAAAGGATAAAGAATTAACTCTTTTGCTCCTGAACCCGTTTGCCGTATTTCCAGATTATGATATTACAATAACCGATGAGGACAGGGCAGAGTTATCTCTGACCGAACCGGAAAACGCTTTTGTGCTAAACACAGTTACGATTCCAGCCGATGATGCAGAACAGATTACCATAAACCTTGCCGCACCAATCATTATCAATATAAAAAACCGGATAGGCCGTCAGGTGATTCTCCTTGGTGACTACCCGGTCAAACAACCGCTGGTTGCGCAGAGAAAGAGGGCCTGCTGCGGTTAGCCGCAGCAGGGAAAAATATGCTGGTTCTAACACGGAAAAAAGACCAAAGTATCATGATTGACGGAAACATAGAGGTGGTTATTCTTGATGTTTCCGGGGAAACGGTCAAGGTGGGCATCCGTGCCCCCCGGGAGATATCTATTTACCGTCAAGAACTTTACGAAGCTATCCGGGATGAAAACATTAAAGCCGCCCGTTCCGGGAGGGGTATTCCGGAAAAATTAAAGCAATTCGTAACAGAAGAAGATAACGGGTCTGAGAAAGGCTAAAGTCCAGACAATTCCTGCCGATATAAAGGTTGCCGTATACTTTCAGGTTTTAGGTCCCAATCAAGCGGCCGCGAAAGAGGGATTTAAAAAAAGGGGTAAGGATACCCCGATATAATTTCAAGGAGGAATATACAATGAGAATTAACCAAAACATGTCCGCATTATCCGCCTATCGTAACCTGACCCAGATTGACGGACAACTGAGCAAGTCCCTGGAAAGACTGTCATCCGGCCTGCGCATCAACCGCGCCGCCGATGACGCCGCCGGTCTGGCCATCTCCGAAAAGATGACCGGCCAGGTCAGAGGTTTAGGGCAAGCCATGCGTAACGCCCAGGACGGCATCTCGCTGATTCAGACCGCAGAAGGCGCGCTGATTGAAACCCACGCCATCCTGCAGCGGATGCGTGAACTGGCTGTTCAATCAGCCAACGACACGCAAACCGACACCGACCGGATTGAGATCCAAAAAGAAGTGGATGCTCTGTCTGCCGAGATCACCCGTATCGGCAACACCACAGAATTTAACACCAAAGAATTGCTCAACGGCAAATTTGAAGGTTTGTTCCACATTGGTGCCAATGAAGGACAAAACATTTCACTGTCGGTAGCCGACATGAGAGCAGACGCCCTGGGCGTTGCCGGTAATCAAGGCGCAACGTTTGGTATGGAAGTAGCTGTAACTCTAGGAGCTGCTGACAGAATCACTGATGGTACTTACTCTGTTATCGCTGTCGCGGATTATACGGGAACTGCTCTTGACGATGCTAATGTTGAAGGGCTTGCTGCGGACGTTACCCATGTAATGGTTGACGCGGACGGAGAAGCGATCGCAACCAGTGCCGACGGTTTAGCCTTTCATCAGGTTCATGCAACAGCATTAAACCGTGACAGCTTTGAATTTGCCGTAGAAGTTTCAAGTGTGACAATCGGCGGAACTGGCACAACAGCAGCCGGTGAAGCTGTGATTACCGACCATTCCCTGGACACCGGAACATACACACTGGTAGATTTGTCGACCCATGCAGTGTATGGCGGGACATGGAACGTTGGACTCCAGAACGGCAGTGGTGAAGTTGTCGCATTAGGCGCGGCTGATCTCGCCGGTACTGCGGCCGCCGCAGGCGCTGAACTTCATTGGGTGGATGTCAATGATACCTCTGTTTCGTTACTGAGTTTTGATAATGCAAATGCCGGCTTAACTGTGGGTGAGCAAATCACCGTCTCCGGCGCCGGGATCAACGTTTCTTCGCAGTCTGATGCCAACACAGCCATCACCACCATCCAGACCGCCCTGGACAACGTTTCCAGCGAGCGCTCTAAGCTGGGTGCCATCCAGAACCGCCTTGAGCATACCATCGCCAACCTGGGTGTGGCAGCCGAGAACATTACCGCTGCCCGTTCCCGGATCCAGGATGTGGACATGGCTCACGAAATGATGAACTACACCAAGAACCAAATTCTCAGCCAGGCCGGTACAGCGATGCTGGCCCAGGCCAACCAGAAGCCGCAGACAGTTCTGCAACTTCTCAGGTAAGCCTTTTTGCGGGGAGGGCCGGCTTGACCGGCCCGCTCCCCATTTTAAATGAGCGGGGTGAAAAATTGTGAAAGTACAAGGCGTTGACCCCATGATCTTAAACCGCATACAGGATCAAACAAACAAGCAAGCCGTGCAGGAAACGAAGCAGACTAAGATTTCTAATGAGCAGGAACCCAAGAAAGAAACACGGCAAGAAGCGGTAGATCAGGATACACTGGTAGAATCTGTACAAAAGCTTAATAAGGCTGCGGAAGCTTTTAACATTCAGCTGCGCTTTAGTATCGACAAAGAAGATAACCAAGTTGTGGTTTTGGTTATAGATAAAGTCAACCAAAAAGTGATTCGACAGATTCCACCGACAAAAGTAATGGACATGCTTACCCAGATGCAGTATATGGTGGGTGTTTTGGTTGATCAGATGATTTAGGAGGTGACTGCCGTGAGTGGAATGAGAATATACGGGCTGTCTTCCGGTCTGGATACAGAACTGATTATTAAGCAGCTTATGGACCTGGAGCGGGCTCCTATCCGGAAACTGCAGACAAGGCAGGGGCTGGTCCAGGTGCAGAAGGATGTCTGGAAGGATATTAATCGCCGGCTGGTCGCTTTAGACAGTAAGTTGATAGACTTAAAGTTGTCAGGAACCTATTTTTCTATGAAAGCTAGCTCCTCCCAGCAGGGAGTTTTTACGGCAAAAGCGACAAATGCCGCAATCGAGGCTTCCTATGAGGTTAAAGTCCTTGATTTGGCTCAATCTCACAGAGTCGCTTCCACAGCTGGGGAGGTAAATTTCCCGTTAAGCGGTACTTTTTTAATCAATGATATTGAAATTAACGTAGAGAATGCAGCTTCAATGACGGATATTCGCAATGCCATAAATAATACTGATAACCTCGAGGCCAGGGCTGAGGTTGTGGATGGACGTTTAATCTTAACCCACAATCTTACCGGAAGTGAGAATGCGTTTACCTTTGAGCATCTTGGGGGAGACGACATCCTGCTTGAACTGCAAATCTATGATTCTATACAGGGGACACCCTTATACCAGGAATTAAGGGCGCCTCTGAATGCCAGAGCAGAAATTAACGGATTGATTGTTGAACGGTCCACAAATGTGCTAAAAGATGTGATTAGTGGCGTAGAAATTACGCTAGTTGGCAAAAGCGATACTCCGGGTCGGTTGGATATATCCAAAGACTCTGCCAGAGCCCTAAATGCAGTCAAAACGTTTATTGAGCAGTACAATTCAGTCATGGATTTTGTAAGCGGTAAGCTGGCCGCAAACGGTGATTTACGCGGGGATCCCACATTGATAAGGATTCAGGGTGCATTACGATCGGTAATATTTGAAAAGTATGTTGACGGTGGCGCTCTTAGCAATTTGTTGGATGTGGGAATCAGCGTAAACGATGAAGGTGGAGCGCTTTCTTTTAGCCGTTCCGGCAAGTTGGTTCTAAATGAAAGCACGTTTCTGAATGTTCATCAAAACAACCCGGAAGCCGTAAAAGATATTTTTTCCGGTGCAGGTAAATTTTCTGACAAACTAAGTACGTACGTGAAATCCCTCGTTACAAATAATACTGGGCTTATTTCTTCACGGGAGAAGGGTCTTGAATCGACAATTAAAACATTCACCGGTCAGATTGAACGGTACACGCAAAGACTGGAGCTACGGGAAAAACAACTGAACAGGCAATTTACAGCACTGGAGAGATCGCTTTCTCAAATTCAGAACCAGAGTAACTGGCTGGCAAGCCAGGTTAATAACCTGGCCGGCTTTGACAGTTTACTGAGGTAGGGGGATTATAACAATGGCAGTTACAAACCCGTATCAACATTATCGCCAGACGCAAGTTTCCACTTCAAATGGTCTTACGTTGGTGGTTTTGCTTTATGACGGTGCTATTACCTTTATAAGAAAGGCAAAAGATGCGAAGGCAAACGGGCAGACTGAGGAAATGAAACGATTTGCAGCTCGGGCCCAGGATATTGTTTTTGAACTTTGGGCAACGCTGGATCTGGATGCCGGGGAAGTGGCAGGCAATTTGTACAGACTGTACGAATACATCAGTGACCGGCTCAGTGCGGCTATGCGCGGAGATGACGAGGCTCTTGAAGACTCAATGTTGATTCTGAATGGTTTGCGGGAAGCCTGGTCGGGCATTTCAGGACAAACTCCGGGAGGAGTGAAGGACATTGAATAGCCAGGTGAATGAACTCTTAACCGGAATGGTCATGGGTTACCAGCAGCAGTTATGTTTTTATGAACATCTTCACCGTGTGACCGAGGAAGAGTGCAGTACCATTGCCGCCGGTGACCTGTTAACCCTTTCTGAACTGCTACGGTATGAAGATGAGCTTGTGGAGCAGGTGAAAAAGCTGGAGGAAGGGCAGAGCCGAATGAGAATGATTCTGCGGCAGATGCTCCCCGGGAACAGTTTGGCGCTGGATCAATTGGCTTGTCTGTGCGAACCGGATGTTTACATAAAATTTAAGCAGGTCGTTGGAGAAATAAAACTATTACTTTCGAAAATCGAAGTACAAAAAAACACGAATGTTGTTGCACTTGCGGAGAAATTGCAGGAATGCCAGGATGAAATTTCTTTATTCCGACGGGTTAAGAATACAGTTGGTGTTTACACCGATACCCGGGACCGGGAAGCCAAAGTGTTCGATGTAAAGCAATAAAATAGCTATTTTAAAAGGCAGTGGACACTGTCTTTTTTTGTTTTTAAGGCTGTTAGTTATGTTAAGTATTTCTACTTTTATTGCGATATTTTTTTTAATTTATTGCAGGAATTATTCCATATTTAGCGAAAAGTAAGGGAAGGTAACTGAAATAACTGGAAAATCAGGATATATTGTCGAATAAAGGCAAACTTGTCTAAAGACAGGGACGCAAAGCTACAGGCCTACGGTCAAATGTTGATTATGGCGGCTGGGTTGCCTACGAGAGATTGTCGAAACTCTAGGCGAACAACCTAGAGTTTTCTTTAGGAGGGGATTACGTTTAACGGATTATGGACCGATACGACCATGTTGTCACTGCATAAAGGACTGGATGCTGCCGCAGAACGGCACCGTGTTACTGTACATAACGCGGCCAACGTGAATACACCTAACTTTAAACGTAAAGAAGTTTCTTTCGAGGAAGATCTGCGGACGGCGCTGCAGAAAACAGGGAAGCTGCCGCTTGCCACAACCCGTCCGGGCCATATGGGTGGCCGTACCGGTTTTCATGAGGTGCGGCATACGGTCAATACGGATAACCGGACAAGCATGCGGACAGATGGAAATAATGTGGATATTGACAGAGAGATGGCAGTAATGGCTGCCAACCAGTTAAACTACAACGCCTTGACACAGGTCATGAATGAACGATATAGCCTGATGCGTTATGTAATTCATGAAGGGAAGCGATAGATTATGCAAATATTTAAAGCGATGCAAATCTCAGCATCCGGATTGACGGCGGAACGTTTTCGTTTGGACTTAATTGCTAACAATATCGCCAATGTGAATACGACCAGAACGGAAGACGGCGGCCCTTACCGGCGCAGGTCTGCAGTTTTTTCAGAAGCGCTGGACCAGGCCAGGAAATCCGGTGCCGGTGTGCGGGTTGTCGGTATCAGTCGTGATAATTCGGAGCCGCGCTTAGTGTATGAACCGGAACATCCGGATGCAAATGCTGAAGGGTATGTGGCGTATCCCAATGTTAATATTGTCCAGGAGATGGTAGATATGATCACCGCCACCCGGGCGTATGAAGCAAATGTAACGGCATTGAACGCCTCGAAAAGTATGTTCCTTAAGGCACTGGAAATTGGCAGAGGGTAGGTGAATATCTATGAAAATGCTGCCCATTAATCCATTTATTCCTTTGGGGTCGCAAAGGATTGCAGAGCAGAAGCCTGTGCAAAGCGGCGGCGCTGATTTTGCCGGTGTGCTGAAGCGGACTCTGGGAGAAGTAAATGAACTGCAGGTAAAAGCCGACCAAGCGGCAACAAGCTTGGTGCTGGGAGAAGCAGCCGATATTCATCAGGTCATGATAGCGATGGAGCAAGCGAAGCTTTCCATGCAAATGACGGTGCAGATTAGAAATAAATTCATAGAGGCGTATCAGGAAATATCCCGCATGCAGATTTAACGGCTTGACAGCCTGAAGGGGGGGTGACAATTGGCGGAAGAGTCCCGGACACCTTGGAATTTGCGTGAACTGCCGGCTAAATGGCAGGCATTAAGCAACCCTAAAAAAATTTCTGCCGTAGTGTTAGTTACGGCATTATTCCTTACCCTCTTTTTCCTGGGACAGGTGATAACGAGGCCAAGGATGGCACCGCTTTTCTCAGGGCTGGAGCCTGCGGATGCAGGCAAAATTGCCGGTAAACTGCAGGAAATGGGTGTTCCTTATTCGCTGGCAAATGAGGGGCGGACAATCTTGGTTGGCCAGGACCGTGTTTACGATGTAAGGATTCAGCTGGCAAGCGATGGATCGCTTATTGGGGGCGGAGTAGGGTTTGAAATTTTTGACCAGACAAAGCTGGGCGCAACTGACTTTAACCGGCGCTTAGACTACCAGAGAGCCCTCCAGGAAGAACTTCGCCGGACAATTGTGCAATTGGATGAGGTAGAGCAGGCAAGGGTACATCTTGCTATGCCTGAACCAAGCATTTTTATCCAGGATGCGGCGAATCCTTCTGCGTCTATTGTGCTGAAACTGAGTCCTTTTTCTCGTTTAAAGAAAGAACAAATCCGTGGCATTGTTTATCTTGTGGCTGGCAGTGTGGAGCATTTACAGGCGGACGATGTGACAATTATTGATACTCAGGGTAACATCCTCAGTGATATGGTTGATGTTCTGGATCCGTCGGCGCAGTTGGCAGAGTCCACGCTGCGTCAGTTGGACGTCAAACGGACATTTGAGAAGGAATTGGAACAGCGTGTGCAAAGAGTGCTGGAGAGGGTGTTGGGTCCGGGACAAGCTGTTGCTATGATGACGGCAGAACTTGATTTTGACGCCCGGGAAACGACGGTAATTACTTTCGGCAATGAAGGGGTTCTCCGCAGTCAGTCGTTACTGGAAGAATCGTTCGAAGGAACAGGGGGCGCTCTGCCCGCTGAGGCGGGGACCGACAGCAATATACCCGGCTACGTATTTGCTCAGGCAGTCGGTGACACTCAGTACGAGAAGCGTGACGAGACAGCAAATTATGAAATCAACGAGACGACGGAACGGCAGATACGGGCACCGGGGCACTTGCTCCGACTTCATGCCGCCGTGGTCGTTAATGACAAAGGTGGCAATCTGACAAATGCCCAACTGCAGCAAATCCGTGAGACAGTGGTATCTGCCGTAGGTTTTCAGCAGGAACGGGGCGACAGTATCAGCGTGCAGGGCATGAATTTTGATACGTCCCACGTGGAAGAGGCCCGGCAAGCGTTTGACGAGGCAAGACAGCAGGAAATGATTCGTCAGTATGCCACCGCGGGAGCCCTTCTTCTCGCCAGCATGATTGTTCTTTTTGCGCTGCTGCGCATGGTCAGAAAACGGCGGGAAGCCGATCTGGATGCCCAACTGGCCGGGCTGCCGGTGGCAGCGAATATTCAGAGTAAACCCCTGGCAGAACAGGAACTCACCGAAGATCAACAAATGCACCAGCGAGTCCGTCAGATGGCGGAGAAGGAACCGGAATCTGTGGCTTATTTGCTCAGAGCCTGGTTGGCTGATGAATAGAGGTGAAACAGCCGATGTCACGAGAAAAAGTAAGCGGAATTAAAAAGTCAGCCATTTTATTAATGACTCTGGGCCCATCTTTGTCCGCAAAAATCCTGAAACATTTCAATGAAACGGATATCGAGCGGATTTCTCTGGAAATCGCCAACACAACCAAGGTGGAAGTAAATACTATTCAAGGTGTCTTGGAAGAATTCGTGCTGTTAAACCAGGCCCAGAAATATATGCTGGACGGCGGACTGGAATATGCCCGTAAATTGCTGGAACAGACATTGGGCGACAAAAAGGCTAATGATATTATCAAAAAGCTCATGGATGCATCGCAGATTAAACCGTTCATGTTCGTACGGAAAGCTGATCCTAAGCAATTAACCAACCTGATTGCACAGGAGCATCCGCAAACGATTGCCTTAATTCTTGCCTACCTCGATCCCCAGCAGGCGTCACAGGTAATTTCAGCACTGCCGGAGGAACAGCAGTCAGATATAGCCCGGCGAATTGCTGTAATGGACCGGACATCCCCCGAAATACTCAGAGAGGTGGAGGGTGTTCTTAAAGAAAAGCTGTCCAGTGTTGTCCAGCAGGACTTTGCTTCGGCTGGTGGGATTCAGGCCTTGGTTGATATTTTAAACAATGTGGATCGGGGTACGGAAAAGCTGATTTTAGAAGAACTGGAGAAAGACGACGCTAAGCTGGCGGATGAAATCAGAAAACGGATGTTTATCTTTGAAGATGTCATTTCTCTGGATAATGCTTCGATTCAACGGATTATCCGGGAGGTGGACTCCAAGGATCTGGCTCTGGCTCTTAAAGGATCCAGTGAAGAAGTCAGAGACCGGTTGTTCAAAAATGTTTCCAAACGTGCTGCAGAAATGTTGCGTGAAGATATTGAATTTATGGGCCCTGTCCGGTTACGTGAAGTGGAAGATGCACAGCAGCGGATTGTCGGTATTATCCGCAAGCTGGATGAGACCGGGGAAATAATTATTTCCAGGGGTGGTGAGGATGCAATCATTGTCTAGCATAATTAAGGCTCAGCAAATTACAGTAAACGGCAGTGAACGTCATCTGCCCAAACGTCCTCCAGTGAACGGTGCTTCGTCTGTTGCGGGTGAAAGTGCTGCAACAGCAGGGGTTCAAACTGATGGGTCCCGTTCACTGGCTCAACAAGCCGCAGATATTGTCGCCGAAGCGGAGCAGAGGTTTGCGGAAATTCTGGCCGCTGCGGAACAGGAGCGGGAAAAAATATTGAAGCAGGCAGAAATGAATGCTTTGACTATAGGAGAACAGGCACAAAAAGAAGGGTATCAGGCCGGGTATCTGGAGGGGTTGTCCGTGGGACGGCGAGAGGCCGATGAACTTCGCTGCCAGGCGTTGGAAGAGTTGTCTGATGCTCAAAAACTGCGGACCGAGATGTTAAAGCAGGTCGAACCCCAGGTTGTGGCACTGGCTTTGTCAGTGGCGGAGAAAATGATTGGGGAGCAACTGGCTGTTGTGCCGGAGTTTATATTAACCTCTGTAAAGGAAGGGTTAGCCCAAATCAGTGAAACGGGTGAAATTCTTGTCCGCCTGCACCCGGAAGATATCCCTGTTTGTAAAACGTATCACAGTGATTTGCAGGCTGGTCTCCGGGAACACAGTACATTAAGCTTCATCTCAGATGCCTCCATGGGAAAAGGCAATTGTCGTATTGAGACCAACGGCGCCGTTGTAGAATGTTTACTCGACGAGCGCATGACGGAACTGCGTAACATGTTGGCGGAGGCCGCCGGTCATGTATAATCTCGATCTTACCCCTTACATTGATGTTGTGGGGAAGTTTTCCCGGGTAAAGTTGATTGGCCGTGTTACCCAAGTCATTGGGTTAACCATAGAAGTAAGAGGCCTGCATGCTTTTGTCGGCGAAGTTTGTCTCGTTTATGCCAAGCCAGATGAGCCGCCCGTTGCGGCAGAAGTCGTTGGTTTTCGTGATTCCCATGTGTTAATGATGCCACTTGGCAATCTTAGCGGTATCGGTCCGGGATGTCAGGTTTTACCGACAGGAAAAGTGTTTAGTGTTTCTGTGGGGCCGCATTTATTGGGCCAGGTATTGGACGGTTTGGGTAAGCCGCTAAATGGAGATGCTGCCAACGGCGGGGATTGCTGTCCCGTGGATAACGACCCTCCCAATCCAATGGAGCGGCAGCGGATTAAAGAGGTTCTCCCAACAGGTATCCGCGCTATAGATATGTTTTTAACATGCGGTCAGGGCCAGCGGATTGGGATTTTTTCCGGCAGTGGCGTAGGAAAGTCGACGATGTTGGGCATGATTGCCCGAAACAGTGAAGCAGATGTTAATGTCATCGGCTTGGTGGGTGAACGGGGCCGGGAAGTGAAGGACTTTTTAGAAAAAGATTTGGGCCCGGAGGGGCTCTCCCGGTCTGTTGTTGTCGCCGTCACATCGGACAGGCCGCCCCTGATGCGTATTAAAGGGGCACTGGTGGCAACCACCATTGCTGAATATTTTCGGGACCAGGGCAAGAAAGTGATGCTGATGATGGACTCGGTAACACGACTGGCCATGGCACAGCGAGAGGTAGGGCTGGCCATCGGTGAACCGCCGACGACAAAAGGCTATACCCCTTCGGTGTTTGCCTTGCTTCCCCGGCTTCTGGAGCGGGCGGGCACTGCCAAAACCGGTTCTATCACCGGGCTTTATACCGTTCTGGTAGACGGAGATGATTTTAACGAACCGGTGGCCGATGCCGTCCGCGGAATTCTGGATGGACATATTGTTTTATCCCGGGACTTAGCCGCGAAAAACCATTTTCCGGCCATTGATGTGCTGCAGAGCGTCAGCCGGTTAATGCCTGACCTGGCAAACCGGGAGCAGCAGGATTTAGCCGGATCTTTCAGGGATTATCTCTCAGCGTATAAAGATGCGGAAGATCTGATTAATATCGGTGCTTATGTACCGGGGAGCAATCCCCGTGTGGACCGGGCCAGGGAATATATTGACGGAATGAAGGCGTTCCTCCGGCAGGGTATTGATGAAAATGATACATACATGGCATCATTGGAACGGCTAGGTAATTTGCTAAGAGGGGAGTGATCTTTCTGGCGTACGCATTTTCTCTACAAAAGGTTCTTGACTATCGCATCAAAGCGGAAGAAGAGCAGCAGCGCAATCTTGCCAAAGCTTTTCACGATGTGGAGAGCGCCCGTAGGGAGCAGGAACGGCTCACTTCTTACATGGACAAGGTTCAGGATGAGTATTCTACCCGTCAGTCCGAACAGATGGATGTTCCCAAAGTACTTCTTTCCTGCGACTATGTTGCCTATCTTGCCAATTGTGTCAAAGAGCAGGAGAAAATGGTTGCGCTCTGTGAGCAACAGCTTGCAGAACAGTTGAGGCTTACTGAAAAGGCGATGCAGGATCGGAAAACAATGGACGTTCTAAGAGAAAAAGACTTTCTCAAGCACCGGCACGAGTTGAATCTGGCGGAACAACGATTCAATGATGAAATGGCCCGTTTCGCCTTTCTCAGAAAATAAAAAGACGCACTAAAAAATCCCACGGAAAGGAGGTGATGATATGCAAATACAAGCAATCCCTTTTTTAACCAAGGCGCTACAGCCGCAAAACAACAAGCAGTCCCCCGGGAAGACCGGATTCCCTCCATCACCGTTTTTAGCACTGCTGGCCAGTATGTTGCAGCAGACCGATGCGCCCCTGAACGGTTTGATAACTACGCCGGATACTTCACTTGGTGACAATCCGCTCGCTCTTGAATTAAACATGATGAATCACGATGAGGAGCAGGAAGCGGAAATGGAGAGTAATTTACAGATACCACCGCTCTATACCCCCATAGTTCCGGTAGAGTTGACGAACGCTCAGGAAAAAACAGAGCAAGTGGCTCAGGTAAGCGTGATGCCGGGTGATTCAACCAGACAGTTGGAGATGACCGGGCCGTTACAGCAGCAAATGACCGGACAGGAAGTGGCCGTGGATGAAGGGAGTGAAGAAACTCCGGAACGCAAGGTAGCGGGGAAACCAAATGAAGCAGGAAAGAGCGCAAAACAGTTTCCACCGGAAGCAGAACGACCCATTCAGGCTGCAGGGCGCGGACAGTCGCTCAGATTTCAGGCGGAACAGGTAAAAGAGCTGCCAAACCGGGAGAAGACGGAGCAAACTACGCTAAATAATACGGGTTTTTCCGCCCGGATAGCAATGGAGACTCCGGCCGCCCTTTACGGCAAAGTGAATGTGGAGAGAGCGGCAGTTCTGGAACAAGTCCTGGAGAAGATGGTACTCAACAAAGATGAGAATGGTGAGTCCAGGATTTTTATCCGGTTAAAGCCGGCGGTTCTTGGCGAAGTGGAAATCAGGCTACGCATGGAAAACGGGCAGCTAAGCGGCAGTATTTTGGCACAGAATTCTCAGGTGAAGGAAGTGCTGGAAACGGCAATGGCACAATTAAGGCAGCGTTTGGAAGCGCAGCAGATTCAGGTGGCTGAGCTGACGGTTACAGTAGGTCAGGAGCAGGGATTTCAGCAAGACAGAGGCTTTACAGGGCTGCCCTGGGAACAGGGTATGGCAAAGAAGTTCGGTGTCCCCAATGCTGACCTGGACGAGATGCCTTTACCGGCAGGGATTTTACAAGGATTGATTGACGCAAGGGCGTAGCAGAAGGAGGTGTAGATTATGACCACAGTGAATGCTACAGGTTCCGGAACGTACAACACAGGGACTGCGGAGAAAAAAACGGGTGCCATGCAGGAACTGGGTAAGGATGTTTTTCTTCAGCTGATGGTGACCCAGCTTAAGTACCAGGATCCATTGAATCCCCAGGATAACAGCGCGTTTGTAGCGCAGATGGCCCAATTTACATCACTTGAGCAGATGCAAAACCTGAATGCCACCGTTACGAAACTTCTTGAGGCCCAGAACAGCATGTATGCAGGGGCACCGGCACTCTTAGGCAGACAGGTGGAAGTCTTCGGAGAAGCGGGTTTACGGACCGGGAGAGTAGATGCCATCGTTTTTGATTTAGGCAAACCCAAGCTGATGGTGGATGGATTGAAGTACGGTATGGAAGCATTACAAAAAGTCTTTGGCGGTGACGAATAATGGATTCTAACGTGCGTTTCCCAAACCAACCGATACAGCCGTCCGCACCGGCGAGACAGCCTGCGAAACAGCCGATTAAGACAGGAACTCAGCCGGCATTTTCCCAGGTATGGCAGCAGGAATTACAAAAAGGTGAGGCAGTCATGTTTTCCTCTCACGCACTGCAGCGGTTGCAGACACGGAGCATAGAGCTAGATGCAGGCGACCTGGCAAAAATCAATGATGCAGTGGCGGCGGCAGAACGAAAAGGGGCGCGATCATCTTTACTCCTATACGATGATATCGCCATGGTAGCCAGCATCAGGAATAAGACCATTATTACAGCGATGAACGGCGAGGAACTGCGTGAACACATCTTTACCAACATTGATAGTGCGGTAATTATTAAGTAGTGGCTGGACCTCAGCGAGGGAGCCACGGCCGTGGAACGATTGAAGCGGCTTATTCGCAATTAAAGGAGGTCATTCTTATGATGAGATCGCTTTTTACAGCGGTTACCGGTCTGCGCAACCATCAGGTTAAGATGGATGTCATCGGTAACAATATCGCCAACGTTAACACCACCGCATATAAGAGCGGGCGGGTTCGGTTTCAGGATATCCTCAGTCAAAATATTCGTGGTGCCAGTGCACCTCAGTTGGGACGGGGGGGAATTAACCCCGCCCAGGTTGGCTTAGGGATGAGTATTGCCGGCATAGATACTATCCATACTCAGGGCAGCTTGCAAAACACCGGCCGGGCGACAGACCTGGCCATCCAGGGGAATGGCTTTTTCGTCGTCAGTGACGGCATCAATTTGCTCTTTACCAGGGACGGCGCTTTTTCCCTCGGTGCCGATGGTGATCTGGTAAACGCCGGTAACGGGTACAAGCCTTTGGGCTGGCCGGCGGACGAGTTTGGCAATATCAACACCAACGCGCCGCTGGGGCCTGTGAATATCCCCATCGGGGAAAGGGTGACAACACGCGCCACAGAAAACCTGCTTTTTAGCGCCAATCTGAACGCTAATGCTGAGGCAGGCGAAGAACATACTGTGGAAGTGTTAGTCTACGACTCCCAGGGGCGGGTGCATATGGTTGAAATAACATTTACAAAACTGGCGGCTGTTAATCAGTGGGACTATGAGGTGGGTGACATTCAACTGCCAGGTGACCCTCCTCCTGCTCCTATTCCTGCTACGACTAACACCGGCACCCTGGTGTTTGACAACTTTGGAAACTTTGATGCGGATCACCTTAGTACTTCTGTACAGGCTTTTGGCTTTAACCTGTCCGCGCTTGGTGCTGAAAATCTCGAGATTACTCCTCACTTCAATAACATGAGCCAGGTTGTAGGCTTAAGTAACGCCTTGGTTCGCTACCAGGACGGGTTCCCGGTGGGAGAGCTGGAGAGCTTCACCATCGGCAAATCCGGCGTTATCAGTGGTATTTACACCAACGGTCTGGTCCGGGAACTGGGGCAGATGGCTGTAGCCGGGTTCCCAAACCCAGAGGGTTTAATGAAAGCGGCAGCTAATATGTACCAGATTTCGTCGAACTCCGGTCAACCCCGGATTGGCGGTGCCGGTCTTGAAGGCCGCGGCATTATTGAGACGGCCACCCTGGAAATGTCTAATGTGGACCTTTCTTATGAGTTTACAGAAATGATTACCACATCCCGCGCATTTCAGGCCAATTCCCGGGTGATAACTTCATCCGATGACCTGCTGCAGGAAGTGGTTAACCTAAAGCGGTAGAGTTGTGAGGTGACAGATTTGCAACAGCGTATGGATTTTATGACTATTCTGGGGATTGGCCTTGGCATATCTCTGGTCTTTGGTGCAATTGCCATGGGCGGCAGCATGATGGTGTTTTGGAGCATGTCCTCCGTCATGATTACCGTCGGCGGTTCCTTTGCAGCGCTACTGATTAATTTTCAACTGCCCCAAATTACCATGGTTTACCGGGTGACTAAAAACGCCTTTGTCAATGAGATGAAGGAAGTCAGTGAACTGATCGAGCTTTTTGTCCGTCTCGGACAAAAAGCTCGGCGGGAGGGGCTGTTAGCTCTGGAGGATGAACTGGCGGATATGGACGATACATTTTTGGCCAACGGGCTGCAAATGGTAATCGACGGGTTGGAGCCGGAGTTAATCCGCGATATCATGGATACTGAAATTTCTGCCACGGAATCGCGGCACAAGATGGGGCAGGATGTGTTTCGTGCCTGGGGTGCACTGGCACCTGCCTTCGGTATGATTGGTACGCTGATTGGCTTGATTCAGATGTTAACGAATCTGAATGATCCCAGTAAAATCGGCCCCGGTATGGCTGTGGCTCTTTTAACGACGTTTTACGGGGCGTTGCTGGCTAACTTACTCTTTATCCCCCTGGCAGGTAAACTGGCCATTCGCAGTGAAGCTGAAATTACCCTGAAGGAAGCGGTCATTGAGGGAATTCTCTCTATCCAGGCAGGTACAAACCCCCGTATACTCCAGGAAAAAATGAAGGCGTTTGCTTCACCGAAACAACGTGAAGATATGGAGCGGCAGAGTCAGGAGCGGCAGTCGCAGAGCGGCGAGGAAGTGATCTTTGACAATGCCTAGAAAACGTAAGCCCCCGGTTCAGCCTGCCGGTTCACCAGAATGGATGACCACATATGGTGATATGGTGACTCTGCTTCTATGTTTCTTTATTCTGCTCTACTCGTACTCCGTGATTGATGTGCAGAAGTTCGCCCAGATTATCTCTTCTATCCAGGTTTCATTTCTCGGTGAGAAGGGGATTATGGAACAGTCCATTGAGCCGTCCAAAGGGGAAATGATCGAACTCAGTCTGGATCATAAATTCCAGGATGTTCTTGTTACCTACCAGACGGTGAAAGAGTACTTAAAAGAAGAAGGACTGGAGCAGGACGTTAAGATTCGGATTGAAGACCGGGGAGTTGTGCTGGAAATCGAAGACAGGATACTTTTTGATTCTGCCAGGGCCGATATAAGGCGGGAGGCAGAACAGATGCTTGTCAAGGTCGCCGGTATTCTGGCAAAGCTGCCAAACAAGATTCTTGTAGAGGGACATACAGATAATATCCCGATTAATACAGTTTTCTTTCCGTCAAACTGGGAGTTGTCGGTGGCCAGGGCTGTACGGGTCGTTCGTTTCCTCAGTGAAGCAGTAAATTTGCCGTCAGAACGTTTTATTGCCACGGGCTACGGCCAATACCAGCCCATTGCCAGCAATGAAACGGCAGAGGGCCGGGCAAAAAACCGCCGTGTTAATATCGTAATATCTCAGTAATCAGTGCGCCTAGGAGGTTAGGTATGAGTAAGGAAACAAAGGAAACTAATGAAACAAAAAAAGAAAAAAAAGGCGGCATGAAGAAGCTACTTATAGTATTTGTCGTTATCATCGCGGTTGTAGCGCTGGTTATTGCCATTTCCACTGTTGTCAGTGCCTTATACCTGCGCGATGCAGGGGGACGGCAACAGGAACAGGAACAGCAAGTGAGTACGCCTAAAGACGCAAACCCTCTTTACAAGATGTACGGGCCGCAGGATTTTACTGTTAATTTGCTGGACACCGACACTCGCCGCTACCTTAAAGTGACTCTCACATTAGGCTATGAGGAACGGGCATTGACAAAGGAATTAGAACAGCGAAAAGCGCAGGTCAGAGATGTGATTATTAATGTGCTGCGCAATCAAACAGTGGAAGATATTTTAGACGCAGAAGGCACAAACAAACTACGTAGGGTAATGATTACTGAACTTAACACGATACTCTCCCGCGGTGAAATTAAGGATATTTATTTCACCGATTTTCTCATACAGTAACCCATTACCTAAAGAAAGAGCTTATGTAAAAAAGGCGGTGAAACCATGTCTTCCTTTCTGTCACAAAAAGAAATAGAGCAATTAATGAACAAGCTGAACTCTGATGTGGTGGATGCCGTAAAGAGTGAGCGGATGACCTCAGAAGCAATAGAGTCTTCAGTCGGGGCTGGAGGAAAAACGGTTGCAAAGGAAATACCAATACAGGAAATTGAGATTGTTCGTTTTCCCGAGCTGGAAATAATAAAGGCCCGCCCGGAAAAGCGGGATTTGACTGCATTCCGGTCTGTCCCCGTCAGATTGAGTCTGGATCTTGGGGCAGCGGTTCTTACCATTCGCGATGTGCTCTCTTTGCAGAAAGGTTCTATAGTCAAGCTTAACAAGTTAGCCGGTGAAAATGTTACTCTCCGTGTCAACGGCAGGTCCATGGCTTTAGGGGAAGTCGTGGTTATTAACGATAATTTCGGTTTCAGAGTAACCGGCATGGGCACGACGGCTGAGAAGGAAAAGGAGCAAGAATAATGCTTGAAACATTACGTATTCTTGTCTCTCTCAGCCTTGTCCTGTTGCTGGCGTACTGGTCGCTACGGGTTTTGTTGCCCCGCCTCCAGACGGGCCGTGCCGACCTCGGCGGTTCCATGCGGATCCTGGATCGATTACCGCTGGGTATGCGAAGCTACCTGTGTGTAGTTAAAGTGGGTGAGAAAATCTTTTTAATCAGTGTATCACCCGGTAGTGTGCAGTTCCTGGCTGAAATTCCTTCAGACGGAATCGGGGAGCTAGGCGCTGACCCGCCGGTTCCGCCCAGTTTCAGCGAAATATTACAATCGAGTCGGGGAGCGGCGGAAAATGCCTGGGAACAAGTTCTTGAGCGGGCATCGCTATTTAAAGAGAAAAAGCGGGGAAGCAGTCATGACAAAAAAGATCATAACGACGATTAGTTTCGGCCTGTTTCTCCTTTTATTGGCAGTTCTTTTTTCTTCCCGTGCAGGAGCCCAGCCCCTGCCTTTCCCTAATCTAAATCTGGAAGTCAACACATCATCTGAGCCCGAACAGGTAGTTGGCTCCCTGCAATTACTACTTTTGCTTACCGTGTTAACGCTGGTGCCGGCTATTTTAGCGTTAATGACTTCTTTTACGCGCATTGTGGTTGTTCTGTCTTTTATCCGCAACGCATTGGCAACACAGCAAACACCACCCAACCAGGTGTTAATAGGCTTAGCTTTGTTTCTCACCTTCTTTGTGATGGCTCCGGTGTACAGGCAAATTAATGAAACCGCAATTCAGCCGTACCTGGCCGGGGAAATGGAGCAGGATGACGCATTGGCCGTTGGTGCGGCGCCGCTCCGTGAGTTTATGTTTGCCCAGACCAGGGAGAAAGATCTGGCGCTCTTTGTGAATATTGCCGGTGCCGACCGTCCGCGGACGAAGGATGATGTGGCTATGCATGTTCTGGTCCCGGCCTTCGTAATCTCGGAGTTAAAGACGGCTTTCCAGATGGGTTTCATGATTTTTGTTCCCTTTTTAATTATCGATATGGTGGTGGCCAGTACCCTGATGTCCATGGGTATGTTTATGCTCCCGCCGGTTATGGTTTCCTTGCCGTTTAAGCTGCTGCTTTTCGTCATGGTGGACGGATGGCATATGGTCGTTAAATCTTTGGTGGAAAGCTTCTTCTAGTAACCGGGGGGTGTAGAAATGTCCCATGATTTTGTCCTGTCCCTGGCCAGGGACGCCATCTGGACAACCTTAATGATTGCCGCGCCACTTCTGATATTAAGCCTTACGGTGGGCCTTGGCATCAGTATTTTTCAGGCTACAACGCAAATTCAGGAACAGACACTGACATTTGTGCCTAAAATTGTTGCTGTTTTTCTCGGCATTCTCATTTTTGGCAGTTGGATGCTGACAATGATTGTCCAATTTACGAATCAGGTCTTTGCCCAACTTGGCTCATTCGGGCTGTAAGAGGGATGAGTGCGGAACAATGGTCTGTACTATTTCTGATGTTCGTCCGTATTACTGCACTGGTCACAGTTTTGCCGTTTTTCTCCTGGCGCGGTGTGCCGGCGCTGGCCAAAATTGGATTTTCCGCATTACTGGCATATTTACTGTTTTTAGTACAAAATCCGGCGCCGCAACCGCTGCAAGCCCACTTTTTTCTTCATGTCCTGTCGGCGGGTTCGGAAGTGCTCTTTGGTCTGGCGTTAGGATTTGCTGTGATGTTGATATTTGCAGCAATCCGTATCGGAGGACAGTTGATCGACATGCAAGCCGGGTTAATTATGTCCTCGATATTTGACCCGCAGGCCGGGAGCCACGTTACCCTTTTTGGTCAGTTTTACTATCTGTTCGCTATCGTATTTTATCTGTCACTGAACGGACATCATATGTTATTTGCCGCGTTAGCCCGTTCATTTGTCCTGGTGCCGCCCGGTGGTGCCGTTTTTCAGGCCTCTTTAGTTCCCCATTTTATGCACTTTTTCTTTCAGATGTTTGTAATCGCGTTCCAGTTAGCTGCACCCGTTGTCATGGTGCTGATTTTTAGTGACCTGGCGCTGGGCTTGATCTCCAAAACGGTTCCCCAATTACATGTGTTCATGGTGGGGATGCCGTTGAAGGCAGGGGTTGCTTTATTTATCATCTACATAATCTTTCCTTACTTTGCCCAGGTCCTGGAGACGGTTTTCAACCAGCTTCATGGCAACCTGTCTCAGATCATCGGCCTCTTGTAAAAGCGAAGAGTCCCTTTGACCTGCAGTTGTTTGCTGAAGGGGAAAAGACGGAACAAGCTACCCCACGGCGTCAGCAGGAAGCACGGAAAAAGGGACAGGTTGTTAAGTCGGGCGAACTTACTTCTGCCGTTAATCTACTGGCAATGACGATGCTTTTTTTAGCCGCAGGCCAGCTTATCTTCGGGTACTTAGGCAATATGACCGTCCGGTTTTTAGGGATGAACGGGTCGTTTCTCACGGCAGGTAACATGGATGCCTTGGTCTTAATGGCACTGGGAGATTTCTTTGTGCTGATGTCACCGATTTTTCTGACTGCCATTTTAGCTGGACTGGCCATCAACTATTTACAGGTGGGCTTTCTGTTTACCACCGAACCGTTAAATCCTCAGTTCAATCGTTTGAACCCGGCAGAGGGATTCAAAAAAATTGTCTCTAAACGGGCAATTTTTGAGCTGGTTAAGTCACTGCTGAAAATTTGTCTTGTGGGCCTTGTTGCCTTTCTCTTTGTCCGGGGACAGTTGGAGACGTTGCTTCTAACGTTATACCAGGATATTAACGGTGTCTGGCAAACATTGAGCAGTTTGGCCTTATCCTTATCCCTGCGCATTGTTGTTATTTTTCTTTCCCTGTCGGTGCTGGATTATATCTATCAACGCTATGAGCACAATCAAAACCTGAAGATGTCCAAACAGGAAGTGAAGGAAGAGTTTAAGCAGATGGAAGGGGATCCGCAGTTAAAAGCAAGATTGCGGGAACGTCAGCGCAAAATGTCGATGCAGCGGATGATGCAGGATGTCCCCAGTGCGACGGTGGTTATTACCAACCCTACAGAATTGGCGGTAGCACTGCGTTACCGGGACGGAGCAGACCAGGCTCCCACTGTCGTTGCCAAAGGAGCGGCGCTCATGGCTAAACGGATAAGGGATTTGGCGGGAGAGCACGATGTGCCCATCATTGAAAATAAACCTGTGGCCCGCATGATTTATGATCAGGTGGAAGTGGGGCAGGAAATTCCGGTGGATCTGTACCAGGCTGTGGCAGAGATATTGGCCATTGTCTATCGTATAAAACAGTAAACTGAGTTTATCTAAAAACTGGGGGAGGCACACATGGCAAGGACGGTTACCGCCCGTAGAGGCTTAGCTAATATATTGCAATACGCAGACATGTTTGTGGCTGTAGCGGTTATTGCCATTGTGATGATTATTATCATCCCGGTTCCCCCGCGGCTTTTAGATGTGCTCATTGTCTTTTCCATTACCTTCGCTCTGATTACCATGTTGATGACGCTTTTTACCACGGAAACGTTGCAATTTAGTGTTTTTCCCTCTCTGCTGCTGGTGGTGACACTGTTTCGGCTGGCGCTCAATATTTCGTCTACCCGGCTGATTCTCAGCCAGGCGAAGGCGGGGGATGTTATTGCCGCATTTGGTAATTTTGTGGCGGGAAGCAACTACGTGGTGGGGCTTGTCATATTTATCATTATTACCGTAATTCAGTTCGTGGTAATTACTAACGGTGCCGGTCGGGTAGCCGAGGTGGCAGCCCGGTTTACACTGGATGCCATGCCCGGCAAGCAAATGAGTATCGACGCCGACTTTAATGCCGGCTTGATTGACGAAGATACGGCACGGAGCCGCCGCTCCAAAATTCAGGCCGAAGCGGATTTTTACGGAGCAATGGACGGTGCCAGCAAATTCGTCCGCGGAGACGCCATTGCCGGCATTGTGATTGTGCTGATAAATATCCTTGGTGGATTTGCCATCGGTATGTTGCAAATGGGCATGACAGTTGAAGGGGCGATCCAAACCTATATCCTGCTTACTGTGGGGGACGGGCTTGTTACGCAGATACCAGCTCTTTTGGTTTCCACCGCAGCGGGTATGCTAGTGACGAGGAGCGCTTCGGAGGGAAGTTTTGGGCAGGATCTTTCCCGGCAAGTGCTGGCTTTCCCGCGGGTAATGTTGTTAACCAGCGGTATTCTCTTCTTACTGGGTGCTGTCCCCGGCATTCCTTTTCTTCCTTTTTTCGTTCTTTCATCGGCCACCGGATTCGCGGCCTACACCCTCTTTGATGAGCAGAAGCGGGAAGCACGTCGGCAGTTAGACACGTCAGCACGCCGGGAAGAGCGGCCGGCACCGCCGGAAAATGTATTAACACTGCTGGCGGTGGAACCGCTGGAAATTGAAATCGGGTACAATCTAATTCCGTTGACAGACAGCGGTCAGGGTGGAGACTTACTTGAGCGGATTACGGCCAGCCGACGTCAGTGTGCTTTAGAACTGGGAATTGTTGTCCAGCCCATCCGCATCCGTGATAATTTACAGCTTCCGCCCAGTACGTATATCTTTAAACTAAAGGGTAACGAAATAGCCCGGGGTGAGTTGCGGGCCGGGCACTTCCTGGCGATGAACCCTCTGGAAGGTGAAGGGGGCGAGCCGTTGGAAGGTATCCCTACCAGAGAGCCCACATTTGGCTTGCCGGCTGTTTGGGTATCTCAGGATAGGAAAGATATGGCGGAGATGATGGGCCATACCGTAGTGGATGTTACAACCGTACTGATTACCCATCTGACGGAGACCATCAAAGCGTACGCCCACGAGTTGCTGGGCCGGCAGGAAGTAAAAGCGCTGATTGATTTGGTGAAAGAAAAGCAACCCGCCGTTATTGAAGAATTACTGCCTGAACTGCTGACGATAGGGGAAATACAAAAAGTTTTGCAGAATTTACTGCGAGAGCGGGTGCCAATCCGGGATTTGGTTACGATTTTTGAGACATTGGCCGACCATGCAAGGTCATCAAGGGAAGCGGATCTGCTGACGGAATATGTACGCCAGGCGCTGAGCCGTACGATCTGCAATCAGTATGTCGAAGATGACGGTAAGCTCCATGTTATTACGCTGGAGCCGCGGCTGGAACAAAAAATTGCTGACTCCGTTCAAGTTTCGGTCCATGGATCGTATCCGGTGATGGATCCCCAGTTGACGCAGAAAATCTTTTCCCTGTTGGCCACATTGGCAGACCAGGAAACGATGAGGGGGCGGCAACCGCTGGTACTTACTTCTTCCCGAATCCGCCTGCCGTTTAAGCGTTTGACGGAGAGGTTTTTACCCGCCCTGGTCGTCCTGTCATTTAATGAAATTGTCCCCGGCGTGGAAGTAGAATCAGTTGGGATGGTGAGCGAAGGATGAGAATCAAAAAGTATTGTGTGGAAAACGTCCAGGAAGGAATGCTCCAGATCAAAAGAGAGCTGGGGCCTGAAGCCATTATTATTGAGAGCCGGAAAGTCAGGGAGAAAGGCCTGCGCGGCCTGTTTGCGCCTTTGAAGGTGGAGATTACCGCTGCCGTGGATACTTCAATGCAACAGTCTGCGGTTGCCCGTGAACCTGTGCTTCGGCCCCAGGAGCATAAAATGGAACGGGAAATTACCGAGTTGAAGCAGATGGTTAACCAATTGGTAAGCCGTCAGCAAAAACAAAGTATTGAGGAAAAGGGCCCGTTCTACCGCTGGATGCAACGCCTGATTGATAATGATGTGGATCCGGCGTTAGCTCAGGCAATACTGACGGAAATTCATGAAGACTTTGCTGCTGAAAATGCACTCTCCGATGAAGTCATTGAGCTGATTCTCCTTAAAAAGGTCAGGGAACGGGTACGTACTGCAGAACTGACGGAAGGAGCCAGAATCCTGTCATTTATTGGCCCCACCGGTGTAGGCAAGACAACGACACTAGCCAAGCTGGCCGCCCGGTATGCTCTGTACCATAACAAACAGGTAGGCATGATTACGATAGACACCTACCGGATTGGTGCTGTGGAGCAATTGCGTACCTATGCTGATATTACCGGCATGCCTATTGAGGTGGTCATGACACCGAAAGATATGCCCCGCGCCCTGGAGAAACTGGCCGATCGGGAGTTAATCCTTGTAGACACTGCCGGTAGAAATTCAAAAAATTCAATGCAAATTTCTGAGCTTTCTTCTTACCTTTCAGCTATGCCGGGATCGGAGACATTTCTCGTTTTGAGCGCGACTACCAAGACAAAAGATCTTCTGCAGATTATTGAGAACTTCCGCAAAGTGAATTTCAACCGGATGATTTTCACCAAGCTGGATGAAACGGAAACCTATGGCGCCCTTTTAAACATTGTCCACAGCACGAAACTCCCTCTTACGTTTGTGACAACGGGACAAAATGTTCCCGATGATATTGAGGCAGCCAATGCCGAAAAACTGTCTAAACTGATACTGGGGGTAGAGCAGCATGCATGACCAGGCTGAACGTCTCCGGCAGTTAACGCTGGCCGCTGATGCCCAGCGCGGAATTATCAAACAGAAAAAAAACCTCCGCGTTATTACCGTTGCCAGCGGTAAAGGGGGGGTCGGCAAAACAAATTTGGTTGTTAACCTCGCGATTGCTTTGTCACGTTTGGGTAAGCGCGTAATCGTCATGGACGCAGACCTGGGGCTGGCCAACGTGGATATCATCCTCGGATTATTGCCAATGCACAATTTGCTTGACGTTGTCAGGGGCATTAAGACCATGGAGGAGATCATGGTCTCCGGTCCTGAAGGAATGAAATTGATTCCGGGGGGGTCAGGGCTTGTTGAACTGGCTAATTTAGCTATGGACCAGCGTGATCGGCTGATGACAAATTTAATGCGCCTGGAACATACAGCCGACATTTTATTAATCGACACAGGAGCAGGGCTTTCCCGGGCGGTGCTTTCATTTATCTCCGCCGCTGACGAACTGATCGTGATTACAACCCCGGAACCTACCGCGATTACAGATGCGTACGGGATTATCAAAGTCGTGTCTAAATATAATATTCACCAGGAAGTGAAACTGGTTGTAAACCAAGTCAGAGACCATCGGGAAGGATGCGATATTGCCAAGCGTTTTTCCGATGTTTCACATAAATTCATCCAGGTTAATATCCAGTTTTTGGGCGAAATCTGCAGCGACCAGCAGGTCGTACGCGCCGTAAAGCAACAGCAGCCATTTATGACTTTATTTCCCCGGGCCAGAGCCTCGTACGATGTACAGAATATTGCTGAAAAATTATTAGATATCGCTCCCGAAAAAACCAGGGGTGTCAGCGGTTTTATCAGCCGTTTGTCGCGCATGATGGAAAAATAAAAGTCGGAGGGTGCCATGGCGAAAAAAAATTTATTTGAAATCAATCAAAAAATAAATGTTGTGTTGGTACCGGACGGGGAGTATCATCTAAGTTCTATTCAGGAAATCGATGAAAAAACGTTATCGATAACCATGCCGATCCGTAGAGGAATGTATCTCCTGTTAAAGACAAGAGATACGGTCAGGGTAGAGTATGCCGTTCAGGATGCTGTTTATTCCTTTCAGGCCAATGTACTGGACAGGAAGAGGTCAAATGAGGTCATGCTTATCGTTCTGGAACGGCCAAGCGCTATCTCAAGAACACAGAGACGTAATTATGTGCGCTTTCCCGTTAATCTGCCGATCTTCTTTCAGGTCGTAGGACCGGATGGTTATCCGTTACCAGATGATGTGGTGCGTCAGGGCAAAACGGTGGATATTTCAGGCGGTGGCCTTCAAATAGTGACGATGAGCCCTCCGGACCGGGAAGATACGGTATTTATTAAGCTGAAGCTTGATGACAATAATCCCCGGGAACTTCAGTTGTCCGGCGATGTATCCTGGGTAGTGCAGGACGACTGGTCAAAAAACACCCGCTTTGGTGTTAGTTTTACTGATATTTCAGAAGTTGAGCGAGAGAGAATTATTTCATATATTTTTTTAAAAATGCGCACGCGTACACAAATATAGTTAGGGAGAGCGTATGAGTAACCAACTTTGGCTCAAATACAAGGAGACAAAGGATGATGGAGTACAGAGCGAACTGATAAGCCATTATCTGCCGCTGGTCGGGCTGCACGCCGGGCGTCTGGCAATCAGCCTGCCGCCCCATGTCAGCCGGGAAGATCTTTCCCAGGCGGGCGTACTTGGCTTGCTGGAGGCACTGCAGCGTTTTGATCCGCTTCGTGGTGTTAAGTTTGAAACCTTTGCCTCCCAGCGTATTCGCGGAGCCATGCTGGACGAACTGCGCCGCCTGTGTTGGCTTCCCCGTTCCCTGGTCCGTCAAATGCGGGAACTGGACAGTGCAACACAAGCGCTGGCTACCAAGCTGGGCAGGGAACCGGAAGAGGGCGAACTGGCCGAAGAACTGGGAGTCCCGGTTACAGAACTGCAAAAAACAATGAGCCAGATTAATGGTAGTTCTCTGCTGTCCCTGGAAGACACTCTTTTTGCCCATCCCGCTGTGGAAGGGCCGGAGTCAGACACGTTGGGGCAGATGATTGAAGAGGAAGAAAAGGAGCAATTGGCTGCCGCGCTGGAAAGGCTGCCGGAGCGCCAAAGGCTTCTACTGGCTTTATATTACCAGGAAGAACTGACACTAAAGGAGATCGGTCTGGTACTTGGTGTCTCGGAATCCAGGGTGTGCCAGCTTCACGCACAGGTAATCGCCCGTTTGCGTGAACTGCTTACCTAGAATTTCGGGTTACGGTAAGGATGGTGTTCAAGAATGGTTTATCTGCTGTTTTTTACCGGGTTGGGTATGACACTGTTTGCGGCCCGGGAACTGGCTAAAATAAAAAAAGAGCCTTTTGACGACGCTCTGCGCGCTGAAGTAGATCGGCCCCTAAATCGGGAGTTGGTTGTTTTGTATCAGTTGCAGGAGTCGGTGGAGGCAAATCTTGCCGAACTGGATGAAAAAAACCAGGTATTTCATCATCTGGTAACCCGGCTGGAAAAACAGCGGGAGACAGTGGATTTCCGTATGCAGCAACTGGAACGGCTGATTAGTCGTGCTGAAGCCGTGCTAAACAATCCGGCGGGCCGGACAGTTTCCGATAGTACCCATCGATTTCAGCACCAACAGGTATACCAGTTATACGACCGGGGCTTGGATGTGACCGATGTGGCCGTGCAACTGGGACTGGGAAGAGGTGAGGTCGAATTAATACTCGGCTTACGAAGATAGGAGACATGGATTGGCGCTTTATCCTTGGGCTGGGGCTCGGATTGCTTCTTGCTTCAGTAGTGATGTTTGCGCAAAACGCACGGCCTGTATCTGCAGATAAGGTGGAGAGGCTGGCGCGTCAGATGGGGATGGTATATCCGCAAGAGGTTGTTACTTTTAGGGAAGAGAATGAGAATGGGAAAGGAGACCGGTAGCTATGATACGGGGATTATATACGGCGGCAAGCGGCATGATGGTAGAGGCGGCCCGTCAGGAGCAAATCACCAATAACCTGGCAAACAGTGAGACAACCGGTTTTAAAAAGGACTTGGCACTGCAACGGGCCCGCCCGGAATATCAGGTGATCCGTATTGGCAACGGGCCAGGCATGCCCCATAATCCAGTTATCGGTTCCCTTGGTGTGGGTGCGCTCCTTGACCGGATCCATACTTCCTACGAGCAGGGGAATCTTTTACAGACAGACAGAAACCTGGATTTGGCTGTGGCCGGAAACGGTTTCTTTGCTGTGGATACTCCGCAGGGAATACGGTACACCAGAAACGGCTCTTTTTCACTGGATGCAGACCGGTTCCTTGTTACTGACCAGGGATACCGGGTGTTGGGACAAAACGGACCGCTGCAACTGGGCGAAGGGGATGTCCGCATCGATGCCGGGGGAGCTGTCTTTCTTGGCGAAACGTTTCAGGATAGCCTGCGCCTGGTCAATTTCACGGATAACAGCCAACTGCGTAAAGCCGGAGACGCGCTGTTTGCCACCGGGGAGAACGCAGAGGAAGCGCCTTTTAACGGTCAGGTAAGATCGGGTTTTCTCGAGTCTTCTAATGTAGAGGTGTTACAAGAGATGATCCGCATGATGGCCGCCATGAGAGCATACGAGACAAACCAAAGGGCTATACAAGCACAGGATGATATTCTGGGAAAAGCCGTTAACGAGATAGGCACTCTCCGCTAAACTACATGGGGTCAGGTTTGACAATTAACCTAACTCCAGCCGGGATATTTTGTAAACAGTTAGGTTAATTATTAAACCAGACCCCGAGAGGTGCGAAAGTCAAATTGTTAAACCAGGCAATTAAGTTAAGCAAGTATAGTTATATCAATAAAGCAAACCTGACCCCGGTGGGGAAATTTGAGAGGGGTGGAACGATGCTCAGGGGATTGTGGAATGCGGCGACTGGAATGAGGGCGCAGCAGACAAAGATTGATGTGGTTGCTAATAATATTGCAAATGTGAATACGAACGGGTATAAAAAGAAGGATGTTTCCTTTCAGGATTTAGTTTACCAGTCGATAGAGCGGAAGGGAAATGCGGTGATGCCTGCGGCCCAGGGTGAGAAGAAAGCGGTGGTGGGAGTCGGCAGCCGGGTTTCCGGGATTCGCAGCAATATGCGGCCAGGGATGTATCTGCAGACAGACAGCCCGCTTGATTTGGCTATTGTGGGGGATGGATACTTTCGAGTGCTGCTTCCTGATGGTAGGGAAGGTTACACCCGGGACGGGAATTTTCGCTTTGATGGAGACGGGAATGTAGTTACTTCTCAGGGATACCGCGTGTTTTTTCCGGAATTGCCTGCGGGCGGTGAGTACAAAATCAGTACGTCGCCTGACGGAACGGTTACGGTAACTAACGGAGAGGAAACATTCCTGGCCGGACAGATTTCCCTGGCATATTTTAATAACGTAAACGGGTTGGAGCAGTTGGGCGAAAATCTTCTGGTAGCGACACCGGCAGCCGGAGAAGCGGTAATTTCACCGGTCCGCAATGATACGCAGCTAATGCAGGGCTACCTGGAGAGTTCCAACGTCGATTTGGCCGAGGAGATGGTGCAGCTTATGATTAGCCAGCGCGCGTATGAGTTGAGTTCACGGGCGCTGCGAACGGCAGATGAAATGTGGGGAATGGCTAACCAGATGCGCAGATAAAACGCATAAAGATAACCCCTCAGGTATATACTTCCCATGAAGGGAATAATTACCGGGGGGTTTCTTATGCGACAGATTAATTTTAAGCTTGATCGAGGCAAAACTGCTGTACAGTACAACCGGCAGGGTGTGGAAGCTATGTTGAGTGGGTCTTACCGTGAAGCATCTTACTACCTGCTTTCTGCTGTGGTATGTGACCCGGACTATTGGCCGGCATTTTTTAATTTGGGTAACAGTTGGGCAAAGCTGGAAGATTCTGAAGCAGCAATCTGGGCATATGAACAGGCTGTACGCGGTTCTGACGATTACGCACCGCTGTTTTTAAATCTGGGCCTTCTTTACTGCCGTCAGGGCCGATATCGTGATTCTGTTCCTTATCTGGAACATGCCTGGCGATTGGCACCGGGCAGGCCCACATATGCGGTGGCTCTGGGGTACGCCTGCTATAAGCTGGAGGAATACGGCTTGTCCTGGCACTGGTATCGAAAAGCACTGCGTCTGGACAGTGGAAACGAGCGCATTCGTGAGAGTATGCAGATGGTTGGTGAGAAAATATTAGCTACGGTGGAGTAGGTAGAGATGGCCGTCTTCGTTAAATGCAGTACGGCTGCGGCCTGCCGTTTCTGACAGTTTATACGTAAAGTTGCCTACGGAAAAAATGGTGTTTTCATAAGCTTTGTCAACTTCAATACGGCCTTTTGAAGATACGCTTAACGAGGTGACGGCTCCAGCTTCAGAGCCGACTTCCCGTGCATAGAGGAGGCGATTGGTGATTACCTCTCCGCCGCGGAGTCTGCCTTCAATACGGACCTCATCCCCTGCTTCCAGATGGGAATGCATACATCCCTGTCCCCGAACCAGGATATTTCTGCCGGCCGTTAATTTAGAGTTTAGTGCGTAAGAGACTTTGATATCTCCACCCGTTCCGACGGTTTCTTCAAAGTTGCGCCGCACCTCTCTGACTCCGGCAACGGCACTGCTAAATGAACTGATATCATGCCAGGCGATATCTGTCAGGTTTTGAATAATTTTACGTGTATTCTTAACTTCATCGGCCAAGGCCGGTGGTTTTATTTTTTCTGTCACCGCTGTCAGTTTTTTTAACGTTTCATCCCAGGGCAGGTTTCGCATTGTTATAACATGCCTTACGATATGTGAAAAAGGCAATTTTGCAAGGTGAGGAGAGGATGAAAGCTGATTGAGCATATTTAACAATTCAATGAACAGGGCATTAAATTCATCTAATACCGACAATATCTCAGCAACCAGCAAATAATGTTTTCCTGCTTCCAGGTTGCCTTGAATTATGTTCCCGGAAACGGATACGGATTGTCCTGCAGAAACGTTTGCTCCGACTACATTGCCGTAAATCTCAATACTGCCCAGGGCCGAAACCAACGTTCCTTCTGTGACGTTCCCCATAATTGTAATATCTCCCTGGAAGGAAATATGCCCGTGCACAACGGTAACATCGCCGCTGTGGACAAAACAGGGAATAACCTGAAAGCTATACAGGTATTTTTTCTTTTCCAATCTTGGACGGCCGTTGACAGCAGCGGTTACCTGTAGTCCATCTTCAGACAGGGTTACACCTTTGAGCGCTCTTAGATACATTTTTTCTTCGGCAGGAGGTGGAAGTTCTTTCCCATAGATGCTTAAGCCGGATATGCCGGGCTCAGACGGGGTCATCTTAGCCAGAGCCTGTCCGGGCTCCACGGAAGGAACGACCAATTCCTGGCGCAGATTATCTGCTACGCTGGAGTTTGCTTCAGAGGTAAGAAGATCTTCATCCAAAAAAAGTGTTATTTCGGCAGGACGGCCGGGTTGTGGCGCCTTTCCTTCGGCGATTATAATGGTAGCACCGCGTTGCTGTAGCGCTTGTTCTACCGCATCAGGTTTGCGGCCAAAGATGATACCCGCAGTTTGAATTTCATAGTCAATCTCTTCGGCTGTGAGCTCACAGTCCGGCTCTATAACGAGTTTTGCCATCAACCCGTCCGGAGTAGAAATTATCGACCATAATTTGTCGTCCAACCCGACTCCTCCTCCTACTGACTCTTATGTCATATTTCTACAAATAACTGAATTTACCTGCCAATTTAAACAGGATTTTGAATTATACGAATTTATCGGAAGTTCAAAAGGAAATTTTCACCTGTCTGTCGAATCTCACACAAGAATATGTTTTTCTGAAATAGGTGGTGGAAAGATTGAAAGAAGTATTATCCCAGACAGAAATTGACTCGCTGATCCACGCCTTGTCCACGGGACAGATTAATCCTGATGAAAAAGATGCGGCGATGACGGATACGTCAGTCCGTGTCTATGATTTCCGCCGTCCCAATAAATTTTCGAAAGAACAGATGCGTACGTTACAGGTTGTCCATGAAAACTTTGCACGTATCTTAGCTAACTTCTTGTCGGCATATCTGCGTACACCGGTGCAGATTCGACTGGCTTCTGTTTCACAGGTGACGTTTGAAGAGTTTATTTTTTCCCTGCCGACACCGACACTCATGACAATCTTTAGCGCATCATCTGACTTGGGAAGCGCCATGCTTGAAACAAATCCCCAGTTTGTCTTTCCCATCATTGATTTGCTCTTTGGCGGTGAGGGCGAGACACCGAGAAAGATTAGGGAACTGACGGAAATAGAACTGACAGTGATGAAAAGAATAATCCTGAAAATCATGGAGAATCTTCGTTATGCCTGGGAAGATATTGTGGAGATAAATCCTGTCATTGAAAATATGGATACGAACCCCCAGTTTAATCAAATGATTGCTTCCAACGAGACGGTAGCCTTAATCACTCTCTCTACACAGATTTGTAAATCAGAGGGTTTGATTAATGTTTGCTTCCCCTATATGACCCTGGAGAAAGTTATCGGTAACCTGACAGCACAGCACTGGTTCTCAACGTCCCAGCCCCTTTCCAAACACAGTAAGCAGTTGGTAGAAAATTCGCTAGAGCAAGTTGAGGTGGAAGTATCGGCGATTTTGGGCAGCGCGACAATCTGTGTAGAGGACTTTCTCCAATTTGAAGTAGGTGATGTCATCCTCTTTGAACAAAAAGTGGACACTCCCATGACATTACTGGTGGAGGGTGATCCTATGTACGATGTGCAGCTCGGAGTGTTCCAGGGGAACCGTGCCGTTCAACTTCTTGCTCCTAAGGAGGATAAAGATGAGTGATGCCCTTCTTTCCCAAGCCGAAATTGATGCACTGCTCTGCCAACTCTCCGAGCCGGAGCCAGCCAAGCCTGCCTTCGATGAAGCAATAGCGGTAAATGCAACAGAGATCCAGCCGGCTAAAGCTGTCCAGGGGAAAACGGCCAGGAAAGATCATCCCAATCTTGAGCGGATTCTTGATATACCTTTGAATGTGATGGTAAGCCTGGGAGAAATCCGAAAGGAAGTACAGGATATCCTTGCACTACACCCCGGTACAATCGTGGAGCTGGAACGTATTGCCAATGAACCGGTGGATATTTTCATTAACGGCAAATTAATTGCCCGGGGTGAAGTGGTGGTCGTCGATGAGCGCTTTGGTGTCCGGGTAACACATATTATTAGCCCGCATGAGCGTATAAAAAGATTAGTATAGTATTTTGAAATAACAGGTCTTTACGGGCCTGTTATTTACTGTTTATAACCAGTATAGGAAGGAATATGTAAGCAATCGTCGAAATAAGTCTAAAACGTACCGGAAGGCGGTTGACCGTGAAAGAATTAACTCCTATGCAACTTGATGCCATTGCAGAAAGCGGCAATATATCTATGGGATCTGCCGCCACTGCCCTGTCCAATTTGCTTGGACAGAAAGTCGGTATAACGACTCCCCGTCTTACCTATACCACTGTAGGCAAGGTCAGGGCAAAGTATCCTTTGCCCTGTGTCCTTGTGCGTGTTAACTATACAAAAGGTTTGAGCGGGAGCAATCTCTTTGTTCTCACCGATCGGGACGCCGGCGTGATTGCTAATATGATGATGGGTGATCCCGACCTTCCTGTGCCGGAAACGCTGGATGAAATGTATCTTAGTGCCGTCAGTGAAGCGATGAACCAGATGATGGGGTCTTCCGCCACAGCATTGGCGGATATGTTTGGTCGGCCTATTGATATTACACCGCCGGAATTGGAATACATTGACTTGGGAAATGAACAGGTTGGCATAAACGGCCTGGGCGATGAGACAAGTATGATTGAAGTGGCTTTTGATTTAACTGTCGGAGAATATATCAGCAGTACTATGCTTCAACTCTTACCGCCTGATTTTGCTGAACAGATGGTTGCCGAACTTTTCGGCAGCGTGGGTATATCAGAAGAAACGGAGTCTGTGGCTGAAGCTGTAGTGGAGGCCGTAGATACGTCCCAAAAGCCTGAACATGGGGATACATTGAATATGGAGCCTCTGGAAGAGGATGCAATCTCTGAAATAGGCAATATTTCCATGGGAGCGGCAGCGACTGCTTTATCCATGCTGTTGGACAAGAGGGTTACTATAACGACTCCCCGGGTTTCCATTACCACTTTTCAGGAAGTTAGGGATCAGTTCCCTGTGCCTTGTGTGGTCGTAAAAGTCCGGTATCGGAGCGGGCTGGAGGGTGACAATGTTTTAATTATCCGGGAGCATGATGCGGCAGTAATCGGCAATTTAATGATGGGTGATCCAGACTTGCCGGTTCCTGAAACGTTAGATGAAATATATTTAAGTGCTGTCAGTGAAGCAATGAATCAAATGATTGGTTCATCAGCCACGGCTCTTTCTGACATGTTTAACCGTCCTGTTGATATTTCCCCCCCCGAAACCGAGTACCGTGACCTGGGCGGAGAAAATATCAAGATTGATAAGCTTATTGAAGAGGACCCACTGGTTCAGATTTCTTTTCGGATGGAAGTTGCCGGCATAATAGATAGTGAATTGATTCAACTTGTACCGCTAAATTTCGCCCGTGAAATGATTAAAGAACTTTTAAGTGCAATTCACGGGTCAGTTGCGGTTCCTGCTACTGTTGAGGCCAAGATGGAAGCAGTTGCGGAGCCAAAACCGTTTCCAATCCCCGCCCCAGTCCCTGCCCCGGTTGCTGCTCCTTTTCCAGTTGAACCGGAGCAGGCGACAATGATGGAAGGTGCGGCTTGTGAGATTCTACAGGGAGTACAGATAGATTTAATTCGTGATATACCCGTTCAGATTACCGGCCTGCTTGGCAGCAGAACGCTCCCCCTTAAAATATTGATGGAAATGGCTGCTGGCTATGTGGTTGATTTGAACTGCGTTGCTGATACGCCACTGGATGTTCTGGCCAACGGGAAATTGGTGGCCCGGGGTGAAATTGTTTTGGTGAATGATCAGTTCGGGGTGAAAATTACTGAGATTATTCAGCCTTGGTCTTTTAATTAATACAGAAGGAGGATGCAGTATGAGTGAATTGGTTAAAAAAACAGGAGAACAGGTAGCGCAAGAGCTGCAACTGGTCGCTTTCCGTCTCAGGGGTGAAGAATTTGCCGTTGATATTCAAAGGGTGCGGGAAGTACTAAAAATTACACAAATTACACCGCTTCCCCAAGCTTTGAGTTTTATTGAAGGCGTAATCAACCTGCGGGGTGAGGTTATTCCTGTTATTGACTTGCGCAAACGGTTTAATATCATCAATGTCCAACAGACTGGTGAATCTCGAATTATTATTGTGGAAATTGACGAGAATCTGGTTGGACTGATTGTAGATTCAGTAACCGAAGTGTTGCATTTATTGACTTCCGCTGTGGAGCCACCTCCGAGGCGCTTGGTGGGAACCCGTACAGAATTTATTAAGGGAGTTGGCAAACTTGGTGACCGGCTCTTAATCATTCTGGACTTAGAACAGATTCTTTCTACGGAAGAGCATGGGGAATTAGAGCAACTGATGATTGACGAACATCCAAGACAGACTTTGACCGGGGGTGCAAATTGAACTTGCTACAGAAAGCTTTCGGAAATCTTAAGTTGGGCATAAAAGCAAAGTTGGGAATCCTCATCGGTGTGCTTACCTTTTTTATTCTTTTTATGATGTTTGTCATTGTTCAGCAGGGTCTGATTTCTGCTGATGCTATGCAAACGGCCGAGATGCAGGTTGCCGTGGCTGCCATCATGCGGAAACTGATGATATTTTCGGTCATCATTTTTGTTGTTGGTGTGACCGGGGCTGTAACAGTGACTCAATTTGTCGTTATCCGCCCTCTCCGTTCTTTAAGGGATGCGATGAAGATTGTTGGGACAGGTGATCTTACGGCCAGGGTAGAAGTGATGTCTCAGGATGAACTGGGACTGGTGGCAGAGGCTTGTAACAAAGAGTACCATAACTTGGCCAAGGCAATGAAAATTATTAGAGACTCTTCTGAACAGCTTGCCGCTTCTTCGCAGCAGATTGCCGCTTCTTCACAGGAAATAGCTGCCGGAAACCAAAGTCAGTCCTGTGAAATCCAGAGTGCCGTCGCTACCATACAAAAAGCCACCGAAGCGATCCAACAGGTGGCTGACAGCGCGACACGGGCAGCCCGCTCGGCGGCTGAGGCAACAGAATTGGCCAAAGGCGGCGGACAGTCGGTAATGGAAGCGGTAGGCAGCATGCAACAGATTCAATCATCGGTGAAAGAATTAGGGGACAGTTCACTGCAAATCGGTGAGATTATTAAAGTAATTAATGAGATTGCCGAGCAGACCAACCTGCTTGCTTTAAACGCCGCCATTGAAGCGGCCCGGGCCGGAGAACACGGCAAGGGATTCGCCGTAGTGGCCGATGAAGTAAGAAAATTGGCGGAGAGATCTGGTGGAGCGACAAAAGAAATTGAACAATTAATTGTTGGTATTCAGAAAGGGACATCGGCAGCAGTAAAAGCGGTGGAGAAAGGTTCCGTCGTCGCAGGAAAAGCCGGGGAAGCACTGGATGCCATTATTCGCGGCGCCAATGATGTGGCTACCATGGTTGAAAGCATCTCCAACGCATCCCGTTTACAGTTGGCGGGTAATAGTGAAGTGGTTCGTTCTGTCGAGGCGGTTGCGGATATTACACAAGAGACAGCTGCAGGCGCGCAGGAAACTGCGGCTGCGTCGCAGGAACTGGCGAACATGGCTGATAAGATGCAAAGATTAACGGAGCGGTACAAACTGTCTTGAACTAAGTGAGGTGAAACGATGGACACCAACGAATACAAAGACTTATTTCTGGCTGAAGCCCGGGAGTATTTGCAGGTTTTAAACACGGCGCTCCTTGAACTGGAGCATGAGCCGTCCAACCGAGAAACGCTGCAGGAGATGTTTCGTTCCGCCCACAGCTTAAAAGGCATGTCTGCTACCATGGGTTACCAAAGTCTTGCCAACCTTACCCATCAGATGGAAAATGTCCTGGACGTTCTCCGTCAGGATGGGATGCAGATTCAGATCGGTGTTGCCAATTTACTGTTTGAATCACTGGATCTTCTGGATACGATGCTGGAGCGGTTGGATGAGCCGGACGCATGCTGCAACCAGGTGGAACAGTTAGTAGATCGGCTTCGTTGTGCGTGTGAAGCGCCTTTGGACGATGAGACTGAACGTGTGGATACTGTAGAGCGCCCCTTTGACCTGGATGAGTTCGAAAAGGAAATGATCCGAGAGGCATCCACACGGGGAGAAAGGGCACGATTAATAGAGGTTGTCCTTGACGCGGCGTGTCTGTTAAAATCAGTCCGGGCGTATATGATTTTTAAAGCTCTGGAGAAATACGGCCAACTTGTGAAGTCGGTTCCGTCTATGCAGGAGCTGGAAGAGGAGCTGTTTGATGACCGTTTTTCACTGGTGCTTCTAACGACGGCCGACGATGAAATTCTAAAGACTGAACTGAAGAAAATTACTGAAGTAGCGGATGTCATGGTGCTGGATGTAGCTGAACTTCTGGAAACAGCGGTCATTACCACTTCTAACGCAGATGTCGTGAATGTGGTGTTGCAGGAGGAAAACGGGGAAGAAACACTGGGAAGTGATCGTAGATCGGTTAAACGGAATGCCGAAAAGACAATTCGTGTGGAAACAGATAAACTGGACAAGCTGATAAATCTGGTCGGCGAATTGGTGGTTAACCGGACCAGAGTTGTGGAACTGGGCAAGAGTTGTGCCGCGGCGGCGGATTTAGGAAGCGCTGTGGAGCAGCTTGACAGAATTACGACAGATTTGCAGAGCGCGGTTATGAAGCTGCGAATGGTTCCCATCAAACAAGTATTTGACCGCTTTCCCCGGATGGTGCGGGATTTAAGTCAGGAAAAGGGCAAAAAAGTGAACTTGGAGATTCATGGCGAGGATACAGAATTGGATCGCTCCATCGTCAACCAAATCGGTGATCCTTTGGTCCATCTGCTGCGCAACTGCGTGGACCACGGAATCGAATCCCCCGGCGAGCGTGTCGCGCTCGGTAAAACAGAAACGGCTACTGTTCGTTTGGATGCGCGCCACGAAGGTTCTTATGTGCTAATCCGGGTGGGCGACGACGGGCGCGGTGTCGATGTGGACGTTTTGCGGAAAAAAGCTACGGAAAAAGGACTTATATCTTCAGCGGAGTCAGTGCGGCTCAGTGATGACGAAGCCCTTCAACTCATCTTCCGCAATGGATTTTCCACAGCGGAGCAGGTTACAGATATTTCCGGCCGCGGTGTAGGTATGGACGCGGTAAAAACTGTGATTGAAAGTATGAACGGCAGTGTCGATGTAAAGACCGTTCCTGGCACAGGCACCCGTTTTTATGTAAGGCTGCCATTGACGCTGGCAATTATTAAGGCACTGTTAGTCCAGGTTTCGAGGGAGATATACGCCATTCCTATTGAAGCTATTCGAGAAAATCTCTATGTGACACCGGATGAGATTAAGACTATCCATGGAGATAAGGTTATTAACCTGCGTAATGAAGTGCTGCCCCTGATATATCTCGATGAAGTACTGGGCGTTCCCTCAACCGACAGAGAAGAGATCCTCTCTGTCGTCGTGGTGGAAGCGGCAGAGCGAAAAGTAGGTTTAGTTGTTGATGTACTGCTTGGTCAGCAGGAAATTGTCATCAAGTCTCTCAGTAAAGTGGTGGAAGATATCCGCGGCGTGGCAGGTGCCACGGTTTTGGGTAACGGCAAGGTTGCGCTGATTCTTGATGTAACTGGATTGGTATAACGGCTTCGGATTCGCTGGAAGCAAGAGTCAATGGTGGGAAGAGAAACTGACTGTGTGTAGGGATTTTAACAGATTTAATCGGCTAAAGGAGGAACGATTGTGGGAAGAAAGGTTTTAATTACTGATGATACAGCATTTATGCGAATGACTCTGCGCAACATTCTGGAGAAGAATGGTTATGAGGTGGTAGGGGAGGCAGAGGACGGACAGGTTGCGGTGGATAAGTATTCAGAGCTGCGACCGGACCTCGTTACTATGGATATTACTATGCCGAGAATGGACGGAATTACAGCGATTAAGAAGATCATGGAAGTGGACCCGCAAGCGAAGATTGTCGTCTGCAGTGCTATGGGTCAAAAAGCATTAGTTATTGAGGCACTGAACGCCGGCGCCCGCGATTTTATTGTTAAGCCTTTTCAGGCGGAGCGGATTATTAATGCCATCCAGAAGATTATGAGTTAAGGTGAAATGAGGTGGGAAAAGCGTGCCTGAATTACCGTTATGTGATGAGTTTAAATTAGACGTTTTAAAAGAGATGGGCAACATTGGTGTCGGCAACGCTGCCAATGCTCTATCTCAAATGCTGAATTTTGAAAAAGTGGATATGTACATTCCTGAAGTGGCGATGTGCCCGCTAAATGAGATCCCTGATATGATGGGCGGAGCGGAAAATACAGTAATCGGCATTTATATTAAGGCGCCAGGAGAAGTGTGCTTCTATACAGTCTTTCTTTTAAGCCTGGAAAGTGCGGATTCTTTGATTATCAACTTGACGGGAGAAACGCATTCTTCTCAAGACGCCATGGGCCAATCGGTATTGCGGGAAGTTGGCAATATTATTACGGCGGCTTACCTGAACGCACTGTCATTTATGACTGACCTGACCTTCCTCCCGACGCCGCCGGTACTGGCCGTTGACATGGCCGGCGCTATACTCGGTACAATTCTGGCCGAGGCGAATATTGCCGAGGACTATGTTCTCGTGTTAAAAACGGCACTTGCCACAGCAGCTGGAGCAATTGAGGGCAGTTTTTTAATCATCCCCGATGTAGATTCATTAGACACGGTTGTGAACCTGCTTGTAAACGGAGCGTGTCGATGAACGATTTTATCCGTGTTAAAATTGCCGATTTAGCTGTGAGTAAGAATGACGGGGTGATTATTACAGTCGGGCTAGGATCCTGTGTAGGGATTGCTTTGTATGATCCGGCAGTAAAAGCGGCAGGGTTAGCCCATATCCTGCTGGCTGACAGCACAATGTTTAAGAACCAGTCGAATCCGGCAAAGTTTGCCGATACGGCCATTCCTTTGCTTGTTCAACAAATGGTCCATCTTGGGGCGCGACCCAGTCGATTACAGGCTAAAATTGCGGGCGGGAGCCAGCTTTTTTCATTTGAAAACAGTTTAATTTCTGTAGGGGAAAAGAATATTCGCATGGTGCGCAGTGTGCTGGAGAGTTTGCGGATACCTGTAATAGGTGAGGACTTGGGGGGTAGCGTGGGGAGGACAATGAAACTGTTTGTCCCTGACGGCAAGGTACTAATATCCACAGTTGGCACCGGAGAGAAACAGCTGTAGCGGGAGGATGCCATGAAGCCGGTAAAAGTATTAATTGTAGATGATTCTGCGCTGATGCGTCGTATTATTCATGATATCATGGCAGGTGACCCCCGGTTTATAGTCGTAGGAACTGCCCGGGACGGTGTGGATGCTCTGGAGAAAATGGAGCGGTTGAGCCCCGATTTGGTTACCCTTGATGTGGAAATGCCTCGGATGGACGGGCTAGATACTTTAAAGGAAATTATGCGTCGTTATGGCACGCCTGTTATAATGCTTTCCAGCCTGACTCTCCATGGCAGCAGTGTAACAATGGAGGCACTGGCTTTAGGTGCTGTTGATTTTTTACCTAAGCCGCAAAATCTAGGTGTTGAAACCAGTAAGGATCTGGCGAGAGAACTGCTGGCAAAAGCTGCGGCTGCCGCTAAGATTAAAACTGTTACCCCATCTCCGTTACGCGTCGCCGTCAAAGTACCCAAAAAGTCGTCTGCACACGCTGTTGCTCCGAAGGTTGTGGCGATTGGCGCCTCAACTGGTGGCCCAAGAGCGCTGGAGGCGCTTGTGACAGAACTGCCCCATAACCTGTCTGCAGCTGTGTTGATTACACAACATATGCCTCCGAAATTCACATATGCACTGGCGAACCGATTGAATAATATTGCGGCGATTCGCATTAAAGAGGCGGAAAACGGCGAGCCAATTCTGACGGGTGTAGTCTATATCGCACCGGGAGATTACCATTTGACGGTGGACGGCAAACATTGTGTCCGGCTGACCCAGGATTTGCCTGTGGAACATGTAAGGCCTTCAGCAACGGTGATGATGTTGTCCGTCGCAGAAATTTACCATGGAAATACTATCGGAGTTATTCTTACCGGTATGGGTAAAGATGGCGCGGATGGAATGATGGAAATTAAACGTCTGGGTGGTCGAACCTTGGCACAGGACGAAGAAAGCTCTGTCATCTTCAGTATGCCGCGGGCGTCCATCACTGCCGGGATCGTCGATTATGTATTACCATTGTCTCAGATAGCTGGAAAAATAAGCGAACTTTGCGGGAGGAACAGCAAATGACCGCGATCATGGATTACGAAATCTTTAAACAAAAAGTAAAGATAAAAGTCGGTCTTGATCTGGGCAGTTACAAAGAGCAGCAAATGCGCAGGCGGATTAATCAACTGATGCAGCGTTATAATATATCGGCCTATGCTGAGTTTCTCGAACTGCTTGACAAGGATCCATCGATTTTAAAACACTTTACCGACTATCTGACGATTAATACCTCACAGTTTTTTCGGGACCCCGCGGTATATCAGGCACTGGAAACGGAATTACTTCCGAATGTGCTGAAAAAGGGTGAACCCGTTAAAATCTGGAGTGCCGGTTGTTCTATCGGCGCTGAACCATATTCCATTGCTATTTTGCTTCAGGAGAAGGCGCCGGGGGGAAATTGGCGCATTATGGCCACAGACTTTGATCTGAGTATCCTGGCTAAAGCAAAGGCAGGGATATATCCCGACAACACTTTGAGCAATGTGCCACAACGTTTTCGGCAGCGCCACTTTACAGAGCAGGACGGAAATTTTATTCTCGATGAGAGAACAAAGTCCCTGATTCAGTTCAAGCAGCAAAATCTGCTGACCGACCGCTTTGAACCAAATTGTGACATTATTTTATGCCGTAATGTATTTATCTACTTTACCGTGGAAACACAAGACGCTCTCATTACCCGGTTTACCCAAAGCCTGAAGCCCGATGGGTACTTTATTATTGGCTGCTCGGAAATGATTAGTGATCCTGCCCGCTTTAGACTGAGAAAGGTAAGGCCAGCCATATATCAGAAAATAAGCTAAATAATCGCTCAATCAATAAAAAAACAGCGTGTAAGCAGGAATGAAAGACGTTATGTAGAATTAATGTCAGACAGCGCCTGACAAGGGGGAAAACTCATGAAAGTAAAGCAAATTTCGATTTTTTTGGAAAATAAATCAGGCCGGCTCGCTGATGTGACGCGGACACTGGGTAGAGAAGATATCAATATCCGTGCATTATCTATCGCCGATACCACCGATTTTGGCATCCTTCGCCTCATTGTCAATCGGCCCGAAGAAGCGAACCGTGCTCTGAAAGAAGAGGGCTTTATGGTGAGTGAAACGGAAGTAATTGCGGTGGACGTTCCTGACAGACCGGGCGGTTTGGCTCATGTTCTGGAAGTTCTCGGCGAAGCCGGTATTAATATTGAGTACCTCTACGCCTTTATCGGTAAAACATCGGACGAGGCTCTGGTCATCTTCCGGGTGGAAAATTGTGACGGCGCTATGCATGCGCTGCAAGCCAAAAATATCAAGGTTCTTGACGGTAATGAAGTCTACGCGCTTTAATAAAGTGTTATGGCAGTATGGCAGTATGGTAGTGCGGTAGTGTTTGGGGTTTTTCGGCACCGCATCTTTTTGTGGTGCCGTTTATTGTGTTTTAAAGGGGTGTAATTATGATTTGGGAAAAAGAAATGGAAACGGCAGGCAGGGATGAACTGCGTACCGCCCAACTGCTTCGGTTGAAGCAGGTTGTGCACACGGTATATGAATCTGTCCCTTATTATAAAGAACAGTTTGACAGTCACGGGATACATCCCGATGCATTAACGTCCCTGGATGACCTTGCGAAGTTTCCGTTCACCACGAAAGATGCGTTGCGCGATAATTACCCTTTTGGACTTTTCGCCAAACCCATGAAGGATATCATTAGACTGCACGCTTCTTCGGGGACCACAGGTAAGCCCATTGTGGTTGGATACACGGAAAACGACCTGCAGACCTGGTCCGGCTTAATTGCCCGGATTGCCACTATGGCCGGGGTTACCCGGGAAGATGTAGCTCAGATATGTTTTTCCTACGGTCTGTTTACCGGCGGGTTCGGCCTGCATTACGGTCTGGAAAAAGTAGGTGCCACTGTTGTGCCCGCATCTGTGGGAAACACAGAAAAACAAATCATGCTCATCAAGGACTTTAACGTCACCGTATTGGTCTGTACTCCGTCTTATGCTCTGTACATGGCGGAAGTCGCCGGAGATATGGGCGTGGATCCGCGCACACTGCCACTAAAAACAGGGTTGTTTGGTGCCGAACCGTGGACGGAGAATATGAGGGTGCAGATTGAGGAGCGACTTAACCTGGTTGCCACCGATAATTACGGACTCAGTGAAATTATGGGTCCCGGCGTTGCCGGTGAATGCCGGGAACGGGCGGGCCTGCATATTAACGAAGATCACTTTCTGGTGGAAGTGATTGACCCCAATACCGGGGAGGTGCTCCCGGATGGCTCGGAGGGCGAACTGGTTTTTACGACATTGACGAAGGAAGGCTTCCCGGTTATCCGCTACCGGACCAAAGATATATCCGTGATTAACAGAGAGCGGTGCGCCTGTGGGCGTACCACGGCCAGGATGCGCAAAGTATCAGGCCGCACCGACGATATGCTGATTATCCGCGGGGTCAATGTCTTTCCGTCACAAATTGAAAGTGTCTTGATGGAAGTAGCCGAAGTGGCGCCCCATTATCTCATCGTTGTTGATAAGAAAAAAGGATACCTGGACGACCTGGAAGTACACGTAGAGCTGAATCGCGAAAAATTTACCGGTTCTTTCCGGGATCTGGAGGACGTAGAGAAAAAAATCAGCCGAAAGCTGGCCAATGTCCTCACAGTCAGCGCCCGGGTTAAGCTCGTTGAACCAAAATCACTGGAACGTACCATGGGCAAAGCAAAACGGGTTATTGACAGACGAAATGATGCGTAAAGGAGGACATGCAATGAAAAAAGAATTAATGAGTGGTAATGAAGCCATAGCTCGCGGTGCCTTTGAAGCAGGAGTTCGATTTGCTGCCGCTTATCCCGGCACGCCCAGTACAGAAATTCTGGAGAATGTGGCCTTGTACAAAGAGATGGATGCACAATGGTCCGCTAATGAGAAAGTGGCACTGGAAGTGGGGATTGGAGCGTCTTTGGCCGGCTCCCGGGTACTGGTGGCAATGAAGCATGTGGGTGTAAATGTTGCTGCCGACCCGTTGCTGACGTTTGCTTATACCGGCGTAAACGGCGGGCTGGTGTTAGTGGCTGCCGACGACCCCGGCATGCACAGTTCTCAGAATGAGCAGGACAGCCGGCACTACGCCCGGTTGGCTAAAGTCCCAATGCTTGAACCCGCAGACAGCCAGGAAGCAAAGGATATGGTGCGGGACGCACTGGAGATGAGTGAAGAATTTGATACCCCGGTGATGCTCAAATCATCAACACGGATTTCCCACTCCCAGACTCTTGTTTCACTGGGAGAGAGGGAAGATGTACCGGTTAAGCCGTATGAGAAAAATATCAGGAAGTATGTTATGGTTCCCGCATACGGCCGTCTTCGTCATGTTGTGGTGGAAGAACGGATGAACCTGTTGCGCAAATTTGCTGAACAATCCCCTTTGAACCGGATTGAATGGCGGGACAGAAAAATCGGTGTCATCGCAGCCGGTATTTGTTATCAGTATGTGCGGGAAGCGCTACCCGATGCTTCTGTACTTAAACTGGGGATTTGCCACCCTCTGCCGCCTAAATTGATTGAAGAGTTTGCCGCTGGTGTCGATAAACTATATGTGGTGGAAGAATTAGATCCATTTATGGAAGAACAAATTAAAGCAATGGGCATTGCTGTTACAGGCAAAGAACTTTTCCCGCTGATTGGCGAAATATCCCCCAACATCGTGGCTGATAAAATCCTGGGGCAACCTCTCACCGGTGCCCTGGAAGTCCCGGGTTATTGTGATGAACCAGTGCCTATGCGTCCTCCGGTCCTCTGCCCGGGCTGCACTCACCGCAGTGTTTTTTATTTGCTGCGCAAGCTGAAGCTGGTCGTCAGCGGCGATATCGGCTGCTATACACTGGGCAGTTTGGCACCTCTGGAAGCGATGGATACCTGTATCTGCATGGGGGCCAGCATTTCCGCGGGGTTGGGCTTTGAGAAAGGCAACCCGGATTTAAAGGGTAAAGTAGTTTCCGTTATTGGCGACTCGACTTTTTTCCATTCCGGCATGACCGGAATAGCCGATGTAGTTTATAACCGTGGTACGACGGTAACAATGATTTTAGATAACCGCATTACTGCAATGACAGGGCACCAACACCACCCGGGTACAGGACAAACATTAAAAGGAGATCCTACGGTCGCCCTTGATATCAGCGCCATCTGTGCCGCTCTGGGAGTGAAGCGCGTCAGGGAGGCGGATCCCTTCAATCTGCAAGAGCTGGAAGGGGTCATCCGGGAAGAAATAGCTGTGGCCGAGCCTTCGGTGATTATCATCCGCCGCGCCTGTACTCTGCTGGATAAAGGGCCGAAGGACAAATACATGATTAACCGGGATGCATGTATAACCTGTGGATCATGCATGAAGCTGGGCTGCCCGGTCATTTCAAAAAATGATGAAATTATTTCCATCGATCCCTCGCTCTGCGTAGGCTGTGCCGTCTGTGTGCAGGTTTGTAAAGTGGATGCGATTGAAAAGGTAGGTGGCGGCAATGCCTAACGGACCGGTAACCAGCATCTTAATGGGCGGCGTCGGTGGCCAGGGAGTTATTCTGGCCAGTAAAATTCTGGCCCATGTTATTTTGGAACACGGCTATGACCTTAAAATTTCAGAAATTCACGGGATGGCGCAACGGGGGGGCAGTGTGCTTACCCATATGCGTTTTGGCTCAGAAGTCAATTCCCCTTTAATTGAGGCTGGACAGGCCGATTATGTCATGGCCTCGGAAAAGCTGGAAGCGTGGCGCTGGCTGCCTTTCCTGCGCCCACAGGGGACGATGGTGGTCAACACCCAGGAAATTAAGCCTGTCCCGGTTATTCTGGGCGTGCAAAAATACCCGGCTAATATTATGGAAGCTATGACAGCCCTGGTAGGCCGGCAGATCGGTGCTCTGCACGCCGTAAATGCTTTGGAGATGGCCACAAATTGTGGTCAGCCCAAAGCTGCCAATGTTGTATTATGTGGAGTATTGGCCCTCAGTCTGCCCTTTCCTCTGGAAAGCTACCTGGCGGCACTGGAAGCGGCCGTTCCCCAGCGTTTTCTTGAACAAAATAAAAAGGCATTTCAGGCCGGTTACTATTATTTTCCAAAAAATTAATTGAAAATGATTCCAAAAAATTAATTGAAATTAGCTATTGATTTATTATAAATGCTCTGATATAATAACCCTCAAGTTATATTTTTGAAGTATCAATCTTTACGTACAAATCATATATTAAAAATAAAGCGAAGATGGGGAAGAAGCCAGGATCAGCCGACAGAGATGGGATTGAGTGTTGAGAGGTCCCTCGGTCATGAGAAAGGTGAGCCGCCCCGGAGCTGCCCGCTGAATTCAGTAAGCGGAGCCGGCACTGCCGTTATCCAGAAAGCGTGTGCTTGAGCGACCGGAGCAATCCGGTAATCAGAGTGGTACCACGGGTATGTCTCCCGTCTCTGTCTTTACAGAGATGGGAGTTTTTGTTTTCGCATTTATACATTACATTTTTTTAGCTTACGGAGGTGCACAAAATGATTTTTGATGAATTGTATGCTGATCGTGCCAGGTGCATGAAGACATCGGAAATACGCGAATTCTTTAAACTGACGGAAGACCCCAGTGTCATGTCTTTTGCCGGCGGGTTTCCCAGCGCGGAATTTTTTCCGATGGAAAAAGTGTGTGAAGTGGTCAACGGTCTGATTGACGAAGAAGGAAAGTATGCGCTGCAGTACGGCCCTACGGAAGGAAACTTTGAGTTGAGGAAGTACCTGGCCGAAAAAATGACCAGGGAAGGAATTCCTTCTACAGTGGATAACATCCTGATCACTAACGGTTCCCAGCAAGGGATGGATTTACTCAGCAAAGTGTTTCTTAATCCCGGTGATCCGGTGATTGTGGAAGAACCTGGCTATGTGGGCGGATTGGGCGCCATCTATAACTATGAGGGCGACCGCATCTCCATTCCTTTGGACAAAGACGGCATTCAGGTAGATCTTTTGGCTGTAAAGCTACGTAAACTGAAAATGGAAGGCCGTTCTCCCAAGTTTGCTTATCTCGTTCCCAACTTCCAAAATCCCACCGGTATCAGTATGTCCCTGGAACGTCGTCAGCAAATGCTGCAACTGGCGAAAGAATACAATTTTATTATTCTTGAGGATAACCCCTACGGTGAAATCCGTTTTGAAGGGGAACCGGTACAAAGTATTAAGTCCATGGATACGGAAGGCAGAGTCGTCTATCTCGGGTCTTTTTCCAAAACGTTTATTCCCGGAATTCGTGTGGGCTGGACTGTTGCCGATGAATCCCTGATACAAAAACTGGCCTGTGCCAAGCAGGCAACAGACCTTTGCTCGAACTCTTTGGGGCAGCGGATGGCATACCGCTTTGCCAGCAGCGGCTATATCGACACTCATGTGAGTTCTCTGATTGCCCGTTATAAAGAAAAACGTGATTTAATGCTCTCCTGTATGGACCAGCATTTCCCGGAAGGTGTTACCTGGACCCGTCCCCAGGGCGGCTTCTTCATCTGGGTTACACTACCCGAAGGTATGAATGCCCGTAGTCTTCTTTATAAAGCTATCGAACGCAAAGTAGCTTTCGTCGACGGCGCCGGCTTCTTCGTCAACGGTAACGGTAAAAACACCGCCCGGTTCGCCTTCTCCGAAGCCTGCCCCGATAAAATCCTCCGCGGCATCGCCATCCTTGGCAAAGTCATGCACGAAGAACTGGCCGCCTTCAAAAAAGCCAAAACCGCCTAACCCGGGGTCAGGTTTAACATTTGACCTAATCCTTTCACATCATGATAACTTGCTAAAAAAGAAGAAGAAACAGCGGTGGAATCATTCTGCCGCTGTTTTGCAACCCGGGGAACCTCTGCAAGGACAGGCGGTTCCCGAGTTGCACTCTTGAGTCGCTTTTTAGGTGCGCAATTCTGCTATTTTATTTTTACCTTGACAACTTACCTATCTGCAGTGTAGGATTAATGCAATTGAATAGAACTCTTATCCAGAGAGGTGGAGGGACTGGCCCTATGAAACCCGGCAACCGGACGACGTCACGGTGCTAACTCCAGCAGAGGAAATTCTGGAAGATGAGAGTCGTGTGATAGCGATTCCTCTTCCTGTCTGGGAAGAGTTTTTTAATTTACAGCCAAAGGAGGCGGGATGAATGGCGCAGATCAGAAGTATTGCCGAAATTAATGAAAAGATTCAAAAAGGGGAAGCCGTTGTTGTTACGGCGGAGGAAGTAATCTCTTTGGTGGAAGAGCATGGCGTGGAAGAAACGGCCCGCCGTGTGGACGTGGTGACTACGGGAACCTTCGGGCCCATGTGTTCCTCAGGGGCATTTCTGAATTTAGGGCACCCCACACCGAGGATGCGGATGTCAAAGGTCTATTTAAACGGCGTAAATGCATACGCAGGGATAGCAGCGGTGGATGTCTTTATAGGTGCTACTGAAATACCCGATGTTGACCCAGCCAATAAGAATTTTCCCGGTGCGTTTAATTACGGTGGCGGCCATGTCATTGAGGATCTGGTTGCCGGCAGACAGGTTTACCTCGAAGCCACGTCTTACGGGACGGACTGTTACCCCCGGCAAAAACTGGATACCTGGATTAAGCTTGAGGATATGAACGAAGCGTATATTTATAACCCCCGTAACTGCTACCAAAATTATAATGTGGCTGTAAACTTATCAGACCGCACTATCTATACGTATATGGGCATCCTAAAGCCAAATATGGGGAACGCCAACTATTGCAGTGCGGGACAGCTTTCTCCGCTGCTCAATGATCCATTGTACAGGACGGTTGGCATTGGCACCAAGCTTTTCCTGGGGGGCGGTATAGGCTATGTCTCCTGGAACGGTACCCAACATAACCCTTGCGGTGCCCGCGGTGAAAATGATGTTCCGCGCACACCTGCCGGCACACTGGCTTTAACGGGAGACTTAAAGAAAATGGAAGCTAAATGGCTGCGCGGCGTAAGTTACCTAGGCTATGGCGTAACGCTGCAGGTTGGTGTAGGACTGCCGATTCCGATTCTTGATGCTGACGTTCTTCGCCATGCGGCAGTACGAGACGAAGAGATTGTGGCCCAGGTCGTTGACTACAGTGAAGCATATCCACAGGGAGTGGGCGGCAGTTTGGGGGAAGTCACGTATGCGCAGTTAAAATCCGGGAGTATTATCATTCAGGATAAGGAAATACCCACTGCACCCCTATCCAGCTATCCAAAAGCCAGGGAAATTGCAGAAACACTGAAACAGTGGATTATTAAGGGTGATTTTACTCTGACTGAACCGGTGGCGTCTCTTCCGTCTGCCGATTCGTGCATTAAATCTAAACCGCTTACGGTGAAGAAATAGGAGGGGTAGCCATGGTAAAGCGGAAAGTAGTCTTGCGTTTTCCCGCATCTGTTGTGGAACATCCTTTTATATATACGCTGGCTAAAGAGTATAATGTGGTAGCCAATATATTAAAAGCGAATATCAATCCACGAAAAGAAGGCCGTATGGTTGTAGAGTTTTCTGCAGAGGAAAAGGAATATGAAGCGGCGATGGACTTTCTCCTGTCCCGTGGCGTTATTATCCTGCCCTTGGAACAGCAAATTGTCTGGGTGGAAGACCGCTGTACCCAGTGCGGCGCCTGCACCGTAATTTGCCCTACCAGCGCGTTATGGATGAAGCGGCCTGAAATGGCGGTTGCCTTTGACGGTGAGAAATGTATTGTTTGCGAACACTGCCTGAAAGCTTGCCCGGCCCGGGCGGTGGAAGCACGCTATCTGTCCGGGGAATAGACGTGGATACATCCCGGCGAAGTTATAGAAACAATATGAATCCTGAGGGGTTTGTCTCCTTTACTTGCAAAGTAGGGGAGACAGATTTGCATATTTCTGTGGATCGGGATAGCTTTACGCCGGATCTGGCAGGCTTTACAGAGAAGAGAGTTCTAACCTACCGATCGGAACTGGAGAGTTATATCGTACGGGATCCTCAGTTTCGTACCACTCTGGAACCCCACTTGATACAACTGCCGGCACACCCTCTTGTCCTGGCCATGGTCCGCGCAGGCAATATTGCCGGAGTCGGCCCAATGGCCGCAGTCGCCGGTACGTTTGCTGAATTTGTGGGGAGAGATTTGCTTGTGCTTGTGAAGCAGATTATCGTAGAAAACGGCGGAGATATTTTTATGAGGACTTTATCGGCCACCAACATTTCCGTATTTGCAGGGGCATCGCCGTTTAGTGGCCGGTTGGCCCTGGAAATGCCGCCAAGAGAGGAAGGCTGCGGAGTCTGCACATCTTCAGGCACTGTTGGCCCTTCACTGAGCATGGGCAGGGCGGATGCGGCTGTTATTATCTCTGCGTCAACGCCACTAGCTGATGCGGTGGCCACCGCTGCAGGCAACCAGGTGCAAACAGCTGACGATCTGGCTACGGCCCTGGAATTTGCCAAATCAGTTCCCGATGTAGATGGAGTACTACTTATCAAAGACGATAAGATGGCGGCATGGGGCAGTGTGAAGCTCTTGCCAGTACAAAAATCTTGATTTACAGTTTAAATTCAGCTATAATAATCTATGCGCCGGCGTGGCTCAATGGCAGAGCAGCGGAATCGTAATCCGCTCAAGGCAGTTTTTCACTAAGTCCACTTAGTGTCGCAAAGGGCCAAAACGCCCGTAAAATAAGGATATTCCCCGCAGGAGAACGTTTGTTAGATTCGCTAAAAATAATAAGTTATCATGCTTCCGTGACCATTTTGTGACCATGGCCATCCACTTTAATAGGTGGGTGGTTTTTTTCATTCACAATTTTAAATAATAATGATATAATGCTAAAGCTGTTAAACTCTGAAGAAGCGGAATGACCTTAAAAGTGGCTCCTCTGGAACAGAGTTCAGAAATAACTACGACTCATTCTTGTCGCGATGCTCCCCACAGTTGACTATTTTGGTAAAATATGCTACTATTTAGCCATAGCTTGACTTAGACACTGGTTCTAAGTTTTCGCTTTCCGCGGGAGCTGGTAATTAGTTGCCATTGTTTTCCGTGCAAAATTATCTAAGCCCGTAGGGCTATTTTAAATTTTAATCCATTTTGTTTAAGAAAAAAAATCAACTATACGTATGTGTTCATACGTATAAAGTCGTCCTCCGGGACGCTAAAAGACCGCCTGTTTCTGTGCGGTCTATTTTATTTTGGAAAGGAGAAAAGGGAATGTATTTACAAAAAAGCTGCACAGGAACCACCGAAAATTCCTGCTCTGTAGCAGGAAAGGAAAAACTTCTCCGGATCAGGCCGCCTTCCGGGACCAAGAAGTCGAAAGCTTTACCAGGCGGCATAAAGGTCTCTCGTACATCACCTGTACGGCTAGCGCATGCGTATACCGCAGAGAGGCCTTTGAGCAGGGCCAGGTCGCCCACCCTCAGGGGATGCTCGTTGGTTCTCGAATTCGCTCCTTGACAACTGAATCTTTTTATATTCTCCAGATTACCTCGAAAGAGAAGGAAAAGTAATCAAGCACCAACAAAGCCTGATATTCCAGCATTTTCAGCCTATTAAACGCTCATCAGAATTCGAGGATTCAGCGAGGACGGCAGCCTCGCTTTGTTTTCCATGCCCAAAAAGAAAGGAGATGACCATGACAAGCCATTTCTCACCGCTTGAAGCCAATGTCCGCAGGATCTACAGGCACGACAGGCAGCACAGCTTCGGCACCAAAAAAAGATACCGCGAAAGCTGTCTGGTATTTGCCCGCTTTGCCTGGGATGAATTCAGGCTGCAGAAGTTTAAAAACGTCAGTGATAAACACATCGTCGCTTTCATCCGCCACAGACAGGAACAGGGAACCGCCCCAAAGACTATCAAGAACGACCTGGCTGCTATCAGGTACGCGCATGGAAAATCAGAGCCTAGGCACAGTATATCTCCTAACGAAGACCTTGCCAGAAATTACGGGGTTGTTCTGGAGCCCACACCCACAGTCAAAGGGAACAGGGCATGGACCGATATCGAGTACAACTCGGCACTGGCCTATGCCAAAAGCAATGGCCACCAGGAGATCGCCGAAATCATTATTCTCTGCCGCACCATGGGCCTGCGTATTACCGAAGCAGTTGCCGTACACAGGTCCCAGGCAGAAGCCGCACTCCGTACAGGCTTCTACCTGGTCAGAAACGAGGCCAAGGTCGGCATGTGGCGCGCACTGCCGCTATCGCCAGCAGCAAGGGAGGTGTTCACTGCACGCCTGGAAAATACACCGCGCGGGCACCGTCTCTACGTCAAACCACACGAGCAAACACACGAAGCAGTTAAGCGTTGTGAGGAGTGGCTGAATAAGGCCAGAAGATCTTTTGAAACAACCGAAGGCCGCACCCTAAGAACCTGGCAGGGCAAAGTAAAGGAACTTACTTTCCATGGCCTCCGCTACGCCTATGTACAGCAGAGGATGGCAGAGCTGACGGGAGAAGGCCTGAGCTGGGATGCTGCAGCAGAAATAGTCTCAAAAGAAATTGGCCACAGAAGAATTTATGTCATAAAAGTGTACATGGGAGGGATACAGGGGTAATTAAAATGCCATACATTCTGGAAGTCTTTGAAATACGGGAGTTACCTGATTTTACGGACACATTACACCATACAAGTTGCCGGCTACAAGGATTAAAAAGGGGATCAGCCGAAGGGAAAACATGACATACATTTTGGTTTATGAAAACATTTGAAGCGCCTGTGATGTCTGGATTTTTAAATGCCATACACAGGATGGCAAAGAAGGGGAGATGAGCATGGTTGTAATACATCTATAAAAAATAGCGGCTTAAAGTGCCCATCCTTTGGGAATTTTTTACGTAATACAGAAAGGAGAACAGTGACTATGACTACCGTAAATAAAAAGCTTATATTTTATGCGTGCCGGGAAACGCTGGCTATTTTAACTCAGGTTCCAGACAGACAAAAGAGCAAGTTTATAAGAGAAGCCATCCTGGAAAAGCACCATCGTGACAACTGTGAGAAGGAAGCATTTGCAAAAAAGGTTGAAAATCTTGTTATGGATGTAAAAGAAATTCGTCAAATCGTCATGGAACTTAAAGATTTGAGGCCCACATTCGAAAATGCCGGGTTCAAAAAGCCGTCAGATGGCAAAAAACAAAATTTCAGTAATACGAAACCAATAAGCAAGAGAACTGAGGAAGAGGTTTCAAAACGTGTTTATGATGCGATAGAGAGCAGTATGCAGGATTTTTTATAGAATTAGAGGAATGTACTGCAGACCAAATTAACGCGATAACAAAAAAGGATCCTTTGATGGATCCGATTTTTTATCTATGCTTTTTCAGGCAGTGCATGCTCAAGGTGATAGCCCAAAGAGCTAATAGTTTTTACGATAAGTAGATTTATTAAATCATTTTCTTTTTTAATAATTTTATTGATTCTAACTCTTTTTGGGCATGTCCCTGGTGCCAATACTGTTTTGCTGTGTATGCTTGAACAAAATCACTAGCCCACTCTTTAGACTGTTTCCATAGCTCGCTTACGTCTTGTACCATATGACAATTCTTATAAGCCTGACTATCTCCACACCGGCATCTCCCATGGGGATTATATAGCCAATAACTGTACGCTTCCGGCGGTTCTTCTGGCCCAAGCCAGATACCTGTACTATCATGCTGACGGGTTGAAAGCCAAATCTGATGCCTAAATAGCCATTCACAAACAATTTCTGCCGCATTGTTTACTCTTTCAACTTCACTTTTACCTAGCCCTACCGGATTGTTTGTGTAGCATAGTGATGTTGGTAAAAAAAATTCCTTGCCATTTATTTTACATGTATGAGCAAGATTAAGGTGAGGGTGATCGGGGTAAGTGGCATGATTTATAAGTGGTTCAAGTACGATTGCAGTTGGTTGCCCATTGAGTACCCCATGAGTGCCTGAAAATAACGCTACAAGAAACCTGGTATTCTCAATACTGTAAACTGCCTCGACCAGTTGGTTTGATAGGTACTGAAACTTTGTACCCCAGTAATTTGATGAGCGAAGCTGCCCTCCCCATATTGCGTATCTAGTTCTGTGCATTATTGCATGTGCAACTGCGACTATCTCGTCTTTAGGGGGAAGAGGGCTGGCCTCTATAAGACGCCAGCCCTTACCGGGAACGCCACTTAGCTCAGGGAACCATTTTCCCGGTACAAAATCAAAATGCTTAATGTACGACATCTTACACCCTCAAAATTGAGTGAGAAGTCTCGGGTGTTCTTTCTTTGCCTTTGTGTCGATTTTCTGCATCCCGGCGGTGCTCAGCGCTCCGGCCTGGGTTGTCCTTTCCATAATCAGGACGCTGTTCTGAGGTATTACTCTTTTCGTTTGTCATTAAAAAACTGTCCTTTCTCGGCATACAGTTATGCCAAGGCAAAAAATTTTTTCCGTAAAGGAATATCATTGGTTACACATGTCCATCCGTTTTCTTTAGCCAAGATAAAACATAAATTGTCCTGGAAGGATAAGCGGCCTACTTCCTCTGCTGCCAACACCACCTGCCTTAGTTCTGGTTCTACCAGTATAACTCCAAATTCAGTACATTCAGTTTCATCGAAATCATTAATTTCATTAAGAACAGTTGTAGCCAAATAAATTTCTCCAACATAAGTGCAGATCAGCTTTAAAATTGTTCTATCGCATTTAATGTAATCAATAAGAATGTTTGCATCTAGTATTAGAAAGCGATTTTTCTTTCTGCCTGTCCCCATTTGCTATACCCAGAACGAAACGATGTTTCGCATGTCTTCAAGGTCCAGCCTGAGAATTTCCGCTCCACGGCTCATGGTGATTTCTTCTTTTTCTATGGCATTACGAACTAATTTATATAGCCGATCTTCCACGAAATGTGATGATGATAAAGAGTCTGGTTCCTGAGAGCGTAAAACTTCTGGGGACTGTTGAAATTTATCCGGAGGTAAGGCTTCCGGTTCATCCATAAGACGTAGAGTCTTACCGGTTTTTAATTTGTATGCAGTCTGAAATTTTCCCCATATTGAAGGACCCATTTTATCAGAAAGACGATATAGCACTGTTTTATAACTAACCTGAAAAATACGTTTTACTTTTAGAATACGAGCAACAAAAGGCAGTCCGTAAGTTTCATCCCACTCAGATACAAATGCACTTTCCGGCATCAGAAAATATGATGCAAAGATATTTGCTTCAACTTCTTCATCAGAGTCTTCAGTATTGTTGTCCACATCGTAAGAATCCAAATGTAAAAGTAAATGACCCAGTTCATGTGCTGCGCTAAAAATCCAACGTTCTACGGAGATACGGTCCCAGGCATTTACAATAATGGCGGGACCTTTCTCATGCTCAGAGACAGATAAGCCGAAGAATCCTTCAGACACAAGAACAATCGGATAAACTTTTATTCCGTTAAATTCCAGTATCCCTGCAATATCACGAATGGGTTCTTTTTTGGTTAATCCCATTTCTTCTCTTACTCTTTCGGCTGCTACTTTAGCACGATCAGGTCCGTGGGGCACAAGAGCAAGTTCCTCGGCGAGACTTCTAAAATGGTATTTGCTGTGGTCATCCAATAAATTTTCAAGGTAATTAAAGTCTTCCAGCCAGCGCGCTACTTCTGTTAAAATGTTGTCCCGGCTTCTCATTTTTTTTGATGCGCGAAATCTAACATTACTTAAGGTACTGACAGGTACTAATAAATCTTGCAGTTTTATTCCAATTCCGTTTGAGATATTTTGTAAAGTAGATACTTTTGGCGTTGAGGTTCCACTTTCAATATTTCGATAAGCAATCCTTGAGATTCCAGCAAGGTCCGCTACTCTTGACTGAGTTAATCCTCTTGCCTCACGAATTCGGCGAAGATTCGAACCAATAATTTTATTATCCATGTTCACCACCCTTTTATTTTTATTATATACATAAAAACATATTTTGTATACATGACAAGTATTAATATCATAAAATATTTAAATTAGGCAAAGGGCTTTCCACTGAAGAACAACAGTATGATCCGACCTCTATCATAAATGCTATTCGCTATCAGGTGGACCAATGGCGAAGCAGGCCAAACCCTGCAGATTGGCAGGTAACGCCTGAAACGGCTCGCCTGCTCCAGCACTGGCGCCATCACAGGTTCAGTCAGATCAGGCCGTTTTTCTGCCAGATTGAAGCGGTTGAAACAATTATCTGGCTGTCAGAGGTTGCCCCGAAGTCGGGTAAATCAGCCAAATCCTTTCTGGAGCATCTTGTCAATGCTAATAATGATGCCAACCCGGAGCTGATGCGCGTGGCTTTGAAGCTGGCCACCGGTGCTGGCAAAACCACTGTTATGGCCATGCTGATCGCCTGGCAAACCATTAACGCAGTACGGCGGCCGACCAGCAGTAACTTTACTCGCGGATTTCTTGTAGTCACACCGGGCCTGACCATCCGGGACCGGCTCCGCGTGCTTTTGCCAAACGACCCGGACAGCTACTATCAGAGCCGCGAGCTTGTCCCAGGTGATAGGGGCTGGAAGAGGCTGCAGATGTGTTTGATGCTATGGTGAGTTCGGCTAGCTGTGAGAAGTATCACGTGACCAATCCGTGACCATTTTGGTCTTAAGGGCCAAAAATCGGCTTTTTGCAAATAACAGGCAAATAACTGGGAGCTCTGAAATTTTTAAATAACCCTTGATTTTACTGTGTTTATCGTCTATAATAAATATCGCGCCGGCGTGGCTCAATGGCAGAGCAGCGGAATCGTAATCCGCAGGTTGTCCGTTCGACTCGGATCGCCGGCTCCATATAATATCTATCGCCGCAAGGTTCAAAACGAACCTTGCGGCGTTTTTGCGAGCCGGTGTTCATTCTTTTTAGCTTATTCATAGGGTGTTTTACATGCCTTATGTGTTATTATTTAGCGAAAAAAGGAAATACTATCTCCCGGGAGGTGTGCCATGCCGCGAGTTAGGTGCAGCGCTATCCATTGTGCACATAATATAGGGGGAGAAATGTGCAACGCTTCGGTCATTGAAATTAATGATGACACTCGCTCCAACGCGGAGCAAACGGATTGCGGAACGTTTATCCCCAGAGACTTTTCCGGGTCACTTCTGTCATTAGACAATGTAAACTACGGGGGCCTGGTATCCCAGGCATTTAGCGGTTACCCTGTTACTCATCCAGATGTATCCTGTACGGTTGAGCGCTGCCGTTTTAACCTGAAAGGTGAATACTGCGAGGTTGATGAGATTACAATTGCAGCTAAATGCGCGCTTTCCTCACTGGATACATATTGCATAACATATGATAATTAAGTGCATATACCTATAGGTAATTATAAAAGATAGAATTTTCTAAAAAATTAATATGAAAAGTATAGACAAAGTAAAATAAAGCATGTTACACTTAGAACAATAAAAGGTTGCAGACAGCAAGTAAGATTGTTACAACAGTTCTGTTTTTATCTACGCTGATGTGAATTGAATCACAGCGGTAGTTGAATCGATTGAATTTTCAGGAATATTTCTGTCACTGATTGGAAGAATATTGAGAGCCACTATTACGGGAAAAGGAGGTATATACAACATGACGACCCAACAAATTGTGAGTCTAAACGAGCTGCGGGATGAACTCCTCCGTGAGTTTATGCTGGCCTCAGGGAACCACAAAGTAGAAATCTTATCGAAAATCATGGATTTGGACGAAGAACTCGATGATGTAAAGAACTAACCAAACAAACTGACGCCGACAAACGGTCGGCGTTTTTTTGTGTGCGTATCCTCACATTTTATTTTTTAAACAGGATTGCAAAAAAAACTTAACACTTATTGGTAAGAAAATGAAACTTTTTAGGAAATTCTTCAGTCTAAAGGATATATAGTTATTCGGGGGGATGCCGGTGCCAATCCTTGAGTTGAAAAAAATTGTAAAGAAATACCGTGTGGGAAAGGAGATTATTACTGCGCTGGACGGTGTGGATCTGGTGGTTGAGACGGGTGAATTCATTGCTATTCTTGGCACATCGGGCTGCGGTAAGACAACATTACTCAATATTGCAGCTGGATTGGAACGTCCTACCCGGGGGGACGTTATTTTTCGTGGGGTTACTATCAGCAAGCTGAAAGAAAAAAAGACGGTCATGTTTCGCCGTAAACAAATGGGGTTTATTTTCCAGTCCTATAACCTGTTGCCGGCACTAACTGCCCAGGAAAATGTAGCGCTGCCTTTGATTTTTGATGGGATCAAGCCGCGAGAAAGGACGTTACGGGCCGCTAAAATGTTGAAGCAGGTAGGCTTAATGGAACGCAGAAAACACAAACCGGCGGAAATGAGCGGTGGTCAGCAGCAGCGGGTAAGTATCGCCAGGGCTTTAATTAACAATCCGCGGATTATTTTTGCTGATGAACCTACGGGTAACCTCGATACACGCACCACAATGGATATTATGAGCCATCTGCAGCAGGCCGTCAAAGAGAATGGCCAAACACTGGTAATGGTGACCCACGACCAGGAAGTGGCGGCGTTTGCTGATCGAATCATTTATATGGTTGACGGGAGAATTGTTCAGGAGAAACAGGGAGGAATTCATTGATGAAACGTTTTCTTGTAGCCTTTATATTTTTGTTTACAGTTTTTATAATTTTACCGAATCAGTGTTGGGCTTCACTAGATAAACTAAATGTTACTTTAGTATCCAGTACTCCGCTAAATGTAACAGCAAATGAGCAGTTTGCTGTACAATTTGAGATAAAAAACAACGACCTTGAAAATGATATTGATAATATTGTTCTAACTAGTTCTTCCTCATCAATAGGCAGTTTGAGTCTGAGTAGTAATTCTATTGATAAAGTTGTCAAGGGAACGCAAAGAAACATATTTTTATACGGGACACTTCCCAAAGGGTTGCATGAGTTCGCGAGCATTACAATTAGCAAGGATGGCGGAGATGATGTCACTATTTACCTCGCGGAAGTATTGCTTATTAATGCAGTCAGTATAACGGACCCCAACCCGCCAACCCCTCCAACAGAAATAAAGCCGAGTCCTATTTTTGCTGTCAGGGGTGTCACGTTTACTCCTACCGTGCCTAATCTAAGCCAAACGTTTACGATAAACATTCAATTTCAGAATATCAGTACCACTTATGCAAACCATGTTGATATTATCCTTGACGGCGGAGAGAATTTTGAAGTTATGGATTTAACAAATAAGGTTACATATGCCGATGTCTGGAGTGGAAACAGCCGAACGGCAACCTTTAATATTCGTGCGAAAGATACCAGGACATCTAATCATGTTACTGTTAAATTTGCGTACAACAATCTCGACCAGGGCGGAAGCAGTACGGAAATATTGAATCTACCGCTGGGTGAAGTAAATCCTAAGCCTGTAATAAAAGCTCCGTATTTAAAAATTGGCACATTTAATGTTGAGCCTCAGGGGGACGGAGATTTCATTCTCAAATTTAATGTCAAAAATATTGGCGATGAGGATGCTAAAAATATTACGTTTCGTCTGGAGGGGACTGATGTACATCCCCGCGGGATCAGCAATGTGCTGTTTCTTTCTAGTCTGGCCAAAGGGACGGAGAAAGAAATGTCTGTAAAGATGGGTGTGACTTCCGTGGAAGGAGTCAATATTTATTTAATACCCATTTCCTATATGTATGGATCAGATACGGGCTGGGAAGGCAATGAAAAAGAAACATTAACGGTGACGGCACGGCAACTGGGACTTTCAGAGAAGACTTCTGTTGCCGGAACACCGCGGGTTTTTTTGAGCAAGTATGCGTTATCACACAGTCAAATATTGGCGGGAAACACGGTTCGGCTGACTTTAAACATTGAGAATAGCAGTACCCGGCAAGTAGGTAATATTAAGATTTCGCTGGGTGTTATTCCCATGGAAGGTGGAGCGAGCGGAACAGTATTTTCTCCCGTAAATAGTAGCAATAGCTTCTTTATTGAGAAGATTGGAAGTAAGGGAACGGTCATAAAAAACATTGATTTATACGTCGATCCAAATGCCGCGGCTAAAACATATATAGTGCCAGTAGATATTGAATACGAGGACTCCACCGGTAAAGGATACAGTGTCTCAGAAATGGTGAATCTTCCGGTAACCCAGGAAAGCAGGCTACAGGTTCTTTCCGTGGAAGTGCCGCCCATGGGTGGTGTGGGCCAACCGGTGCCGATTAGTGCCGAGTTTGTCAATGTGGGCAAGGTTGCCCTGAAGAACTTCATGGTCAGCATTGAGGGGGATTTCCCAAAAGAGAACGCATCATATTTTCTGGCAAGCATGGAAATCGGCATGAGCGATTACTTTCAGGGGATGATTATTCCTCAAGCCGAGGGATTACTGACAGGCATCGTTGTTTTCACATATACAGACAATACAAATCAGGAAGTCAGGGTTGAGAAACCTTTTGAGGTGAACGTACAACAGATGGATTTCGGTAAGCCGCCGGAGGAACCGTTCCCGCCCGACAGGCCCGGAGAGGGCCCGCCCCGGTCAAACTGGAAGCAACGGCTTCTCTGGGTTATCCCGACACTCATGATCGCCGCCGGTGGTTTGTGGCTTGCAATGAAAAAACTGCGCGCAAGGCGTGGTGAGATGTTCGATGAAGAACTATGATCTGTTAGTTTTGGCCAATAAAAATCTCTGGCGCCGTAAGGGACGGACGGTATTAACGGTGCTTGGTGTCATAATCGGTACGGCATCCATTGTCGTCATGCTTTCGCTGGGCATCGGCCTGGTGGAATCTCAGAAGAAGCAAATGGAACAATGGGGCAGTTTAAATATTATCCGTGTCCACCAGGCGTGGGATTTTCCCGGGCACGAGGGCGGGCAACAAAAAAGACTGACTGATGAGGCTATAGCAGAAATCAGAGCAATCAAGGGCGTTACGGCCATTTCTCCGGCTATTGAAGTGGGGGGAGAAGCCCGCTTTGGCAGGAAAATTGGCCATATTATGCTGGTCGGGTTAGAACCCGGCCTGATGGAACAACTAGAATTTAGTGTATCAGACGGACGACTGTTAAACCAGGATGACCGCTTTAACGTGGTGGCCGGGTCCCAGGTAATAAACAACTTCTGGGATCCCAAACAGCGCCATAATCCCTGGGAATGGGAAGGACCGCCTCAGGGTGACCCTCTTGAATTACTGGATCAGCGTTTATCATTGACTCTTCATAACAATAAACAGCAAAAACGAATTTATAATCTGAATGTAGTGGGAATTTTAAGTCAAAAAACCATGGAGCGGGCCTGGGAAGTTTATGCACCTATTTCAGAACTGAGAAAGATGCGGGACTTTATAAACCAAGGGCGACAGGATAATTCCTTTCAAGAAAAAATGTATATGGACGAGAAGGTTATTATTTCACCTGGCAGACCCACACCGGCCAGACCTGCGCCAAAGCTGGAAGAACAATACTCCTTTGCTTTGGTTCGCACCGATGATGTGGGAGACACCCGCAGAATCAGTAAAGAATTGCGGGACAGGAGCTACAACGCTTATTCCATGGCAGATAATCTCGAAGGAATCGAGGAGGCGGCCCGCCGATTCCAGGCGATACTGGGAGGAATAGGAGCTATCACTTTACTAGTTGCCGCCATAGGCATTACCAATACAATGGTCATGTCCATCTACGAAAGAACGCGGGAAATTGCCATCATGAAGGTGATAGGCGCATCGTTCCGGGAGATTCGCTGGCTCTTTCTTGCAGAGTCTTCTTTAATCGGATTGTTGGGGGGCTCCTTTGGCATTGGGTTGAGCTTTCTGTTGTCATCGGTATTAAACCGGTACGGCGCTTCATTTATGAATCCGGGCGGCGGCATGATGCCGGGGTCGGAGGCGATACAGATTTCTATGATTCCACCCTGGCTTGTGGGGTTCGCGTTATTATTTAGCATCAGTATTGGCTTGCTGTCGGGGATTTACCCGGCAAACAGGGCAATACGCCTGGATCCTATAACAGCTATGCGTCATGGCTAGTGCGGTCTGCAACAAAAACTCCATATTTCTCAAGACTAAAAAAGCCTGGTATCGCAACGTACATTCATACGTCTGCGCGCCGGGCCTTTTGTGTGTTTGCTTACTTTACAGTTCAGTGGATTCTCCGGGAGCCAGAACAATACATTTGCTGGCTGTATTTTGTTCAACTTTCTCCCGGAATTCTTCTGGGTCGGCAGTGATCAGGGGCCATGTATTATAGTGGAAGGGGATAACATGGTTCGCACCGACCAGTTTGGCTGCGTAGACCGCGTCATCCACGTCCATGGTGAAGTTCCCGCCTATAGGGACGAGGAAGGTGTTAATTCTCTCTATGTCTCCCAGCAACTTCATGTCTCCGAACAGCGAGGTGTCTCCGGTAAAATAGAGGGTGAACCCTTTTACATTGATAATAAAGCCGCAGGCATGGCCGCCGGCAATGCCTGCACCGTGGAAAGCCGGGGTAACCCGAACGTAGCCGAAGTCAAAAGCGCGTTTTCCGCCAATATGCATCGGGTGTCCTTTGGCTCCGTGCTTCTCACATTCCTGGATAATCTCAAAGGTTGAAATTACAGTGGCTCCGGTTCTTTTGGCGATATCGTAGGTATCGCCAAGATGGTCGGCATGGGCATGGGATACCAGTATGTAGTCGGCTTGCACTTCATCAGCGCTGGTTGTGGCAAGGGGGTTGTCGGTGAGAAAGGGATCAAACAAAAACACCTGCCCGTTACTTTCCATTTGAAAGCAGGCATGTCCCAGAAATGTAATCTTTGCCATAAACATCATCCTCCTGAATCTCTTTTCTTTATTATACCCTATGGTATTCCCGGGTTACAAACGACTTTATATCGCGCAGGGTATTGGCTAATTATGGCGAATATAGTAACAGATAGGGCTGTTGAAAAACTGCGCTATTGTTTACTTTTAACTAACCTTGCACATATGTAGCGCATATCAGATTATTGTTTGCTGGTTTGCGCATGCTAAGATGAGATTGATACGAGGAGTGATCAATGATGGAAAACGTAGATATTGCTATTATTGGTTGCGGACCTGCGGGCCTTTCTGCAGCAATTAATGTTAAGGCACGAAACCGCAGCTTGTTGCTCATCGGCCCTCAGTTGTGCAGTTCTTCACTACATAAAGCCCATAGAATTAATAATTATCTGGGAATACCTGAAATGCCCGGTGAAGATTTAAGGAAAGCCTTCTTAAACCATGCAAAAGACATGGGTGTAGAAGTAACACAGTTAAGTGTGGCCGGGATTTATCCAGTAGGTGATGTTTTTCAGTTGCAGATTCAGGATGACTTTATCGAGGCAAAGGCTGTTGTTCTTACAACTGGAGTAGTATCCACTCATCATCTTCCCGGTGAAGAAGCGTTTACCGGCAAAGGCGTTTCCTACTGTGCAACTTGTGATGCCCTCTTTTACCGCGGGAAAACCATAGCTGTTATCGCGGAAGCAGAAGAGCATGAAGATGAAGCCATCTTTTTGGCAGAAGTGGTAGAAAAGATGTTTTTCCTCCCCAAATATGAAGTGAGCCGCAAGTTTCCCGACAATGTGGAAGTCATCAGTGACAGGGTCAAGGGGTTTAGGGGAGGAGAACGTTTAGAGACGATAAGCCTGGCTGAGCGTGGGGAATTACCTGTGGACGGAGTATTTATCTTAAAGGCACAAATGCCAATGTCTCAGTTGGTTCCCGGTTTGGAACTGGAAAACAAACATGTCCGCGTAAATTTAGAAATGGCCACAAATGTTACCGGTGTTTACGCTGCAGGCGATGTTGCCGGCAGACCGTACCAAGTGGCAAAAGCCGTGGGACAGGGTCAACAGGCAGCATTAAGTGCAGTAACATATATTGATAAAGTATAGCAACAAGGAGATTAGAACAGCAGCTTCGTTCTAGCCTCCTGACTCCGGTATTACAAAAAAATCCAAAAAATTTCTGCAAGTGTGATGTCCGTCATTTCCAGACATTTTTGGCAACGGTATACTGGAGTTAAGAATTGAAGGGAAGGATGAAGAAATTGGAAGCAACTATTGCTAATTTACGTAAAACATTTACAGATCTAGGGTATATCACCGATGAAGAAGTGTTAACTACCGTATATCTGTCATTGAAACTGGAAAAACCTCTTTTGATTGAAGGCGCACCCGGAGTGGGGAAGACAGAACTGGCTAAAGTACTCTCCCAGGTCTTTGATACTGACTTAATCCGTTTGCAGTGTTACGAGGGTCTGGATGAGAACAAAGCCCTTTATGAATGGAACTACCAGCGTCAACTCCTAAAAATTCAAATCTCAAAGGAAACGGCATGTGTCGAAGATTTGGAGCAGGACTTATTTTCTGAAGAGTATTTGCTGGAAAGACCACTTTTAAAGGCAATTCAGTCTGAGAAAAAAGTGGTATTGCTGATTGACGAGGTCGATAAAACAGACGAAGAATTCGAAGCGTTTCTCTTCGAGGTTCTTTCCGACTTTCAGGTTTCTGTCCCGGAACTGGGGACCATTAAAGCACGCCAGATCCCCATGGTCGTTCTGACGAGTAACAATGAGCGGGAACTGTCTGACGGTCTCAAGCGGCGCTGCATATATCTTTATCTTGATTACCCCACGGTTGACCGTGAAATTGAAATTATCCGTGCCCGGATTCCTGATATCGGTGATAAGCTTTCCCTGGAAATTGCCAAGGCTGTTTCCCTAATCCGCAGTGATCAGGATATTAAGAAAAAGCCTTCCATCGCTGAAACACTGGATTGGGGCAGGGCGCTGGTGACGATGGAAAAGGACCGGTTAACAAAAAATGCTGTTGACCAAACATTAAACCTGCTGCTGAAAACAAAATCGGATATCGATGCCTTCAAAAGTAATATAGGTGCTGTCCGCCTGGAGGAATACGTCCGGACGGAGAAGAGCTAGAATGAAGAACTACCTGGAAATAAACGTGGTGAGGTTTATTCACCTGCTGCGCCACGCTGGAATCCGTATCGGCAGCGGGGAAGTAATAGATGCGTTAAACGCGTTGGCGCTGCTGGATTTATCTGACCGGGATGCCGTTAAGGCGGCGCTAAAAGCCACGCTGGTTAAACGACCCGGAGAACAGCCGGTTTTTAATAAAGCTTTTGATGTTTTTTTCGCCCCTCCTGAAGCAAAAGAAAAGCAGAGTACAGAATACCGACAAAAGCTGGATGAGCACCAGCAACAGTTGGAACAGGCCGGGGAAGAGCTGAGTTTTCAGGGAACAGCTCTTGACCTTTCTGATAAAGAAAAAACGGTCTATGCCAGTATCCCTGATAAAGACAGAGAAAAACTCCTTGATTATATTAATAAAACATCATCGGGAAAAAATGTGGAACAGCATTTCAAGCCGCTATTGGAAAGCGTAGTTAAAGGTTCGCTGTCTTACTGGCGTAAAAGTTTACGTGACGAATTGGATTTGAGTGACAGGCCGCAGACAGGAGATCAAGATATTGATGCTTTGGTTGATGCGGTGGGCAGTACAGGTGAAGGCGGCTTTGGCTCCCTGCTGGAAGAAGATATGCAAAACATTGCCGACAAGGATTTGCCAAGGGCACAGGCGCTAATCCGCAAACTGGCGCGTCAGATGGTAGCGAGAATTTCGCGGCGCTACCGGCAGAGTAAAAAACATAAACAACTGGACTTGCGCAAGAGTATCCGTCACAATATTCGCTTCGGCGGCACCATGTTTCGTCTCCGTTACCGTAGCCGACGTGTGCAAAAACCGAAATTAATTCTCCTTTGTGACGTGTCTGGATCGATGGCCCGGTATGCCAGTTTTGTACTGCAATTTATTTACGGTATTCACGCCGTGGTGGGTAGCATTGAAAGTTTTGTCTTCTCAGAAGATTTGGAGCGTGTTACTGAATCTTTCGAGCAAGGTGCCAATTTTAACGCAACCATGCTTGACGTTATCAACCGCTCGTCAGAGTGGGGCCGGGGTACTAACCTGGCGGCATCGTTGCGGACACTTCGTAGCAAGCATGCTCATATATTAACCGGAAATTCCTACGTCCTGATTGTCAGCGATACAAAGACGATGGCGTTAGATGAAGCGGTGCGTGAAGTTAGTCAGTTGAAACGCAGAGTTAAAGATATTATTTGGTTAAATACACTGCCCCAGCAAGAATGGGAGCATGGCAAAACGGTGCAAACATTAAAGAATGTGGTCAGGATGTATCCCTGCAACACACTTTCTGAATTGGAAGCTGTCATGCGCAGGAAAATCATTATCTAAATTAATGGGAGGTATTTATTTATGAAGCAAATTGCTATTGCAGGAAAGGGTGGCGTAGGGAAAACAACATTTTCGGCCCTTATGATCCGCTACTTATTGAAGAACAAGCCGGGAAAGTCCATATTAGCAGTTGATGCCGATGCCAATGCTAATCTAAATGAAGCACTGGGGCTGGAAGTGGAAAACACAATCTCCACCATGTTAGAAGACACAAAAAAACCAAACGCCATTCCGACGGGTATGACAAAAGAGATGTACATTGAATTTAAGCTCCAGGACGCCCTGGTAGAGACGAATAATTTTGATTTGCTCGTCATGGGAAATCCGCAGGGATCGGGATGCTACTGCTACCCCAACGATTTGTTGCGTAAACATCTGGAAACGCTCCGTAAAAACTATGACTATGTAACTGTCGATAACGAAGCGGGGCTGGAGCATCTAAGCCGCCGGGTAATTTCCGATGTAGACATGTTAATTGTGGTCAGTGACGCCTCAGCCCGGAGCATTCGTTCTGCCAGCCGTGTCCATGACATTGTTAAATCTGTAAATCTCGATGTAAAAGAACTCTATCTGGTGGTGACCAAAGTAACAGGGAATGAGATTGAGGAACTCCAGGGAGAGATAGACAAGACCGGCTTAAGGCTGATTGGTACAGTTCCCCTGGATCCCATGGTAGCCGAGTTCGATGTTAAAAGTAAAGCGCTCATTGACCTTCCCGACGACTCCGCCGCCGTGCAAGCCGTTAACGCCATCCTCAGCAAAATCAATCTGTAAAGCCACGCAAAATAAAACCCGCCCAGGCGGGTTTGTTTGTTTGCAAACCGTCCCCCGGTTTGCAGTTTTGCAACTGTGGGGACGGTTCCGGATTTGCAGTTTTGCAACTTTAGGAACCGTCCCCGGTTTGCATTATTAGTGGGGGCGGGGGAGTGTCCAGCCGTAGCGGATGGCGAAGACTCTTAAAATGATGACCAGCAAAGTGGTCAGTGCCATAACGAGATCGGGGGTAACTCCCACCCTGTGCAGTATGATAAAAAAGATACCACCGATAATACAACTGACGGCGTAAAAGTCCCGTGTTAAGACAAAGGGAATTTCACCTGCCAGCACATCCCGGATCATGCCTCCCGCTGTAGCTGTAATTGTTCCTAAGATGATGGCGCTTGTGTAAGTTGTATTCATCTCCAAGGCGCGCAGCACGCCAATCGTGACAAAGGTTCCCAGTCCGACAGCATCAGCTAGCAGGACAACTGACCGGATACGCAGAAGCTGTTCCATAAACAGAAATGTAAACATGGAGCCGATAATAGCCAGGGAAAAGTAAAGATCCTGGCGAAAGGCGAAAGGCGGAAACTGGCCGAGCAAAACTTCTCTGAGTGTGCCGCCGCCAATGGCTGTGACCGTACCCAGGACGATGATGCCAAACAAGTCCATATTCTTTTTTACGGCGACCATGGCGCCGGAAATAGCGAAGAAAAATGTGCCGGCCAGGTCCAGAATAAAAAGTAGGCTCATCCTGTCACCCTTTCCCAGTGTTTTTTAGATGAGTTCTGCCGAAATAGTTAAAATCCTGCAGCGGGTGATAAAAAGGTAAATTCAGGATAAGTTTGTATTATTAATATACTCGCGGTACAATAAAGTGAATAAAGTGGAGGACGTATGCGGCTGTCATTTAAATCTACTGTAAACGGCACGTTTACGGCTGAAATGAGCATTCCTATTCTATCTGGGGGTGATTCCCATCAAACAGTTTTCACGTTACCGGGACCGTTGTGAAGCGGGTGAAATCCTGGCTGAAGTATTGAGGCGTTACGAAGGAAAAGAAGTGGTCGTTCTCGCTGTACCCAGAGGTGGTGTGCCGGTGGCTCTCCCTGTTGTCAGGGAACTGCAGTGTGAGATGGATCTGATTATTCCGAGGAAGATTGGGGCACCGCATCAGCCTGAGGTGGCGCTTGGCGCTGTGTGTGAAGATGGGGAAGTCCTGTTAAATCCGCATTTGGTGCAAAGTCTCGGCGTGAGTGATTCCTATATTAACCAGGCATCCAATGTTGAAGTGAATGAGATAAAACGACGCCTCTCTGTATACCGGGGATCACGCCCTCCTGTGAATATTGCAGGCAGAACGGTGATTGTTATTGATGACGGTGTGGCCACCGGTTTCACCATTACGGCTGCGCTCCAGTCTGTTGCCCGACGCAGTCCGGCGGAACTGATCCTGGCTGTCCCTGTGGCGCCGCAGGACACGATAAAAACGCTGGCCCGTGAAGTGGATACGGTAATCTGCCCCTTGCAGCCGGAAATATTTTATGCCGTCGGTCAGTTTTATAAAAATTTTAAACAATTATCTGATGAAGATGTCCGTGATATGCTGCAACAGGTATGGGGCCTACATGCTGAAGAGGAAAACGGTTAGTTTTCGTCGAATTATGCAGTAGATACGTGAAAGCGGTAATGACTTGAAACGGAGGCATGTAAATGAAATTGACGTTTTGTGGCGGTGCCCGCACAGTTACCGGTTCTTCCTTCTTACTGGATGCGGCCGGAAAGAAAATCCTGATTGACTGCGGCATGTTTCAGGGGGGAAAACGTTTACGGGAAAGAAATTACGGACACTACCCGTATGACCCCACAGAGATAGATTATATTGTTCTTTCACATTCCCATATTGACCACTGCGGCCTGATTCCAAGATTAATAAAAGACGGGTTCCGGGGACGGATTTTTGCAACCAAAGCCACGGTGGACTTAGTGGGAATTATGTTGCCCGACAGCGGCCATATTCAAACCATGGAGACTGAATGGATTAACAGAAAAAATACCAGGGCGGGCCGCCCATTAGTGGAACCTCTTTACACCGTGGAAGATGCATATGATTCGCTGGAGTACTTCCAGGGTATTGATTATTATGAAACGAAAACGCTGACACCGGATATCGCTTTAAAGTTCTATGATGCCGGGCATATTCTCGGCTCAGCAATTATTGAACTGCAGGTAACGGAAAACGGTTACCGGGAAAAGCTGGTTTTCTCCGGTGATTTGGGTAAATCCAACCAACCTATTATCCGTGACCCGGACATTGTGGAAGAAGCGGACTACTTAATTGTGGAAGGCACATATGGTACCAGGGAACATGAATTAGAGGAACAGAAGCTGGAGTTTTTGCAGAATATTATTCATGAAACGGTGGAACGGCAGGGGAATATCGTCGTTCCCTCCTTTGCTGTGGGCAGAACACAGGAACTTCTTTATTATTTAAGCCAACTGATGCGAGAACAAAAAATTCCTAACGTACCCATCTACATCGACAGTCCGTTGGCCATCTCTGCTACAGAGATATTTTCACGTCATCCTGAGTGTTTCGATGTGGAAATGCGTCAGATGCTATATAGCGGCAAGGATCCCTTTGATTTTCCCGAAGTTATTTATACCAAAACCGCCGATGAATCACGACAGATTAACCGTTTGCCCGGAGGCGCGTTGATCATATCCGCCAGCGGCATGGCAGAGGCAGGCAGAATCAAGCATCACCTGAAGCATAATCTCTGGCGTCCCGAGTCTACCATACTTTTTGTCGGGTACCAGGCAGAGGGAACATTGGGCCGGAAAATTCGGGATGGAGCCACGAAGGTCAAGCTGTTTAGTGAGGAAATTATGGTCAGGGCCCGTATCGAGTCCATTGATGGTTTCTCCGCCCACGCCGACAGATCCGAACTGCTTTCTTGGGTAAAAAAGTTTCGTAAAAAACCGAAACAGGTTATTCTGGTCCATGGTGAAGAAGATGTGCTAACGGAATTTTCCGCGACCATGGAAAAGGAGTTAGGTGTGACTACGTATATTCCCAATTACCTGGAGACGTTGGAACTAAAGCCTGCCGTTTTAGAGGTGGCGACTGCTTCCCAGGCACTGGCCAAGGCAAAAGCACGGGAACTGTTACAGGATTGGTATGATTTTTGTCATCAGGTTACTGCGCACCTGGAATCAGCACTTCTTGACGAAGACGATGAGGAACGGGTGTCGGAGTTGGAAAAGGAATTGGAAATGATGAAGAGCTGTTGCCTGGCAGGTCATCTCTAGTATTTTCATCTGTTCCGATAGGAGGTTATGTATATGAGCGAGATACTGGATATTCAATCTATTTTGCCCCACAGGTATCCCTTTTTACTGGTTGACAAAGTACTGGAAGTGATCCCCGGTGAACGGGCAAGAGTGATTAAGAACGTGACCATCAATGAACCATTTTTCCAGGGGCATTTTCCAGGCTATCCGGTTATGCCTGGTGTCTTAATTGTGGAAGCTATGGCGCAGGCTGGGGCGTTGGCCATCCTCAGTATGGAGGAAAACAAGGGGAAGCTGGCCTTGTTTACCGGCATAGACAATCTGCGCTTTAAGCGGCAGGTGGTACCTGGCGACACTCTTACACTGGAGTTGGAGATTACAAAGATGCGCGGTCCTTTAGGCAAAGGACGGGGAACGGCTACAGTAGACGGGAAAGTGGTTGCTGCCGGTGAGTTAATGTTTGCGTTAGCAGAAAAAAAGTAATTGACAACATTATCCGTATCCCTTATCATTAATGTGCACTGCTAAATAAAAATTAAATACTCTTATCCAGAGAGGTGGAGGGACTGGCCCGATGAAACCCGGCAACCGGACAATACGTTAACGGTGCTAATTCCAGCAGGGTGGTCAAACCATCCTGGTAGATAGGAGAGGTGACTCCAAAAAGAAACCTCTTGCATCCAAAGGGGTTTTTTTATTTGCCAAAATGTTTAAGACAAGCTCGTTTGAGCAAACTTAACCCAAGGAGGAGATATAGATGGGCAAGAAATACTTATTTACCTCAGAATCGGTTACGGAAGGCCACCCGGATAAAGTTTCGGATCAGATTTCCGATGCTATTTTAGACGCAATTATCGGGAATGACCCCCGGGCGCGGGTAGCTGCGGAAACGTCGGTGACGACAGGGCTGGTATTGGTCGCTGGGGAAATCACCACGACCTGCTACGTTGATATTCCCAAGATTGTCCGTGAAACAGTAAAGGATATTGGCTATACAAGAGCAAAATACGGCTTTGACGGGGACACCTGTGCTGTTCTGACAGCGATAGACGAACAGTCTCCTGATATTGCCATGGGTGTAAATCGTTGTTTGGAAGCAAAGGAAACCGATTTTACAGACGATGAACTGGAAGCCATTGGTGCCGGCGACCAGGGGATGATGTTTGGTTTTGCCTGCAATGAAACGCCAGAGTTAATGCCACTGCCGATTGCAATGGCCCACAAGCTGGCGCGCCGTTTAGCCGAAGTACGTAAAAACGGTACCCTCCCCTATTTGCGTCCCGATGGAAAAACGCAGGTAACTGTTAAATATGTGGACGGCAAACCGGTCGGGATTAACACCATCGTCGTCTCTGCCCAACACCGGGAAGATGTTGTACTGGAGAGGATTAAAAGTGACGTAATCGAGACGGTAGTCCGTCAGGTAGTTCCGGCAGAGTACCTGGACAATAATACCCGGTTCTATGTGAACCCCACCGGACGTTTTGTTGTCGGCGGCCCCCAGGGTGATGCCGGACTCACAGGCAGAAAAATTATTGTAGATACGTACGGCGGTTATGCCCGCCACGGCGGCGGCGCTTTTTCAGGCAAAGATCCCACAAAGGTTGACCGTTCCGCAGCATATGCTGCGCGCTATGTCGCTAAAAATGTAGTAGCCGCAGGTCTGGCTGATAAGTGTGAAGTACAGCTTGCCTATGCCATCGGTGTTGCCCAGCCACTTTCTCTGATGGTGGAAACATTTGGCACGGGTAAAGTGGCTGAAGATATTATTGAAGCACTCATCTGCACCCATTTTGACCTGCGCCCTGCAGCCATCATCCAAAACCTTGACTTGCGCCGCCCCATCTATAAACAAATCGCTGCGTACGGCCATTTCGGCCGCGAAGATTTGAACCTTCCCTGGGAAAAGACAGATATGGCTGCACTGTTACGCAGCGAAGCAGGTCTCAAATAGCCAAATTGTTGGTAGCCGGATATGAAGAGTTTTTTAATCCGCAACTAAACTTTTGTAAGAAGCATATCAGTTTTAGCATATTTTTTGAAAATACCGTTGCGACTTTGGTGTCGGGGCGGTATTTTTTATTTCTAATGGCACCAAAGTTGGTGTTTGCGTACTTACAGGGAACCCATTTATAATTTGAAATGAACGCGCGGTCAAAGAAAGGCAGGTGAATCATTTGGCGGTTATTCTGGAGAAAGGTTATACCCGTTGCCAGGTAAGGCTGCAGAACGGTATTGACGATCAGGGAGATCCAATCTATGTCAACCGGGTACTGGGTCGTATCCACCCTGACGCTTCCCATCAGGATTTGTATGATGTAGTGCAAGCTGTTTTTTCACTGCAGTCTCTACCGGTAAGTATTATCAGGCGTATTGACGACGGTGAGCTGATTGTCATGTAATGCGGCGTATGCCACGGAAAGGAGGTGAGCCGGTGGATCAATATTTACAGCTAGTATTTCGTAATGAGGAAGGCACACTATTTACTCTCCAGTTGGGTTTCCCCAAGGAAAACCTGACCGAAGCAGAAGTCACCCAGGTTATGGATCAGGTAATCGCTAAAAATATCTTCCAAAGTACGGGTGGCGCCTTGGTTGAAAAAGTACGGGCGCGGTTAACATCCCGCGAGGTTCAGGATATTGCCACATTCGGCTAATTAAGTTGGGAGGCCTGGCCTCCCATACATAGCTCTAGGATGATTCTAGCTAGTCAAAGGCGCTTCGTTTGATACAGAACAAATGTTTTGTCTGTTGCAGGGAACTATATTGTCCGTGTGGAATATTTTTTAACGGAGGGGACGCTATGGAAGCTCTGGAAGGCAGCCTGGAACGAATTACATATTACAACGATACGACGCTGTTTATGGTAGCCCGACTACGTAGCGGCGATGACGTTCTTCATACAATTATCGGGAACATGCCCCGTTTCAGTGTGGGTGAGCGGCTGCGTCTGCAGGGTGACTGGCGTCAGCATCAGGACTATGGCCGTCAGTTTCAGGTCAGCAACTATGAATTAGTCATGCCCCACAATGTCCTCGGCATCCAGCGCTTTTTGTCATCTGGACTGATTAAAGGGGTCGGCCCCGCTACGGCGGAAAAAATCGTGGATCACTTCGGCATGGAAACATTGGAAGTTATTGAACATAATCCCGTCAGACTAACGGAAGTCGAAGGCATTGGTGAAAAGAAAGCGGCTATGATCGGCGCCAGTTTGCAGGAGCGCCTGGAAGTTATGAATGTCATGACTTTTTTGCAAAGTTACGGAGTTAGCACTGGTTATGCCAGCCGGATTTACAAAAAATATGGGGACGATACAGTGAAAATCGTCAGCGAGAACCCATACCGGTTGGCTGATGAAGTGTTCGGAGTCGGTTTTCGTACCGCAGATAAAATTGCGCTGGAGATGGGTCTTGCACCGGACTCTGCGGAGAGAATCCGGGCAGCATTGCTATTTCTGCTGAATCAGGCCCAGGATGAGGGCCATATTTACCTGCCCCGGGTGGAGCTAATCAATAGAATTATGGATGCCCTGACTACTGAAGAGTGCAAGCTGCCACCGGACGGTGTGGAGCAACAACTCATTCGTCTGGTCAAGGAAGGGCAACTGATATTGGATACATCGGGTGCTGAGGAAGCCGTTTACCTGGCACCGCTATATTATGCGGAGGTGTATACCGCTAAGCGGCTCCGGGAAATCGCCGCATCTCAGTTAACGTTTAACAGCGGAGAACTGCCTGCCTTTGAGGACGCGGAGTATACGCTGGCACCGGGTCAGCGGGAAGCAGTACTCAAAGCTTTAGATGCAGGTCTGCTGGTCGTTACAGGGGGACCGGGTACAGGTAAAACGACAACAATCTGTTCACTGCTTTCTCTGTTTCTTGGACAGGGCCTCGAAGTAATGCTCGCAGCTCCGACAGGCAGGGCAGCAAAACGTATGACGGAAGCGACCGGGATGGAGGCAAAAACGATTCACCGGTTGCTGGAGTTTACGAATATCGAAGGTGAAGGCTACCGTTTTCAGAGAGACGAGGAGCGTCCGCTGAAAGCACATGCCGTAATTGTTGACGAAATGTCCATGGTGGATCAGACACTTTTTTTTCATCTGCTGAAGGCAATTCCTCCCGGCTGTAAATTGGTTCTGGTGGGAGACATGGACCAGTTGCCATCTGTCGGGCCGGGTAACATACTCCGGGATATTATCGCTTCGGGTGCGGTTCCGGTAGCAAGGCTGGAGCAGATCTTCCGCCAGGCAGGCGAGAGTGCCATTGTCTCCAATGCCCATCTGGTTAACACCGGACAAATGCCGCAACTCAATGAAAAATCGAATGATTTCTACTTTCTCAGTGAAAGTGAACCGGAAAAAATTGTGGAAACGATTCTGGATCTTTGCAGCCGCCGTCTGCCTAAGTATAAAAACAAGGATGCCATCCATGATATTCAGGTATTAAGCCCCATGCGCCGTAATATCCTTGGTGTGGAAAATCTCAATCTGCGCCTGCAGCAGGAGTTAAATCCAGCTGCGCCTCATAAATCAGAAATGCGCGGTGGCGGCATTACGTTTCGTCTGGGAGACAAGGTCATGCAGATTCGGAACAACTACCAAAAAGAGGTTTATAACGGTGATATCGGCCAGATCACCCATATTAACAGGGAAGACGGCGAAATGATTGTTCTTTTTCCTGATGTGGGCGGGGCGCGGGATGTGGTTTACGACCAAGCGGAATTGGACGAGTTGGTCCTTTCCTACGCTGTCTCCGTTCATAAAAGTCAGGGAAGTGAATATCCTGTTGTTGTTCTCCCCGTTGTTACGCAGCACTATATCCTTTTGCAACGAAATCTTCTCTATACGGCAATTACCCGTGCCAAAGAACTGGTTGTCCTGATTGGGACAAAAAAAGCATTGGCCATTGCTGTACGAAATAATAAAGTGGAAGAACGCTATACTCGTCTGGCGGTCCGGTTGGCCGCGGAGGTACTGTAAAGGAGTCAGTGATGAGACTGTTAACCCCTTTGCTGGATTTACTTTTCCCACCCCGTTGTATCTTCTGCCGCGGGTATCTGGATGGTGGGCAATACAGTCGGGATATCTGTCAAAGCTGTCATGACAGCTTGCTGGACCCGGCAGAATGCTGCCTGCGGTGTTGCTATCCCCTTTCCGGCGTCAGCCACTTATGTCCCGCCTGCCATGACAAAACTTTTTCATTCCAGGGCACTTGTGCTTTAAGTGTTTACCAGGGGAACCTGAAGCAGGTAGTTCATAAGTATAAGTACAAAGGATGCCGTCATTTTGCTCCGACCTTGGGCAGGCTTGCCGCCGCCCAGGTGAAACGTTGCAACTGGCCGGCACTCCACGAAATAGTACCAATTCCCCTGCACCCGTTACGCTTAGCGGAGCGGGGCTACGATCAGGCTTTTCTGTTGGCCCGGGCAATCGGTGATGAATTACAGCTCCCTGTAAATCAGGCATTAGTGAGAATAAGGCCGACGCCCAGCCAGACCCGGCTCCACTCTCTGAATCGCTGGGACAATGTAAAAAATGCGTTTGTCGTGTCACCCGGGCTTACCTTGTCGGGAAACATCCTCCTGGTCGATGACATACTAACTACGGGAGCTACCGCTCATAATGCGACAGAAGCCTTACTCTCTGCCGGAGCTGTTAACGTATATCTGACAGTGGTCGGACGGTAGGAACGGTTGACTTTACTGGCAAAATATGATAATGTAAATCTATGTTAATGCCCTTCGCATAACATAGATTTATTCTTTTAGGAGGAATGAAAGTGCTTGGAAAAGTTAAGTGGTTTAATCAGGAAAAAGGTTATGGTTTCATTGAGCGGGAAGACGGCGGCGATGTATTTGTCCATTACTCCGCCATTATGCAGGAAGGTTTTAAAACCTTAGCCGAGGGTGAAGAAGTAGAGTTTGAGATTGTTGAAGGTACCCGTGGACCCCAGGCGGCAAATGTAACAAAAAAATAACCGATACGGTTATTGCAACATATCGTTAAAAAATCCCAATTATTTTTGGGATTTTTCTTTTAAATAATATGTAAAGACGAATACATATACAGGCGGCAGTACATTGTTTTATTGTTTGTTAATATTTCCAATGAAGGATTTTCCTTTGTTAAAGAGGAATACTAATAAAAAGCTGGAAGGAGTTGAGCGAGATGAAATTAACGGTCAGAGGCAAGAATATGGAAGTAACAGATGCACTAAAAATCTATGTAGAAAAAAGAATCGGTAAAATTGACAAGTATTTTGATTTCGACACGGACGCACAAGTTACGCTTAATGTCGAGCGAGGCCTGCATAAGGTGGAAGTAACTGCAGGAATTAACGGTATGATCCTGCGTGCTGAAGAGTCGACGACTGATATGTATGCTTCCATCGATCTGGTGGTAGATAAGTTGGAGCGGCAAATCGCGAAATATAAAACAAGAATTAATCGCAAAGCCCGCCAGGGCGGCGGAATTAAAGCTCTGAATGATCTGCCGAAAGTCGTAGAAGATGATGAAATGGAGATTGTCAGGACGAAACGGTTTTCCGTTAAGCCCATGCCTGCGGAAGAGGCAGTGCTGCAGATGAATCTGCTCGGACATGATTTCTATGTGTTTGCAAATGCAGACACAGACGACATCGGCGTCGTCTACCGCCGCAAAGACGGTAAGTACGGATTAATTGAGCCCACACTTAAGTAGTTCAAAAATAGCCGGCTACCGCCGGCTATTTTTTATCACAGGGGGGAAATATGTGGTAGATGTTGTAGTTTTTGAGGGCAGTGAAGCAAAGAGTCCGGTAGAAGAAATGCTGGTAAAAATTCGACATGCCGCTTTAGCGGATAACCTGACAAAGCTGAAGGAACTGCCGGAAGTCCATAGAATTTTTCTTATGACCAACCGCACTGAACTGATGTATCTGGCGGATGGCGGCAGAATTACCGTCGAACTAAACCATACCCCCCCGGCACAGTTCCATTTTGGTCGGCAACTCCTGGACCTGGTGGACCGGCACAAGATTAAAAATTTACTTTATCTCGGCGGTGCGGCAGTCCCATTAATCCGGCCGGAAGAACTGGCACAAGCTTGCCGGCACGTGATGGAAAAGGAAGGCCGCTATGTTACTAACAATGTACAGTCTGCCGACATGGTTGCCTTCAACCCTGCTTCAGTCCTCCGGCAGTACCCTTTGCCGGCCACAGATAATGCACTGCCCTTAATTCTTCGGTTTGATGCCTGCTTTGAGCAAAAACTCCTTCCGACTACCCTGGGTAGCCAGTTTGATATAGACACTCCGGCAGATTTATTAATTTTGGCTGCGTCTCCGTTTGGCGGCCCTGCGATGCGTGCCGAACTGGACAAGCTTGGACTCGACCTTACCTCTGTGTCGCGGCTGAAGGAAGTACTGCGTGGTGAGTACCAGGAGCTGGCCCTTGTCGGCCGGGTGGGTGCTCCGGCGATTGCCCGGATTAATCATCATTTTAAAGTACGGCTCAGGGTTTTTTCCGAGGAGCGGGGGATGAAAGCTCTGGGACGGCTGGAGCGGGGAGAAGTCGTTTCACTGTTAGGGTACTGGCTTGAAGAAATTGGCCCGGCCCGGTTCTTTGATTACCTGGCACGGACTTCCCAGGCGGCGCTGATTGATTCCCGGGTGATATTTGCCCATCAGAAGCTGGAGTTAAGTGATGCCGACCGCTTTTATTCCGACCTTGGCCGTTACGAGGACATTGAAGACCGCTTTACACGGGAATTTACCCGGGCGGCATTGAACTGTGGCATTCCGGTGATGCTGGGAGCCCATTCCCTGGTGACCGGAGGCATCTGGGCATTGGTCGAAGAGATTGGCTGTCTTTTTTAGCGCGAATTTTTCGCATATAGCAGGATTTTCTTATACGGGGTCGAAATATGCTTAGTAAGTATTGAAATTTCTGGGAAATTATCCTGATTGATGCTTTTGGGGGAGCACATGGCAGGGCATTTGTAAGTAGAAAGGCGGGATAATATTGGCCGATGCTCCAAAAGAAATAAAATTAAGTGAATGTGAAAACCTGATTAAACAAATCCGAGACGTCATTTCCGTGAACATTGTCCTTGGTGAAAAACAGGAAATTGAAGAGATTCATGTCCTTGCTGAAGACACCAGGAACGCGAAACAGCTTGTCAGAGACATTGAAACGCTGTTCCGTGTAGAGTACGGAATAGACTTGGATCATAAGAAAGTTTCTATTGTGCAGCTCAATAAAGGTCAAAAACTCGCACAGGGCAAACGGTTAAAATTTACTGCTATCCAGTTCTCCCTTTCAGGGACTCAAATGGAAGCAACAGTGGAGCTCACGTCTGCCAAAAAAAGCTGTCAGGGAAAAAGCTGCGGTCTGAATTCCCGGTCGAACCGGTTGCGGCTTTTCGCCCAAGCCACGCTGGACGCACTCAGCGACTTTCTGGAATCCGGCAGCTGCGTCATCCTGGAAGAGGTGGGCCAATTCCCTATGAACGGCCGCAGTATGGTCTCCGCCGCCGTTACCTATATCCAGGGCTCGGTGGAAGAATGTTTAATCGGTACGGCCTTTGTAAAACAGGATGAAAAAGAAGCGATTGTCAGGGCAACATTATCTGCGTTAAACCGACGCATTCCAGTAGATATTTGACATCTTACATAGGCAAAAAAAGGGCCGACACCTTCTTTATCCCCGAGCGAAGCGGTTTACCTGTCATCAGTAGCGGAGCATGACAGAGAAAACCGTAAAGGGGGATTTTTCAAATGGCAAAGGTTATTCGCATTTTTATTGCGCTTGGCGCATTGGTTCTTGCTGGTGGTGCTAGCTATACCTGGAGGTAATTATAATTGTCGGTCCTTTTTTTATACATTGGGAGGTATAAAAGTGTCTTTTAAGCAGGAACCTCTGATTATTAAGATATATGTACTCGCAGTAATCGGCACCGGATTATTGTTCCTGTTATTCAATATTCCGGTCTGGAGCCATCTGGGGATATCCTTCCTGTATTTTGTTTTTCTGCATATTTGTATGGAGAATCTGAGTGTTCCCCTTCCCGGGGGACAGGGCTTTGTTTCCGTGAGCTTTGTAACCAGCCTTGCAATGATCATTTTGTTTGGCCCTGTAGCAGCAGCCTGGGGCAGTTTTGCTATCTTTCTTGATATCAGAGCTCTGAAGCAGTTCAAAGAAAAGTATCACCGCATCTTTTTTAATGCTGCACAGGTGGCGTTGTCGACAGGAATTGCGGGATATATATACCAATACGCAGGTGGAATACCGGGGCAGTTTTCCATGCCTTCTGACATAGGACCTGTCTTGGCCAGTGTGGTAACATACCTCATTTTAAATTCAGTGTTTGTTATCACAGTTATTTCACTATCGCAGAAAATGTCATTTTTCGGAGTCTGGCTCACAAATTTCCGCTGGTCTGTGCCAAATTATATAGCCATTTCACCGCTTGGGATATTAATCGCTGCGGTTTACGTAAATATCGGAATTTCCGGCGTGTTGTTGCTGATTATTCCACTGATGCTGGCGCGGCATACGTTTATTCTTTATATGGATATGCGCAATCAGTATCTCAGTACCATAAAAGCGCTGACCAAGGCCATTGACGCCAAGGATCATTATACCCACGGCCATTCGGAACGGGTGGCAGAGTATGCGGTGCTAATCGGGAAAGAATTGAAACTGCAGGAAGACTTTCTTGAGAAATTGGAATACATCGCACTTATGCATGATATTGGTAAAATTGGCATCCCTGAATCCATCCTTAATAAACCGAGCCGACTGTCTGATGATGAGTTTAGTGTTGTCCGGGAGCACTCGGCTGTGGGTGCGGAAATTATCAGTAATATAAAATTTATCGGCGACCATGCCGATATTGTGCGCCATCACCATGAACGGGTGGATGGGCGCGGTTATCCCGACGGATTGTCAGGGGAAAAGGTTTCCATGGGAGCCAAGATTGTGGGTGTGGCCGATGCTTTTGACGCCATGACGACGGAGCGGGTCTACCGCTCACCCATGACAAAGCAGCAAGCCATGGTCGAGCTGCAATCTTGCTGTAACTCGCAGTTCTGCGGCGAAGTGGTCAGTGCTTTTGAAAAGGTGCTGAGGCGCAGGGGGGAAATTGAGTGATTTTAGTCGGGGTTGTGCTGGCTGTCATCGTCGGACTGTTGCGGGGCGGCAGACTGGACCGGTTAGAACATCTTGGCATTAAGGGGCTTGCTTTCGTCTGGCTGGCCCTGGGAATGAGAGTGGCGGCGGGTATGCTGGCTGTTCGGGGCTTTTTGTTCGGGCCCTGGTTCCAAGTCGGTGCATACGTAATATTCCTTTATATTATGGGGCGTAATCTTTCCCTGCCGGGGTTGAAAGTATTTGGTCTGGGCAGTTTGCTCAATTTTATAGTGATTGTGTTCAACGGCGGGACAATGCCTGTTTCGGTCGAAGCTATTGCGGCAGCCGGGATAGTCAGGGAGCCGGTCGGGACCCATTCTTTGCTTGGCGCGGAAACGAGATTATGGTTTTTGGCCGATGTGATTCCGGTCAGGTGGCCGCCTCAGGTTCTGAGTGTGGGGGACTTGCTGATTGTGGTTGGAATTTTTATGTTTATTCAGCACCGCATGCTGACGGAGGCAGAAACGGGCAGACTTGTGTTGGGTGGAGAATAATGATAAAATAAATTTGGCTTCTGACAAAGGGACCGAGAGGTTCCTTTTTATACTCTAGGAAAGTAGATCACTTTACATTTGTAAAGTGTGTGCATTATTCGTACTGGAGGGTTTAAGATGCGTGGCTTAATCGCGAAGATACTCGGCGATGTAAACAAAAAAGAAATTAAAAAGATTAGCGGCAGGCTGCCGGAAATTAACGACCTGGAAGAGGAAATGAAGGCGCTGTCTGATGCCGATTTACAGGCAAAGACCGGCGTATTTCGTTCCAGGTTGGACGAAACGCTTGCTCCTTACAGGGAAAACGTGCAAAGCTTGTTGGAGCAACACCTGGCAACACCGGGTAATAAAGATATTGAGCGGGATTATGAGGATGCTAAAAAAGCACTGCAAAATGCCAGGCAGGATGCTCTAAACAGCATTCTTCCCGAAGCGTTTGCTGTGGTCCGTGAAGCTTCCTGGCGCGTATTAAAAATGCGGCACTTTGATGTACAGCTGTTAGGGGGCATCGTCCTGCATCAGGGACGGATTGCTGAGATGAAAACCGGTGAAGGGAAGACGTTGGTTGCTACGCTGCCGGCGTATTTAAACGCGCTTTCCGGAGACGGCGTCCATATTGTCACTGTTAACGATTATCTGGCTACCCGGGACAGTGAGTGGATGGGTGAAGTTTATAAATTTCTCGGACTTACCGTAGGGTTGATTGTCCACGGAAAAGATCCTGCACAACGGCGGGAAGCATATCACTCGGATATTACTTACGGAACGAACAATGAATTCGGATTTGACTATCTGCGGGATAACATGGTTGTATATAAAGAAAACCTGGTGCAGCGCCCGCTGAATTATGCCATTATCGATGAAGTGGACAGCATCCTGGTTGATGAAGCCAGAACACCGTTAATTATCTCGGGACAAATGACAGACGATAAACAGCAGGAAGATTATCTGCGGTATGACATGGTTGTCCGGGGGCTTCAAAAAGAAAAACACTATGCTGTCGATGAAAAAACCCATACTGTGGAGCTTACGGAAGACGGAGAAAAGAGTGTGGAAAGCCGTCTTGGCATACATGATTTATATGGTGAAGAAGATGTCATTTATGAAGATAAGGAATCGGAAACAGCAGATAAGAAAGCAGAAGAAAATTACAGGATTATCCGCAAAAAAATAGATAACGCATTAAAAGCCTATGGCTTAATGCAAAGGGATAAAGACTACGTTGTTAAAGACGGTGAAGTTGTGATTGTCGATGAATTCACCGGACGTTTGATGTTTGGCCGTCGCTATAGTGACGGGTTGCACCAGGCCATTGAAGCAAAGGAAAAGGTGAAAGTAGCGAAAGAGAGTATGACACTGGCCTCTATCACCTTCCAAAACTATTTCCGTATGTATGAAAAATTGGCTGGTATGACCGGTACAGCAGTCACGGAAGAAGAAGAATTCCAGAGCATTTACGGTTTGGATGTCGTGGTGATTCCGACGAATAAGCCGATGGTTCGTAATGATTTGCCGGATGTGGTTTATAAGTCGGAGCGGGGTAAGTTTCGTGCCGTAGTGGAAGAAATTGCTCAAAGGCATGCAACAGGCCAGCCGCTTTTGGTCGGTACTATTTCCATTGAGAAGTCTGAGGAGCTTAGCAGGATGCTCCAGAAAAAAGGCATTCGTCATGAGGTGCTCAATGCCAAGCAGCATGAGCGGGAGGCGGAAATCGTCACCATGGCTGGCCAGTGTAATTCCGTGACCATTGCCACCAACATGGCTGGTCGGGGGACGGATATTGTCCTCGGTGAAGGTGTACCCGATTTAGGCGGGCTGCACATTATCGGTACGGAGCGGCATGAAGCACGGCGGATTGATAATCAGTTGCGCGGACGTGCCGGCCGCCAGGGCGATCCTGGGTCCACTCAGTTTTATATTTCACTGGACGATGACCTGATGCGACTCTTCGGCGGAGACAATATTACCGGGATTATGGAAAAGCTGGGGATGGAAGAGGATATGCCTATTGATCATCCCTTGATCAGCAGAGCGATTGAGACAGCGCAAAAACGGGTGGAAGGCCGTAACTTTGACATCCGTAAACATATTCTTGAGTATGATGATGTTATCAACCAGCAGCGGAAGGTCATCTACAGTCAGCGGCGCCGTGTTCTGGAAGGTGAAAACTTGAATGACACCGTGCTGGAGTGGCTTCCGGAGATCGTGGAAGATGCGTTGAACCTTTATGTAAGTGATAAAGTCTATGATGATGAATGGGATATAAAGTCACTGCTGGACTATGCCGAGGGTATTTTCCTGAAACCAAGGCATTTTTCTCCCAAGGAGCTGCAAGGCAAAAAAAGAGAAGATCTGTATGAAATGTTTTTTGAGGCAGCGATGCAGCACTATGCCGAACGGGAAGAAAAAATAGGGTCGGAGACGATGCGGGAGTTGGAGAGAGTGATTATCCTGCGCTCCGTTGACTCCAAATGGATGACCCATATCGATGCCATGGATGACTTGCGTCAGGGTGTAGGCTTGCGCGCCTATGGGCAGCGTGATCCCCTGGTGGAATATAAATCTGAAGCGTTTGAAATGTTTCAGGAAATGATTCACTCTCTTAAGGAAGAGTCGGTACGGCTTCTATACCGTGTGCAGGTTGCTGCCCCACCCCAGCGTAAAGCGGTGGCTGTGGCCAACGAAACGCCGCCCAGTGGTGGTACTGCTGTTCACGGTGTGGCACGTTCTGAAAAAATCGGACGAAATGACCCCTGCCCCTGCGGCAGCGGGAAGAAACATAAAAAGTGTTGTGGGAAGTAGGTGTTACGATGTCCTCTGAAATTAAAGCAGCTTATCAGCAACTTCGGGAACGTCTAACCGAAATGAGTGTTTCACTTTGACGTTACGAATAAAGTAGAACTCATCAAGAAACTGGAAGAGCTCGTGTCGCAGCCGGAATTCTGGTCGGACTCCGACGGTGCACAGAAAACGGTCCAGGAGTTAAAGTCTCTCCGGGATGAAGTGACTCCCTTCCTCGAGATGGAAGAACGGCTGGATGATCTGGATGTAACAATTACTCTGGCCGGTGACGAGGGCGACGCATCCTTCTGGAGCGAAGCTGAGAAATTGGCGGCAGAGCTGTCGGTTCAAATGGACCGGTTGGAACTGGCGCTACTTTTCCGTGGTCGTTACGATACAAATTCAGCCATCGTCTCCATCCACCCCGGTGCGGGCGGGACCGAATCCCAGGACTGGGCGTCCATGTTGCTTCGTATGTATACACGCTGGGCGGAACGGAGAAATTACCAGGTAGAAGTGATGGACTTGCTCCCTGGAGACGAAGCGGGTATTAAGAGCGTGACCGTTCTTGTTAAAGGGAAAAATGCCTATGGCTATCTTAAGGCTGAAAAGGGAGTTCATCGTCTGGTAAGGATATCTCCTTTTGATACAGCAAAACGCCGTCACACCTCATTTGCCTCCCTTGATGTTCTGCCTGAAGTTGGAGATGAGGAGCAGGATTTTGAGATTCAACCGGATGATTTAAAAATTGATACATATCGTGCCAGCGGCGCCGGCGGCCAGCATATCAACACCACCGATTCCGCCGTGCGCATAACCCATCTGCCCACAGGTATCGTGGTACAATGTCAAAATGAACGGTCTCAACATTCTAACCGGGACCGTGCTATGAAAATGCTGCGCGGCCGCCTCGCCGACTTGTATCAGCGCCAGCAGGCGGAAGAACTGGTCAACCTGCGTGGGGAACAGAAGGAAATCGCCTGGGGCAGCCAAATACGTTCATATGTCTTTCAACCGTACACCCTTGTTAAAGATCACAGGACAGGGGTGGATGTAGGGAACATTCATGCCGTGATGGACGGGGACTTAGACACATTAATCGAGTCTTACCTGAGGCAGACGTTCGGAAAACAATAATAAATTGGAGGTGGCCCAGTTGACCAGGCTGCAGATCCTGAGAGAGTATATCGGTGTCCTGCTGGGAACTGCAGTTGTCGCCGCCTCTTTTAATATGTTTCTAATTCCAAACCGAATTGCTGCAGGCGGCATTAGCGGTTTAGGAATCATTTTATTTTTTTTACTGCAAATCCCCGTCGGCCTGACGATACTGTTTTTGAATCTGCCGCTTTTTTTTGTGGCGGCACGGTTATTTGGATTTCGCTTTATTGTTCGCGGCCTTTTCGGTGCCGTGGCCCTTTCTTTGATGGTAGAGCTTTTTGCGCCGCTACCCACCGTTACCAATGATCTGCTTTTGGCTTCCATTTACGGCGGAATCACGATGGGCATCGGTATTGCTTTGGTTTTCCGGGCCCGGGGCTCCACCGGCGGTACAGTACTGGCCGCCCAGGTGCTCAATAAACTGTTTGGGTTCACCATGGGGCAAAGTCTGCTTGGAGTGGATTTCCTGGTCGTAGCATTTGCCGGCATTGTTTTTAACCTGGAGCTGGCTATGTATGCTTTAATTTCCCTGTTTGTCACCAGTCGCGTCATTGACCTGGTACAGGAGGGAATCAGCAACAGTAAAGCAGCCCTGGTTATCTCTGATAAATCCGAACTGATTGTAGAGAAGGTTTTACGGGACTTGGATCGCGGCGCCACCATTTTTACAGGCAAAGGTGCTTTCACAGGGATGCCCAAAGAAATGGTGCTTACCGTGGTAACCCAGTCAGAAGTCCCCAGACTTAAAGCCATCGTCCACGAAACCGACGACAAAGCATTCGTCATTGTGGGAACTGCCCACGAAGTCCTCGGCGAAGGCTTCAAACGGGGTCAGGTTTAACAATTGACGTAATCCTTCCGCATCGTGAAACCAAAGTGCAATAGTCAACGATTTATCCAAATAAAAAGAGAAGTGATTGCGCTGTGAACCTGCAGCCTATCACTTCTCTTTTTTAATCCAGAAAAACCACTCTTGCTTTTCATCATGTGAAAGGATTACGTCAATTGTTAAACCTGACCCCTTAGAGGAATTCGTTTTGGAGGTGGGAGGTGTTTGCGGGGTTGAAGGGGCGGGTGGCCAGGGGAGGGCCTTGGAGGACTGGGAAGTGGGATTCGAAGGTGGGGTGGGGGACATTGTAGATAATCCCGAGGGGAATCTTGTCTCCCCATTGGCGGGAGAGGGTTAGGGCTGCCTGCCAGTCAGACGGGTTATGGTCTTCCGGCTTATAGACACGTTGCTTATACCAGGCGTAGGTGTTTAATTTATTGAATGTCACGCAGGGTTGCAGAATATCAATGAGTGCGTAGCCGGGGAAGGTTATGGCGGCTATCATCGTCTCTTTTAAGTGGTCTTTATCACCGCTGAAACAGCGGGCGACAAAGCCTGCTCCCATCGTTAACGCTACTGTTAAGGGATTAAACGGCGGCAGAATGACTCCGGCAGTCTGAACGCCGGTTTTCATTCCTTCTTCGCTGGTTGGGCTGGCCTGGCCTTTAGTCAGGCCGTAGACCTGATTATTATGGACAAAATGAGCAATGTCGGGATTGCGGCGAATATTGTGGATGAAATGGTTACCGCCTTCGCCATACGTATCTCCGTCTCCTGATTCCACGATTACTTTCAGAGAGGTATTGGCGACCCGGGCTCCTACGGCGGGCGGCAGAGCACGGCCGTGGAGGCCGTTAAAACCATTAAGTCTGACATAATGGGGCATTTTTGCTGCCTGACCGATTCCGGAGCACATGATTACCTCATGGTAGGAAAGTTTTAATTCAGCCAGTGCTTCCGTCAGCGCTTCCAGGATAGAGAAGTTGCCGCATCCCGGACACCAGGCGGTTCCCTGGGCTAAATAATCACCAGCTTTACACATGCTTTTTCACCTCCCGGATAATCTCTTTGGCCAGGAACGGCCGTCCGTCATATTTAAGAACTTTGTGATCTGTGGACAGCCCTGTTTCACGGCGCAGGAGTCCGGCAAACTGACCGGTGGCGTTATTCTCCACACAGAAGCTTACTTTGGCCTGCGGCAGAAGTTTATTCACCGCGGCTACAGGCAGTGGCCAGATATCGGTGAACTGGAGTAAGGTTACCTTTAGCCCTTCGTCCTGTAAAATATCAACCGCTTCCCGCAAAGCCCCATATGTTGATCCCCAGCCAAGCAGGAGGATGTTACCACTGTCATGGCCGTATATTATGGGTTCATCCATTTCGTCAGCCAGCGGCACCATCTTCTGCAGCCTTTTATCCATCATATTTTTACGGGTGACTGCATTTTCGATGATATTACCGTTTTCATCGTGTTCGTCACTGTCAGAGAGAACTGTCTCGCCGGGGAACTGGCCGGGCAGGGCCCGGGGCGAGATGCCGTCGCGGGAGTAACGATAGCGCAGATAAGGGCGTTCCAGGTTTTCTACATTCACAAGGTGACGGTTATAGCGCAGGTTGGTAAAATCATAGGGTTCGATGGAGCGGGCGGTATCGCCAAAATTTTGGTCGGAGAGAAAAAGTACGGGAATTTGATATTTTTCCGCCAGATCAAATGCTTTATTAAGACGGTAAAAAGCATCTTCCAGAACGGTAGCGCAAAGTATTGCCCGTGGGAACTCTCCGTGGCCTGCGTGGAGAGCGAAATCAAGATCTCCTTGTTCTGTCCGGGTGGGAAGGCCTGTAGCTGGCCCGGGACGCATGCCGATGATGATAACGACCGGAGTTTCTGTCATCCCCGCCAGCGATAGCCCTTCTACCATCAGTGAGAAGCCGCCGCCGGATGTGCATGTCATCACCCTTGCGCCGGCGTAGGAGGCGCCAAGGACCATGTTGATTGCAGAAATCTCGTCTTCAGCCTGCTCCACAACTATATCTAATTGATCCTGTTTACCGGCCATATAAGCCATAATTCCCGTTGCCGGTGTCATCGGGTACGCGGACAGGAAGTTGCATCCGCTGGCTAATGCAGACAAGCCTAATGCTTCATTTCCTGCTAAAAACAAGTGTTTGCCGGTATTCGTTGCCGGAGGCATTGAGAAACATGAGTCACGTTCTACATTTTTCAGGCCTGCGGCCAAAGCAGCGGAGTTTTGGGCAGCCGTTTTCTCATCAAACATTTCCCTGAGCAGTTCATCTGCCTGTAAAGTACTGGTGTTCATCAATGACAGCGCGGCACCAACAGCTACTGTGTTGGACATGATTTTGCCCCCCGCTTCTTTGGCCAGTGTTTGCAGGGGAACGGGGACACCTCTTTTTTCAACTTCAGGAAGAGCGAACATATCGGAGTCGAAAATAATCCGCCCTGCTGTTACTACTGATTCCCGGTGGATTTCATAGGTTTCTTCATTGAGTGCAATCAGAATATCAATTTCTTCAGCGGGAGCAAACGGTGTCTTTGATTCGACCCGGAGTTTTGTGAAATTATGGCCGCCTCTGACCCGGGACATATAATCTTTGGCGGTTAAAACGCCATAACCTTCACGCACCAGAGCTTTGCCAAGCAAATAGGCAATGGTATCCATTCCCTGACCGGCAGCACCGCCAATAAGTATGTTCATGGTCAAACCTCCTCTAAGATAATTTAAGAATCATTTTCCAATATAGTATAACTTCGGCCGTACAAGATTATTTCCTTTCTCTTATATGGGTGAAGATGGCAATTTTGTTTCCAAATAGACAAATTTTACGATAATTAATAGATATTTAAAAGGTTTTTTGGAAATGTTGTCGAATTTATGTAAAGTGATTTTCGGTGATTTTTCATGTTTTGTTAATTATATTCTGCCTGCTGGCACGGATTGGAGTGACCTGACAGCATGATTGAAGTACAACAGGTATCGATGGTCTATCCCAACGGCGTCAACGCCCTGGAACAGATTAATATATGTATAGAGCGCGGCGAGTTTGTTTTTGTTGTGGGAGAAAGCGGTGCCGGTAAGTCTACGTTGATTCGTTTAATCTGCCGGGAGTACTTGCCCAGTAAGGGAAGTATTAAAATCCACGGCCGTGATATTACCCGTTTGAAGAGACGGGAAGTTCCCTTGTTACGCAGAAATATTGGTGTGGTTTTTCAGGATTTCCGCCTGTTAAATAACAGGACGGTTTTCGACAATGTGGCGTTCGCCATGCAGGTCATCGGCTCCACTGGCAGGGATGTACGCAAGCGGGTTCCGGAAGCGTTAGAATTGGTGGGGTTGACTGGGAAAGCAAAGATGAAGCCGCTGGAGCTTTCCGGCGGAGAACAGCAGCGTGTTTGTCTGGCCAGAGCCATTGTTAACCAACCGGCACTGATTATTGCCGATGAGCCCACGGGTAACCTGGACCCCAAAACGTCTATGGGAATTATGGACGCTTTAAAAAATATTAACATCAGAGGTACTACAATTATTATGGCTACTCATGCTAAAGAAATTGTGGATACGATGCGCCAGCGGGTGGTTGTTTTAGAAGGCGGTAAGCTTGTCCGTGATGAGCGGAGAGGGGAATATACTCATCATGGCTGTTAGAAACTGGGTGTACTACATAAAAGAAGCCTTCCGCAGTGTTGTCCGCAATGGCTGGATGAGTTTCGCCTCCGTTGGTGTGGTAACGGTAACATTGTTTATTCTGGGCAGTTTCATGCTCTTAAATATTAATGTGGAGCACTTGACCAGCGAAATTAAAAATCAGGTAGAGATTATTGCGTATGTAGATGAAGTACTTACCCGCGATGAGGTGGACGATCTTCGCGTTTCTCTGATTCAGATGGTGAAAGTGGAAGAGGTGCGCTTCGTTTCCAAGGAAGATGCGCTGGTCCGCTTACAGGAGCAATTGGGAGAACTGGTGGAAGGGTATAGTGAAGAGGGCAGAAACCCGCTGCGTGATTCCTTTGAAATCAGAACGATTATCCCTGAGGATATTCCTGAGGTAGCCGCATCACTCCAGGCTATGACCGGCATTGCCCGGGTTGATTATGGAACTGATGTGGTGGAGAAGTTGTTTCGCTTTACCGGTGCGGTGCAGTGGGTTGGCCTGGCTTTTATGCTGGGATTGGCGCTGACGGCAATGTTCTTAATCGCCAACACAATTAAGCTCACTGTAAACGCCCGCTCCAGAGAAATTATGATTATGAAATACGTGGGAGCGACAGAATGGTTTATCCGTTGGCCGTTTCTCATTGAAGGATTGTTCCTTGGCGCCATCGGTGCGTTAATTCCTGTACTAATATTATCTTACCTTTACGGAGAAACGGTGGCTTGGGCGCAGCTGAACCTTTATTTTCTGCCATTGGTATCACCGGAGACCATTATTCAACAGATGTCCAAGACACTGCTTATATTGGGAACCGTCATCGGAGGGCTGGGCAGCCTGATTTCCATTAGACGTTTCCTAAAAGTATAACTGCGGGAGGGATTATATGTCGACGAGGAAGAAGGGTTTGGTACTGTTTCTGGTGTTCCTGTTATTGACCGCCGGAATTTTCCCTGCCTTTGCTAACCAGATCGATGAGAAGAAGGGTGAATTAGGAGCTGTTAAGGAAGACTTAAAATCGGTCCAGGATGAATTAAAAGGTAGCAAGGCGAAAGAGTCCACAATCCAGAGAGACATTCGCCTGCTTGAAAATGATATCTATAGAGTCCAGGCAGAAATCCGTGCTTTGGGACAAAAAGTCAGCACAACGGAAAATGAAATTGCGGAAGCAGAAGCAGAATTGGCCGACGCCGAGGAACGGATTGGAGAGATGGACAAGCTGTTGGCCGTCCGTTTGCGCGCCATCTATGAAAACGGGCAGGTCAGCTATTTGGACGTACTCTTTGCCAGTGCTTCATTTACCGAATTTCTTACCCGCTACAACGATTTACAGTTAATTATTGCCGAAGATAGAGAACTGCTCATTCGTTTTCAGGGTGAACGGGAACAAATACTGGCGATGAAGAATCGACTGGAAGACCGCCGGCAAGATCTATTGGGAATGCGCAGGGATAGCCTGGCGAAGAAGCAGGAGCTAGAGGGCAAGACAAAAGAGCGGGCCCGACTGTTGGTTGCTGTCCGCAACGAAATTGATGCCCAGGAAGATGCCATTAAAAAGCTTGAAGCGGAAGCAAAGAAAATTGAAGCTATTATTAAGGCATTGCAAGCCGCACAAAAAACCGGGTATCGTGGCACCGGTCAGTACAATTGGCCAGTGCCTGATTACGGCCCCAGTTGGATTACTTCAGGATACGGTTATCGTGTACATCCGATTACCAGACGGCCAGGCACCTTTCACGGCGGCATTGATATCGGTATTCCGCACGTTAACTGGGCAGGCTCCCGCTCCTTTAGCGGCAATCCGGCGGAAGTTGTGGCTGCAGATACAGGAACAGCCCACGTCTACAGAATGGGCAGCGGCTATGGAAACCTGATTATTATAGACCATGGCGGTGGAATCGCTACCGTATATGCCCATCTTCACAGATTCCTTATAGCAGACAAACAGGAAGTGGTACGTGGACAAGCTATTGCCCATGTGGGTTCTACCGGTGCTTCCACCGGACCACACCTTCACTTTGAAGTTCGAATTAACGGAGAAAGAAAAAACCCGTTGGACTATGTACGTTAACAGGCTAACGCACTTAACTGTCACGTGTATTCGTGTCTTTGTAAAAGCCCGGTATTCGAAACCGGGCCTTTTTTTTTAAATAAAAGAAGGGGGAAAACACCTGTAGATTCTTCTATCAAATACGTTTATAATGATTATTAGTGACAATTAAACTCGGCTGAAAGTTGGTGTTCTATTCCGTGAAAAAAGGAACAATTTTGACACTGGTTCTCGTTTTGCTGTTCAGCAACGCGGTCACATACCGGGCGACCAGAAATGCTTATCGTTGGAGGGTGACCCCTCCTTCTTCTTCGCAACCCAGGGATAACGGTAACGCTCAAAGGGAAGAATTAGCTCCGTTTATTGAAGCGCTGGATATCATCAGCGAACGATATCTGGAGGAAGTCTCTGTGGATGATTTAATCAGCGCGGCAATTCGAGGCATGATTGATACCCTCGATGACCCGCAGACCAGCTTCCTTGATCCGACCCACTGGGAAGAGATGATGATTAAAATTGATGGTTCATTCTCCGGCATCGGAATTGAGATAACCTCGGAGAACGGCTTTATCACCATTATCGCCCCCATTAAAAATACGCCGGGCGAACGGGCGGGGCTGCTGGCCGGTGACCGCATCGTGGAAGTGGACGGGGAAGATATTATCGGTATCAGCACCATGGAAGCCGTAAAGCTGATGCGCGGCCCTGTCGGCACAAAAGTCATATTGACCGTAGAACGGGAAAAGGTAGCGGAGCAACTGACCTTTGAAATCGTTCGCGGTAATATCATATTGCCCAGCGTGAATCCGAAAATGCTGGAAAATAAAATTGGTTATATTGAAATTACCACTTTTGATGACCATACCGGTGAAGATTTCCGTATAGCTTTAATGGAGCTGGAGAACGAAGGAATGGCGGGACTTGTTCTCGACTTACGCAACAATCCGGGTGGTCTGCTTAGTGAAGCGATTAAAATTGGACAGGAATTGCTTCCTGCCGGACCGATTACCCATGTGGTAGACCGGGATGGAAAAATAATGAACACTTACAGTTCCTACGGTGTGGAAAAAACGTATCCCATCGTTCTGTTAGTAAACGGTGCCAGCGCCTCTGCGTCGGAGATTATTGCCGGTGCGTTTCAGGACAGTGGTGCCGGCACATTGATTGGCACAAAAACGTACGGTAAGGCAACGGTACAGCATCTGGAAGGCCTGTCTAACAGTGCCGGACTGCGCTACACCGTAGCTAAGTACCAGACTCCCAAAGGTCGGGATATTCATGAAGTGGGCCTGGAACCGGATATTGTAGTAGAGTTGCCTGAAATATTCTTTATGAGTTACCACCCGATTACCGGAGATTTACAACGGGGTGATGAAAGCAGCGGTGTTATTATCCTGCAGAGGATGCTGGCAGCTTTAGATTATAAGGTGGCAGATACAGGTGTATTTGACAGTGCGACCGAAACAGCGGTAAAATCATTTCAGTCTGCACACGGCCTGACGGTGACGGGAAGCGTCAATCTGGCCACACGGACCAAGCTGCAGGAAGAAATAAAAATACTCCTGGAAGAATCGGATACACAACTGCAGAAAGCGGTGGAAGTTATTCTGGGAAAGATGTAAAGGGGTAATCCAATGGAACTCGCTTCGTTTGTGCGCCTGTTCCTGGAAACGTATTTTATTTTTCCAGTTAATTTATTGTTTTGGCTTGTCATCATTCTTGTTACAATGCAGTACAGACGGATGGCCAAAACAGAAGTCCAGTTACTGGGGAGACCCAAATACTCCTTTTGGCGGCAAACTGGCTACTCGATACTTTTTGGCCTTACCGGCGGCTTGATCGCCAGCATACTGCTGGTCCTCTTCGGCATTTCACTGACGGAAATCGGTATCATTTATGTTTGGCCGCTGGCCATTTTGCTTTTGCTTGTCCATCCCCGTTATCTTTGTTTCGCCTATGCTGGCGGTTTAGTCGGGGCGTTTTCTGCTACTATTCAATTGCTTGGCAATTTCTGGCCCGCGATTATTACCGGCCTGCTGGCCGACATCGCTGCTATCCATATTCCCGGGCTTTTGGCGTTAATCGGCATTCTCCACCTTACAGAAAGCTTTTTAATTGCTGTTAGCGGCCATCTTTTTGCCAGCCCGCTGTTTTTAAAAACTGAGAATGGGGTCGTCGGTGGGTTCTCTTTACAAAAGTTCTGGCCCCTTCCATTGGTGGGCTTAATTGCCACCGTCGTTCCGGAAGTAGCGGCGCAAGCAGCAGCGGCTGTGCAAATGCCTGATTGGTGGCCGCTGTTTGCCAGCGCTACCACGCCGGGTACTGGACAGACATTAATGTATGTGCTGCTACCCATTGTGGCCGGTTTGGGTTACGGAGACCTTGCCGTCTCCTCTACGCCGCGGAAGAAAAGCAAATCATCAGCACTTAACCTGGCTGCCTATAGCGTGATTTTAATAGCTGCGGCCTTCCTTGCGTTTCGCTTCCCGATTATCACGATTCCTGCCGCTTTGTTCGCTCCGGTTGGCCATGAATTATTAATTATCTTCGGCAACAAAAAAGAGTTCTCGGGAAAGCCGTTATATATGGCTCCGGTCACCGGAGTTCAGGTGTTAGACCTTTTTCCCCAGTCTCCCGCCTTAAAGGCGGGGCTTCGCTCAGGGGATATTATTCTCGCCGTTAACGGGATACCCGTTGAAAATTCTCTTGTTTTTAATACACTGATACGCTCGGTACCTTTTATAGGCCTGGATGTTGAGCGAGACGGCCAGAATCATACCATAAAATTTAATAAAACAGGTGATGCTGGCATTATTCTTACCCCTGACGGTTATGTGCCGGGATATGTACAGGTCAAGCACCATCACTTCTTTTCTGCTCTGGCGGAGAAGCTGCAAAAGAAGGTACGTCATACCTAGCCGGACTTTGGGTAAAATAAGTCTGAAGGGCGGTGCCGTTGTGAGTGAAGAAAACAGCAATATTCAAAAGAAGGAGCTGGAACAGGCCATTACCCAGGCCCTGGACGCATTGACCAGGGCTCAGCAGTTGATACGGGCTGATTTGGCTTTAAGTGAACGTGCAGAATTGAAAAATGAACAGACATCGGGGGAAACGGAAGAGGAAAACGATGGTAATATTCCTCCCTGGCTACTGGGGAAACCTCCAAGGCTGCAGTAGAAAATGCGACCGGGAATTTTTAGTTGACAACGGTTTTGGCATGTGTTACCCTGATTTTTGACATAAAGCAGTAAATATATTACAATAATAGTATAGTTTAACTCTGTTAAACAGGGGGTGTTTCTTATGAGTAAAAGAAAAACAAAAGTCATTGGTTTTTCGGTGCAACCGGAAATGTATGAAGAAATTTTACGGTATGCACAAAAAGAAAATAAATCAAAGAGTGAGTTGTTTCTCACGTTCTTCGTTTTGAAGACTTGCTGTTGCAAGACCCGAAGGTTGAACTAAGGTGAAAAAATGTAATGTGTCTTTAAAGAGACGCGTTTTTTTTTTTGACAAAAAAGCGTGGCTAATGTGATATAATAATTATGTTTACTATTTAGTAGTGTTTGCGAGACAAGGAGAGCGTTATGGGAGAGTTTAAAGTTTACAGTGATTTTGAACCCTGCGGTGATCAGCCCAAAGCGATTAACCAGTTAGTGGATGGTTTGAGCAAAGGACACAGGCATCAGACATTGCTGGGTGCGACCGGTTCGGGTAAAACCTTTACCATGGCCAAAGTTATTGAGCGGGTGCAGCGGCCAACGCTGATCATTGCCCATAATAAGACGCTGGCAGCTCAGCTTTGCGGTGAGTTTCGGGAATTTTTCCCGGAGAATGCGGTGGAGTATTTTGTCAGCTATTATGATTATTATCAGCCGGAAGCGTATATCCCGCAGTCGGATACCTATATTGAAAAAGATTCATCCATCAACGATGAGATTGATAAGCTGCGCCACTCGGCCACCAGTGCATTGTTTGAGCGGCGGGATGTTGTGATTGTGGCCAGCGTTTCCTGTATTTACGGTTTGGGCTCTCCGGATGAATACCGTGACCATGTGGTTTCTCTGAGGGTGGGCATGGAGAAGAGCAGGGATGAAGTGGTGAAACAACTGGTAGCCAACCAGTATGACCGCAATGATATGCAACTGGAGCGGAACCGCTTCCGTGTTCGCGGCGATGTGTTGGAGATATATCCCTCGTCATCCACAGAAAAAGCGGTCCGGGTAGAATTTTTTGGTGATGAGATTGAGCGAATCCGCGAGATAGATACGCTGACCGGGGAAATTCTCGGTGAAAGAAAGCATATTGCTATTTTCCCGGCATCCCACTTTGTTACATCCCGGGAAACGCTGCTGGAAGCCATGGGTGATATCCGACTGGAGCTAGACGACCGTCTCCGGGACTTACGCTCCCGGGACCGTCTGCTGGAAGCGCAGCGACTGGAGCAGCGGACTAAATATGACCTGGAAATGATGGAGGAGATTGGTTTCTGTACGGGGATTGAAAACTACTCCCGGCACCTGGACAGAAGGCCGCCGGGTAGCCGTCCGTCTACGCTGATTGACTATTTTCCCAAAGATTTTTTGCTGTTGGTTGACGAATCCCATGTAACGCTGCCCCAGGTGCGGGGGATGTACGCCGGAGACCGTTCCCGTAAGGAGACGCTGGTGGAACACGGGTTCCGGCTACCATCGGCACTGGACAACAGGCCACTCCAGTTTCATGAGTTTGAAACACTGGTGAAGCAGGCGGTGTATGTTTCCGCCACGCCCGGCCCATACGAATTGGAGCACAGCACACAGGTGGTGGAACAGATTATCCGTCCTACCGGCTTGGTGGATCCGGAGATTTATATCCGTCCGATTAAAGGGCAAATTGATGACCTCTACGGGGAAATACGCCTGCGGGTGGAAAAAAATGAACGGATACTGGTGACCACGCTGACGAAACGGATGGCGGAGGATTTGACGGACTACTTTAAAGAGTTGGGCGTCCGGGTGCGATACCTGCATTCTGAGATTAATACGCTGGAGCGGATGGAAATTATCCGTGACTTGCGGTTGGGTGAGTTTGATGTCCTTGTAGGTATTAACCTGCTGCGGGAAGGATTAGACTTGCCGGAAGTGTCACTGGTGGCCATTTTAGATGCTGATAAAGAAGGGTTCCTGCGTGCAGAGCGTTCGCTGATTCAAACGATTGGCCGCGCGGCCCGTCATGTGCACGGGACGGTTTTAATGTATGCCGATAAGATGACCGATTCCATGCAGCGCGCTATTGACGAGACGAACCGCCGGCGCACGGTACAGGTAGAACATAACCGCGCTCACAGCATTACGCCGACAACAATCATTAAGGCCGTGCGCTCTGTTATTGAGGCGACAAAAGTAGCCGAAGAGGCGCCCCGTTATGTGGGGCAGGATAGAATCAAAGAATTAAGCCCGACGGAGAAAAAGAAAATGATTGCCGGGTGGGAAAAGGAAATGAAAAAAGCGGCGCGGGAGCTTGATTTTGAGCGCGCTGCCCAAATGCGTGACTTCATCTATGAACTGCGCAAGACGAAAACGGAGGAAATAAGCCATGGAGCCGGATAAAATATTAATCAAAGGTGCGCGGGAGCATAATCTTAAAAATATTGATGTGGAAATCCCCCGCAACAAGTTAGTGGTCATTACCGGAGTATCCGGTTCAGGGAAATCTTCACTGGCCTTTGATACCATTTATGCCGAGGGACAGCGGCGGTATGTGGAATCCCTTTCTGCGTATGCCCGCCAGTTTCTCGGGCAGATGGATAAGCCGGATGTAGACTATATTGAAGGACTGTCGCCTGCAATTTCCATTGACCAAAAGACGACGTCAAGGAACCCCCGTTCTACGGTAGGGACGGTTACGGAAGTGTATGACTATCTGCGTTTGCTCTTTGCCCGGGTGGGCCATCCCCACTGTCCCAACTGTCAGATTCATATTGCGCAGCAGACGGTGGAGCAGATGGTGGACAGGATTATGACGCTGCCGGAAAAAACAAAGATACAGGTTCTGGCACCGCTGGTGCGAGGCAGAAAAGGTGAATACAGCAAGCTCTTTGCAGGGGCACGGGCCGACGGTTTCGTCCGTGTCCGGGTGGATGGTGAGCTCATTGAACTGGAAGAAGAAATTTCTCTGGATAAAAATAAAAAACACACCATCGAAATTGTAGTAGATCGTTTAATCATTCGGGACGGTCTGGAAAACCGGCTGGCCGATTCTTTGGAAACGGCGCTGAAGTACGGGAATGGTTTGGTCATTATTGAGATTATAGACGGTGAAGATTTGCTCTTTTCTTCTTCGTTTGCCTGCCCGCAGTGCGGGTTTTCTTTCGAGGAAATGGCGCCAAGAATGTTTTCCTTTAATAGTCCGTACGGCGCGTGTCCCGAATGCAGCGGTCTGGGGAATAAAACAGAAATCGATCCGGATTTGGTTGTCCCCGATAAACGCCGCACATTGCAAGAGGGGGCTATCGCCCCCTGGCGACCCGGCAGTCAGGGCTATTACCAGCAATTGCAACTGGCCGTAGCTGGTCATTTTAACATTGATATGGACACTCCCTTTGAAAAGCTGTCGGCAGAGCAGCAGAAACTGCTTTTATATGGCAGCAGTGAACGGATTCCCTTTAGCTATGAAGACGCGTACGGACGTACCCATAAGTATAATGTCAGGTTTGAAGGGGCGGTCCCCAACCTGGAGCGGCGGTACCGTGAAACGACATCAGATCAGATTCGTGAAGACATGGAAAGTTATATGTCCCATAATCCCTGTCCGGAATGTTGCGGGAGCCGTTTAAAGCCGGCCAGTCTGGCGGTGACAATCAACGGCAAAAGCATTGCTGAAGTAACTTCTTATACTGTGGATGATGCTGCCGTGTTTATGGGGCAACTGACACTAAGTGAAAAAGAAAAGCAGATCGCCCGCCTGGTGCTGAAAGAAATTCAGGAACGGTTGGGTTTTCTGAAAAATGTGGGCTTGGAATACCTGACTTTGGATCGGACAGCAGGGACGCTGTCCGGAGGCGAAGCTCAGCGTATCCGATTGGCTACGCAAATCGGTTCCAGCCTTACCGGCGTACTGTATATCCTCGATGAGCCCAGTATCGGCCTGCATCAGCGGGATAACGCGCGATTGATTGAAACACTGGAGAATCTGCGGAACCTGGGTAACACCGTTATTGTGGTAGAGCATGATGAAGAAACAATCACACGGGCTGACCATGTCCTTGATATTGGACCTGGCGCCGGTGCCTGGGGCGGTCAGGTGGTAGCCAGGGGAACGGTGGATGAAATTAAGGCGGTGGAAGAGTCAATTACCGGACAGTACTTGTCGGGTAAGAAAAAGATTAAGATTCCGGCAGAAAGACGCCGTCCCAATGGCAATCTGCTGCGGATTACAGGTGCTCGCGCTCATAACCTGAAAAATCTGGATGTAACTGTTCCCCTGGGAGTCTTTACCTGTGTTACCGGAGTTTCCGGTTCAGGCAAGAGTACACTGATTAACGAAATTCTCTACAAAAAACTGGCGATGGAACTGCATAATGCCAGACAAAAGCCGGCGGATCATGATGATGTGTTCGGGATGAACCATCTGGATAAAGTGATTGAAGTGGACCAGTCTCCCATCGGGCGTACACCCCGTTCCAATCCGGCTACGTATACCGGTGTTTTTGACCATATCCGTGAATTGTTCTCCCTGACCAACGAAGGTAAAATGCGCGGTTACAAACCGGGACGGTTCAGCTTCAACGTGAAGGGCGGCCGCTGCGAAGCATGCCGCGGAGACGGAATTCTGCGTATTGAAATGCATTTTCTGCCTGATGTCTATGTGCCCTGCGAAGTCTGCCGGGGGAAACGATATAACCGGGAGACACTGGAAGTACGCTACAAAGGGAAGAATATTGCGGATGTCCTGGAAATGACAGTAGCCGAGGCATTGGAGTTCTTTGATGCCATTCCCCGGATTAAACGGAAGCTGCAAACGATTTTTGATGTGGGCCTTGGCTATATCCGTCTGGGCCAGCCCGCCCCTACCCTTTCCGGCGGTGAAGCACAACGGGTTAAACTGGCCACCGAACTGTCCCGCAGGAGTAACGGAAAAACTCTCTATATCCTGGACGAACCGACCACAGGGCTGCACAGCGATGATATCAACAAATTGCTTACCATTCTGGACAGGTTGGTGGAAAACGGTGACAGCGTTCTGGTTATCGAGCATAACCTAGATGTAATTAAACGGGCTGATTATCTGATCGATCTGGGTCCTGAGGGTGGCGCCGCCGGCGGACAGGTTGTCGCAGTCGGTACACCGGAAGAAGTGGCCCGGGTACCAGAGTCGTATACCGGTCAGTTTTTGGCGAAAATCCTGAAACGACAGTAATACTGTTGGAGGTTTTATGGTAAGTAATACAGCAGACACAGTGACACAAAAACTTGAGAGATTGCCCCGGCGCCCCGGCGTCTATCTGATGAAAGACGATAAGGGGAAAATTATTTATGTGGGCAAAGCCGTGGATTTGCGGCAGCGTGTGCGCTCATATTTTCAGAAAGGGCAACAACTTTCGCCAAAGGTACGGGCAATGGTGGAACGGATCCGGGATTTGGACTACACAGTTACAGACACGGAAGTGGAAGCGCTGATTTTGGAGAGTAACCTGATTAAAGAATACAGGCCGCGCTATAATATCAACCTTAAGGATGATAAGCAATATCCGTATTTGCGTGTCACTGTCCAGGAAGCCTTCCCCCGGATTCACATGACCCGCCGGGTGGAGAAAGACGGCTCCCGTTATTTCGGCCCGTACACCAATGCAGGTGCGGTGAAAGAGACCATTCGTCTCATCCGGCACCTTTTCCCGCTGCGCCACTGCCGCGGTCCGGTAGACCCGGAGAAGGGTCGCCGTTCTTGCCTCAACAGGCATATCGACCGCTGTCTGGCGCCTTGTACAGGGGAAGTTTCAGCAGAGGAATACCGCAAGATGGTGGATGAAATCCTTCTTTTCCTGGAAGGGAAAGAAGAAAGGCTGTTGCGGGAATTGGGCGCGAGGATGGCGGAAGCGGCAGAAAACCTGGAGTTTGAAAAAGCCGCCCGACTGCGTGACCAGCAGCGGGCGGTGGAAGCAATTACAGAAAAACAAAAAATTGTTGTTGCCGACGGCGGGGACCGGGATATTCTGGCGCTGGCTGCCGTCGAAGAGCTGGGTTGTGTGCAGTTGTTCGCTGTCCGGGGCGGCAAGCTGACAGGCAGGGAACATTTTCTGGTGACGAATCCTACAGAAGAAGGGCCGGGAGTACTGCTGGCTGCGTTTTTGCGCCAGTATTACACTTATGCCGGTGATATACCTCCGGAAATTCTGCTCTCCGAGCAGATTCCTGACACGGAGTTGGTTGAGGAGTGGCTGCGTCGCCGTCGTGACGGCAGAGTAAGCATTCGTGTGCCGCAGCGTGGGTCAAAAAAAGAACTGGTCCGGTTGGCATCAGATAATGCGGGAATGTTTCTGGAGGAAGAGGTGCTGCGGGAAAAAAGTCGTGACCCGCAGAAAGTCTTGTCTGACCTGGCGGCAGAATTATCACTGGATGAGCCCCCGTACCGGATTGAAGGGTACGATATATCCCACCTGCACGGGGAGGGGACGGTGGCGGCCATGGTTGTCTTCCAGAACGGTGTTCCCCTGCCCCGCGATTATCGGCGCTTCCGTGTCAGGTCTGTGGATAAGCCGGATGATTATGCTTCACTGCGAGAAGCGGTGTTGCGACGGTTTGCCCGCCTGGTTGCCGCCAGGGAGGATAGCAATCTGCCGACAGACGGGGAAGATCCGTTCCTGCTTGTTCCCGACCTGATGTTGATTGATGGTGGCCCTGGCCAGCTAAGCGCGGTGAGGCAGGCATTGGCTGAAGTCGGCTTAACCAGATTACCGGTGGTTTCCCTGGCTAAAGCGGAGGAACTGGTTCATTTGTCTGGAAAGCAACAACCCCTTCGTCTGCCCAGGATGTCTCCGGCACTGCAGCTCTTACAGCGGGTACGCGACGAAGCCCACCGGTTTGTTGTCACATACCAACGAACTCTGCGTAACCAGGGCAACCGTGGGTCGACACTGCTGGACATACCAGGGGTAGGGGAGAAACGCCGCAAAGCCCTGCTGAAGCATTTCGGCAGTATTGCCGCCATGCGCAGGGCGTCCGTGGAAGAACTGGCTGCCGTGGACGGGTTGAACCATACTGTGGCAACCACGCTGTTTGCTTATTTTCATGACGGGCAGGATGAAATCAATGGGCAGGAGTAAGTAGCCTTCTGGCAAAGCGGTTGGCAAAATGTTCGGCTGCTTGTTTCCTCAGCATGTTATCCGTTTTAAGGGCAACACCTGCTTCTCTCCGGGCGTACAGGACATGCCCGAATTCATGAAGCAGACAGTGCAACTGTTGATAACGGTCCATGCTGTCCGCCCCGCAGATGATTGTATGCGACGGGGGCAGGTAGTAAGCAGGATGAGGCATCCTGTAATTAAGGCAGTATACATGCAAGGGATGCCCACTGATGGAGAGTTTTGCAAGCAGTTTTTTCCGGGCAAGAATGTTAAGCGCGTCAACGACTACTTCCTCTGAGGGTGCTTTCTCTCCGCAGGTCAGTTTAAAGGTGGACAGAAACAAATATTCATCGACTAAGCGCTTACACGCTGCACGGAAAAGAGCTTCCTGGTTATGCATGGGGCATTGACGCGTACCGGGCAGTGCAGCCAGTAAATGGCGGATAACAAATAATCGGGCGCCCTGCAGCCCGTAGGCACAGAAAACATTGCTTTCCGTATGACATCGTGGGGAGTCAAGAAGTCTGTACCATATTTCCCTGAGTTCTTCCCGCTCAAGTGCCAGGAGCGTAATGCCATAGTCACTTTCCAGGCCACTTTCCTCCAATGTTTCTAAAATGCCCTGTAGGTAGTCCACACCCCATTGTACCGGTTCTGCCAAAAGAAAATCCTTATATCCCATGGCTTATATCTCCTCCCGATTAAATCTGGGGCCAAAGCGAATCCCTTGATGATAAATTCACAAACTCACCTTATTCTAGTATTATGGGATTAAAGAAAAATATGTTCTGGAAAACAAGGCAATTGAGGAGGATTACGGAAAAAAAACGTCGAAATTAGTAATTAAGTAGAAATAATTAAGATAAGAGAGGTGAGCAGTTTGCGCGGATTTGTTTGGCGGTGGATCTTAAACGCAGCGGCGCTGTATGCGACGGCTTATTTAATTGACGGTATTACGATTGCCGGCGTTGGTGCTGCCTTGGTGGCGGCGCTGGTCTGGGGCTTGGTCAACACGGTAATTCGTCCCATTGTTAATCTTGTTACGTTGCCGATTAATATCCTGACAGTGGGATTGTTCACCTTTGTTGTAAACGGCTTTCTGTTATGGCTGGTCGCTGATGTGGTAAACGGCTTTACTGTGGAGAATATACTGGCCGGTATTATCGGCGCCCTTGTCCTCTCCGTGTTTAGCAGTGTGCTGAGTGCACTCATTATTGATAAATAGATACAGAAAATGAATAAAGTCACTTCCGCGCGGATGTGACTTTATTCGTTTTCATATGTCCATGCTGTTCATAAGCAAGCAGAACGAGAAGCAAGGATTTCCGGTGCCGTAGGCGTTATTAAAATAAGTTGAGAATCCCTTCCCGCTTGCGGGAAGGGACTCCAGTGTCTTAGCAGTCTTTGCAGTTACAGGGAACCTTTAGGGTGATTTGTGTTCCCTTATCTTGGTGACTGTAGATGTCTATATCTGCAGCAAGCTGTTCTGCCCGTTCCATTACATTTTGTAATCCGCTACGTTGCGTTTCCGGCGGAAAGCCAATGCCGTCATCGGCGATAATAAGCTCCAGATATTGTTCATAGAATTTCAAAGATAGTGTGACTTTCATGGCCTTGCTGTGCTTTTTTATATTTGATAATAACTCCAGTACAATCAGGTGCAGGTGCCTTTTTTGTTCGTGGTGCAAGCACTCCCGGTGGGAATCCATAATTGTCAGTTCTACAGGCAGATTGCAATTTTGTTTAAATTCCTCCACCATGCCGAGAATAATTTCCTTGAGCTGTTTTTCCCCGTAAGACGCTTGCTGTATGTCCATAATATAATTCCTGATCTCCCGGTTAATCTGGTCAAGCCGGATATTCTCTCTGGCTATGGTTTCATCGGCTTTCTGCGGATCTGTTGCGGCCAGTTGTCTTGCAGACTCAAGATTAAGGCCGACGGCATAGATGGACTGCAGTATCCCGTCATGCAAGTCACGGCGGATTCTCTGCCGCTCTTTTAAAACAGCATATTCCTGCTGGGTTTCCGCCAGGGTCTTACTGTCTTCGTAAGTGAAAATAGCGGTGAGCCGGATGACCAGATAGGCAATGACCGAGCAAATACCTGCGCGGTAGACAGCTACGGGAAAGCCTGTTAACCGGAACAAATTTTGAATATTCAACACAGACGCCGGCAAGAACGGGGCCCGGGGCACAATCAGTCCGGCAAAGAGAGCATAGAGCAAGAACATGACCGATGTCCAGCGCAGATGCCGCAGCACCTGTGGCTGATCTAAAGAGGCCAAATCATCCTGCTGTTTCCAGAATGCAACGGCGGAGAGAATGGATCCGGGCAGCGCAAACAAGTAACGGGAAAAAATATCGCCCAGGAGATACCAGTGGGAGATATCATTACGACCGGCCAGGTTCGGATAAAGAAGAAAAATACCAAACCATAGTATAGCGGCGATGCGCGGCACCCAGAGAATGTGACGGGAGAGGCTAAGTGTATCGACAAAGAGTTTCAGTCCGAAATAAAGGAGAAACACAAAAGAGAAGCCTATCAGGTTGATTTCAATTAAATAGAGGATGGCTACCGTCAGGTCGCTGCTGTATGATTCCATTACGGGAATAAATACATGGCCCCACTCTGAAAGACCGTGGATAATGCCAAAGGCGGCCAGGTAATTAAACGACTGGGAAATTCGCAGCAAACTGGGCTTATCATTTTTAAGGGCAATGGCGAATCCCATGAGAAAAAAGACCAGGCCGTAGACGAAGTACACGACTACAATATTCGCAGTAAAAAAGTTGTACACCAGGTCCATCGGATTCTCCCCCACTTATCAGAATGCTTTTCTACAGCCTGTACTTATTCTAGATTTTTTATTTCTATTCCTGCAGGGAAGTTATTGCAAAAAAACTCTCGTTGGGTGCTGGAAATCTTTACGGTGCTCGTGGTATGATAAGGACTGGAAGAGGTGAATCTTTTTGTCATTTAAACTTCTGGCGTTAGACCTTGATGATACCCTGTTAAACGAAGATTTCCGCATTTCCGAAGAAAACCGCTACGCTTTGCGGCGGACGGCAAAAAACGGGGTATTGGTTACGCTGGCAACGGGGAGGATGTTCCGCTCAGCAGTCCCTTTTGCCAGGGAACTGGAAATTGATCTGCCGCTGATTACTTATCACGGTGCATTAATTCGTACCGCGGGCGGAGAGAAGACACTTTATCATCAGCCTGTTCCTTTGGACTTGGCAAAAGAAGTGGCCGCTATTGGCAGGGACGGCGGGTACCATGTGAATGCATATATTAATGATGAACTGTTTGTGGAAGAGGAAAATGAATTCTCTGAATATTATCAACGGATTGCCAAAGTAAAAGTAACGGCTGTCGGTAGTCTGGCTTCTTTTCTGGAAACACCGCCTACAAAATTAACGATTATTAACCGTGACGGTAAACTTGACGCACTGAAAAATGACCTGATTATGCGTTTCTCCCGGGAGTTGTCCATTAACATTTCCAGACCGCATTTTCTGGAGATTACAGATAAATTAGCAACGAAGGGCCAGGCACTGAAATTTCTTGCTGATATGCATAATATTCCCCGTGAGCAGGTGGCTGCGGTGGGAGACAGTTATAACGATATAGATATGCTGATATATGCGGGTACCGGTGTGGCGGTTGCCAATGCCCGGGATGAAGTGAAAGCAGTGGCCGATGTGATTACCTCCTCAAACGTGGATCACGGCGTTGCTGCATTTATAAAGCAGTATCTTTTCGAGGACGAGGGGGAGTATTGTGATTAGTGAAAAAATAGTAAAAGAGAATGCCAGGGAAAAAATGAAAGGGTATTGCCGTGTTTGTCCCCGTTGTGACGGCAAGGCCTGTGCCGGGGAAGTGCCTGGTATGGGCGGATTGCTGACAGGGGCAGCGTTTATCAATAATATTGAAGCCTTGGCGATGTATAATATTAATATGCGCACCATACATCAGGTGGATTGCCCGGACACTTCAGTGAAACTGTTTAATAAAACATTTAATACGCCGATTTTTGTGGCGCCGTTAACGGGAGCATCCTACAATATGGGCGGTGCATTGTCCGAGTCTGAAATGGTGAATTGCCTGGTTGAAGGCGCCGAAGCGGCCGCATCATTTTCTTTTACCGGAGACGGGGCAGATAATGATATCTACGGTGCCGGTGTGGACGCCGTCCGTGCGGTGGGAGGTTTGGGTGTTCCAATAATCAAGCCCCGTGCCCTGGATGAGGTGGAACGTAGAATCCGGGAGGCGGAGGAATCTGGCGCCATGGCTGTAGGTATCGATATCGACGGTGCGGGGTTGGTAACGATGGCACTGAAAGGACACCCGGTGGCACCTAAAACATTTTATCAGCTCCGTGAGTTGGTGAAGATGACAGATTTACCCTTTATTCTAAAAGGCGTAATGACTGCACAGGAAGCAGAGATGGCGGTGGAAGTTGGCGCGGCGGCCATTGTTGTTTCCAATCACGGGGGAAGGGTTCTTGACTGTACGCCCGGTGTGGCTGATGTCTTGCCGGAAGTGGTTGAGCGGGTCAAAGGAGAAATTTTCGTGTTCGCTGACGGTGGTGTTCGCAACGGCGTGGATGCGCTGAAAATGTTGGCACTGGGCGCAAACGCTGTTTTAATAGGTCGTCCGGCTTTGTGGGGTGCGTTCGGTGGCGGTGCTGAAGGAGTAAAGATTGTGATAGAAAAGATGACAGAGCAATTAAAGCATGGCATGCTTATGACCGGCTGTGCCAATATCCGGGCGGTAGACTATCATGTTATCTACTAGGGAGCATAATGTGTATGAAAATTCTCGCTGACCTTCATGTCCACTCCATTGCCAGCGGCCACGCTTACAGTACCGTTGAGGAAATTGCCAGAGCAGCGGCAGACAAAGGATTGGAAATGGTAGCACTGACAGACCATGGGCCTGCTATGCCGGGTGGCCCTCATGAATATTATTTCGGCAATCTGCGCATTCTGCCTCACCGGTTACACGGTGTGGAAATCCTACAGGGTGTGGAAGCGAATGTAATGGATGAAAAAGGATCGCTGGATTTACAGGCAGTTTACTTAAAACGGTTGGATATTATCCTGGCAGGATTTCACTCTATTTGTATGAAGCCAGGAAGCCGCGAATCTAATACTGCAGCCATGGTGAGCGCGCTGCAAAACCCCTATGTCGATATTATTGTTCACCCCGGTAATCCCGATTACCCCATTGATGCCGGGGAGGTGGTCCGCCAGGCTAAACGGGCGGGTAAGGCACTGGAAATAAACAATAGTTCGTTTCTCGTCAGACGGGGGAGCAGGGAGACCTGTTTTGAAATTGCAAAATTCGTCAGGCAATATGGAACCTGGGTTTCTATCAGCAGTGATGCCCATTTTTCCAGTAGTGTCGGGGAAGTGTCGACGGCGCTGCAACTGGCGTTAGACGCCGGAATCCCGGAAAACTGCATTTTAAATCTGTCGGCTGCACGCGTTACGTCATTTTTGGCCAGCAGAGGCCGGAAACGTTTTGCCGGCGGTGAAAGGGAATTGCATGAATAAAACCCCGGAGTTATTAAAGAAGGTCCCCTTTTTCAGCGGCCTGTCCGAGGCGGACTTAACCATGGTAGCCGGAGTTATGTGCGAAAAAACATACTCCAAAGGTGCCCTGATTTTTCTCGAGGGTGAACCGGGAGAGGCTTTGTTTGTCATTAAACAGGGGCGGGTCAAGATCAGTAAATCCACTGCGGACGGCAGAGAACAAATACTGCATATTCTTAAAGACGGAGATATCTTCGCTGAAGTTGTTCTTTTTGACCAGGGGCCGTATCCGGCCACGGCGGAGGCGGTGGAAGATACGACTTCATGGCTGCTCCGTAACGAAGAGATGGAGAAACTTTTGCAGAGCCATCCTTTACTGGCAATAAAGCTGTTGCGTGTGATGAGTAAGCGGCTTCGTCAGTCCCAGCTTCTTATCCGGGATTTGGCACTGCACGATACATACGGCAGGCTTGCCGGACTGTTGATTCGTTTTATACGGCGGGAAGGGAAAAGAACGGCCGACGGGGTCATTCTTGATCTGGAGCTAACCCGGCAGGAAATGGCCAGCATGATTGGAACATCCCGGGAAACGGTGGCCCGGATTCTCAGTCGCTTTCAAAAAGACGGGATACTGATTCTGGATAAACAACGCATTGTGATCATTGACGAGGAAAAACTGCGTGATTGGACATAAACTTTGGGCACACTACCGTTAGGAGGTGCCTTTTTTGTTGGTTAAAAAAATGTGTGTTATTGCCGATTACCATACTCACACAGTATACAGCCACGGCAAGGGTACCATTGAAGATAACGTCCTTGCCGCAATGAACAAAGGGCTGCGTACAATAGGGATCACTGACCACGGTCCGGGACATTTTTTCATTGGATTACGTGGCGTTTCTGCCTTTCGGCAAATGCAGGCTGAGATTGAAAAGCTACAAAAAAAGTACCCGCAAATCAAGATTCTCTTTGGGGTGGAGGCAAATATTGTTGATATCGACGGAACGATTGATGTTCCCTCCGTAATCCTGCGTGAGCTGGATCTATTACTTGTGGGCTATCATAAACTGGTCAGGCCGCGCAGCTTTGCTGCGGCAGTGCTGGGTGCACAAAACTTTCTGTCCGGATGGACGGGCAGGCGTTCACAGAAGCTGCGTCGGCTGAATACCGACGCCATTACGGCCGCTGTGCGACGTTATCCTATCGACGCAATCACCCACCCAGGTCTGCAGATAGATATTGATACTGTTGAATTAGCCCATGTCTGTAAAGAAAGGGGTACAAAGCTGGAAATTAACAGTTCCTACGGCAAGGAACTCGACCCATATATTAAGGCAGCACTGCCAACCGGCGCAACGTTCGTGATTAACAGTGACGCGCATACGCCGCAAAGAGTGGGCGATTTTGAACAAGCCTATGATCTGGTGCGACGGCTTGGTGTGCCGGAGTCTCGTATTGCTAATGTAGTCAGTGTTGCAAGTCAAAAAGAAGGATAATCGAGGCTTCAGGATGAATCTAATCCATAAGTCCTACATGATATGGGGGGAGAGCGGTGGAAAATATCCGTTTTGTGATTATTACCGGGCTGTCCGGTGCAGGCAAGAGTCAGGCGGTTCACAGCTTTGAAGATTTGGGGTATTTCTGTATCGATAATCTGCCGCCCATGCTGATTCCGAAGTTTGCGGAGGTTGCTGCACAGTCGGAAGGGAAAATTAACCGAATTGCGCTGGTCTCGGATATCCGCGGCGGCGATTTTTTTTCCAACTTGCAAGAGGCCTTACAAATGCTGCGTGGGGTGGGACTGGGTTATGAAATCCTCTTCTTAGAAGCAGATGATGATGTACTCATCTGTCGCTTTAAAGAGACGAGGCGGCGGCATCCCCTGTCATCCCTGGGGAGCATTACCGAGGGCATTAAAGAGGAGCGGAGACTTCTGGCAGAAATCCGCAGTCAGGCTGACAAAATTATCGACACATCGGACCTTTCTCCACAACAACTGAAAGAAGAAATTACCACACTATACGCACCAGGCAGTGAAGAAGAGAATATACTGATTACTCTGGTAGCTTTCGGTTTTAAATACGGTGTGCCACTGGACTCTGATTTGGTTTTTGATGTGCGATTTTTACCTAACCCTCACTACGTTGAGCATTTACGTCCTCTGACAGGCTGTGACGAAAATGTAAAGGAATATGTCTGGAAGTGGACGATTACACACAAGTTCTTTCAAAAATTGGTTGATATGGTGGAATTTCTCGTCCCATGCTACATCAAGGAAGGTAAACCCCAGTTAGTCATCTCCATTGGCTGCACCGGAGGTAAACACCGTTCCGTAGCAATCGTCAATGAGCTGGAGAAAATTCTTAAAGGCAAGAATTACAGAGTGATTACGGAGTATAGAGATATTTCAAAAGCCTGAGGAGTTAAAGATGAAAATAGTTAACTTTCTGTCGGGTCTGGGCGCCTGTGCCCTGTCCCGCATTATGCCGGGCAAAAAAGCCGATAAAACCGTTATGTACCCCGAAGAGGACCGGTTGTGGGAAGCGCTGTACCAACGGTACTGTGATAACAACGGGCCCCGTATCACTGCCATCGGCGGTGGAACAGGCCTTGCCATGCTATTGCGCGGCTTAAAGAAATACAGCGCCAATCTATCGGCCATTGTCAATGTAACCGATGACGGCGGCAGTTCCGGCCGACTCCGTGAAAACCTGGATATGCTACCGCCCGGGGATATTCGCAATTGCTTACTTGCGTTGGCAGATACAGAGCCGCTGCTGGAAAAAGTGTTTCATTACCGGTTTACCGCGGGAGAAGGGCTGGAAGGCCATAATCTGGGAAACCTTTTTTTAGCTGCGCTAACCGAGCAATTCGGATTTGAAGGAGCTATCATTGCTGCCAGTAAGGTTCTGGCTGTTAAAGGTGATGTTTTGCCAGTTACACTGGCAAAATTAAACCTGGTTGCCCTTTTTACCAATGGCTGTGAAGTATACGGAGAAAGCCAAATTCCTCTGCAGCGTGGGCGGATAGCACGCCTGCGCCTGGAGCCGGAGACTTCCTCTGTTTACCCTGCAGCAGAACAGGCCATTCGTGACGCTGAGATTGTCGTCGTAGGGCCCGGCAGCCTCTACACCAGTATTCTGGCTAACCTGCTAGTGCCGGGTGTCAGTCGGGCAATCCGGGAAAGCAGTGCCCGCAAAGTCTATATCTGTAACGTTATGACCCAACCCGGGGAGACAGACGGCTTATCCGCGGCTGATCACCTTCAGGTAATCTACGATCATGTAGGTCCTGATTTGTTCGATACTGTCATTGTAAATAATAGTCCTCAGATTCCGCAGGCAATCCTTGAAAAGTACTTACATGAAGGTTCTTCACCGGTGGTGCCGGATACTGCCCGATTACGTAAAATGGGTGTCAATATTGTTGCAGCCGATTTGTTATCACCAAATGAACTGGTTCGCCATAACCCTGACCGGCTGGCGCATCTGGTCCTGCAACAGTTTACAACTTTCCGTGAAAAAGGTGTATCTGCCTTTTCCGGCAATTATGAGTTTGAAGAAGGGCGCGGAAAGGGGTGTGCTTCATGACGTATGCATTAGAGGCAAAAAATGAGTTGGCCAGACGGGATTTAGGGAAATCATGCTGCCAAAGCGCTGAGCTGGCGGCTTTTATCCGCTTAAGCGGCAATATTCAGATTACCGGTAAAAGAATGGCCTTAAATGTGGTTACGTCTAATCCTGCTGTTGCCCGAAGAATATTTAGCTTGTTTAAGTGTATTTTTAACCTCAGTTCTGAAATATTGGTGCGAAGAAAAATTCGTCTGAAAAAAAACAATGTATATCTGATTCGGATCTCTGAACCTTTACGAGCCAGGGAAGTCTTACATCGCCTTGGTCTTATGCGGGACGGCGTACTGGTTCAGGAAACGGATGAATTAACGGTGAAAAGTAAATGTTGCCGTCGTGCGTATTTACGCGGTGCCTTCCTGGCGGCCGGGTCTGTTTCTAACCCGGAGAACTCCTACCATCTGGAGATTTATACCGACTATCAGCGCCAAGCGGAAGAACTGGCTACGCTGATAGACTCGTTTGGTTTTAAAGCAAAAGTTACCTCCCGTAAAAACGGCTATTTTGCCTATATAAAAGACAGTGAACAAATTGTCGGATTCTTGAATGTTATTGGTGCTCATTCTGCTTTATTGAATTTTGAAAATATCAGGATACTGAAAGGGATACGGAATAAGGTTAACCGTTTGGTCAATTTTGAGACGGCGAATGTGAATAAAACAGTGGATGCAGCTGTAAAGCAGGCAGAATGTATCCGTATTATTGAAGAGGCCGCCGGGTTTACATTTTTTGATGCCCCATTGCGCCGATTGGCAGAACTCCGTATGGAGAATCCGGAAGCCAGTTTGCAGGAACTGGGACAAATGCTGAACCCGCCTTTAAGTAAATCAGGTGTAAATCATCGGATGAGAAAGCTGGAAAGAATAGCAAAGCAACTGCTAAAAGATAAAAAGTAGAAGACAACGCAGATAACTTTGGTAAAAATTTCTCTAACTTAAAAATAATTGTACGTATTGGCAGGATTATTGCATGTCACCGGCGAATATATACAACCTTAATGTTCCAGGCAATCTTAGGCCGCGTCCGGCATATGATTAACCGAACGCATTCCATCCAAATCGTCGAAAAGAGGGAGCGTTGTCCCTATGCGAATATCATTTAACCTGAAGTTGGAACAAACTCAAAAACTAATTATGACGCCGGAGCTGCAACAGGCAATCAACCTGCTGCAGCTTTCATCCATGGAACTGCACGCTTTTGTTCAGGACGAACTGCTAAACAATCCTGTCTTGGAAATTGATGAAGGTGAAGAAGCAGAAAGAAAAACTGAGGAAGCCAGCGATAAAAGTGAACATGAAAAAGACGCCATTGACTGGGATGAATACTTAAAAGATCAGGGGCACGAACCGTTGCCCAGCATTAACTTTCGTCAAACTGACGATGCTCCTCCATATGACCATTATTTAAGCAAAGAGCCGTCACTGCAGGAACATCTGCTTTTTCAACTGGGTCTGTGCAGTCTGACACAAACGGAAAAACGGATTGGTGAGTTTTTAATAGGAAACCTGGATCAAAACGGTTATTTAAAAGAGGAAATTAGTGAGTTTGCTATTTTGCTCGGGGCAGACCCGGGTGAAATCAATGCTGTACTGGAAATCATCCAGAAATTTGATCCCACAGGTGTGGGTGCCAGGAATCTTAAAGAATGTTTGCTTCTGCAGTTACAGGAACGGAAGAACATTCATCCACTGGCTAAAAAAATAATAAACGAGTACCTGAGCGATGTTGCCGACAATAAATTTAAGAAAATTGCCGCCGAATTACGGGTAGATGCTGCCGCAATACAGGAAGCGGTCGATTTTATCCGCACTCTGGATCCTAAGCCTGGACGTCTGATCGGGGATATCCGGGATGTCCGCTATGTGGTTCCTGATGTGACCATTGAGAAAGTATCCGGCGAATATGTGGTGCTGGTTAACGAGCATGCCACGCCCCGGCTTACCGTTAACTCCTACTATCGTTCTTTGCTCTGTAAAGAAGACGGCGAATCTGGCACGAATACGTTTATTAAGGGCAGACTTGATTCGGCACTTTGGCTGCTACGTAGCATTGAGCAAAGACGTCTTACCCTCTTTCGTGTGACCGAATGTATTGTTGAGATGCAGCATGGTTTTTTTGAGGAAGGGATTAAACATCTAAAACCAATGACTTTGCGGCAGGTAGCTGATGAAGTAGGCGTACACGAGTCTACGGTCAGCCGGGCCACATCCAATAAATACGCCCAAACACCCCGCGGCCTTTTCCCTTTAAAATTCTTCTTTGCCTCCGGTGTTGAGGATTTTCATGGTGCATCCGTCTCATCACAATCGGTAAAAAGTCATTTAAAAGAATTGATTGATGCAGAAAATGCGTTTCGTCCACTCAGCGATCAAAAGTTAATGGAACTCCTGGCAAAGCGCGGAATCGTAGTTTCCCGCCGTACTGTGGCAAAATACCGGGAGGAATTAAATATCCCGTCATCGAATAAAAGAAAAAGACACTGATTCAATTTGCGCCACCCAGGCGCAGATACGGCGGTCGCGGAAACCCGCCTTAACAAAACTTAGGAGGCTTTACCATGAGTAATAATGAGTTCACAGCGTTAGGGAAGAAGGTTACGGAGCCTTGCCGACAGTTGGATGTATTTCCAAAACCGGCAGGCGTAGAGACAATCGTCCTCGAAAGTGATGAAGTAACCAGCCTGTGCCCGGTCACCGGGCAGCCGGATTGGGAAACAGTTGTTATTGAATACATGCCGGACAAGTTCTGTATTGAGAGTAAAAGTCTAAAGCTTTATCTGTGGAGCTTCCGGGAAGAAGGCGTCTTCTGTGAAGCACTTGCCGCCCAGATTGCCCAAGATGTGGATTCCGCCTGCAAGCCGTACCGGTGCAAAGTAACAGTGATACAAAAACCCCGCGGCGGCATCAAAATTACAGCGAGCGCGTGTACGGAAAACCGGCTGGAGACGGCCGGGCGCGGGGATGCGAAATGATGCCAGGACCTCTGACTAAACAGGAAAAAGCCTTTTTTCTGCTGGGTTGCAGCTTTGCAGTACTGCTCGTGGTCAGTAATGTTATTGCCGGCAAGATCATATCAGTGGGCGGTTTGTTTGCCCCGGCCGCCGTACTTTGTTACTCACTGACGTTTGCGGCCACAGACACCATGGCAGAGCTATGGGGAAAAGAGCGAACAAAATTTGTTGTTAATGTAGGTTTTTTTGTAGCCGTGCTCTCGGCAGTCTTAATCAGACTGGCTATCGCTGTGGCACCGGCGCCGTTTTGGGAAAACCAGGGCGCGTTTGAGCTGATTTTAGGCAGCAATCTCAGAATTGTGGTGGCCAGCCTCACAGCATATCTAGTCAGCCAGCACCACGACATCTGGGCATTTACCTTCTGGAAAAACAAAACCGGGAGCCGCCATTTATGGTTGCGCAATAACCTTTCCACGGGGGTATCGCAGTTGTTGGACACCTTCTTGTTTATAACCCTTGCTTTCTACGGGACAGGAGCACCTGTACTCTCTATGATTGCCGGTCAGTATGTCATAAAGTTAGTTATCGCTGTTGCCGATACTCCCTTAGTCTACGCCCTTGTTTACATGATTAAACCGCATCTGAAGTTGGACCCGGGGCAGGCGTTCCCAGCAAATCTGTGAAGAAATAGAGCACGCCGAGAGGCGTGCCTTTTTATCAATCTGAAATGGCAGGAATTTTCTCACTTATGTAGAAGTAATGGCATTACAGTTTTTCGCCAGGAAGTGGCAATGTTTTTTGTACTCTAATAAATTTATTTCACTTTACATTTGTATCGTGTCTAATGAATAGAGTACTGAAGCGTGCTTTGAGGCAATTGAAAAGAGCACGTCTTTCTTGCTGTAATCAGGCATTTTTGGATACTTAGTGTCCATATTTAGGGGAGGTTTCTAAAATGACAGTAAGACTGGGAGTAAACGGTTTTGGCAGGATCGGCCGTGCATGTATCCGGGCCGCGTTGGATCATCCTGAGGTGGAAGTAGTTGCCTTTAACAGCACCCGTGATCCGAAAATGCTTGCCCATCTGTTAAAGTATGATTCGCTCTACGGCCGCCTTAACTATGATGTAGAGGTTGGCAACGGAGCATTGATTGTCGGCGGAAAAGAAATTAAGATCCTCACTGACCGCGATCCTGCGAACCTGAAATGGGGCGATTATGGTGTGGATATTGTTATTGAAGCGACCGGAGCTTTTAATAATGCCCAGGAAGCAGGCCAACAACTGGGTGGTACCGCAAAGAAACTGATTTTTACCGCCCCCGCCAAAGGTGAGGACTTCACCATTGTTATGGGTGTTAATCATGAGCTTTACGACCCCGTCCAACACCACATGATCTCCAACGCTTCCTGCACGACCAACTGCCTGGCACCGGTCTGCAAAGTACTGGATGATGAGTTTGGCTTTGTAAAAGGTTTAATGACTACCGTTCATGCGTATACTAACGACCAGAGGATACTGGATCTTACTCATAAAGACCTTCGCCGCGCTCGCGCTGCCGCATTGTCAATGATTCCTACCACTACCGGTGCCGCTCGGGCTGTTTCCATGGTTCTGCCCGGTATAAGGGGCAAAATTGACGGGTTTGCCATCCGTGTGCCAACCCCCACAGTCTCCCTTGTAGATCTGACTGCAGAACTGGCTCGTTCGGTAACGGTGGATGAAGTGAACGAGGCGTTCCGCGCCGCCGCTGAAGGTCCGATGGACGGCTTCCTGGGAATCTCATATGAACCTCTGGTTTCCGTGGATTACAAAGGCGACCCGCGCTCCAGCGTTGTGGATGCCCTTTCAACCATGGTTATTGGCGGCAATATGGTCAAAGTGGTTTCCTGGTATGATAATGAGTGGGCTTACTCCAGCAGAGTGATAGATTTGGCGGCGTATATCGCCTCCAAGGGCCTCTAGTTAGCAAAACCCTTGCGCCTCGTCCTGCTTGCTTTTGAACAGCCTGCAGCCGGGATGTATGCAGGTAATAACCACAATTCTGTGGAGGTGTCTGAGTGGCGAAGAAGACTGTGAAAGATTTGTCATTGGCGGGGAAAAAGGTGTTTACCCGTGTTGACTTTAATGTGCCGCGAAATGAGAGCGGTGAAATTACGGACGATACGAAAATCAAAGCGGCTCTGCCAACGATAGAATACATATTGGAACAGGGTGCCTCTGTAATTCTGGCAAGCCACTTGGGTCGTCCCAAAGGCCAGGTGAAAGATAATCTACGTTTGGATTCGGTCGCCCAAAGACTTTCCGATTTGCTTGGCCGAAACATTCAGAAGGCAGATGAAGTAGTGGGGCCGGAAGTGACGGAAGCCGCCGCCGGGCTGAAACCGGGGGATATTCTCTTATTAGAGAATGTTCGCTTTCACCCGGGTGAGGAAAAAAATGAGCCGGAACTGGCCAAAGCTTATGCCGACCTGGCAGATATCTTTGTTTCTGATGCATTTGGTACCGCGCACCGTGCCCACGCATCGAATACGGGAATAGCAGCCCATCTGCCGTCTGTAGCCGGGTTACTGATGACTGAAGAAGTAGAGAACTTATCAAAAAGCTTACATAATGCAAAAAGACCACTGGTCGCCATCATTGGCGGCAGCAAAGTTGCTGATAAAATCAGTGTTCTGAAAAATTTCCTGGAGATTGCCGACTCCATTCTATTAGGCGGCGGTATGGCGAATACTTTTCTCAGAGCGAAAGATTACAATATGGGTAGATCACTGCTGGAAGAAGATAAACTGATGCAGGCTTCGGAAATTATGCAACTGGCAGCAAACAAAGATGTAAACCTTTGCTTGCCTGTTGATTTAGTGGTGGCCGACGAAGTGAGTGCCGACGCTGATGCCGAAGATGTAATTATTGATTCCGTTCCTGACGGTAAGATGGCGCTGGATATTGGACCGAAGACCCGGGAAATCTATGCTGATTTGATTAGCAAAGCAGGTACTATCGTTTGGAACGGACCCCTGGGTGTTTTTGAAGTTGAGCCCTTTGCCCGGGGGACGATGGATATTGCCATAGCGGTGGCCAATTCACAAGCATTCTCCATCATCGGCGGTGGAGATGTGGTAGCAGCAGTCGAAAAAGCCGGAGTCGCCGATAAAATCTCCCACCTTTCCACCGGCGGAGGGGCGACGTTGGAATTCTGGGAAGGTAAAGAACTCCCCGGTATCGCCGCTTTAGAGGACAAATAACGGGGGCATAGTATCCATGCGCACACCAATTATTGCTGCGAACTGGAAAATGCATAAGACAACCGCAGAAGCGGCAGATTTTATCGGACAACTGGGTTCTGAGTTAAAGCATGATACTGTGGAAGTCGTGATTTGCCCGCCGTTTCCGCTACTCTGCAGGGTGAACGACGTCTGCCGGGAAAAAGGCTTGCGGCTCGGGGCACAAAATATGTATTGGGAAACAGCCGGTGCTTTTACCGGAGAGGTTTCACCGATGTTGTTAAAGGACATCGGTGTTCAGTACGTGATTTGCGGCCACTCCGAAAGGCGCCAGCTTTTTGGTGAAACAGACCAACAGGTTGCCCGTAAGGTGAAAGCCGCATTTGCCGCGGAAATAATACCTATTATCTGTGTCGGTGAAACACTGCAGCAACGCCAGGCGGAGCAAACTGCCGCTGTTGTCGGAGAACAGATAACCATTGCTCTGGACGGGCTGGATCCGTCCCAGGTGCGGAGGCTGGTTATTGCCTATGAACCGGTTTGGGCTATCGGCAGTGGTTTGGCTGCCACAGGGACCGATGCCGGTATGGTCGCACAACAGATTCGTAAGTTAATTGGAGAAATGTACAGCTTAAGAACTGCCCGCGATGTTCGTATTCAGTATGGGGGCAGTGTTAAGCCTAATAATATCCTGGAATTTATGAGTGAACCAGAGATTGACGGTGCATTAGTTGGCGGTGCCAGCCTGGACGCTACTGTGTTTGCCGGCATTGTCAATGCTGTATCGGGGGCGCGTCGCGAATGAGCCGTCCAAAACCGCTGTTACTAACAATTATAGACGGCTGGGGCTTGGGCAGGAAGAAGGAAGGCAACGCAATAACACAAGCGAAAACTCCTTTCTATAACCTGCTCGTTGAGAACTACCCTGTTGCCCGACTTACGGCAAACGGGGAAGAAGTAGGCTTACCTAAAGGCCAGATGGGTAACTCAGAGGTGGGCCATTTAAATATGGGTGCCGGACGCATCGTTTATCAGGAACTAACCCGGATTACAAAGTGCATTGAACGGGGAGACTTTTTTCAAAACCCGGCACTACTCTCTGCAATAGATCATGTTGCTCAAAACAAATCTGCCCTGCATTTAATGGGACTTGTCTCCGACGGGGGAGTACACAGCCACCTTGTCCACCTGTTTGCGTTATTAAAGATGGCAAACACTGCCGGATTAAAAGATGTTTATGTACATGCCATCCTCGACGGGCGCGATGTGGGGCCGACCAGTGCCCGGGAGTATCTTAACGCCCTGGAAGAAAAAATGGCTGAACTGCAGACCGGTCGCACAGCCACAGTAGCTGGCCGTTATTATGCCATGGACAGGGACAGGCGCTGGGAACGGGTTGAGTTAGCCTATCAGGCCATGGTGCACGGAGAAGGACAGATGGCTGCCGGTTCACTTCATGCGTTGGATATGGCGTATGAACGGGAAGAAAACGATGAATTTGTGCTACCTACAGTAATCCTCGATAATTTAGGCCGGCCGACGGCAAAAATTCGTGATGAGGACGCCATCATCTTTTTTAATTTCCGGCCCGACAGAGCGCGGCAGATTACGCGCTCTTTCACGGAAGAAGATTTCTCTGAATTCAAACGCGGCGGTTCTCCACCGCTGCCTTATTTCGTCTGCCTTACCCAGTATGATGTAAAAATTGACGCATCGGTAGCGTTCCCACCGGAACACCCTGAAAATACCCTGGGAGAAGTGCTGGCGAATGCGGGACTTACACAACTACGGATTGCTGAGACAGAAAAATATGCCCATGTCACCTTCTTTTTCAGCGGCGGCTCAGAAAAGTACTTTGCGGGAGAAGAGAGGATTCTGATTCCCTCACCTAAAGTGCCCACATATAATCTCCAGCCGGAAATGAGTGCGCCTGAGGTGACAGACCGCGTTCTGGAAGAAATAGATAAAGACTATTTTGATGTGATTATCCTCAACTATGCCAATGCCGATATGGTCGGCCATACAGGAGTACTGGAGGCGGCAATCACCGCTGTGGAAACAGTAGATGACTGTCTTCGGCGGGTAGTGACCGCTGTATTAGCGAAAGGGGGCGTTGCCATTGTTACTTCTGACCACGGTAACGCGGAACAGATGACTGCCGGGCACAGCACTCGGCCTTTTACGGCCCATACACCCAACCCTGTTCCCTTTATCTTAGTTTCAAACACACCCTACCGTCTGCATAAGACCGGAATTCTGGCTGATGTTGCCCCAACGGTTCTGGAACTTTTGCATGTGCCTAAGCCGGTGGAAATGACTGCCAATTCGCTGCTCATTCAAACCGATGCAGATAATGATAAGTAGTTCTTTAAGGAGGGTACGCATTGACGAACATTATTGAAATATTTGCCCGTGAAATCCTGGACTCCCGTGGAAATCCAACTGTAGAGGTGGATGTGTTACTGGCCGGAGGTGCGTTTGGCCGTGCCGCCGTCCCTTCCGGAGCCAGTACCGGCGCATTTGAGGCAGTAGAACTCCGGGACATTGACAGTAAACGCTATCTGGGCAGAGGAGTCCTCACAGCCGTAAAGAATGTCAACGAAATCATCGCTCCTGCACTGGGTGATATGGATGCATTGAATCAGGCGGCTATCGATAAAAAGCTACTTGAACTTGACGGAACGGCTAACAAATCGAAACTTGGTGCCAATGCCATCCTCGGGGTTTCCATGGCTGTGGCCAAAGCTGCTGCCGCCGCACTCAATATACCCCTTTACCGATATCTGGGCGGAGTAAACACGCGGTTGCTGCCCGTACCGATGATGAATATCCTAAACGGCGGCAAGCACGCCGATAATAATGTGGATATCCAGGAATTTATGGTATTACCCGTGGGCGCACCCAGTTTTTCCGAAGCATTACGGATGGGTACAGAAGTGTTTCACCATCTGAAGAAAGTGCTCCAGAGCCAGGGGCTCAATACCGCCGTAGGTGATGAAGGGGGATTCGCTCCGAACCTGGCGTCTAATGAAGCAGCTCTGGAAGTGATTGTGCGCGCCGTGGAAGCAGCAGGCTATCGTCCCGGGATTGATATTGTCCTGTCGCTGGACGTGGCCGCCACCGAAATCTATAAAGACGGCATTTACCACCTGGCCGGCGAAGGTTTGCAAAAAACAGCGTCAGAAATGGTGGACTTCTATGCTGACTTAATTGCATCGTATCCGATTGTTTCCATCGAAGACGGATTGTCTGAAGACGATTGGGACGGCTGGGGTGAGTTAACAAGAAGGCTGGGAGGAAAAGTTCAGTTAGTCGGCGACGACTTATTTGTAACGAACATGGAAAGACTTCAAAGAGGGATTGACCAGTCAACCGCCAACTCGATTCTGATTAAGCTTAACCAAATAGGCACAGTTACAGAAACACTGGATTGTATCTCTCTGGCTCATAGTAACGGATATAGCGCTGTTATTTCCCACCGTTCCGGTGAAACAGACGATACCACCATTGCAGATTTAGCCGTGGCAACCGGGGCCGGCCAGATTAAAACCGGTGCTCCCTCCCGGGTGGATCGTGTCGCAAAATATAATCAACTTTTGAGAATTGAAGAAGAATTAGGCGAAAGTGCCCGGTTTAGCGGGGGAAATGCATTTACCCGTTATGTAAAGAGTTAATCTGTTATGTTGTCTTTTGCACGTCACTGTGATAAAATACTTAATGGTCCCGGTCGTCAAATGGCCGCAAAGCACTAAATCGAAATATTTCGAAAAATTCATCATGTGTAGAAGGAGGTTCTATGATGACTGTCGTATTGAACGTAGTATTCCTTATCGCTTCCATCGGGCTTATCGCCTCTGTGCTGATGCAGTCCGGGAAGTCGGCCGGTTTGTCCGGTTCCATTGCCGGAGGCGCACAGTCTATGTTTGGCAAGAAGAAAGGGATTGACGATTTTCTGTCGAAACTGACTATTGTTTTTGCCGTTCTCTTCATGGTTTTAGCTATCGTTCTAACTTCTCTCATCGCTTAACCCGCCCGCGGGATAAGATATTATAAACAGAAGGAGGAGAAACTAAGTATGGGTGTTGACAAGATTTTTTATTTCGCCCCTATCGCAGGACTGATTGGTTTGTTATTTGCTTTCTACCTTGCAGGTAAGGTAACTAGCGCAGATCCGGGCAATGAAAAGATGCAGGAGATCGCAAGTGCAATTCAAGAAGGGGCCATGGCGTTCCTACGCCGTGAATACCGGACCCTGGCAGTTTTCGTAATTATTCTTTTCTTCGTGCTAGGTTTTGCCATTAACTTCTCTACGGCCATTAGTTATCTGGTTGGTTCAGTGATGTCAGCCTTAGCTGGATTCATCGGTATGAACATCGCCACAAAAGCTAACGTCAGGACTACCAATGCCGCACGTCAAGGTACCAACGAAGCATTGACTGTTGCATTCTCCGGTGGTGCAGTTATGGGTCTTTCCGTGGTAGGTTTGGGTCTCTTCGGACTGGGAGTGCTCTACATAATCTTCCAGGACGCTTCTATCGTGAACGGATATGCCCTTGGCGCCAGTTCCATCGCACTGTTCGCCCGTGTGGGCGGCGGTATCTACACTAAGGCTGCCGACGTCGGCGCCGACCTGGTTGGTAAAGTCGAAGCCGGTATCCCTGAAGACGATCCCCGTAACCCTGCTGTTATCGCTGATAACGTTGGAGATAACGTTGGAGACGTAGCCGGGATGGGTGCTGACTTGTTCGAGTCTTATGTCGGTTCCATCATTGCTGCTATTACTATCGGTATTGTACAGTTCGGCATGGCCGGCGTAATTTTACCGATGATGGTTGCCTCAACCGGAATTCTTGCCGCAATTTTAGGAACCTTCTTTGTTAAAGCAAAAGAAGGCGTTAAGCTCTCCTCAGCTCTGGAGCGGGGAACACTGGTCAGCGGTCTGATTGTTATTATTGCTGCTTACTTCCTTACCAATGCTTACAACTTTGAATTCTCAGGCCTTGGTCCTTTCTATGCTGTCATCGCCGGTCTCATTGCCGGTATGGCAATCGGTCGGATCACCGAATACTACACATCTGACCACTACGGTCCTGTTAAAGGGATTGCAGAAGCTTCTAATACAGGTGCGGCCACGAATATCATCGCTGGCCTTGCCGTAGGAATGCGCTCCACCACACTGCCGTTGCTGGTGATTGCAGCCGCGATCCTAATTGCTAACGCCTCAGCCGGTCTCTACGGTATTGCCATCTCCGCCGTAGGCATGCTGGCCACTGCCGGTATGACCATCGCTGTTGACGCATACGGCCCCATCGCCGATAACGCCGGCGGTATTGCTGAAATGGCCGGATTAGACAAGTCCGTTCGTAAAATTACTGACGAACTGGATTCCATGGGGAATACCACTGCCGCTATTGGCAAAGGCTTCGCCATCGGTTCCGCAGCGCTTACCGCGCTGGCCCTGTTCTCAGCCTACACGCAAGCAGCTAACATTAGTACGATTAATATTACTGATGCTACCGTTATAGCCGGTCTGTTGATCGGAGGTATGTTGCCCTTCCTGTTCTCCGCTTTAACCATGGAAGCTGTTGGACGGGCAGCCTTTGAGATGATTGAGGAAGTCCGCAGACAGTTCAGAGAGATTCCCGGTATCATGGAAGGAACAGGCAAACCTGACCATGCCCGCTGTGTTGACATTTCAACCTCAGCCGCGCTGAAGCAGATGGTTATTCCCGGCCTGCTGGCCGTAGTTGCTCCCATCATCACCGGTATCTTCCTTGGCAAAGAAGCCCTCGGCGGCCTGCTGGCCGGTGCACTGGTTACCGGTGTTCTGATGGCCATCTTCATGGCCAACGCTGGTGGCGCCTGGGATAACGCCAAGAAATACATCGAAGGCGGCGCCCACGGCGGTAAAGGATCCGAGACACATAAAGCTGCCGTCGTCGGTGACACCGTAGGTGACCCCTTCAAGGACACTTCCGGCCCCTCAATGAACATCCTCATCAAACTTATGAGTATCGTTGCCCTCGTTTTTGCCCCGTTTTTTGACAAATTCATCTAGTCAAATTTCCAAAAAAGGACGGCGCGCAGCCGTCCTTTTTTTTATTGCATAGGAAATTATAACATTCAGGGAAGCTACGATCCTATGCAAGGGGGTTTTTAAGGGGGATTCCCCCTTAATCTTGCGGGGTGCTCAGGGTCCTCAGACCCGCCGAAGGGGCGGCAGCCCCTAGCGGAATAAAAAAGACGTTCATCTGAAAACGCAAAGCGTCTTTTTTATGGGGTCAGGTTTGCAATTTGACGTCTCGGGCATCTTGGGGTCAGGTCTAACAATTGATCTAACTCCGGCATACATTATAGCTGATAGTTAGATCAATTGTTAGACCCCTGTTACCATATATTATCATTGTGCAGGATTTCATCGTAAAACAGGCGAATGTGTTATGAAAATGGTATAAAAGTAAATACTATGCATAAGAGGTGAAAGTATGCAAAGGGAAGAAGCGATGTCCTTAGTAAAGAAACATGTGAAAAATAAAAACCTGATTAAACACATGATTGCAGTAGAAGTTGTCATGGGAGCTCTGGCGAAGAAGCTTGGTGAGGATGAGGATACCTGGGCTTTGGCGGGACTGATTCACGACCTGGATTATGATACGACAGCGGAAGAGCCGGAACAGCACGGTTTGGTTACTGTCCAGATCTTACAGGAGCTTGGATTCCCCTCCGATATTATCCAGGCAGTCAGGGCACACAATGCAGCTCTCGGCTTTTCCAGGGAAAGTGTATTGGATAAAGCACTTTATGCTGCAGATCCAGTGACCGGACTAATTGTGGCTGCCGCCCTTATTCATCCAAATAAAAAATTATCAGCGATTGATACTCAGTTTATTCTGAACCGTTTTGGTGAAAAACAATTTGCCCGGGGTGCAAACAGAGAACAGATAAAAGCATGTAATGAATTAGGCCTTGAACTGAATGAATTTATATCCCTTAGTTTAAGCGCTATGCAACAAGCGGCCAAAGAACTTGGCCTGTAACGAACATAAGAAAAGAGGAAAAGTATGAGTTTCCAAGAAAAACTGTTAGATTTTATGACAGAAGCGGCTTATCGGCCATTAAAAGTTGAGGACCTGGCCCACGAACTGGGTATAGAAGAAAAACGTGAGATTAAGAGATTTCATAAACTGCTGGAAGAATTAGAACAGTCCGGCCTGGTTATTAAAACCCGTCATGGCCGCTACGGTGTTCCAAAAAAGATGGACCTGGTAGTGGGAACATTGCAGGGTAACCAGGGTGGCTTCGGCTTCATTATTCCCGACGACCGAGCATCCGCCGATGTTTTTGTGCCCGCCAACCAGATGAATGGTGCTATGCACGGTGATCGTGTTGTGGCACGGCTTGTTAAAGGTGGCAAAGGCAGGAATAATGAGGGTGAAATTATCCGCGTCCTCCAGCGGCGCTCTAAAATGATTGTAGGCCGCTATGAGGCGAGCAGACAGTACGGTTTTGTTATTCCTGACGACCAGCGTATCTCCCAAGATATCTTTGTCCCCAAGGGGGAGACAAAGAATCTTAGGAACGGTACGAAAGTTCAGGTGGAAATCACCCGCTGGCCGGAACAACGCCGTAATCCTGAAGGCGCTATCGTTTCCATTCTCGGCCAACCTGGGGATCAGGGGCTAGATACTCTGACAATCATTAAGAAACACGAACTCCCTGAGGAGTTTCCTGTTGAGGTTATGAGCGAAATTCAAGCATTTAGCCGTGATTATGACAAGGAAGACTTAGCAGACCGTCTCGATCTGCGGGAATTGCCCATGGTCACCATTGACGGTGCTGACGCCAAAGATTTGGATGATGCCGTTTCCCTCCATAAGAAAGAAAACGGGAACCTGGAACTGGGCGTACATATCGCGGACGTAAGTCACTATGTCCGTGAAGGCACCGCATTAGATAGAGAAGCATTCCACCGCGGTACCAGTATCTACCTGGTAGATCGGGTAATCCCCATGTTGCCTCCTGAACTCTCCAACGACCTCTGTAGCCTGAACCCCCAAGTGGACCGCCTGGCCATGAGTGTCCTCATGGAGTTAGATAAAAAAGGGAAAGTGGTTAAATACAATTTTGGCCCCAGTGTCATCCGTACTCAGGAAAGGATGACCTATGACGATGTTCGTGCCATCCTGGAAGATAAGGATGAAAAACTCCGTCAGCGCTACAAGACTTTGGTTCCGATGTTTGAAGAGATGGGTGAACTGGCTCTTGTTCTCAGAGAGAAACGTGTCGAGCGTGGTGCGCTGGACTTTGCCATCCCTGAAGTTAAGGTGATTCTTGACGACATGGGCAAGCCGGTGGAACTCAAAAGACGGGAACGAACCATCGCTGAAACTATCATAGAAGAGTTTATGCTTCAGTGTAATGAAGTTGTAGCGGAACACTTTTTCCGCCTGAATGTTCCCTTCGTTTACCGCGTACACCAACGCCCCGATGATGAAAAGATGCTCCACTTCCGCGACTTCGTTAATAATCTAGGCTTTCCCATCAAAGGCACCGCAGATAAAGTCCATCCCCGGGTTCTCCAGGAACTGATTGCTGCAGTCGAAGGAAAGCCGGAATCCCGGGTAGTAAATACCCTGTTGCTTCGTGCCATGAAACAGGCTCGCTATGAAGCTACAAATTCTCCCCACTTTGGCCTGGCTGCGGAATATTACTCCCACTTTACATCTCCCATCCGCCGCTATCCCGACCTAATCATTCACCGTCTGATGCGCGAGTACCTGAACGGGATCCCCACCCAAAAGCGTATCGCTAAAATCGCTAAACTTAATGAAGCCGCTGCCGACAACTCATCCATCCGGGAGAGACTGGCCATGGAAGCGGAACGGGAAAGCGTAGACATGAAGAAGGTAGAGTTTATGGAAGGGAAAGAGGGTCAGGAATTCGATGCCATTATTTCCGGTGTCACCTCATTTGGGCTCTTTGCCGAACTGGAGAACCTGATCGAAGGGCTGATTCATGTATCAAGCATGGATGACGACTACTATCACTTTCACGCTGATAAACTGGCACTTATCGGTGAACGCACAGGAAAAGCCTACCGAATCGGCAAACCTGTCCGTGTTGTGCTGAAAAAAGTCAATAAAGACGAGCGTCAGATTGACTTTAGTCTTATTGAAACAGAAAACCACTGATTATCATCTGAGTTGACGGAAATCAGGCCGGATGGTATAATAAGCATGCAGGATACGGTGAAAGTGTAGCTGACAGCCCTATTTGTCAATGGCAAATAGGGTTGATTTATCAAAGAGGTTTAATAAAATGGATAAAAAGTTTTTTGCCCAAAACCGCAAAGCGTACCACGATTATCACATCGAGGAGACTTTTGAAGCGGGAATAGTACTGACCGGCACCGAAGTCAAATCAATCAGAGCCGGCAGAGCCAACCTCAAAGACAGCTACGCGCGCATAGAAAATAACGAACTCTACCTGCACAACATGCATATCAGTCCTTACGAGCAGGGAAACCGCTACAACCATGAGCCTCTCCGTGTGCGTAAGCTGTTGATGCACCGCCGTGAAATCAGTCGCTTTATCGGCTTAATCCGTGAGAAAGGATACACCTTGGTTCCCACCAAAGTTTATCCGGTTAAAGGCTTTATCAAGGTAGAAATCGCCTTGGCGCGCGGTAAAAAGCTTTACGATAAGCGGGATGCTTTGGCAGAAAAAGAAGCAAAGCGCGAAGTCGAAAGAGCGTTTAAAGAAAAGCAGTACCTTTAATCATGGGGGCGCTTTGGATTCGACGGGGGTTTGGATGGGTGAGAGAAGCGAGTCCGGGACCGTGGCCCGGTCAACAACATGGAAAAAGTATAACCAACAACAAT